>NZ_CCAT010000074.1 GCF_000612845.1 Clostridium ihumii AP5
GCATTACTAATTGCTATGCTTCCACCTGCTACTGTTACTGTACCTTGTGTTACTTGTGATACTTGTACTATACCTGTTACTGATACTGTATTATCTACTTTTACTGATGGCGTATTTGTTATATCTACACTTCCGCTTGCTACTTGTACAGTACCTGTTACTGGTACTGTATTTGCTACATTTACTGATGGTGTATTACTAACTGCTATACTTCCACTCGCTACTTGTACTGTGCCTGTCACTGGTACTGTTCCAGTTATTGATAAATTACCTGTTACAGGTATTGTTCCATCTACAGAAACTGTTCCAGTTACTGATACTGATGTGTTTTGTATACTAACTTGTAAATTACCAGTATTATCTGTTAATAATGGATGGGCTACACCAGTATTATCTACACCGTTTGCCATAACCATTAACCTAGATGCAACATTATTAAAAATAAGATTATTAGCCATATACTTCACCTTATCTTATATTTATTTATAGCTATATTAACTAAATATAAGGTTTAAAATAATAATTCAAACCTTATATTTTTATTTACATAAATATTATTATTTAAACAAAACTATACAAGAATATCGTTTTTTCTCTATATAGCTACACTTTATCATATGCACAACAAATACAATTGGCTATATAAAATAAAATTAATTTTCCACATAAAAAATAAGGCAATAAAATGCTATTTGAGTCATTTTATGCCTTATTTTATATATTTATTCTTCTATTTCTTCATCATCTTTTTCTTCTACAATTTCAAAGTAAACTTCACGATTTTCTATACTAACTCTAGTACATACAACTTTAACATCATCACCTAATCTGTATATGTTTTTAGTTCTTTCACCCATAAGTTGTATATTTTTTTCATCATATATATAATAATCATCTTTTAAATCAGTTATATGAACAAGACCTTCTACTGTATTTGGTAATTCTATGAATATACCAAAATTTGTAACTGATGAAATAATCCCTTCAAATTTTTCGCCAATTTTATCTGCCATATATTCAGCTTTCTTTAAGTCATCAACTTCTCTTTCAGCTTCTATTGCTATTCTTTCTGTATCTGATGCCTGATTAGATGCTTTATCTACTATTTTATTAAGTTTTTTCTCTCTCTTATCACTAATTCCACCATTTAAATATTCTTTAATTATTCTATGAATAGTTAAATCTGCATATCTTCTAATTGGTGAAGTAAAGTGACAATAATACTTAGCAGCTAATCCAAAGTGACCTGTACATTGTGGTGCATATCTAGCTTTCATCATGGAACGAAGCAGTAATCTACTAACTACATGTTCCTCTTTTTTACCTTTTACTTTTTCTAAAATTTCTTGAAGAACCCTTGGATGAATTTCACCTGTATGTTTTACAAAGTATCCTAGATTGTGTACAAATTCATTAAAGTTCATAAGCTTTTCTTCATTTGGATCTTCATGAATTCTATAAACAAAAGGAACATTTAACCAAAACATATGCTCCGCTAC
Organism: Clostridium ihumii AP5; assembly: GCF_000612845.1. Lineage (GTDB taxonomy): Bacteria > Bacillota > Clostridia > Clostridiales > Clostridiaceae > Clostridium_J > Clostridium_J ihumii. Next base: position 1,500 of record NZ_CCAT010000074.1, read on the forward strand.
TGTTTCATTTGCAACAAGCATAAACTCTTCTATAATTCTATTTGATACAGCTCTTTCATAAGGTTCTATCTCTACAGGTTTTCCCTTATCATCTAATATTATTTTTGCTTCTTCAAATTCAAAATCTATAGTTCCTCTGTCCATTCTTCTCTTATTTAAAATATTAAATAACTTTTCCATATTTTGAAACTCTTCAAGTAAATAATCATATTTCTTTATAGTTTCTTCATCTTTATCTCTTAATATCTTTGTTACATCTGTATATGTCATTCTCTCATTAGTTTTTATTATAGATTCAAATATTTCATGATCAACAACTTTTCCATTATGATCTATTTCCATAACACAACTTAAAGTTAATCTATCTACTCTTGGATTTAAACTACATACACCATTAGATAATTTTCTAGGTAACATAGGTATAACCCTGTCAATTAAATATACTGAATTTCCTCTTTTAAAGGCTTCTTTATCTAAATTAGAATTTTCTTTAACATAATGTGATACATCAGCAATATGAACTCCTAATTTATAGTTTCCATTCTCAAGAACTTCTATTGATACTGCATCATCTAAATCTTTTGCATCCTCACCATCAATAGTAACTATTTTTAAGTCTCTTAAATCTCTTCTTCTCTTATATTCATCTTTATTGATATTTTCATCTATCTCAACAGCTTCTTTTTCTACTGCAAAAGGAAATTCTTCTGGAAGATTAAACTTTCTAATTACAGTTAAGATATCTACGCCTCTTTCATCACTATATCCTAAAACTTCTATAATTTTACCTTCTGCTTTCTTATTTTCATCTGGCCATTTAAGTATTTCTACTACAACTATTTGACCTGTCTTAGCTCCATTTCTTTTTCCCTTTGGTATAAATATATCCTTTGTCATTTTATTATCTGATGGAACTACAAATCCAAAACTTTTACTGTCTTGATATAATCCTACAACTGTTTTATTTTTTCTATCAATAATACTCTCTATAAATCCTTCACACTTTTTACCATTGTTTTCATTTTTTAAAATTTTAACTAATACTTTATCTCCATTCATTGCTGTATTTACATTTGATGCTGGTATAAATATATCTGGTTTATCTTCTTCCAATATTACAAAACCGAATCCCTTTTGATGTGATTGAAATATACCTGTTACTAAACCCATGTTGCTAGTTATTCCATATCTTCCTGATTCATTACTTGCAATTTGACCATCTTGAACCATACTATCTATTATTTTTTGAAAATCTTTCATATCTCTTTTAGTTATACCAAAAATTTTAGCTAATTCTTGAACCATCATAGGTCTATACGCTGGTTCATTCATGAAGCTTAACAAAACTTCTCTTATATTCATAATCTCCTCCTTAACAATGTTTTTACTAAAACATCAAAACCTTATACTATCTTTAATTTATTCAATTCTATCATATGTTATAAAATCTATTTTAAATTTACTTTTTTATTACTTTATACTTAACTCCAGTATAAAGTGCAAATAAATTAATATACAAATTAGTTTCTTATATATATGTTCCAAAATATCATTTTAATTTATACATTGAAAATTATGGACATACATACTTATCCTTAAACATAAAATATAATTTCACTTATTCTAATTATACACACAAAAGTATATAAATATTGATATTATTTTAATTTTTTATCTAAATGTAAAACAAAAAACTTCTAGAATAAATTCTAGAAGTTTTTTAGTAAATTAAATATATAATTTACATGCAATAAATATATAACAGCCCTTGGGGTTGGGCTATTATGAAATAAATAAAAAGGGGGCTATATATCTCTTTATTTATTTTGCACTTTTATTATATTATATTTTTAACTTACATTCAAGTAAAATTGTTAAAAAAATTACAAAATAAGCTAATTTTATTGATAATTTGTGAAATTTTTAGAATTTTCTCTATTATTTCTATTTTTCAACTAATCTTTTACGACATTTTTTTCATTATTCTATTTTAGATTCATTAATATGTTAATTTCTTCCTCTGTTAACTCACGGAATTCGCCTTCTTCTAAAGACTCATCTATTTTTATTGGGCCAAAGCTTATTCTTCTTAAATAAACTACATTTTTATCTAATGATTCAAACATTCTCTTAACTTGATGAAACTTTCCTTCTTGAATTGTAACTTCTACACGTGATCCATTTTCATCTGCCTCTAAAATATTTAATTTTCCTGGCATACATAAATAACCATCATCTAAAGTTATTCCTCTTTCAAATGCTTTAGCATCATCTTTTGTAACACATTTATCTATCTCTGCATAATAAACCTTATCTACATGATTTTTAGGAGATATTAATTTATGATTTAATTCTCCATCATTAGTAATAAGAAGTAATCCCACTGTATCTTTATCTAATCTTCCAACCGGAAATGGCTTAAATGCCTTATATTCTTCATCTAACAAATCAATAACCGTCTCATCATAATTATCAAAAGTTGCACTTACAACACCATCTGGCTTATTCATAAGTAAATATATAAATTCCCTATAATTTAAAACCTCACCCTTAACTTCTATAACATCATTTTCTGTATCAACCTTCATACTACTATCTTTTACTGGCACACCATTTACTATTACCTCTTCTTTTTTACAAAGAGCTTTCACTTCTTTTCTACTACCATATCCTAAATTAGCAAGAACTTTATCTAATCTTTCCATAACATACTCCTTTCATATAAGTTTTCAAGCTAATATTTTATTTTATACACTTATTAATTTACAATGTTAATTTTACATTTTTAAAATGTATAACTCAATTTTTAAACTTGATTTCCTATATACCTTTTATTTTTCACTCTAAGTTTAGATTTTACCAATTTAGTAATTAGAATTCAAATTTTTATTTAAATTTATAATAAAATATGGACATCTTTAAATTAAAATTTGAAGATGTCCATATATTTATTACGTTATCTAGTTAATTCATAAAGTGCTAATGCGTATATTTCAGTTGCCTTTACCATGTGATCTACAACTACATATTCATTTGGCTGATGTTCAGTTTTTAATCCAAATGGGAAAATTGCTCCAAATGCTACACAGTTTTTTATAGCTCTAGCATATGTTGCCCCACCAGATGATAATGGTGTAGAATCTAGTCCTGTTTCTTCTTCATAAACTTTTCTTAACGTTTTTACTAAAAAATGATCTTTTTCTATATAGATTGGGTTTGTCCAATCATATTCTTCATAGTCTAAATCAAACTCTTTTGCTTTTTCAATTAAGTTATTTACTAATTCTTCTTTTTTAATAGTAACTGGTATTCTTACATCTATATATATTTTTTCTTCACTTTCATTTAAATCTATTTTCCCTATATTAAATGTAAGTTTTCCTGAAACATCTTCACAATTTGCAAGTATGTTATTAGCATTTGCATCTTCACCTATAACATTTGCTATAAAATCTATAGCATTTGAAGATATACCCAAATTTTTAAATGCTATACATAATCTACTTATAGGATTAATTCCCTTATCACTTGCTTGTGAGTGAACGCTTTTACCTATTACAGTTATTCCATTCTCCTCTTTGTATTCAAATCCTAATTTATCTAGTTCATTTTTAACCTCTTCTAATTTTATACTATTATAAATAGCTTTACTTGGAACTGCATTGAATGCTTCTCCTGCTTTTAGTGTTACTGCTGAACCCTTTTCAGATTTTAATATAGCTTGTAATAATCCTTTTTCTGCATTTACACATGGGAATACACTATCTGGAGTAAATCCATAGCTTGGAATTTCCTCATTATTTTCATTATATTTAGCCATGTCTCTCCATAGCGTTTCTTCATCTGTTCCAAATATAAATCTAACTCTTTTATTAAGTTTAATTCCCAAATCTAAAAGTGATTTTAATCCATATATTGCAGCTATTACTGGACCTTTATCATCTTGAGTTCCTCTTCCATACAATTTTCCATCTATTATTTCACCGCCAAATGGTTTAACATTCCAAGCTGCTTCATCTCCTGCTGGTACAACATCTAAATGCCCTAAAACTCCAACAAGCTCTTCACCTTCACCTATTTCTGCATATCCATAATAACCTTCTTTATCTCTATAAGTTTTAAATCCCAAAGATTTACATAAATTTAATGTATGTTCTAATGAATCATTTATATCTTTTCCAAATGGACATCCATCAATTGATTCTCCTATAACACTTGGAATTCTTACACTCTCACAAATAGAATTTATCATCTCATTTTTATTTTCTTGAACTTTGGCTTTTATCTGCTCTTTCATAATTATTGTCTCCTCATTCTTTCTTTAAAACTTAAATTAAAATTCTCATTTTCAAGATCTTTCTTTATTTTTTCATTAAATTTTCCTTGTATTAAATACATTAATACTGGGATATACATATAATTTAAATATCCTCTTGCATTAAACATTAATATCATCAATACTAATGATGCTGTTATAGATAGCACTGTAGCTGATTTATCACTTTTATTTATTAATTTAACAAACAATCCAAATGTTAATCCAATTAAAATAAGCATAGTTGAAAATCCAACAAATATTGTAAGTGATTGCATTTTTTCTGGAACTGATGGTGTTAATCCATAACTTAAAATAAATATAAATGTTAATATTCCATATCTTATATAACTGTTTCCAACTCTTTTTCTACCAAATAGCAATACTGCCATAAATGTAAAAAATATAGAACCCATTAATCCCATTAAACTCATTTATTTTCTCTCCTTTTTATTATACTAATTCCTTATCCCTAAAAATCTTATATTTCCTTGGAAATTTACTATATTTAGTCACACTCTTACTTTTTCTTATAATTTTATGTATAAAAAGAAGAGAGATGATATTTATAAAAATTTATTTCTAAATTTGTAATGAACACAAATGTTATGCTTTCATTCCTATCTTCTCTCTTCTAATCATTCAAACTTCTATTTTATAGTATCATTATTCCTACTGATAAAATTAGACATGTTGCTATGAATATACAAAGTAATACTTTTCCTACAAATTTAAGCCATGTAGAATATTCAACTTTTGCTATAGCTAGTCCACCCATTATAACTCCTGATGTTGGTGTTACAAGGTTTAATATACCTGATCCAGCTGAGAATGCTGATATAACAAGTTCTGGTGCTATGTCTAATCTTTGTGCTAATGGAGCGAAGATTGGCATTGTAACAGATGCTAATCCTGATGTAGATGGTATTAAGAATCCTAATCCCATAAATATCATATATGTTATATTTATAAATGCTATTCCTGATACTCCATTTAATACTCCTACTGCTTTATCTAAAACAAATAAATCAAGTCCTGAGTTTGTCATTAAGAAAGATACACCTCTAGATACTGCAACTATTAATGCAACACCTATCATTTCTTCTGCACCTTTCATAAATGCAGATATAAGTTCTTTTTCTTTTAATCCATAAACTTTTCCTACTACTATAGACATTATTAAGAACCATATAGTTATTTCATTAAAGTACCATGCTCCTAAATATGTTCCTGTTATTGCTCCTGTATTTTCAGCAAGGAAGTTGATTCCAAAATTCTCCCATGGAACTACACCAATAACCATTACTAAGAAAGTTAAACCAAATAATGCTAAGCATATTTTCTTTCTTGTTGTAAATGTATGTTCTTCTGTTTGCTCTTTTACAAAGTGATCTTTAGCTAATTTACGTTCTTCTTCAGTCATTAATGATTTAGTTGGATCAGCTTTTACTTTTTTAGCATATCTCATTACAAAGAATATTGATATTGCTAATGTTGTAAACCATAATGCTATTCCAAGTCCTATTACTGTTCCTTGGTTTATTGATACTCCAACAGCTTCTGCACCTGCAACTGCTGCACCTATACAGAATGGATTTATTGTTGATCCTAAAACTCCTGTTCCTGCACCTAATATCATAGCTGCAACAGATGTTACACTATCAAATCCAGCCATTATCATGGTTGCTGTAATAATTACATAGAATGCTAAACTATCCTCACACATTCCCCATGCAGTACCACCAATTGATAATAAAATCATTATTACTGGTATTAAGTATATTTCTTTTCCTTTTAGTTTTTTTACTATTGCCCCTACCCCTGCATCTAGAACTCCTGTTCTAGTTACAACACCTAGGAAACCACCTATAATTATAGTACATAACGCAACATCTATTGCTCCTTTTAATGATCCGGCATTATACATGTTTATGTACTGGTTTTCTGATTCTCTTAAAACTTCAAGTGCTTTTTCTGTACCTTCATTTTGCATAGCCTCTTGCACTGCTGAATGAACAGCATCATCTCTTACACCAACCATACCATTCATAGGTGCTAATACTACATCTGATACTTTAGCTGGTATAACCTCAGGCACAAAATGAGTTAATATACCTATAACTAGTGTTAACGTTAACAATATAGTATAGGCAGAAGGAAATTGAAACTTTTTCTTTTTCATAAAGACACTCCTTTCATCCTGAAAGAATTGTTCAATCTCAAACACATAAAGCATTTTATATAAATGATATACATTTTAACATAATAAAAGTTTAATAGCTTGTCCTTTTAAATCTATTGCTTAGCTATCGTATATGTTGTTAATAAAATTGCTATTGAATATTAGACTATTTTAAAATCTAATTAATTGATAATTCCGATTTTTGCTCTTATTATCTTATAATATCATTTCGAGTTTTTTCTACTTTTTTCTTTTGTGTTTTTGATGATTTTTCTTTCTTTTTTCTTATTTAATTAATATTATAATAATTTTCAAATAAAAAGTCAATTTGTTTTTAAATTTTTCTAAAAATTCCATCTTTACTTTTTATTCTTTCTTTTGAATGTATATTATGTTTTTTATGTAAGTTTTTCTTAATTTATCTATGTTGCTATAAATTAACATAAAACAAAAAAATAGAGAGATTTACATCTCTCATTTATTAACTATCCTAAATATTTTTTAACTTTTTGTATGTAATTTTGAGTTTCTAATGGCAATTTATGAAAATCACTTATACTAGTAACTCCTCTTGTTGACATTGTTCCCGGTCCACAATTATACGCAGCTAATGCCATTTGTAAATTTCCATTGTACATTTGAATATAATCTTTTATATGTCTTGTCCCTGCATCTATGTTTTCAGCTATATCATAAGGATTATTAACACCATAGTGATTTATATTTTCTGGCATTAATTGCATAAGGCCTTTTGCTCCTGCAGATGAAGTAACATTAGGATTAAAGTTTGATTCTATTTTTATTATAGTTCTTATAATCTTTTCATCTACTCCATATTTTTGAGAGGCCTTTTTTATTTCATTTTCTATAGTTTTATTATCACTATTTAAATTTAAATTACTATTACCACTTAATATATCTTCTAAATTATAGTTTGGTCTTAAAACCATATTCATGATATTGTTTAAACCACTATTTCCATTATTACTTAAATTATGTTCATATTTATTTTCTGCTAAATTCTTTTCTTTCATGGCACTTAGCAAACTAGCAAATGCTATATTATAGCTTCCACCACTTTCACTATTGCCGCCTTGCATCATTTTGCTTACCATCATCATTTGCATCATTGAACTTAGCCCGTCATTACTTGTTCCATTTACACCATTTGGCATTTAATTGCACCTCCATATAAAAAAAATTATATATATTTTAGTCATTTTACATCATACTATTACTAAATTAATTATAATATATTCCTTATATAAACTTCGACATTTTTTTTCTAATCTTTATACATATCAATATGTAATTTATTAAATATATGGAATTTTGTGTTTTTTAATCGATTCTATACAAAATAAAAAAGCATGTTTTCACATGCTTTTTTTCTATAACTCTAAATAAATAACTATATGCCTTAACTAATCTATCTGTATTTTATTGATTGACTTTAAATTCTAATAAATCATAATCCTCATATGCTATCTTTTTATTTGTACTTTTTACTAATGCTAAGATTTTATAAAATCCTTTTTTAAATGGAATAAATGTGTAATAATCTTTTTTACTATATCTTTGTATTAAATTCCATTCACCTTTTTCCATTAAATAAAATTCATATATAACGTCTTTTCCACCATCACAATTCACTTTAAAATTTATACCCTCATTGCATTTAAAAATATCCTTATCATAACCTATGCTACAATTTGAAATTGGATTTCCTTCTAGTACATTAAATATCATTGTTTTTTTATAATCATATTCATCCGTACTAGCTTTATTTTTAGCCATAATATCTACTATATATTTACCTCCACAACGTGGTATAAATTTAAATTTTTTTTCTTCAAAATATTCGCTTTTTTCAACATCATGATTATTTATTTTTATATTATACTTTATAAGTGTATTTAATGTATTTTCACAAATACATTCTAATGTTATCTCATCACCAATTAAATACTTTGATTTACTATCTGTTAAGACATAATCAATTTTAGCAGGTATATATTCATAACAATCAATATATGTCATTGCATGAACATCGTACTCTCTTTTAGATCTTGAATCTCTAACTCTAATATCTATTTCATATTTTCCAACTTCTTCTGGTGCAAAATATACAGTATTACTATCGCTATAATCAATTTTTTCTGTTACTTTATCATCTTTTTTAACTACAAAACTATATTTTAAACTTGTTCCACCACTAGCAATAGCTCTTATTTCAACCGGTTCATTTATGAGTAATTGATTTTTTTTATCTAAAATAATCTCTTCTATTTTTATATTATCTATATAATCTTCTTCTATTTTAAATTTTATGCAATCTTTTACTTCATACTTCTCTTCACATTGTCTATCCTTAATATAAACCTCTAGATTATATTCACCAGATTTTGTTGGCTCCCATAAAAAATTATTTTCTTTGGTGAATTTTGTAGTATAATTTTCATTTCCATCTACAATAAATTTATATAATAAATCTCTCCCGCCAGATGCAACTACTTTTAAATTTATCTTGCTATTTATTACTTGTGGAGAACTCAAATCCGTTGTAAAACTTAAAAGTTCAATTGGTTTATATGGATATACTTTATAATGAATTAATGCTCTATCATCATATTCATTTGGTGAATACATATCTTTTACAAGACATAATATTTTATATTCACCCTTATGATTTTCTCTATAACTTACTAACCGTCTAGTTGAGTAATCTTGAAGACATGTAACGTTACCCATATCATCAAACTTTAAAAACTTATATAGTATAACCCTACTTTCATCAAAGTCTGCTTCAACTTCAAAAGTAAGTTCTTCATCCACTAAAAGATCTGGTGATATACATTTTAAAGATTTTATTTCTAACTTTGATATTGGTAATACCGTAAAATTTATAGAATTAAAGTCATCAAATAAATTGCTAGAGTATATACTTTTACATTCCACAAGAAACTCCATATCACCCTTAAACTTAGGTGTATAAGATAAACTATTGTCTACGGTGTAGTCCTTAATTAAAATCCACTTTGAATTTTCTTTTATCCAATATCTATACATAATAGATGCTGAATTAGAATTTGCTGTTACTGTTACTTTTTCTCCAACTTTCACTTCATTTTTATCTACTTCAATGGACTTTATTAATTTTTCTTCTCTTTTTCCTACTATAAAGTCACTCCTTGACATATAATCAAAAGGTTTTTTACTTCCTTGAACTTTAGCCTGTACCATTATTATGTATTTTCCATCCATAATAGGTTTCCAAACTGCAAAATTATCAATGCTAAACCCTTTTATGGTTTCCCACATTCCATCATTGCCTATTAAAAATTTATATGTCAAATTTTTTTCTACTTCATTTTCTATACTAATAGTTATATCTTTGCCTTTTTCTTGAGGACTTTCTAAATTTGTAATAATATTCATTTCATTCATCTATTACGTTTCCTCCTCAATATTGTTACTTACTTCTAATTTCTAGTTCTCTCATAAAATATAAATAAAAAATTTATATTTTCATGTAATATTATAATTTATTATACTATAATTCCAAAAAATAGAAAAGTTTATTTTCTCGCTGATTTTTTATAAAATAGAACATAAATTTCTATAAATATCAAAAAGAAGACAAATTTAATTTGCTTTTTCTAAAATACTTTTTAAACTATTATAAAGCCTTTTATCATCTTCTTCTGTTCTTTTTTTATGATTCGCTGTTCTGCCTCCACCTCTTCTAACTTTTGAACTTATATGCCTTTCAAATAATAACTTATCTATGTTTTCGTTTGTGTAAATATTTCCTTTAGGATTTATTGCAAATGCATTTTTAGCCAGAACCATTGCTGCAACACCATAATCTTGTGTAATAACAATATCACTTTTTTTACACTCATTGGCTATTTTCATATCCACACTTTGAAACCCACTATCCATATATACAACCTCACCATAACTTGGTTCTAGCCTATGATTTAAATCACAATAGAATATAAGTTGTACATTATATTCCTTAGATAATTCTTCTATTATTTTCTTTCCTGGACAAGCATCTGCATCTACTAAAATTTTCATATTTTTACTCCTCAATACGTAAAATAATATTTCTAACTAATTTACAATGACTAAATTAGTGCAAATTATACTTAAATCTTTTTTAGTATATCATATAGGGTTCCAAGTTCAAATTTTAAATAGCACCTTTATCAAGTGATATTATTAAGCTTACAGTTTATTCTATTATCATGCTTGGAACCAATTAACGATTAACAATGATGGTTAATATTATTCACTTCGTTCTTAATATTTATGAATAGAATTGCATAAAAACTATGTTTTTATATTGTTTTCAAACTAATTTGCTTAGCAAATTATCATAAAAATTGATTCAAATAAACTGAGACTTCAGTTTTATAATTCATTGTTAATTGTTCAT
>NZ_CCAT010000075.1 GCF_000612845.1 Clostridium ihumii AP5
ATGCTGCTGCTACTGCTGCTTCTTTTTCTGCGTCTGCTTTAACTTGCTCAATTCCTTTAACTACTGCATTTTCAACGTCTAATACAGTCACAAATTCTTTATCATTTTTAATTGCTAAAACTTTTTCAGCTACATCTGTTGAAGTTTTTCCTTCAACTTTTGGATCTAATGATATATTCATAGCTTCTAAAGCTATTTTCATATTTTCTTTAGTATCAGCATTATTCACAGCAGTGAATTTGTCTTCATTTACTATTCTATCTATTTGGAATGAATCCATTTTTTCTGTTTTATTGTTATTTAAATCATATATTGGATTTGCTAACTCAACATCTATATCAACATTTTTATCTGCTGCGTTACATACACTTTCTTTGTCAAGCTTTAAGATTACTGTATCACTACCGTCTTTACCCGCTTCTTTATTAGCATATTCAACTGAGTCTACTTTATAGTCTCCATCTCCTATTTTAAATGTATCAACATTTACATTATGAACTTCAGTATTTAATTTAAATACTACTTTAGTTGCTACTTTATTATTATCTACAAATATTGTAGCTGAATCATCTACATACTTAACAACTTTTTTCTCAGATTCTGCAACATTTAACTTTAAGCTTTCAATGTTACCAGCTAAAGATTTTGTGTTTAATATAGTTGTTAAAGCTTCATCTTTTATAGATTTTAATGTAGTTACTTCTTTTTTAATATTGTTTTCAAATTTTAATGTTATTTTAGTTGCTTTTACATATTCACCTTCAGCAACTTTTAAGTTAACAACATTTGTGTCGCCGTCTACACATTGGTTATCTCCAAGTTTTATTGACTCTGGAACTATAGATGTAATTTCACCTTTTACATAGAATTCTATCTTTTTAGAATCTACAATATTAACATTAGCATTATTAGTTTTATTTAAAATATCATTTTCATCAAGTTGTGCACCACTTAATACTTCTATCTTATTATCATTAATTGCTAAGAAAGCATTCTTATCTGATTTTACAAATTTACTTCCTTCTTTACCACTTGAGATAATTCCACTTATTGGAGCAAAGTTGTTGTTTTCATCACACACTCTTCCAACTTTAACTTTTAATGTTTCTTCACCTTTTTCTACAATTGTATCTGGTACTGTTATAATTACAGCATTATTTCCTCTTAAGTCTATGTGAGCATCTTCAATTTCATCTAAAGTTTTATTCACAATTTTGTCAGTTTTTGTATCTTGTTCGTATTCTAAGTGATATAAAGTTTTATCTAATATAGAACCTTCTCCCTCAGTTTTCATAGCTTCACTAAATTCTATATAAATTTTATTAGTATCTTTTTCTCCACCATATCTAATTGATATTATTGATGGTGCTTTTGAATCTAAAGTATCAAGTTCAAATATAGATTCTGCTAATACATTTCTTTCTACACTTGTGTCATGAATTTTATTTCCCTTTATAGTTAATGTATATTTTCCTGATAATTCTCCATCAGTTTTAATTCTGTAAACTAAATTATTTCCTTCTTTTTTGTCAACAGATTTTATATTTTTATAATTTCCTTTATCATCTTTTAATCTATAATTACTTGTAATTATAGCATCATCTTCATCTACAAGTTTACTATATTTTACTTCTATTACTTTATCAGATTTATTGTAAGATACTGTAGCTGTTGGAGCAACTGTATCTTTAGCAACTGTAAATGCTATTTCTTTAGTTTTTAATTCATTTTCCCATAAATCTTGAACTTTATCTTTTTTGTCATTTCCATAAACTACAAGTATTTTATGGTCTCCTGATGGTATATCTCTATTAAAGCTAAGAACTAATTTTCCATCTTCCATTATAGCTTTTTCAGCTTTATACCCTGTATTATTTTCATAATCTAAGTAGTAAGAAACATTAGTATTTTTATCTTTTCCTTCTGTTTCAGCATTTTCTACTTCTTTATTAAATTGTAAAGTTACTGTATTCTCTGAAGTTTTATAAACTGAAGCTGTTACATCTTCTGTATTCTTTTTAGCTTCAAATTTTGTGCTTGTTTCTTCAAGTTTTAGTCCAGTATAATCACTTAATTTATTTTCCTTTATAGTTAAAGTATGCTCTCCGTCTTTAACCTCTGATCCTGTTTTTATTCTAATTACATTTGCATCTATTTTTTTAGCTTGAACATCATTATCTATTCTTGTTTTAGCTGTGCAAGTATATTTACCATTATCTATTCTTATAGCTGAAACTATTGTTGAAGGCGAATCTGATGTTACTGGCTCTGAGAATACTAAATCAAATTCTTTTGGTCCAACTTGTTTAACAGCCTTTAATTCTGGTAATGTGTTATCAAATAATTTAACTTTCTTATTCTCATATTTTTCAATAACTTCACTTTTATTAGCTGTCATTATATTTTCTACTTTTACTTTTACAGTTTCTTGGTTGTGTTTGAATTCAGTTGTATAAGCTTGTGGTAAAGTTAATATAACTGTTTTTCCATCTTCTTGTACCTCTGCTTTAGCTCCTACACCTGTATCCTTATTTGTGTAATTTTTAATATTTAATAAATCAGTATTGTGTTCATCAGTTTTAACTTCATAGTGATCTTTTATTGTTTCAGCACTATCTATATCTACTTTTTGGTTGAAGTTTATTTTTATTTGGTTAGCGTTTAATACTTCAACGCCAGTTACTTCTGCTTTATCACTTGGTTCTGGAGTTACATCTTTAACTTCTAAAGCTTTTACTATGTCAGCTAAAGTTGTAGCGTTTATTCCATTACCAACTTCTGTAACTTTTTTAGCTGTTTTATCTTTTAAGTATTCTAATTGTCCAGCACTTGCTTTAGCTCCTGCTAACATTACTGGGTTTCCTTCTTTTCCTGCTAATGGTCCAACTCCTAAAGCATCAACTAATTCAGTTGTTTTTGGGTTACCATCTTTAGCAACATAAAGATTTTCTATTTCTTTTTCTGAGTAGAATTTGTCTAGTATTGCAGCATTAGTTTCGTTTCTTGTTGCTCCACCTAGTCTTTCTGCTCCGATTTCTTTTTGTAATTTTTCAGATACAACGCCTTCTCCACCGATTACGTATTTTTCTTTAGCGTTTTTAACAACGTCTGCTGATCCTTTTAATTCATCTTTTCCAGCAAGAACTATTGCCATTCCATCTTTAGCTGCAGGTGCTGCTATTGATAAAGCATCTGATTCACCGTATCCATTAACTACAGCTACTTTAGAAACTTCTCCCATTTCTTTAACAACTGCTTCTGAAGTTTCGAATCTTGATTGTCCAGCAAGTCTTGTAACTTTTACGTTCATTGCTTCTAAATCTTTTTCTACTTCTTTAGATACAACGCCTTCTCCTCCAACGATTATAGCATTTTTAGCTCCTAATCTTGTGATTTCGTCAGCTGTTGCTTTTGTTAATTTAGCTGTTTCAGTTAATAGTATTGGAGCATCTTTTTGCTTAGCAAGTGGTGTTGCTGCTAGAGCATCTGGAATTGCATATCCTTCTACTAAGATTACAGTTTCAGCTTTTTCCCATTTAGCACTTACTGCTAAGTTTGTTTCGTATCTTGTTGCTCCTGCTAATTTCTCTTTTACAACTTTTTGTGATTCAACTGCGAATACACCAGTGCTAAATGTTGTAAGTGTAGCACCAAGTAATAGTGTTGAAATTACTCTTGAACTTTTTTTCATGTTTTTACTCCCCTTTTCTTTTTAGTAAAATTAATATTTAAGTCTAATACTCTAATGCATCTCAGCATTGTATAGAACATTGTTAATACACAGTATCCTAGTTTTAAGAACTTTATAGCTCTCTTTTTTCTGTTTTAAAAAGATTTTTGAAATAGAATACTAATTTCATATTAAAAATAAAGTCAGCACAACAATTCTAGTAAACTAAAACAGTTTGTACTAAATCATGCATCTATTTATAAATAATTAAGTATTTATTTAAGTTTTCCTTTTAAACTAGAAAATGTATCACTGATGTTCCATAATTATGCTGAGAATTTTTACAAAATCTTAGCCTGTCTATATTATTTAGCTAGAATCTGTACTTTAAAGCATTAGCTTTAATATTACAACTTTATATATTATTTATTTTCTTTTATATTTCTAAATTTTATATTTTATTACTATATATTATTACTGTATAAAATTAATCCTATTTTTGGGTTTAATTCATATTACAATATAATTTTACATTATATAATTTGTTTGTCAATATAAACCATGGTTAATTTTATATTATTATCTATTAATTTCTATTATATATATGTAATTTTATGTATATTTTTATTTTTAAACACTATAAATTTTATTTTAAATGGTATTTATTTCAACTATCTATTATAGTTTTTTATTATACATCCAATTTTAAAATTTTTTAAGTAGTTTTTTACCTTTTTTTAACTTTTTGTAGGTATTTTTTTCACTTTTTTTCATTTTTTTATTTTTTTATAATATAATTGATTTCATTTAAATAATTAGATGGCTTCATTTATCTTTTTCGACTTTTTCTCTCTTTTTTTTCACTTTTTTTATATTTTAGACATAGATAATCTAAATAGTAGTTTAAAATAACCTATATTTTTTTTATCATATTATTAGTTATTGATTTTTATTGAACTGCTTGCCAATTATCATTTATATGTAAATACTTTAAATGTGTTACATTTTAAATTTAAATTATATGTCAATACTTATATTTATGAATGAATTTTAATTTAGATGCTAAAATATGCTATATATATGAACTTATACTTTCTTAAATTATAATTTTAAAATTTGAAATAATATAACTTTGCTTTCTAATATATTTAATATAAATTAAGACATAAAAATAACCCCCTATTTTAATAGGGGGTCGTTTTTATATAATTCTATCCTTTCGGGAGTAAAGCCTAATAGGATATCGTGTTAACTTAAAATTATAATATTAAGATTCAGTAACTGAATTTACAGTTGCTTCTTCACTTGTAAAAGCACTGTCTGTAGCTTTTAATCTTACTTTGTAATTTCCAGCTGCCTCAACTGCTATTTCACCTGATTCATCTGCAGTCTTTTCAACCCATTCTCCATCAGCTAATTTAACTTCATAAGCTGTGCTAGGTGTTGCTCCTGTTATTTTTAAAACTCCAGCTGTTAATGATGCTGGTGCTGCTGGTCTTGCTGGTGCTACAATTGTTTGAACTGCTCCAACTTCTGAATTTGAAGTAGCTTTAACTCTAGCATATATTGTTTGTCCTGGAGTTATAGTTCCATCAAAGTCTGCGATTTTATTTTCAAATGCTGCATCATTCGCAACTTCCATTGTTGATGCATTAAATCCTGTTACTTTTTCAGTTGCATAATCTATTTTAAGTGTTGTAGCTGCTGGTGCTGCTTCAAAAACCTTAGCTTCTGCTGAGAAGTCTTTTAATTCGTTTTCTGCCATATCAGCTATTTTTCCAACTTGTTTTACTGTTACTTTATCTAAGTGACATGGATCTTCTTGATCTTTAACGTCTAAAGTTAATGTTACTTTTTCACCAACTTTAGCTGCAGAAACTACTTTGAATCCTTCAACTTCGAATGAGTATCTAGTTATAGCATCTAATTCTTCAGTGAATGTAAATTCAACTTTTTCTAACTTTTCATCAGCATTTTTTATAGCTTTTGCTGAATCTTTAACGTACTCTGGAGTTACTTTATCTACTATTGCAGTAACTTTTTCTACTCCTTTTGTAGTTCCTAAATCTGTTTCAGCTGCATCATCTGCAAATATAACTTTTAAGTTTCCTGTTGGATTAGTTGTGAAATTATCTTTTCCATCTACTTTAGAGAATGTTAAAGTTAATTTTGTTTTTCCTTCTTCAGTAGTAGCTATATCAGAGTTAGCTATTTTTAATTCGTCAGCAGCTTCTACTGATGGTGTCCAGTCGCTACCTGCTAATGTTCCTTTTTCAACTTTGATTTTAGAAACATCTTTAATTTTAGCTTCTGTTATTATTTCAACTTTGTTTCTACCTACAACGTTGATTTCATCTTCTATAACTATAGCATCTGCTACTGTTTCTTCTATTGTTGTAGTTGATCCTATTTCAGCTTTGTTTCCAGATAAATCTTGAACTTGTCCAATTTTAACTGGTGTTGCTGCATCTAATTCATTTTCTTCTGGTAAAGTTATTTTAACTTTTGAACCATTTGATCCTATTGATTCTATTTTAGCATCTTCTATGTCATTTAAGTTTTTCCACTGAGCTGCTCTTGTAGTAGTTGTTACTTGAACTTCATATAGTGATTTATCAAGTACTGAACCTGTTCCAGATGTTTTCATAGCTTCGCTATACTCTATAGTCATTTCGTTAGTGTTTTTTCCACCAACTACAACTTTTTTAACTGTTGCTGCAGTTTTATCTGGAGCTGCTATTTCAAAGCTTGTTTCAGCTAATTTATTTTTGTTTATTGTAGTATCTGTGATTTTGTCAGCTTTTACTACTAAAGTGTGATTTCCTTCTATTTTTCCAACTGTTAATGTTGCTTTTTTATCATTTGTGTTGTAAGCAACGCTTGATATAGCTATTTTTTCACCTTTAGAATTTTTTAATTCGTAAGCGTCAGCTTTATCTGCACCTTCAACATCTTTATCGAAAGTTACTTCAATGATGTTTGTGTTTTTGTATTCAACTTTTGATACTGTTGGAGCTGCTGTATCATTTTCAACTTCGAAAGCCATTTCTGATTCAGCTAATTTATTTCCCCATAAATCTTCTATTTTAGTTTCTTCTGCATCAGCATATCTAACTATTACTTTGTGATTTCCTGGAGTTATTAAATTGTTAAATTTAACATCTATTTTGTCTGTTGAACCTTCTACAGTTGTAACAGTTCCTTTAAATTGAGCAGACTCATTTACGTAGTCTAAGTAGAATTTAACGTTAGCATCTGTAAAGTTTTCTACTTTCTTGTTGAATTTTATAGTAGCTGTATCTCCTGATACTGTTACTTCATTCATTGCAACTGCTGAAGTATCTTTTTTAACTGTTAAAGTTTTTGTTATTTCGTCTGATTTTAATCCTACGAAGTCTACAAATGTTCCTTCAGCTATTTCTAAGCTATATTCTCCATCAGCTAAATCTACTCCTGTTTTGATTGTTACAGTATTTTCAGCATAGTTATACTCTGATCCTACTACTGTGTAGATGTTGCTTCCTTGTTTGATTTGTACATCGAATTTAGAACCTTTTTTAACTGGCTCAGAGAATGTTAAATCAAATTGTCTTGGTCCAACTTGTTTGATTCCTTCTAATGTTGGAACTTTTGTATCAGTCATTTTTACTGTTTCTTCATATTTAGGGAATTTTTCTTTTTTGTCTGCTGCTAATACATTTTCAACTTTAACATCTATGTTTTGTTGGTTAGTGTATTTAGCTACAGTTTCGTCTAAAGTTACAACAACTGTTTTGTTATCTTCTTTAACTATTATGTTGTCAGCTTTAACTGTTATATTTCCATCTTCACTACCTTTTAATGTGTAGTTAGCTGCAGTTTTAGCTGAATCTTTATCTACTTCTTTGTTGAATTTTATTTCAACTTGTCCACCATTTATAGCTTTTGCTGATAATATTTTAGCTTCTACGTTTTCTTCAACGTCTTTAACTTCTAAAGCTTTTACTATAGCTGCTACAGTGTTTGTGTTTATTCCGTTACCTACTTCTACTACAGCGTTTGCTGTTCTAGCTTTTAAGTAAGCTTCTTGTCCAGCACTTAATGCTGCTCCAGCTAATACTACTGGGTTGTTTTCTTTTCCTGCTAAAGCTCCTGCTCCTAGAGCATCAACTAATTCTGTCTCATTTGGATTACCATCTTTAGCTACATATATTTTATCTAACTCTTCGTTAGCGTAGAATTTTTCTAAAACTTCTGCGTTAGTTTCGCCTCTTGTAGCTCCACCTAATCTTTCAGCTCCGATTTCTTTTGCTAAGCTTTCAGATACAACGCCTTCTCCACCGATTACATATTTCTCTTTAGCATTTTTAACAACATCTTCTGAATTGTTTAAAGCATCTTTGCTAGCTAAAACTATAGCCATATCATTTGATGCTGCTGGTGCTGCTACTGATAATGCATCAGCTAATCCATATCCATTAACAACTGCAACTTTTTCTACGTTACCCATTGCTTTAACAACTGCTGCTGAAGTTTCGTATCTTGACTTACCGCCTAATCTTTCAACAGATACTTTCATAGCTTCTAAATCTTTAACTACGTCATTAGAAACTACTCCGTCTCCTCCAACTATGATAACTTTTTTAGCTCCTAATCTTTCGATTTCCTTAGCTGTTGAAGATGTTAATTTATCTCCTTCAGTTATTAATATTGGAGCTCCTTCTTTTTTAGCAAGTGGTGTAGCTGCTAATGCATCTGCTATACCATATGAGTTTACTAATACTACTGTATCAGCCTTGTCCCATTTAGCACTAACTGCTAAGTTAGTCTCATATCTTGTTGCTCCTGCTAATTTATCTTGTACTACCTCTTTTGATTCAACTGCGAATACGCCTGTGCTGAATGATGTAAGTGTAGCACCAAGTAATAATGTTGAAATTACTCTTGAACTTTTTTTCATTTTGTTTACTCCCCTTTTTGTTTTAGATTTTTTTATAAAAGGCATCTGTATTCTACCTAATTATCTATCTAATGCCTCTCAACACTATATAGAACATAGATTCATATGGTTGAAATACTTATTAACACAAATATCCTAAGTTTTTCGATTTTAAAATTTAACTAATTAAACTTAGCGATTATTTAAAATCTTTTCTATATTTCATACCGTAGTATGTTCTATATTTGTACTGAGATTTTATCATTACATTAAATTTTTTACATATTTTAAATTAAATATTCTTTTTGCTAATAATATTGTTTTTTACACTATATTTTGAATATTTACCTTATCTTTATACCTTATATTCTTGCAAACTTTGTTGCTTTTGTCAATTATTTTTTAATTATTTTTTAGTAAAATTTTATTGTTATGTGAAATTATTAATATATATCCATTGTTATCTTTTATTTCGACATTTTTCTTTATTTTTTTCTATTTTTCATCTAATTTTTTATTTATATTATTATTATCTAATTTATTTAGGCAAACTTTATATAATAAATTTTGGAAATTATTATAGTAATTATTGCAACTGTTTTTTAAATTGTTTGTATCCTTGCTAGATTTCATTTTTTTATTTGAAGATACTAATGAACAAGAGGGACAGACTTCTCATAGGCTAACTACCTTTTTATAATTTATCTACCCTTTTAAATAAGATAATTAACTGAGCAAGCAAGGTCAGTCCCATAGCCTTGCTTAGTTCTATTGGTTCATTTTTTGGAATGTACCAATCAACCAAAGGAAGTTTA
>NZ_CCAT010000076.1 GCF_000612845.1 Clostridium ihumii AP5
AAGGAGGAATTAGAAATGGCAAAGGAAAAATTTGAAAGAACTAAACCCCACGTTAATATTGGAACAATAGGACACGTAGACCACGGTAAAACAACATTAACAGCTGCAATCACAACAGTACTAGCAAACAAAGGTTATGCAGAAGCGTTTGATTATTCAGCAATAGATAAAGCACCAGAAGAAAAAGAAAGAGGAATCACAATCAATACATCACACGTTGAGTATGAAACAGATACAAGACACTATGCACACGTTGATTGTCCAGGACACGCAGACTATGTTAAGAACATGATAACAGGAGCTGCACAAATGGATGGAGCTATCTTAGTTGTATCAGCAGCAGATGGTCCAATGCCTCAAACAAGAGAGCACATACTACTAGCATCAAGAGTTGGAGTACAATACATAGTAGTATTCTTAAACAAAGCAGATATGGTAGACGATCCAGAATTACTAGAATTAGTAGAAATGGAAGTAAGAGAGTTATTAAGCGAATATGACTTCCCAGGAGATGATATTCCAATAGTAACAGGATCAGCATTAAAAGCATTAGAAAACCCAACAGATGCAGCAGCAACAGAATGTATCATGAACTTAATGGCGGAAATAGATAGCTATATTCCAACACCAGAAAGAGCAACAGATAGACCATTCTTAATGCCTGTAGAGGACGTATTCACAATAACAGGAAGAGGAACAGTAGCAACAGGAAGAGTTGAAACTGGAATTCTAAAAGTTGGAGAAGAAATCGAAATCGTTGGATTAAGCGAAGAGAAAAGAAAAACTGTATGTACAGGAGTAGAGATGTTCAGAAAACTTCTTGATCAAGCAGAAGCTGGAGATAACATCGGAGCATTATTAAGAGGAATACAAAGAACAGACATCGAAAGAGGTCAAGTACTAGCTAAACCAGGTTCAGTACACCCACACAAAAAATTCGTAGGTCAAGTATACGTACTTAAAAAAGAAGAGGGTGGAAGACATACTCCATTCTTCGATGGATACAGACCACAATTCTACTTCAGAACAACTGACGTAACAGGATCAATCAAATTACCAGAAGGAATGGAAATGGTAATGCCAGGAGATCACATCGACATGAACGTTGAATTAATAACTCAAGTAGCAATGGATGAGGGATTAAGATTCGCGATCAGAGAAGGTGGAAGAACAGTAGGTTCAGGAGTTGTTACTTCTATA
>NZ_CCAT010000077.1 GCF_000612845.1 Clostridium ihumii AP5
TGGATAGGCTACAATTAACTAGACAGAAAAATTAAGGTGTGTAGACTAGAAGAAAACATACCAGGAGGAATTTTTATGTCTAAGAGAACACGAAGAACTTTTTCACAAGAATTCAAGCAACAAATCGTCAATCTTTACTTAGCTGGAAAGCCACGTGTAGAAATCATTCGAGAATATGAACTAACGGCTTCAGCATTTGACAAATGGGTAAAGCAATCTAAAACGAGTGGTTCATTCAAAGAAAAAGATAATCTTACGCCTGAACAAAAAGAATTGTTAGAACTACGTAAAAGAAACCAGCAATTAGAAATGGAAAATGATATTTTAAAGCAAGCAGCGCTGATATTCGGACGAAGAGACAAGTAATCGATGCGAATAAGCATCTTTACCCTATATCAGCGATGTGCAGAATATTAGGTCTATCACGTCAGTCCTATTATTATCAATCAAAACCAAAGAAAGACGAATCAGAACTTGAAGAAGTAGTCGCTGAAGAATTTATCCGCAGCCGAAAGGCCTACGGCTCAAGAAAAATAAAAAAAGCCTTATCAAAACGAGGCATTCAGATCAGCCGACGAAAAATTAGTAGAATCATGAAAAATAGAGGATTAAAATCGAGCTATACTGTTGCTTATTTTAAAGTACATCATTCTACTTGCAATGAAGCCAAAACGACAAACGTATTGAATCGTAAATTCTTAAGAGACAACCCATTAGAAGCGATCGTAACAGACTTGACTTATGTACGAGTCGGGAAAAAATGGAATTATGTCTGTTTCATTTTGGATCTGTTCAATCGAGAAATTCTCGGCTATTCTTGTGGAGAACATAAAGATGCCGTTCTAGTAAAAAAAGCATTTAGCCGTATCAAACAACCTCTGACAGAGGTTGAGATTTTTCATACTGATCGTGGAAAAGAGTTTGATAACCAAGCTATTGATGAATTATTAACAACTTTTGACATCAATCGATCATTGAGTCATAAAGGCTGTCCTTTTGATAATGCCGTAGCTGAATCAACTTATAAGTCGTTGAAAGTAGAATTTGTCTATCAATACACATTTGAAACCTTACAACAATTGGATTTGGAGTTATTTGACTATGTCAATTGGTGGAACCACCTTCGGTTGCACGGTACACTTGGCTACGAGACACCGGTTGGTTACCGTAACCAGAGATTGGCGCAGCGAATCCTTGATAATGAGCTCGGATGTGCTAACGCTAGCGAGGCAGTCTAACTTTAACTGTTAGCTCCTGCCGAAGATCGTCACATCCGAGGAGGCTCATTGTCAAGGACAATCGGAATAGCATACGGAAAGAAGTTCTGCACCTTATAAAATTTGTCAAAAAAACTGTTGCCATTCCA
>NZ_CCAT010000078.1 GCF_000612845.1 Clostridium ihumii AP5
TTTAATAACTGGTCAAGCTACAAAGGGCGCAGGGTGAATGCCTTGGCACTAGGAGCCGATGAAGGACGTGATAAGCTGCGATAAGCTTTGGGTAGGCGCACATAGCCTGTGATCCAAAGATTTCCGAATGGGGAAACCTACTTAACTTCGTTAAGTACTGTATACTGAATACATAGGTATATGGAGGTAAACCCGGGGAACTGAAACATCTAAGTACCCGGAGGAAGAGAAAGAAAAATCGATTTCCTGAGTAGCGGCGAGCGAAATGGAAAGAGCCCAAACCAAAGTCTTTGACTTTGGGGTTGTGGACAGAACATCAAAGAAGACAGGAATTAGTCGAAGATAGCTGGAAAGCTACTCCGTAGAAGGTAATAGACCTGTAGACGAAAATGGAAGTTTTCAAGTTCTGATCCAGAGTACCACGAGACACGTGAAACCTTGTGGGAAGCAGGGAGGACCACCTCCCAAGGCTAAATACTACCTAGTGACCGATAGTGGAGAAGTACCGTGAGGGAAAGGTGAAAAGAACCCCGGAAGGGGAGTGAAATAGAACCTGAAACCCTGTGCCTACAACCGATCGAAGCACTTTATATGTGTGACGATGTGCTTTTTGTAGAACGAGCCAACGAGTTACGATATGTAGCGAGGTTAAGTACTTAAGGTACGGAGCCGAAGGGAAACCGAGTCTTAAATGGGCGTTAAGTTTGCTGTCGTAGACCCGAAACCGAGCGACCTATCCATGAGCAGGATGAAGCGAAAGTAAAATTTCGTGGAGGTCCGAACCCACGAGCGTTGAAAAGCTCGGGGATGACTTGTGGATAGCGGTGAAATTCCAATCGAGCTCGGAGATAGCTGGTTCTCCCCGAAATAGCTTTAGGGCTAGCCTCAAGGTTGAGAAATACGGAGGTAGAGCACTGAATATCCTAGGGGGCATTGCGCTTACCGAAGATTATCAAACTCCGAATGCCGTTATTTTATACTTGGGAGTCAGACTGTGGGTAATAAGATTCATAGTCGAGAGGGCAACAGCCCAGATCGTCAGCTAAGGTCCCTAAATGTAAGTTAAGTGGTAAAGGATGTGGGATTGCATAGACAACCAGGATGTTGGCTTAGAAGCAGCCACTCATTTAAAGAGTGCGTAATAGCTCACTGGTCGAGTGATCCTGCGCCGAAGATTACCGGGGCTAAAACTTACTACCGAAGCTACGATATCATTTATGATAGGTAGGGGAGCTTCCTATGCAGGCTGAAGCATGACCGTAAGGACGTGTGGACAGTATAGGAGTGAGAATGTTGGCATGAGTAGCGAGACGTGGGTGAGAATCCCACGGGCCGTAAACCCAAGGTTTCCAGGGGAAGGTTCGTCCGCCCTGGGTTAGTCGGGACCTAAGCCGAGGCCGAAAGGCGTAGGTGATGGACAACAGGTTGAGATTCCTGTACCACCGATAATCGTTTGAGAGATGGAATGACACAGTAGGATAAGCTAACCACACTGTTGGTTATGTGTGGCTAAGTACTGAGGCAGTCAAGGCAGGCAAATCCGCCATGATAATGCTGGGGTACGATGGGGAGCGAAATTAAGTAGCGAAGTAGCTGATTTCACACTGTCGAGAAAAGTTTCTATCGAGATTAAAGGTGCCCGTACCGCAAACCGACACAGGTGGGTGAGGAGAGTATCCTAAGGCCAGCGAGAGAACTGTTGTTAAGGAACTCGGCAAAATGACCCCGTAACTTAGGGAGAAGGGGTGCCACGTTAGGGTTAACGCCCGAGGTGGCCGCAGAGAATAGGCCCAAGCGACTGTTTACCAAAAACACAGGTTTCTGCTAAGTCGCAAGACGATGTATAGGAGCTGACGCCTGCCCGGTGCTGGAAGGTTAAGGGGATCTGTTAGGATTTATCCGAAGCAGTGAACTTAAGCCCCAGTAAACGGCGGCCGTAACTATAACGGTCCTAAGGTAGCGAAATTCCTTGTCGGGTAAGTTCCGACCCGCACGAAAGGCGTAACGATTTGGGCACTGTCTCAACAACAGACTCGGTGAAATTGTAATCCCGGTGAAGATGCCGGGTACCTGCGACAGGACGGAAAGACCCCATGGAGCTTTACTGTAGCTTGACATTGAATTTTGGTGCTACATGTACAGGATAGGTGGGAGGCTATGAAATCAGGACGCCAGTCTTGGTGGAGCCATCCTTGGGATACCACCCTTGTAGTACTGAGATTCTAACCAGATACCTTGAATCAGGTATTGGGACACTGTCAGGTGGGCAGTTTGACTGGGGCGGTCGCCTCCCAAAGAGTAACGGAGGCGCTCAAAGGTTCTCTCAGCACGGTCGGAAATCGTGCGTAGAGTGTAAAGGCAGAAGAGAGCTTGATTGCAAGACATACAGGTCGAGCAAGGACGAAAGTCGGACTTAGTGATCCGGTGGTTCCGCATGGAAGGGCCATCGCTCAACGGATAAAAGCTACCCTGGGGATAACAGGCTTATCTCCCCCAAGAGTCCACATCGACGGGGAGGTTTGGCACCTCGATGTCGGCTCATCACATCCTGGGGCTGTAGTAGGTCCCAAGGGTTGGGCTGTTCGCCCATTAAAGTGGTACGCGAGCTGGGTTCAGAACGTCGTGAGACAGTTCGGTCCCTATCCGTCGCAGGCGTAGGAAATTTGAGGAGACCTGTCCTTAGTACGAGAGGACCGGGATGGACGTACCTCTGGTGTACCAGTTGTTCTGCCAAGGGCATGGCTGGGTAGCTATGTACGGAATGGATAAGCGCTGAAAGCATCTAAGCGCGAAGCCAACTTCAAGATAAGATTTCCCACCGTAAGGGTAAGATCCCAGGAAGACTACCTGGTTGATAGGTCGGAGGTGTAAGTGCAGCAATGTATGTAGCTTACCGATACTAATAGATCGAGGACTTGACCAAGATTATTTAATCTTACAAATGTTATTCAGTTTTTAGAGTACTAACTC
>NZ_CCAT010000079.1 GCF_000612845.1 Clostridium ihumii AP5
TAGAAATAAAGGACAGAACAAGCAAGCAGCTTAACTGGGGAACTAATAATAAAGGTGAATATGAAAAGTACGTAGATTTTGTAAATAGATTAAATAAAGAAGAAGTAGAGAATACAAAAGAATGCTTAAAAGAGGATTATGAAAATAGAAAAAGTTCTTTAGAAGAAAGAATTAGAATACTTAAAAATGAAAATTCTATAGAGTTAAAAGAAGAAAGAAATAAAGTTGATTCTCAAATAGCATATTTAAGGAATTTGTCCAGAAACACAACAGATAAGTCTGCTAAAAAGAAATATGCAAATGAAATTGCAGAATTACTTTTATATAAAAAGGAATTTTTAGATACAACGAAAGAACAACAGAAAGCAAAAATAGAAAGCTTAGAAAAATCTAAAAGAGCATTAGAAGAGTATTATAAGAATGGAAATAAATTATTAGACAATAGAGAAAAAGAAATTAAAAAGTCCTTAAAAACACAGGAAAATATATTTAAGGATTTAATGACAACTTATGATACTGCAATAAAACAACTTAGTATTTCCACTGGTGATTGTATAAAAGATTTAGAAAATCAAGAAGCAATTGTTGTTATTCAATCTAAAAAAGTAGAAGATTTACGTAAAAGATATGAAGAACTTGCATATGCATTTGGAGCAACAGCAAGTGAAACAGTAAAAGCTAGAGGAGAATTTGAAAAGGCTCGTATTGAACTTGAAAAAATGGCTGGCTCAGTTAAAGAAGCATCTAAGAAAATTGCAGATGAAATAAATAAATTTCAAAAGGACATAATGGATGCACTTAAAGAAAGATATAAAGAACAAGAAAAATTACAAGAAGAAGCAATAAAAAAAGAGTTAGATGCACTTGAAAAATGGAAAGATGAAAGTGTAACTAAAGTAAATTCTTTTTATGATACTAAAATTAAAAAGATTGAAGAATCAGCTAATGCACAAATTGAAGCAATAGAAAAAGAAATTGCAGCACTTGAAGAAAAAGAAAAAATTCAAGACAGAGAAGAAAAAGACAGAGAAGAATTAAATAATATAAATAAAATTAAAGAAGCTATTAAGTATGAGCATGATGATTATAATAAGGCTCAACTTCAAAAGGAGTTAGATAAAGCTTTAGTTGATAGAAAAAAACGTCTTGAAAAACAGGCTCTAGATGGTAAAAAAGAAAACTTAAAGCAAGAAATGATAACCATAAAAGAAGATGCAGCTAAGAAAAAAGAATTTTTAGAATTACAAAAGAAAGAGGAATTAGACAGAATAAATTCTATCTATGAGACAGAAAAAGAAACATATATAAAAAGGCAAGAGGAGATTAAAAAATTCTATGATGAAAAGACTAAAGAGGCAGCACTTCAAGCAGAAGCAGAAAAATTAATTATGGATAAAAACCAAAAGGAAATAATTGAATTGCTTCATAGTTATAGTGCCGAATATAAAAAAGCAGGTCAAGCATTAGGAGACAAACTTGTTGAAGGATTTAAACCAGCAATAGAGGAAATTAAGGATTTAATTGATAGTATAACAAGAGAAATTAATGCAGCTAAAAAAGAAGCTATGAGTTTACAAAGTAGTGTTCAAGGTAGGAGTTCATCCACTAAAACAATAACTAATAATAATAAAAGAACTAATAATTATAATATAAGTGTAAAAGATAGCAATCAACGGGTAGGGTTAGAAAGTACTATTAGAAGCCTAGCATTTACAATATAAAAGGAGGATGAGAAATTGCAAAAATTAGTATATAGAAGCAATATAGGACAAGAATTAATTTTAAGTAATTCTCGTCCTTTCATTTTGGAATCAGTAGAAAATACGGCAAATACTGGTGCTAATATAAGCACTTCTCATTCTGCTGGTCAAGATGGAATTACAATTGATAGTGTAAATATAAAAGAAAAATTATTACCAGTAACAGGTGGAATAGTAGGACAAGATAAAATTGATTTAGATAAAAAGAGGGAGTATATAAGTTCTATATTTAATCCTAAAAATTATGGAGAACTTATATATACTAATAATTCAGTTACAAGAAAAATTGTATGCAGAGTACAAGACATTACATTTCAAAATAATATTGGGTTAATGCAAAAATTTTTAATACAATTCTTATGTCCTTTACCATTTTGGTCAGAAGAATATGAAAAAAAAGAAGAAGTAGCTTTGTGGGTTGGTGATTTTGAATTTCCTTTAGAAATACCAGATGAAGGAATAGAAATGGGACATAGGGTTAGTAACCTTATAGTTAATATTAACAATTATGGAGCAGTAGAATGTGGAATGAGAATACAATTTAAAGCATTAGCTACAGTAACAAGTCCTAGTCTTTTTAATGTTAATACAAGAGAATTTATTAAGGTCAATAGGACTTTAAAAGCAGGTGATGTATTAGAAATTACTACTGAATTTGCAAATAAAAGAATAGAAATGATTAAAAATAATGGTACTAGAGAAAATGTTTTTAATTGGTTAGATTTAGATAGCACATTTTTGCAATTGGAAATAGGAGATAATTTATTTAGATATGATGCAGAAAGTGGCATAGATAATTTAGAGGTGGCTATATATTATTCACCACTATATTTAGGAGTTTAGGAAATGAAAAGCATAAGAATATTAGATAAAAATATTAATTTATTAGCTGAAATTGATAATTATGAAAGTTTTAACCTAGTAAGAAGATTTTATAAATATGGAGAATTTGAATTAAGAATTAATGCTAATAAATTGCATGTAGATAAATTAATTAAAAATAATCTTATCTTAATAGATAAAGACTACAATAAAGTTTGTATAATACTACATAGGGAATTTGTATATACAGATTTAGGGGAAGAAACAGATACATTGTCTATTAAGGGAATTAGTTTACAAGGACTTATTGCAAGGAGATTAATAATTCCAGCTATAGGTGAAAGTTTTAGTAACTTTGAAGGTAGCCAAGAAGAAATAATTAAATTTTTTATAGATAAAAATTGTATTAATCCTTTAGATATAAAAAGAAAGATACCAGGATTAATATTAGCAGTTAACCAAAATAGAGGGATAAAAGATAAGTGGCGAAGTAGTTATGAAAACCTAGCTGATAAAGTACAGCAAATAGGAGAGTTTGCTGAGTTAGGTTGGAATATATATTTAGACCATAAAAATAAAAAATATATCTTTGATGTTATAGCTGGAAAAGATTTATCAGTTAATCAAAATGTAAATCCACCAGTAATATTTAGAGCAGATTTTAATAATATAAAAACTAGACACTATACAGAAAGTATAATTAATAGTAAAAATGTTGGATATGTAGGAACAAAAGAAGATAGTGAAAAGTTAGTTTTAAGTGTTGGTTATGTAGAAGGTTTTGAAAGAATTGAAACTTTTATAAGCTCAACAATAACTGATCCAGAGGAATTAAAAAAAGAAGGCATTGTACAATTAAAGGATTTAGAAGAACTTAAAAGTTTTGAATTGGAAATTAATCCATTCAAGACTTTTTATTATGAAAAGGATTATGACCTAGGAGATATAGTAACAGTACAAGATAAAAAAATAGGTGTAACAATGCATCCTAGAATAGTAGAAGTTGAGGAATACTATAGCTCCACAGGATTGCAATTAAAAGTAACATTTGGGAAAAGTATACCTACTTTAATAAGTAAAATAAAAAGGATGGTGAAATAATGGAAAAAAGCTTTGTATTTAATAGTGTAAATGGAGATAGGAGGTATAAGGCAGAAGATTTTAGAGAATTCTTTGCAAGTTTTATTGGTAATGGTGTATTTCCTAATCCATCAACTAATTTACAAGTCATTGCTAATAGCAATATGACAATTACAATTAAACAAGGTAAAGCATGGATTAATGGAGCTATTTATATTAATACAGATGATTATATAGTTGCTATAGTAAATGCAGATGGTGTATTAAATAGAATAGATAGAGTTGTTTTGAGGTTTGATAATTCTGAAAGAAAAATACATGCATATATAAAGAAAGGTACATTTTCTAGTACACCAGTAGCACCGACTTTGCAAAGAGATGCAGATGCATATGAGTTAGCATTAGCAGATGTAAAGGTAGATAAAGGAACAATAAGCATAACACAAGCTAACATAACAGACTTAAGACAAAATAAAAATTATTGTGGTATTGTGCATGGAACAGTAGAGCAAATAGATGTAACTACACTATTTAATCAATATGCTACAAAACTAGAAGAAAAAGAGCTAGGATTTGAAGAAGAATTTAAAATATGGTTTGAAACAGTAAAAGGACAATTAAGCGGAGATGTAGCTGGTAATTTAGCAGTTCAAATAGAAGCTAATAAAAAGAAAATAGAAGGTGTAGAAACTAATGTTAAGTCGCAATTGGAAGA
>NZ_CCAT010000080.1 GCF_000612845.1 Clostridium ihumii AP5
TATGATTTGTCAAATTAAGTTAGAATAAAATGCTTCTTGTACATAGCTCAAAAATATCTCAATTGGTGTTCTGTAATTCAATGATTTTCTTGGAATATGATTACGTTGATTGCTGACACTGGAAATAAATGTCTGATTCACTTCTCTAAAATCCATTGATTTCGGCAGTCCATTACGACGCAGAATCCCGTTAGAATTCTCGTTTAATGGGCGTTGAGAAGGTGTTCCAGGGTCCGCAAAATATATATCAATATCGTGTTGGTTACTAATGGCTTTCCAGTTAGAAAATTCTTTTCCACAGTCAAACGTAATAGATTTAAAGAAGTTTTTAGGGAAGCGAGAAAACCATTGATTAAGGGCGGTTTCAATATCTAATGCCTTACGGCCGTTGGGTTTAATCGTGATAATGACTTTAGATAATCTTTCAACTAAAGTAATGACGGCACTTTTATGATGAATGCCAACGATCGTATCACCTTCAAGGTGACCAAACTCAGAATTGAAATCAGGATAATTATCAGGTCGATCATGGATTGAGCGCTGATATTGTTGTTTTCCCCGTTTTTCCTGATGGCCATTGGGTTTTCTTTTACCTTTCATCGGTAGTGTGTCAATATCAAATATCCCTTTAGAAAATAAACGATAAAGTGTTCTCATACCGCATGAAACAGGCCTTTCTTTTCGCCCGATAATGACGTCAGGCGTCCAACCAAGAGTGACTTTCTCTTTAATGTAATCTACTTCATGAGCAGGTAATTGAATGACTTTTCTACCACATTTTTTCTTATTTTCTTTATACTGGTGCCAATAATCAAGAGCAGTCTTGCCTTGCTTGAACTTATTGACTACATTATAAATAGTTTGTATAGCACGTCCCATTCGGTTAGCGATTTCAACCGGTTTATTATGTTGAAGATAATATGATTCTATCATTGTCAGTTCGTCTATGGTAAGATGTTTGTAGGTCATTTATGGTTACACTCCTTTGTTTTCTTTCGTCGGAAATACAATTTGAGTGTACCATAAATGCCTTTTTATTTTTCTAACTTAATTTTACAATTCGCG
>NZ_CCAT010000081.1 GCF_000612845.1 Clostridium ihumii AP5
AGATACTGATAATCTATTTTAGCAGTATTTGGCATTGGATTTGGATTTGGCATTGTGTTTATCTTAACACTAAATACTACTGTCACTGTTTGACCTGGATTTACTGGTCCTATTGCTATTCCACTATTTGGATCTCCTCCGTTTGGATTTCCATCTACTGTTAGTGTTCCAGATACATAACTTGTTCCATTTGGCACTACATCTGTAAGTGTTACTGGGTTTGCTAGTATATTTCCTGTATTTGTTACTTTAATTGTATAAGTTACAGTTTCTCCAACCACTGCTGAAGTCTTATCTACTGATTTAACTAAGTTACCTTGGCTTATTAGATCTGCATGATTTACTGTAGTATCTACTGGATTTGTATTTACTGGTGGAAGTCCTGGTACTGTTACTGTTCCTATATTTTGTATTGGATTTGGACTTGGTAATACATTTCCTACAGTTACTTTCCAAGTTATTGTTACTGTTTGACCTGCGCCTACAGTTGTTAGTGTTATTCCTGTCATAGGATCTGTTCCTGTATATGCTGTATCTACTGTTAATGATCCATTTACATAACTTGTTCCACTTGGTAATGCATCAGTAAATAGTACATTGCTTATTGATGCTACTCCTGGATTGTTTACTGTTACTGTATAAGTTATAGTATCACCTAAGTCTGCAAATGCCTTATCTACTAATTTATTGACTAAAATATCTCCAACTGCTGTTTCTACTGTATTACTATTTCCTGTAACTCCTGTTGGTGTTCCATTTGGATTTACTAGATACTGATAATCTATTGTAGCAGTATTTGGCATTGGATTTGGATTTGGCATTGTGTTTATCTTAACACTAAATACTACAGTTACTGTTTGACCTGGATTTACTGGTCCTATTATTATTCCGTTATTTGGATTTCCTCCACTTGGAACTCCATCTACGGTTAACGTTCCACCTACATAACTTGTTCCATTTGGTACTACATCTGTAAGTGTTACTGGATTTGCTAATATATTTCCTGTATTTGTTACTTTAATTGTATAAGTTACTGTTTCTCCAACTACTGCTGTAGTCTTATCTACTGACTTAACTAAGTTTCCTTGGCTTATTAGATCTGCATGATTTACTGTAGTATCTACTGGATTTGTATCTATAGGTGGAAGTCCTGGTACTGTTATCGTTCCTATATTTTGTATTGG
>NZ_CCAT010000082.1 GCF_000612845.1 Clostridium ihumii AP5
TGATTGGGGTGAAGTCGTAACAAGGTAGCCGTATCGGAAGGTGCGGCTGGATCACCTCCTTTCTAAGGAATATTACGGAGACTACACAATTTGTTTTTACTTTGTTCAGTTTTGAGAGGTTTACTCTCAAACACTTTTGTTCATTGAAAACTGGATATTTGAAGTAAATGTAAGTAATACAAACCGAGAACACCGCGTTGAATTTGAAAGCTGAACAAATTGTTTAGCCTGAAGCAAAATAGGCGGACGGCCATAAAATCTTTGATTTTATGAGACGATCAATCTTTTTGCCGTACAGGCTGATTTGTGAGCTGGATAGAGTTTTTTAATAAGTTCAATTGCTTATTTATTGATTAACCTTCTATCGCTAGAAGAAGTGATCAAAACCCAACCGTAAGGTTGATAAGGTTAAGTGAATAAGGGCGCAGGGTGAATGCCTTGGCACTAGGAGCCGATGAAGGACGTGATAAGCTGCGATAAGCTTTGGGTAGCTGTACGTAACCTGTGATCCAGAGATTTCCGAAT
>NZ_CCAT010000083.1 GCF_000612845.1 Clostridium ihumii AP5
TATTACCAAATCCAAATCCTGTACAAAATATAGGAATAGTAACAGTACCAGGACTTCCACCAGTAAATACAAATCCAGTAAATACTACAATAAATCATGCAGATCTAATAAGCCAAGGAAATTTAGTTAAATCCGTAGATAAGACTGTAGCTACTGTTGGAGAAACTGTAACTTATACAATTAAAGTAACAAATACAGGAAATATACTTGCAAATCCAGTAACACTTACAGATGTAGTACCAAATGGAACAAGTTATAAGACTGGTACGTTAACAATAGATGGCAATCCAAATGGAGGAAATCCAAATAGTGGAATAGCAATAGGACCAGTAAATCCAGGTCAAACAGTGACGGTAGTATTTGGGGTAGTAATAAATACTTTACCAAATCCAAATCCAATGCCAAATAGTGCGAAAATAGATTATCAGTATCTAGTAAATCCAAATGGAACGCCAACAGAAGTTACAGGAAATAGTAATACAGTAGAAACAGCAGTTGGAGATATAAAAGTTAATAAATTAGTAGATAAAGCGTTTGCAGATTTAGGTGATACTATAACCTATACAGTAACAGTAAACAACCCAGGAATAACACCAGTAAATAATGTATTATTTACGGATGCATTACCAAGTGGAACAAGTTATGTAAATGGCTCATTAACAGTAGATGCACCATTTACTGGAATAAATCCTATGACAGGAATAACACTAACAAGTGTAGGTTCAGGTCAAACAGTAACAATAACTTGGAAAGTTACAGTAGGAAATGTATTACCAAATCCAAATCCAGTACAAAATATAGGTGTAATAACAGTACCAGGATTACCACCGATAAATACAAATTCAGTAGATACTACAGTAAATCATGCAGATTTAATAAGCCAAGGTAACTTAGTTAAATCCGTAGATAAGGCCATAGCAGCAGTTGGAGAAACTGTAACTTATACAATTAAAGTTACAAACACAGGAAATGTAATGGCTAATCCAGTAACACTTACAGATGTAGTACCAAATGGAGCAAGTTATGTAACAGGAACGTTAACAATAGATGGAGTTCCAAATGGAGGAAATCCAAATAACGGAATAGCAATAGGACCAGTAAATCCAAATCAAACAATAACAGTAATATTTAAAGCTAAAATAAATACAATGCCAAATCCAAATCCAATGCCAAATACGAGCACAATAGATTATGAGTATTTAGTAAATCCAAATGGAACACCAACTGAGGTTACAGGAAATAGCAATACAGTAGAAACAGCTGTTGGAGATATAAAAGTTACTAAAGTTGTAGATAAAGCATTTGCAGATTTAGGAGAAACTATAACCTATACAGTAACAGTGAATAATCCAGGAGTAGCACCAGTAAGTAATGTATTATTTACTGATGGAGTACCAAGTGGAACAAGTTATGTAAATGGTTCATTAAGTGTAAATACAGCTTATACAGGAACTGATCCAGCATCAGGAATAACACTAACAAGTGTAGGTGCAGGTCAAACAGTAACAATAACTTGGAAAGTAACTGTAGGAAATGTATTGCCAAATCCAAATCCAGTAGAAAATATAGGTATAATAACAATACCAGGACTTCCACCAGTGAACACCAATCCGGTAGAGACACAAATAAATCATGCAGGACTACAAGGCATAAAAGAAGTAGATAAAGTAGAAGCAGCAGTAGGCGAAACTGTAACTTATACAATTACAGTAACAAACACAGGAAATGTTATAGCAAATCCAGTAACACTTACAGATGTGGTGCCAAATGGAACAAATTATGTGAGTGGAACATTGACAATAGATGGAGTTGCAAGTAGTGATGATCCAAGTACTGGAATAAATTTAATATCTATGTCACCATTACAAACAAAAGTAGTTAAATTTAATGTGATAATAAACAAATTACCTGTTCCAAATCCGATGATAAATTCAGGTGATTTACAATATCAATATCTAGTAAATCCAAGTGGAAATCCAATACAAGCAAATACTAAAACTAATGAAGTAACAACAGCAGTTGGAAATGTTGTGGCACAAAAATCAGTAGATAAATCATTTGCAGACCTAAGTGATACAGTAACTTACAAGGTAACATTAATAAATTCAGGAATAGTAGCAGTAAAGAACGTATTATTTAAAGATGCAGTACCACAAGGAACAAGTTATGTAACTGGTTCATTGAGTATAGATGCACCATATGCAGGAGTGGATCCACAATCAGGAGTTACTATAGCATCT
The DNA here is from genome assembly GCF_000612845.1 of Clostridium ihumii AP5. Taxonomy (GTDB): domain Bacteria; phylum Bacillota; class Clostridia; order Clostridiales; family Clostridiaceae; genus Clostridium_J; species Clostridium_J ihumii. The sequence goes on from NZ_CCAT010000083.1 coordinate 2,241, forward strand.
ATAAATCCAGGTCAAACAGTAACAATAACTTGGAGAGTTTTGGTGGGAAATGTAATACCAACAACAAATCCAATAGAAAATATAGGAACTATAGAAGTGCCAGGAACAACACCAGTTAATACTAATCCTGTTGAAACTCAAGTAAATCATGCTGATTTACAAATTGCAAAAGCTGTAGATAAAATTGAAGCAGCTGTAGGACAAAATGTAGTTTATACAATTACAGTAACAAATACAGGAAATATAGTAGCGAGTCCAGTTACAGTTACAGATTTGGTTCCAAGTGCAACAAGTTATGTGAATGGAACACTAAAAATAGATGGTGTTACAAGTTCAGATAATCCTAATACTGGAATAAATTTAGGAGCCATAGCTGTAGGTCAAACAAAGGTTATAGTATTTAGCGTAGTGATAAACACATTACCAAATCCAAATCCAATGAAGAATACAGCATTAGTAGATTATGAGTATTTAGTAAATCCAAACGGAGCACCAGTAGAAGCATCAAAAAATAGTAATATAGTAGAAACAGGAGTAGCAGATGTAAGAATTAACAAATTAGTAGATAAAGCATTTGCAGATTTAGGAGAAACTATAACTTATGCAATAACAATAAATAATCCAGGAATAGTAAATCTAAATAGTGTGTTATTTACAGATGGAGTACCACAAGGAACAAGTTATGTAAATGGTTCATTAACTGTGGATACAGCATATACAGGCACTAGTCCACAAACAGGAATAACAATAACTAGCATAGCACCAAAGCAAACAGTAACAATAACTTGGAAAGTAATAGTAGGCAATGTAATTCCAAATCCAAATCCAATAGAAAATACAGGAATAATAACTGTTCCAGGAGCACCTCCAGTGACTACTAATACTGTAAAAACTACAGTAAATCATGCAGATTTGGCAAGTAATGGAAATCTTGTTAAGCAAGTTAATAAAAATTTTGCAGATTTAGGTGAAGTAATAACCTATACAAAAACTATAACTAATACAGGAAACGTGCCAGCAAATAATGTTGTTTTAACTGATATAGTACCAAATGGAGCATCTTATATAAATGGAACTTTAACAGTTGATGGTGTACCAAATTCAAGCAATCCAAATACAGGAATAAACATTGGAACTATAAATCCAAATCAAAGTGTAGTTGTAGTATTTGATGCAAGGGTAGACACATTACCAAATCCAAATCCAATGCCAAATAGTGCAGATGTAGTTTACAATTATGTAGTAGATCCTAATAAACCAGCAGCAAATGGTTCAGGAACTAGTAATGTAGTAGAAACACAAGTAAATCATGCAGATTTAATAAGTTCTGGTAATTTTGTAAAAACTGTTGATAAGGCAATAGCTGATGTAGGAGATGTAGTAACTTATACAGTAACAGTTAAGAATACAGGAAATGTAGCAGCAAATGGAGTAGTGGTAACAGATATAGTACCAAATGGAGCATCATATGTAAGTGGAACATTGACAGTTAATGGAGTAGCAAATATAAGTGATCCTAATAATGGTGTAAATATTGGAAGTATAAATAGTAATCAAACAGTAACTATAGTATTTAAAGTAAAGATAAATACTATACCAAATCCAAATCCAATGCCAAATAAAGCAAGTGTTGTTTATAATTATATTGTAAATCCGACAGAACCACCAGTAAGTGTAACAGGAAATACTAATATAGTAACAACACAAGTAAATCATGCTGATTTAGTTAGTCCAGGCAATTTTGTAAAAGCTGTAGATAAAGAGTTTGCTGATGTAGGGGATACAGTGACCTATACAATAACAGCTAAAAACACAGGAAATGTAGCAGCTAACAATGTTGTAATAACAGATACAGTACCAAATGGAGCATCATATGTAAATGGAACATTAACTGTGAATGGAGTAGCTAATGCAAGTAATCCAAACAATGGAATAAATATAGGAAATATAAATCCAAATCAAACAATAAGTATAGTATTTGATGCTAAAATAAACACAATACCAAATCCAAACCCAATGCCAAACAAGGCTGAAGTTGATTACACTTATATTGTGAGTTCACAACTTCCACCAGTGGGCGTAAATGGAAATACTAATACAGTTTTGACTACAGTAAATCATGGCGAAATTCTTCCTGAAAATGCAGTTAAGAGTGCAAATAAATCAGCAACAACACCAGGTGATTTAGTGACTTATACAGTAACTTTAAGAAATACTGGTAATACAGCTATTAATAATGTAACAGTTACAGATGTAGTACCTTCTGGAACTACATTCCAAACAGGCACTGTTACTATAAATGGAATAGCAGATGTAAATGCAAATCCAACAGTTGGAATAAATGTTGGAACTATAGGAGTAAATGAAACTTGTACAGTGACTTTTGTTGTTAAGGTTGAAAGTGATACAATAGAAACATTAACTAACAAAGCAACAGTTGATTATAGTTATGTAGTTAATCCAAAAGAACCACCAAAGAATCAGACAGTTGATACTAATACTGTAAGTATAGATAATTTAATTCCTAAATTAACAATAGTAAAAACAAGTAACGTTTCAGGAGCATTAGTTAATGATATTATAAGATATACTTTAAATGTAACTAACTCAGGACAAGTAAATTTAACAAATGTAATAATTAAAGATGTATTAACATCAAATCTTCAATATGCTAATAATCTAACAGTAAATGGTATATCAACTACAGGAGATATAACTACAGGAGTTAATATTGGGAATTTAGCTATAGGTTCAAATAAAGTAGTATCATTTGATGCAAAAGTTATTTCTATACCAGCTAGTTCAAAAGTAATAAATTCAGCAACTGGTAGTTATAGTTATACAGTTTCAGGAACAAGGTTTAACGGAGAGACAACAAGTAATGATAGGATAGTTACTATTTATAATCCAAAATTAACATTAACAAAGGTAAGTGATAATAATGCTGTAGTTGTTGGACAAAACTTTAATTACGTTATTAATGCAATTAATGAAGGCGATATTATAATAAATAATGTTATTATAAAAGACGCACTTCCAAGTGAATTTAAAGTTGAAACAATAACAGTTGATGGAAATGTTGTAAATGGAGATATAGGTGCTGGCATAAATATAGGAAATTTAAATGTAGGTGTAAATAAAGCTATAGTTTTATCAATAAAAGTTTTAGAAGACTTGAAAGATACCTTTAAAAATATAGTTAACGGAACTGGAACTATAAATGTAGATCCATCACAAAATCCTAGATCAGTAAATGGTAGTGCAACAGATACAACAGGAGTTACAGTTTATAATCCACAGCTAAGTTTGGTGAAAACTGCTAGTTCTAAATATGTTGTTTCAGGAGATATAGTAACTTATAAAATAGTTGCTAAAAATACTGGAGATATTGCATTAAATAATGTAATAGTTTCAGATATATTAAATTCTGGACTTCAATTTATAAGTGGAACTGTAAAAATAAATGGAGTATTAAATAAAGATGGATCAATTATTTCTGGTGTAAATATAGGAACCTTAGATATCGGAGCATCAGTAGTAGTTACTTTTGATGTAAAAGTTATAGCTAACGTAAGTGGAGATGTTCAAAATATTTCAAGTGGTAGCTATGAGTATACTCTTCCAGGCAAAAAACCACAAAATGGAAGCAATAATAGTAATCCAAATGTTATAAATGTTAATATTGCAAATATAACAGTAGATAAATCTGTAGATAAAAAAGAAGCATCATTGAATGATATACTAACTTACACTGTTAATTTGACTAATGATGGAAATTTAGATGCTATAAATGTAATATTTAGAGATATTTTGCCACAAGAAGTTACCTTAATTGATGGATCATTTACTGTAAATGGAATTGTTATAAATAATGTTGATTTAGCTAAGGGCGTAAATATTGGAAATATAGCTAAGGGTAAGACTAGTACAATTCAGTATAAAGTAAAAGTTATAGACAATAATTGTAATGGAGTAGTTGTGAATTTAGCAAATGTAACTTTCCAATATATATTGAAAGATGGAACAATAGGAACTAAGACAAGTGAATCAACAAGTAAATCATCAACTACAGTAAAAGTTAATATTTCAAACTTTAAGCAATTAAGTGTAGATGAATATTTAGCAATACCATCACAAAAACCAAATATGGAAAGTATAAATAATATTACAGCAACTGCTAAGATAGTTTCTTCATATGTTATTAACACTATAGAGAGTACTTCAAAGGAAGGTCAAATATTATCAGGATATAAACTAATAATAAATGGAGTACTAGAACAAGCATTAGAATATACTGCTTGTGATATGGAGCAAACAGTTCATTCAGCACATTATTCTGTACCATTTAGCACATTTATAATTTTGCCATCAACTTATAGTAAAGGTAATAATATAAATGTAGAAGCAATTGTAGAAGATGTTTATTATAAACAAATAAATGAAAGAGAATTCTTCAAGAATGTAACACTTTTAGTAGTTGCAAATATTATGAAATGCTAGATAGTAAAAGATAAAATATATTTAATTTAAAAAAACTTAAATTATAAAATAAAAAAAGAAGAGCTATCTTATTCTAAAGTTATATAAGATAGCTCTTTATTAAATTAATTTTATCAATTGATAGAAAAAACTAAGGATATATATTCTAGAATAGTTCGATTATTTATGTATTTTATATTAGTTGCATCTATAAAACTTTTAATGTTAAAGTTTAAATTTTCATAGTTTTCATATGAATTTGAAGGGAGTGTTACCAATGAACATTTCCTAAGAGAAGGTAAAATTGCAATAAAGATGTTGTTATTTTCATTATTACTCAGATATTTAAGGGAGTGATTTATTTTATAATCAATAACAAGTTGATAACCAGATAAATAATCACCACTAAATGAACGGGCAATAGGTGTTGAAATTATTTTTTTATCTACAATTTCTATATCAGTTATTATGGAAATTGGAACTTTTATATCCATAGCGTTTTTAGAAATAGAAATATAATTTGAAAAAATTTCGTTTTTAAATAATGTTAGTTTGCTCAAATTCTTTAAACCTCCTTTTCTATTTTTAAGATAGATAATTTTATGTAGGTACTTTAAATTATTAATTTATAATTGTTTCCCTATATAGGGTTCCAAGTTGAAACTTTAAATAATAGCTTTCTCAAATGATATTATTAAGCTTACAGTTTATTCTAATATCATGTTTGGACCCAAGTAAAAAGTAAGAGTGAAGAGTGAAAAGTTATGGTTAATATTACTCACTTCGTTCTTAATATTTAAAATAGGAATACTTAAAAACTATGTTTTTATATTGTTTTCAACTGATTTGCTTTGCAAATTTAATAAAAAACCATTGTTTAAAATTGGAAATCTAATTTTTACATTCACTTTCAATTTTTAATTTTCCATTTTCAATTAAATTAATTAGAATTCTAAATTGAAATAAGAGTAATTTCATTTTTAAGCTTGGAATATTATATAAAAATAAAAAACTATATTTATATAATAATATAAAAGTTTAATTCAATTTATGCATACAGTGTATACATAAAGTCATATATATATATTGAAATTGAAATTTAATTATAGTTAATAAAATACAAAGTAAAATTTACTAATTAAAATTAAAAACTAATGAATTAATTGATAAGTTATATAATTTAACAAAATATAAGTATGAATCATATAATATAAATAGGGTGTATATAGGGTTCCAAGTTAATCTTCATAATTATTAGTTCCAAAACTTGGATAACCTTAAGAGTGAGACTAGCTCGGAATCATTTTAAAGTAAGCATCTCTTTTAAAAGTAATATATTTACAGCTAAAAAAATACTTTTTAATTCGAGCTTGTTTCCCTATATAATTAGTATCTTGAAAGGGGGATAAAATGGAAGGAGAATTTTCCCTAAAAGAATTATCCAATAATACTAACAATGAAAAATATGGAGAAAGAATCAAATTTAATAAGTTAGCATCTTTTAATAAGATAGTATATATAGATAATAGTGAATTAGAATATTGTTATACTATAGAAAATTGCTCTCAACTTAAGAGTGAAGCTATAAATTTTATGGTAGAAGAATGTGAAAATGAGTATAAGTTAGATGTAACATTAAAAAATAAGGAATATGTAAAAATTTATGGACAAGTAAGATATACTCAAAAAGATATGTTAGCAAGTGATGTAATTGTTACATTATATAAATTAAGCATTTTAAATTTTAAGGAAGAATATATTCCCATATGTGAAACTATTACTGATTCTATAGGAGTTTTTCAATTTGTATTACCTATAGATATAGAAAATGATAATTATAAGATTAAATTAAGTGAAATTGCTATATAAGTTATAAAATAGCTCTGATTATATTTTATAAACAGGGCTATTAACTATAATTATTTGTGTAAGAAAAGGACGAGGAGGATATGAAAAATGATTTACAATATATAACTGATAAAATTTTATATGAAGATAGAAGGTTATTTAAGGAATTTAATATAAAAAAGACAATTTATATAAAAGAATTTTCAAATGGAAAAGATAAAATATTAGATATAAAAGTAAAAGAAGTTTTAAATAAAAAAAGATTTATAAATACTCCAATGGGTATATCATTAGATGGGAAAATTTTAACAGGAATAAAGATTAAGTTAAGTTATCTATTAGAAATAAGTATTAAATATATAAGCAATGATTTGAATGGAGAATTAAGAATATACAAAACCAATGTATGGGTAAATAGCAGCATTAATTGTGATGAAAAGATTTTAAAAGATAATAATTTTTCTTCAAAAATATTAATTGAAGATGTAAAAGTAGTAAATTTAAATGAATTATTTTTATATATTACAGGATTTATAATGTTGGAAGAGGATTTTTAAATGGAGGATAATGAAAACAAAGTTATATATATAGGTGTTAGTGATCATCTACCAAAGCTACCAAAATATTTTTCCGAATTAGATGCAGGAATAGAGGTAGATTTCAAAAAATATAAATTAAATATATCTAATATATTATCTATAGATTTAGATACAGAACTTTTAGATAAGAGAATTATTGAATTAGAGAAGATGATTTCAAATGATGGACAAATAGTAACTAAATATACATTAAAAACTAATATATTAGTAGATTTGAAAATCAAATGTATGACTAGTAATGATTTATCTATGGTTAGAATTGTACATGAGAAATTTATAAAAAGCATAATGATAAGTTTACCTGATAAGGAAAAAGATATAGATACAAAAAAGTTATTTAAACAGAATAGATTAAAATTAGAAACTTATGTTGAAGACATATATTGTGAATTATACAATAATAAAATGAACTGTCAAATAGCAATCTTCATAAATTGTAATTTTGTAAATATTAACAATTAGTATTCAAATTAAGTAGTTTAATTACTTTATTTGAATTTTTTTACTTTAAAACTTGCATAAAAATATGATAAAGTTATAATAAATAGTAAAGTGTAAAAATAGGACTAGATTATTATTTTGTAAAATAATAATAAATTTTAGTCTATTTAAGGTAGTTAGAACGTTAAAACTACTAAAGAAAATTAAAATATTTTGGGAGAGAGTTTACGAATGATTGATGATATTCAAAAGAATATAGTTGAATTAAATAAAAGTTTAGCTATTAAAAAAGAAATAAAATATAATTTAAAAGATTGTTTAAGTGATCTTACAAAAAATAATTTAAATGAATTAGCTGCAATATATCAAGTTGTTGGACGTCATAAAATGAAAAAAGATGATTTAGTTTCAACATTATTTGATTCAATGCAAAACGAAGATGTAATTTATAATGACTTAATTTCCATAGATGAAAATGGTATGGAATTACTTAAACAACTTCAAAAAGAGAAATGTATAGAATGTACTACATCTCCAGTATACAGTTATTTATTTTTATATAATGTAGGTGTTATATTTACATATGTTAAAGATGATAAAGTATTTATGGTTATGCCTAAGGAAACAAAAAAAGTTATAGCAAAAGTTGATTTTGAAAAATTAGCTTTAGAGCAAGAAAGATATAGAAGTATAGAAAAGTATCTTGTTGCTTTTTCTAACTTATATGGAATATTTGAACCAGAATTACTTATTGAAACATTTAACGAACAAAATAGTGAAAAGTTAGATGATAAGGAATTAGAAATTGCATTAAATAAGTTTATTGGTAAAACTGGGCTAGTTGATATAGTAGATGGTGAAATTGTTCATGAAGCTTTATTATCAGTAGAAGGTGATATAGAGCAATTAAAAGAGTTAAGAAGAGGAAAAGAGTATTATAAAGCTAATGAAGAAACTGTAAATAACTATGCTCATGATGGATATATAGATATAACTGATGAGCATATAAAGTTTAAAACATATTTAGAAAATATCTGCAATGATGATGATAAGGTAAGTAAGATATTTGAAGATATATGTATAACATTAAGTACTATAGATTTTGATGCTCATGATTTAGGTGGATATTTACAAAGAAATAATATAGAAATAAAGAATAGTAAACAATTTGAGGAAGTTTTAAAATTAGTTATAAATGTTAGCAACAATACAAGAAAGTGGGCTAATAAAGGATTTACAGCTAATGAAATTTCAAAAGAAGTATTAAATGACAATGCTATGAAAAAAGTAGTTGGAAGAAACGACCCATGCATATGTGGTAGTGGGAAAAAATATAAAAAATGTTGTGGGAAATAATTAGTTAGATATAAAATACTGTTATCAAGATAATTTTTAAATTATCTTGATGCAGTATTTTTATTTTAAAATGAAATTATAATATATAAGATTATACATATGTTAATTATAAATTTAAGATATAATTAATATATAGGAATACAAGTTGAAACTTTAAGTTACTCATGTTTCAGTTGAGAAAGATAAATTGAAAGTGCTATACAAAATTAACAATTAACGATGAACAATTAACAATGAAGGATAAAACTGACGTCTCAGTTTTTTGAATTAAATTTTATAATAATTTGCAAAGCAAATTAGTTAACGAATAAAAAAATAGTTTTTTATATTTCTATTTTAGATATTAGTAATGAAATGAGTAATATCAACCATCATTGTTAACTGCTAATTGATAATTGTTAATTGGTTACAAATATGATAATAGAATAAATTGTAAGATTAATAGTATCATTTGAGAAAGCTATTATTTTAAATTTAAACTTGGAATCCTATGAAGTGGAGGAAGTATGGATTATAATGAATTTGCAAAGTTAGAGCTGGAGAGATGGAAATATGATATGAAAAAGAAGCCATCAATATTTGATATGGCATCAAAGGGTATTCAAAATAAGTTTAATGGAATTTTGCCTAATAAGTATCATGAATTTATGACTACAGCTATAAAGAATATGGTTAAAGCAGTATTGTTTGGGTCTACGTATTTGACTAAAAAGCCATATTTGGGACTAAGTTTAAAGGAACGTGAAGAATTAATTATTGAAAAGACTAAGTTGTATAAGAATACTGCAATTATAGAAGGTGCTGGAACAGGGGCTGGAGGTATAATGTTAGGACTTGCAGATTTTCCATTGCTATTAAGTATAAAGATAAAATTACTTTATGATATTGCTGCAATTTATGGATTTGATGTTAAAGATTATAAAGAGAGAATATATATATTAAATATATTTCAGCTAGCTTTTTCCAGTCAGGAACATATAAATAAAGTATTCCATAGAGTAGAATATTGGGAGGCATATGTAAATGGATTGCCAAGTGATATAAATTCACTTGATTGGAGAGAGTTTCAGGAGCAGTACAGAGATTATATAGATTTGGCAAAACTTTTGCAAATGGTTCCAGGGATTGGAGCATTTGTAGGTGCATATGTAAATAATAAACTTGTAGACAAATTGAGTAAAACGGCTATTCAAGCATATAGGATGAGAGTTTTATAAATTATATTTAGAAAAGGTTACACTTACGTAAATGAATGCATATTATGTAAATAATAGAAACAAATCGGTACGTGAAGGAGGTAATCTTTATATGGAAAATAAAATTTATTGCAAGGAGATACCTTATGCAGCAAACTTATGTATTAAAGCATCTAAACCAAGTATTAAAAGTGTTAATAAATCAAATCTTAAGATAAGAATGCTAAGTTGTAAGATAATTAAAACTTGCCTAGGAAATAGATTACTTATAAAGGGATATAAGCTTACAGAAGTGAATTATAAACCTAATGACAGTAAAGAGAGAAATACATTTATAACATTCAAGCAACCATTTTTAGAAATAGTACCATTAAATAAAGATGGAGATGTAAAAATTCGCAATGTTGTACCTAAAGTAGAATTATGTGAAATTGAAAAGGCAAATGAAAGATGTTTTCAAGTTTTTGCTTTAATTAGTATACAAGTAGAGGTGGAGGAAGAAACTCAAGAACAAGTTTTTGATAAACATGAATATGATAATGAAAATGACATAGAGGAAGAAGAATAGAGAAAATACATTGTTTAAAAATTGAGATTTTGAGTTTGTAAAATTAGAAATAAGTATATCTTATTTCTAATTTTTTATTTTAAGAATTTAATCTATAACATTAGGAATAATAATAAATAAAAAAAGCAAGAAATTGAAAATGTAATGTTTCATAAAAATAAATTTTGAAATCACAGTGAATAGGAGGAATTTATATGGTTAAAGTTATTCCTTTAGGCGGACTTGGAGAAATTGGGAAAAATATGACGGTTATTGAGAGTGATAAAGAGATAATTATAATAGATTGTGGAGCTGGATTTCCAGATGAAGAAATGTATGGAGTAGATTTAGTTATTCCTGATATAAGTTATTTAAAAGAGAAAAAAGATAAGATACGAGGAATATTTATAACGCATGGACATGAAGATCATATTGGAGCACTTCCATATATTCTAAAACAAATTAACATACCTATTTATGGAACAAAGTTAAGTATCGGGCTAATAGAAAATAAATTAAAAGAACACAATATATTTTCTGAATGCAAATTAAATGTTGTAAATTCAGGTGATAATATAAGTTTCAAAGAGTTACGAGTTGAATTTATTAGAAATACTCATAGTATAGCTGATTCATGTTCATTAGCAATTCACACTCCAGAAGGAACAATAATACATACAGGAGATTTTAAAATTGATTATACACCTATTGATGGATTAGTTATGGACTTAGAAAGAATGTCAACATTAGGCAAAGAAGGAGTTCTTCTTTTAATGGCAGATAGTACTAATGTTGAAAGAAAAGGTCATACTATTTCAGAAAAAGCTATAGGGGATAAATTAAATAGAATTATTGAAAATGCTGATGGTAGAGTAATAGTAGCTACTTTTGCATCTAATATACATAGAATACAACAAATAGTAGATGCATCAATAAAGAATAATAGAAAAATTGCATTTAGTGGTAGGAGTATGGAAAATATATCAAATGTTGCTACAGAACTTGGCTATTTACATATTGAAGAATCATACAGAATAAGTATTGATGAAATAAAAAATTATAGAAATGAAAATATAACTATAATAACAACGGGGAGTCAAGGAGAACCAATGGCAGCGCTTGCACGAATAGCTTTTGGAACACATAGAAAAATAAGTATAGAACAAAAAGATTTATTTATAATTTCAGCATCACCAATACCAGGAAATGATAAACTTATATCAAGAGTTATTGATGAATTATTTAGAAAAGGTGTAGATGTAATATATAAAGATTTAGAGGAAATTCATGTGTCAGGTCATGCATGTCAAGAAGAGTTAAAATTAATTCATGCACTGGTTAAACCTAAATATTTTGTTCCTGTACATGGTGAATACAGACATTTAAAACATCATAAAGATTTAGCAGTATCTTTAGGTATGAAAAAGGAAAATGTTTTTATTTTAGAAACAGGAAAGGTCTTAAGTATAGAAAATGAAGAAGCAAAAATAAATGGAAGAGTGAAAACAGGAAAAATATTTGTTGATGGTTTAGGTGTTGGGGATGTAGGTAATATTGTTCTTAGAGATAGAAGGTTCTTAGCAGAAGATGGAATGCTTACTATAGTTGTTGCAATAGATAATGAAACATATAGTATAGTAGCAGGTCCAGATATTATAACAAGAGGATTTGTTTATGCAAAAGAAGCTGGTGATTTAATAAATGAAATGAAGGATATTGCAAGAGTTGAGCTTGATAAATGTTTAGAAAATCAGATAGTAGAATGGTATGTTTTAAAAAATAATATGAAGGTAGCTTTAGAAAGATATATATATGAAAAAACCAAGAGAAGACCAACTATAATACCTATAATAATGGAAGTTTAAAATAATTTTAAAGAATGGTTTTTTATTAGATTTGCAAAGCAAATTGGTTGAAAATAATATAAAAACTTAGTTTTTAGGTATTTCTATTTTTAATATTAGGAATGAAATGAGCAATATTAACCATAAATGTAAATTTTCAATTGTAAACTGGTTCCAAATATAAATATAGTAATATAGTTAGTATAATTTGATAAAGAGATTGCTTTGGATTTGGAACCCTATAATGTATTATAATTTTATATGTAAGAAAGTATAAAGAGTTTTGTTTATTTGGGGGGAGTATTATGATTAATGTTAATGCAGAAACTATGAGAAGTATAGATAAATATTGTATAGAGGTTCTTGGGATAAGTGGAATGATTTTAATGGAAAATGCAGCTATTAAAATATTTACTGAAGTTAAAAATGAGTTAGTTAAAAATAATGGACAATATATAAGTATTTTTTGTGGAGTTGGAAATAACGGAGGAGATGGTCTTGCAGTAGCAAGGCATTTGTATTTAAGTGGATATACAGTAAATGTGTTTATTTTAGGAAAACTTGAAAAAGCAAGTAATGATTTTAAAGAGAACTTTAAAATCATAAATAACATAAATAAATTTGATGATATGAAGATAAATATAGAGATGGTTACAGAAGAAAATATTAATTTTATAAATGAGAAAATTAGAAATAGCCATATAATTTTAGACGGAATTTTTGGTACTGGATTAAAAAGAAAAGTTGAAGGAGTATATAAAGAAGTTATTTTAACTATAAATGAAAGTGGCAAACATATAATGTCTATAGATGTACCATCTGGACTTGATAGTGATAATGGAATTGAATTAGGGGCAGCTGTTAGAGCTAATAAAACCATAACTTTACAATTAAAGAAAAATGGATTTTTAAATGAACAAGCAAGAAAGTATTGTGGAAAAATAAAAATAGTTGATATAGGAATACCTGATTTTGTTATAAATAAGTTTTTATAAAATATTTAAAATAATATTTAGTACATATTTACTGTTAACTTTGAAAATACTAAATTAGACTTTCTAATAGTTAATTTTCTTAGTGGAGGATTAAATATGGGATATATTAATTTTAAAGAAGAAGTTTCAGTTGCAAAGACTGAATTAATTAATAGAATAAATAACAATGAAAATATATTAAATAAAATGAAGAAAGATAAATCATTAGCTAAAGGATTTAGTCCAGATAAGGATTATAGTTATAAAGAAACAGAAGATGTATTAATAGGGAAAAATACTACAGAAGATGAAGAAAGTTTTTTAATTATAAGAAATACAGATTTTGTATGTGCTAAGTTTATTCAATGTAAATTTGAAAATGTAAAATTTATAGAATGTAATTTTATAGGATGTATTTTTGAAAAATGTAAGTTTTGCAATGGTGGAGTAGTTTTTGATAAATGTAATTTTATTAAAGATGATAGCAATAAAACTCCATCATTAAACAAAGAAGATAATTTCAGTTGTTATTTTAAAGATTGCAAATTATATGCTAAGTTCTTAAATAGTAAAGTAAGTTATGCAATATTTGAACAATGTTTAATGAAGAATACTAATTTAGAACAAAGCAATTTTAGCAATGCAATTATTATTTATAGTGAATTAAAAATGTTTATAGTAAAAGATTGTAATTTAACTGGAACTAAATTTGTTAAAACATATATTAGTGATTTAGAATTTAGAGATATAAATAAAACTAAGTTAGATGAAAAAACTTTTTTTGATAAAATAGAAGTTAGAAAAAAAACAAGAGATGAATATGAAGGATTATATACTGTTTATGAGACATTAGCAGATAAGTTTAAAGAAAACACGTTGAATAACAACTTTGGTGAATACTATTACTTATGCAAAACTATGCAAAGAAAAACGTTAAAATTAATACCTAGAATTGGTTCATACTTATATTTAGTTACATGTGGTTATGGTGAAAGACCTTGGTATGCATTAATAACATCATTAGTACTAATTTTTATATTTGCTGTTATTTATTTATTTAGTGGAATAGATTTAGAAGGAGATGCAATTCAGTATACAGTTAACACAATTTCAACTATATCATTTAAAGATTTTATTATGCATATGAATGAAACATTAAACTTAAGTACAGGAGCATTTGTAGGAGTTGGATACAATAATGCTAAACCAACAGAAATAAGTTACACTGTAGAAAATATAGAAATGATAGTTGGGGCAATAATGATGGGCATTGGTGTAGGAACGGTAACAAGAAAATTAGTAAGATAAATTAAAACATCTATATTTTTAGATGTTTTTTTATTTATAAATGAATTAAAATTTTGCAATAAAATATATTAAAAACTTTATGATTGAATGAAAAAAGTATTGACTCTAACGTTACGTGACAAATTATTATTAGTTTATGGGAGGTGTTAAAGTGAATTATAAAATTAAGGAATTATCAATTTTAGCAGGTGTAAGTGTTAGAACACTTCAGTATTATGATGAAATAGGAATTTTAAAGCCAAAATCAGTTAATGAACATGGTTATAGACTTTATAGTGATAATGAATTAGAAAGATTGCAGCAAATTTTATTTTTTAAGGAGTTAGATTTTTCTTTAATAAGAATAAAAGAGATATTAGATAATCCTAATTACGATAAAGAACATGCAATGAAACTTCAAAAAGAATTGTTAATTGAAAAAAGAAAAAGGTTAGATAAAATAATAAACTTAATAAATAAGACAATAGAATGTAATAAAGGAGAAATAGAAATGAGTAAAAAAGAAATGTTTGAGGGATTTAGTATGAAAGATGTAGAAGCATGTAAGGAGAAGTATTCTAAAGAGGCGGCAGAGAAGTATGGTAATACAAAAGCTTATGATGAATGCACAAAGAAAACAGAAAAATATAAAAAGGATGATTGGAATAAAATCAATGAAGATGCTAATGAAATATATAGGAATATTGCAAAACTAATGGATAGGAAGGCTGATGATAAAGAAGTACAACTGTTAGTTGAAAAGTGGAGAAATCATATTTCTAAAAATTTCTATGATTGCACTCCAGAAATATTTAGAGGTCTTGCTAAAATGTATGTACAAGATGAGAGATTTACTGAAAATATAGATAAGTTTGGTGAAGGACTTGCTAAGTTTTTAAGCGAAGCAATGATTGTATATTGCAATAGACTTTAAAATTAATTATATAATAGCATTTTTTACAATGAAATTAGCATTTTAAACAATAAACATTGCAAAAAACAACTATATAATAAATATTATAACATTAAATTTGTATAGTTGGAGGATATGTTATGAAAATATATGAATTACTTGATAGTATAGATTATGAAATACTTCAAGGGGATGTAAGTGGAGAAGTTAATAATATATGTTGGGATTCAAGAAAAGTTAAATTAGGTGACTTATTTATATGTGTAAAAAACAGAAATATTGATAGACATGATTTTATAATGGAAGCAATATCAAATGGAGCGAAGATAGTTGTTGTTGAAAAATTAGTAGAAAGTATCCCAAAGAGTATAACATTAATAAAAGTTAATGATTCTAGGAGAGTCATGGCTCAAATTGCAAATAAGTACTATGGAAAATTATCCGATAAAATTAAATTAATAGGGGTAACTGGTACAAATGGGAAAACATCTATAGCTTATTATGTTTATGAGATTCTTGAAAAAATGAAAATAAAAACTGGAATTATAGGAACTATAGAGAACAGTGTATGCGGTAAAAAATTAAATATAGAAAAATTAAATCCTACTACGCCAGATTGTATTGAACTTCAAAAAATGTTTAAAGAAATAATAAAGAATGATGCAACACATATAGTTATGGAAGTATCATCTTCAGCATTATCTCAGGATAGAGTATATGGGTGTAATTTTGAGATAGGTATATTCTCAAATTTTACTCAAGATCATTTAGAAGAGCATAAAACTATGGAAAATTATAAAAAAGCAAAAATGAAGTTGTTTAATATGTGTAAAACTGCAATTATAAATATTGATGATTCAGTTGGAAAAGAAATTGTAGATAGTAAATGTTGTGATATTATAACTTATGGAATACAAGGAAATGCAGATTTTAAAGCATCTGATATAATATATTTAAATAATGGAATGAAATTCAAACTTAGATATAAAAATTATGAAAAGGAAGTTTATTCTAAATTAAGTGGTAAATTTAATATTTATAATATACTTGCAACTATTGCAACTTGTTATAAATTAAAAAAAAATTTAGATGAAATAATATTATATATTAGTAAAATAAAGGGAGAACCAGGTAGATTTCAAGTAGTAAATAATAAAAAAGGAGTTATGAGTATTGTAGATTATGCCCATAATCCTAATAGTTTAGAGAATATATTGAAATCAGCACGACAAATATGTAATAAAAGGGTTATAGTTGTATTTGGGTGCGGTGGAGATAGGGATAAAAGTAAAAGATCCATAATGGGGAAAATAGCAGGAGAACTAGCTGATATGTGTATATTAACGTCAGACAATCCTAGAAATGAAGAAGCTAATAAAATTGTAGAGGAAATAGAAAGTGGATTAAAATATACAGAATGTTGTTATAAAAAAATAGTAGATAGAAAAGAAGCCATTTTATATGCAATAAAAGAAGCAAATCAAGATGATATTGTAATCATTGCTGGAAAAGGACATGAAAAATATCAAATATTTAAAGATAAAACAATATATTTTAATGATGTGGAAATTATAAAAAATTATGATGTATAAAATAAGAAGTCAATTCTTTAAAGAGAGTTGACTTTTTATTTTTAATTATTTTCTCAAATATCTGTTTAATAATGCGTTGAATGTAGCCAAGCTCTAAAGCAATGCTTGTATATTTCATTAAAAGTATAATGACTTATAGCTAAGTTCAATTTTAAAGTAAGTGTAGCTAAATTTTTTGTGTTATTATGATTTACAATCAGCATCAATTCTAACTTGTAGGTTAGGTCTTGAATAATTTAAAAAAACTTCAATTAAAAAGGTTTGCATGTTTTAAGAATGGGATTTGAATTGATTATTTACAAATGAATAGCCATTTCATAGAAGTTTTCAGTGAAATGTTTTAGTAAAGTATCATTGAAAGAAATTATAGAAGATTTGGAGAAAAGCAAAAATTATAATTTTAAGTTTACTTATTTTTACTGCAATGATAAAATTTAAAATATAAAAACCACACAATGAGATGGTTGTTAATGAAAATTTTTACATTTAACAAGGAGAAGTATTATGATAATTTATAAATCTTTGAAGGACGTTTCATATGAGGAAATTTCAAGATGTTTCAATCTCGCTTTTTCTGATTATAATTTGCCATTGCAGTTAACCGAAAAACAGATTCAAACTCACTTTGAAATGAGTGGAGTGAATAAGGAATTGTCATATGGAGCATTTTTAGATAATGAAATGGTAGGATTTATTTTTAATTCATGTAACATTTATAATGAAGAAAAAGTGGTGTTTGATGCTGGTACAGGTGTTGTGCCCGAACAAAGAGGGAAAGGCGTTTTTACTAATCTCTTTAATTTTAATGAACAAGAGCTACAGAAGTATAAAATAAAGAAATACTATTTGGAGGTTTTGCAACAAAACAATAAGGCAATAGAAGCATATAAAAAGAATGGATTTGATATTGTAAGAGAATTTTCTATTGTAAAAGCAACTAACACTGGACTAAATATTACTACAGAACCGATGGATTACATGGAACTTAGCGATTTTAATATTTCAAGTATAGAGAATTGCAATTTAGTAAAACCATCATATGAACATAGCACGAATGTGTTAAAAATAAATTCTGACTGCTATAGTGTAGCTTTTACAGAAAAGGAGAATAAAGTAGTGACTGCATTTTGTATTTTCTCTAAAGTAACAGGTAGCATTGTTCAGCTTGGATATACCAATATAGAAGATTTGAAAATAATTATTGAACAATTACTATTAAGGTTCAAAGACGTTACAATTAAAAATATTGACATTAATTATTCTGAGGTATTAAATTTACTTCATGATATAGGTTTTCATGAAATCACAAAGCAATTTGAAATGTCAAAGAAAATGTGCAATTAGATATAAATAAAAAATCAACTCTTAAAATAGAGTTGATTTTTATTATTATTATTTTCCAAAATATCTATTTAATAATCCATTGAATGCAGCTCCATGTCTTGCTTCATCTTTACACATTTCATGAACTGTGTCATGAATAGCATCTAAGTTTAATTTTTTAGCTAGTGTAGCTAAATCTTTTTTACCTTGGCATGCTCCGTGCTCAGCATCAACTCTAGCTTGTAAGTTAGCTTTTGTATCAGCTACAACAACTTCACCTAAAATTTCAGCAAATTTAGCAGCGTGCTCAGCTTCTTCCCATGCTATTCTTTTATATGCTTCAGCAACTTCAGGGAATCCTTCTCTATCAGCTTGACGGCTCATAGCTAAATACATACCAACTTCAGTACATTCTCCTATAAAGTTAGCTCTTAATCCTTCGATAACTTCAGCATCTATATCTTTAGCAATACCAATTCTATGCTCATCAGCAAATGTCATAGTATCACATTTTTCTATAAATTTATCAGCTCCAACTTTGCAAACTGGGCAAACTTCTGGTGCCATTTCTCCTTCATGAATATATCCACAAACTGTACATACAAATTTTTTCATAATTATATACCCTCCTAAAAATTCAAATCAAATTTCGTTTAGTATGAAATATGTTAAATTATTTTATTTATTTTCCTTACAAGATTTAGTATACCAACTTAAATAATGAATGTCAACAAATAATTAATATTATTTACAAATAAATTTGTAAATTTTATAGTAAATAATATAAAAAAATGTATATTTGTGTTATAAATAAGATGATAAAGATAAATAAGATGTTATAATTTAAATATGTAATATTTAGGCCTTTGGTATAATTTAGGGGGAATAAAAATTTATGAATATAGAATTAACAGGATCAACGGAAAAAATATGGTTGCTTAGATTTAATAGAATTGCAACAAGGTTAATATTTTTAATAAGTATTATATTTATATTAGGTATGTCATTTATAAGTGAAACTCCAGGTTATGAAATTAAATTTATATATAATTTGAAAGTTGTAAATTCTACGCTAGCCATTATTTCTATAGCTAGTTGTTGGTCGTATTATTATATGCATAAGAAAAATGATTTTTTTATAATTGCATTAATGTATTTAAGTTTTGCGATAGAAAGATTTTTAGTAAATGCTATGTTTGATAGTATAGAGTATGAACAATTTGCAATTTTAAATGCATCAATAATACCATATGCAATGAGAGCTATATTGATAACATATACAATTATTGAAGATAATAAAAAAATAGATAAATTTTTAAGCAAAAAATTTATTTTAGCCAGCTTAGTATGTGTTGCAACATGGGTGTTAATTATGTTAGATAAAAGATCTATAGTAAATAATTATAAAAATCAAAATATTAAGTTAATAACATTTGTAAATATAATATTTATAATTTATTATTTTAGTATAATAATTGCTTGGAGTATAAAAAATATTAAAAGAAAAGATTGGTTATATACAATATTTATTATTAGTATGAACTTTTTTACGTTAAGAAGAATTTGTGTGGTAAGATTTCTAAATATAAAAAATATTAATTTGTATAATATAGGCAATATATTTACTTTTATTGGATTTTCAGTCGTGATTTTAGGTTTATTTATTGAAATGGATATGAAAATGAAAGAAAGTGAAGTCTTAAAAAAAAGATTAAAACTATTTTATGATATAACAGAAAATAATCAAAGTAGTGGTGTCATTATATGTGAAGAAGGAACTGAGATTATTTATACAAATAAATTAATAAGACATGAACTTAGTAAGGGCAATGGAGAATATAGAAATTTAGAAGAGTTCATAAAAAATTATATAAAAGATATAAATAATACAAAAAGCAATAGTAGTGAAAAGAATGCATTTAAGGACATAGTTTTTGATGATAATGAAGTTAGAAGTATAAGTGTAGAAAAAATGAAGGTAGGTCATGGAAATATAGAAGTAGCTACTATTATAGATGTGACAGAAGAATACGTAAAAAATGAAAAGTTAAGAATAAATGAAGAAAAGCTTAAAACTATAAATGACAATATAAAGGATTTAATTATAACTATAGATAGTGAAGGATATATAACATATGTTAACAATACAGTAATAGAAATTTTAGGATATACAGAAGATGAAATTAGAAAATTTAGGTATATAGATTTAATGACAATAACAAAAGAAAATTATGATAAAAATTTAAACTGTGGACAAGGTAAACTTTGGATAGAACATGATATGAAATGTGTAAAAGGAAATAATATACCAGTAGAGTCATTAATAAGTCCTATGATTAATGATAGAGGAAAAGAAATAGGAAGAATAATAGTAGCTAGAGATTTAAGCTACAGAAAAGTTGTTGAAAATTTACAAAAACAATATGAAGAAATAAAAGAGTATGATAGAGTAAAAACTGAGTTTTTTGCTAATCTTTCACATGAAGTAAAAACACCAATAAATGTTATTTATTCATGTATACAGCTTTTAGAGAGTAAGAAAAGCAATGATAGTTACAATTTTGAAACATATTATAATAAGTATGAAGAAACTATGAAACAAAATTGTTTAAGATTATTAAAACTTGTAAATAATTTGCTTGATATTGTAAAGATAGATTCTGGTTTTATAAAAATGAATTTTGGTAATTATGATATTGTAAACTTAGTTGAAGATATAACTTTATCAGTAGTACCATATGTTCAAGTTAAAAATATAAATATTATATTTGATACAGAAGTGGAAGAACTTATTATAAGGTGTGATCCAGAAAAGATTGAAAGAATAGTACTTAATTTATTATCAAATGCAATAAAATTTACTGAAAATGATGGGAATATATTAGTAGACTTAAGTATAGATGAAGAATGGGTTACTATAAAAGTTAAGGATGATGGAATAGGAATACCAAAAGAATTAAGAAAAATTATATTTGAAAGATTTATTCAGGTTAATAGTGAGAAAAGTAGAAAGAAGGATGGAAGTGGAATTGGATTGTCATTAGTAAAATCATTAGTGGAATTACATGATGGTAATGTATTTTTAGATGATAATGTAGAAAAAGGTAGTGAATTTGTAGTTAAGTTACCTAATAAGAGAATAAATGAAGATATAGAAGAAGTTAAAAATTATGAAAAAAATCAAGGTAAATTATCTGTAGAATTTTCGGATATATAAAAAGTTAAAATATAAATTGAAATAACTTTTTAAAATAGGTTTTGAAATGAAGATGAAATGCTATAAAGCTATGATTATTAATAATCATAGCTTTATTTATATAGACTTAAAATCTTTTTTATCAATTAATATATTTATAATTAATCCAATTAATACAAATAAACCTCCAATTATTTTACCTTTGGGTATCATGTCTAAAGTAATATAATCAATTAATATTCCAGTAAATAGTTGACCAACAAATATTATTATTGTGGCATAAAACACTGAAATCTTAGGTGTTACATAATTAGAAAGAAGTATTACTAAAACTCCAATTCCACCACCTATATATGCAAATAAAGGTATATTAAAAAATGAAATAGTGGACAATAATGGGAGTTCTTTCGTGAATAATAAAAATAATATAGAGGTTAGTAAACCCACTAGAAAATTATAAAAGGTGCCTTCAAGTAAACCAAGTTTATCTGCAAGATTAGAATTTAAAATTCTAGCAATTGTTATGGTGACACCTGCTAAAATACCAAGTATAAAAACCAATGTAAATCCCTCATTTCTAATAAATTGTCATTATGATAATTCCTATAGTCATCAATGCAAAACCTAAGATTTTCTTTTTGTTAAATTTATTTATTTTCATACCCAATAGTCCGTAATGATCTATTATCATAGATGTCAATGATTGTCCTAAAAGGCCTAAAGATAAAGTAAGTGAAATTCCAACAGCATTAAATGAGATATTATTAAATAAAACAGTTAAAACACCTATGGCTCCAGCACTATAAAGATATAAGGGGATATTTTTATTAAATATAATTTTTCTCTTAGAAAATAACATTACGAATATTGTAGATAAAAGACCAACTAGATGGACTATAACAGTGGATGTATAATTACCGATATTTTCTGATAAAATTCCATTAAATGTAGTCATTAGAGTAATCAATATACCTATTAATAGACAATATAAATTATTCATTAGTATCACTCCTTAAACATTTCATAGTATGAACAAATATGAATAAAACATACTATAAGGGTTAAAACTTAAAGTTTAAGTTTTAAGGTATTTTTTATAATAAAAGGACAGTAGAGGCTTAATCTACTGTCTATAAATATAATAATGGTAGTTGCAAAGTTAGACATATCATTTGTATGTGATGTTTGGGTAAATTTATATAAATCACTTGTAAAATTTATCATACGGAATGAATAAGTGAAATTTAAACTTTGCTTTCAGAAATAAATTATTTCCTTGTATATTAAATTAACACAAAAATTTACGATATATATATGACATATGTCATATGCGTAGTAAAATAATATAAAATATTTTAATTTGGAGGAAAACATTTTGGTAGAGATTAAAGAAGATAAAAAAATAGATAAATATATAAAAAAATATAAATTAGATGAAATATTTAGTGTAGATATGAAACCATATATGAAACTTTTTAAAATCAATAAAGGTGAATACATATGTAGAGCTAATGAAAAAATGGATAAGTTATTTTTTTTAGTAGAAGGAAAGGCGAAAGTTTATATTTCTCTAGAAAATGGTAAGTCATTATTGCTTACTTTTAATAAGCCATTAGAAGTTATAGGGGATATAGAGTGTGTAAAATTGGATAAGAGTGATTCAAATATAGAAGTTATAGCGGAGAGCTATTGCGTAGCAATTGATTTCAAAGATATAAGGAAATATGCAATAAATGATTCTAAATTTCTAATATATATGATTGAAAGTTTAGGAAAAAAACTTTCAAGAAGTTCTAAACATAGTTCTATAAATCTTTTATATCCTTTAGAAAACAGGCTTTCTAGCTATTTGCTAGCAACATCAGTAAAAAAGAGTAATGAAGATTTTAGATTAGTTACAGAATGCAACTTGATAGAAATGTCTGAACTATTAGGTTGCAGCTATAGGCATTTATTGCGTACTTTAAAAAGTTTAAGTGAGATGGGGGCTATAAAAAAGTCAGGTTATTTTTATGAAATTGTAAATAAGGAAATTTTGGAGAATTTAGCAAGCGATTTATATGATGAATAGATTATAAATTAAGATATATTATAATTATAGAATTTTAAAAAAATCATATATAATTATAATATATTTTAAATTATGAAAACTAAGAGGAGAAAAATTTATGAATAAATACATAGAGTTTATAGATGTGAAAAAGACATACAAAATGGGTGAAGTTGAAATAAAAGCATTAGATGGAGTAAATTTTTCTATAAATAAAGGTGAATTTGTCATAGTTGCAGGGGCAAGTGGTGCTGGGAAAAGTACAATTTTAAATGTACTTGGAGGCATGGATACTGTAACAACAGGAAAAGTTTTGGTAGATGAAAGTGAAATAAGTAGTTATAATCAAAAGCAATTAACTACATATAGAAGGTATGATATAGGATTTGTGTTTCAGTTTTATAATTTAGTACAAAATTTAACAGCACTTGAAAATATAGAATTGGCAACACAAATTAGTAAAAATCCATTAGATCCAGAAAAGACACTTAAAGATGTAGGCTTAAAAGATAGAAAAGGAAATTTTCCAGCTCAATTATCTGGTGGAGAACAACAAAGAGTTGCAATTGCTCGTGCTTTAGCCAAGAATCCCAAATTATTATTATGTGATGAACCTACTGGAGCACTTGATTATAACACCGGGAAAGCAATATTAAAGTTACTTCAAGATACTTGTAGAGAAAAGGGCATGACAGTAATTGTTATAACACATAATTTAGCATTAACAGATATGGGTGACAAAGTTATAAAAGTTAAAAATGGAAAAGTTGATAGTATAACTATAAATGAAAATCCTACTCCAGTAGAAAGGATTGAGTGGTAGTTATGAATAATTCTATAAGAAAAGATACTTTAAGAGAAATAAAAAAATCTTTGGGTAGATTTTTATCTATATTTGCAATAGTAGCCATAGGTGTAGCTTTTTTTTCTGGAATAAATGTAGGTTCTCCGGATATGAAAATAACTGCGGATAAATATTATGATGACTACAATTTTATGGATATTCAGTTAATATCAACATTAGGATTTACAAATGAAGATATTAAAGCAATAAATGAAGTAGATGGTGTTAAAGGAATATATCCAACATATTCTATGGATGTTATTAGCAATATAAAAAATGTTGAGACAGTATTAAGAATTCATGGGTTACCTAAATATGAAGATACAAAGGATAATGAAAATTATATAAACAAAGTAAAAATAGTAGAAGGAAGATATCCAGAAAAATCTAATGAATGTCTTGTAGAAAATAGTAAAATAGCAGATTTTGATGTAAAAGTAGGATCAAAGTTGAGTCTTCAGTCTGGAACAGATAAAGATATTAAAGATAGTCTAAAAGAAAATGAATATACTGTAGTTGGATTAGTAGAGACACCATATTATTTATCTTATGAAAAAGGAAACAGTAATATAGGAAATGGTTCTGTTGGAAACTACATAATGATTCCACAAGAAAATTTTAAAAGTGAAGTATATACGGAAACTTTTATAACAATAAATAATGCTAAAGAAAAATTTACATATGATGATGATTATTTTGATGTTGTAATTCCAATAAAAGACAAGCTTGAAGAGGTTGGAAAAGAAAGAAGCAAAATAAGGTATCAGGAAGTTATAGTAGATGGAAAAAAGAAAATTGCTGATGGAAAAGAGCAATTAAAAAATAAAAAGTTAGAGGCTGAGAAAGAATTAAACATAGCAAAAAATGAAATAGAAAATTCTAAAAAAGAATTAGAATTGGCACAATCAGAGTTACAATCCAAACAGAATGAATTTAGAGTATTTATTGAGAATGCCGAAAATGAAATTTCTAATGGATATTCTGAGTTAAAAAAAGGAGAATCTGAATATAATAGGGGTTACAATGAGTTTATAAGTAAAAGAAAAGAAATAGAAGATTCTATTAGAATTGGTGAGGAGCAAATTAAAGCTAGTGAAAATGGAATTAATGAACTAGAAAATAAAATATCCAATTTAAAATTAATGCTAAAAACAGATATTGAAGAGGATGATAAAGAGAAAATACAAGAGCAAATAGTAATATTAGAAAATATATTAAATGAAAGTAAGAAAAAGTTGAACTTAGCTAAAGTTGAATTGAATAGTAAAAAACAAATGTTCACTGAGAATGAAAGCAAATTAGCTTATAGTAAAGAACAATTAACATTAGCAAAAATAGAGCTAGATAAAAATAATGAAGAATTAATAACAAAGAAAAAGGAAGCGGAAAATCAGTTTATTGAAGCACAAAATAAGATTAATAATGGAAAAAGTGAATTATCTAAAGGTCAGTTAAAATATGAAGAAAGTAAAAAGAAAGCAGAAGCAGAATTTTTAAAGGCAGAAAAAGAGATAAATAAATCTGAAGAAAAATTAAAAGATATAAATGAAGTAAATTGGTATGTTCTTGATAGAAAATCTAATTATAGTTTTGTAGACTATGAAGGGTCTGCAGATAGAATAGAAGCAATAGCAAAAGTGTTTCCATTATTCTTCTTTTTAGTAGCAGCATTAGTTTGTTTAACAACTATGACAAGAATGGTTGATGAACAAAGGGAAACAATAGGAACGCTAAAAGCATTAGGATATAATAAAGCAACTATAGCATCTAAATATATTTTATATGCAGCATTTGCAAGTGTAAGTGGAAGTATATTAGGTATAGCAATAGGATTTACAGTATTTCCAACAATAATATTTAATGCATATGGAATAATGTATTCTATGCCAAATGTAATATTAAAGTTTAATTGGTATTATGCTACTGTATCCACTGTTGCTGCAGTTTTAATAACTACAATGGCTGCAGTATTTGCGTGCAATAAAGAACTTAAAGAAACACCATCTATTTTAATGAGACCTAAATCACCGAAAAATGGTAAACGTATATTTTTGGAAAGAATACCTTTTATATGGAAAAGGTTTAGTTTTACTGAAAAAGTTACAGCTAGAAATATATTTAGATATAAGAAACGTTTCTTTATGACAGTAATAGGTATTGCAGGGTGTACAGCATTGCTTTTATGTGGATTTGGTATAAAGGATTCAATAAAAGCTATAGTAGATAAGCAGTTTGGTGAAATATATAAATATGATATGTCCATAAATATTGATTTTAACCAGAGGGAGAATAAATTAGATGAATTTAAACATACGTTAAAAAATGATAGTAGAATATCAGATTATATGATGTTACAAAGTAAAAATATAAAAATTTCATCTAATGATATAGAAAGGGATGTAAAATTTATTATTCCTGAAAATAATGATAGATTAGAAGAGTTTATTTCCATGAGAAACAGGAAGAGTAAAGAAACTTTAAAACTAAATGAAGATGGTGTTATTATTAGTGAAAAAATAGCAAATCAGCTAAATGTTAAAGTTGCTGATGTTATTAAGGTAAAGGATGGAGAAAAGGAATTTGAAATTAAGATTTCAGGAATTACAGAGCAATATACGTTTCATTATTTATATATGGATAAATCACTTTATGAAAACAAAACTAAAAATAAAGTTGAATTCAATGAAATTATAGCAAAAACAGTGGATAATTCTAAAAATTTTGAGGGTGAATTGTCTAAAGATATTATTTCCAAGGAAAATGTAAAATCTGTAGGATTTAATTCTGGAATAAAAAATAATTTTAAGGATACAATATCCAGCTTAAATTATGTTGTTTTAGTAATGATAGTATCTGCTGGAGCATTAGCGTTTGTAGTACTGTATAATTTAACAAATATAAATATTAGTGAAAGACTAAGAGAAATTGCAACAATTAAAGTTTTAGGCTTTTATGATAATGAAGTTGCTAAATATGTCTATAGGGAAAATATCATTTTAACGGTTATAGGTATAATTGTAGGACTAGGTTTAGGAGTAGCCTTACATAAATACATTATGTTAACTGTAGAACTTGAAACTATTATGTTTGGAAGAAGCATAAGAAATATTAGCTATGTATATTCATTTTTATTAACTTTCATGTTTGCCATAGTAGTTAATTTTACAATGTATTACAAATTAAAAAAAATACAAATGGTTGAATCATTAAAATCAGTAGATTAAAAGTTAAATATAAGTTGATAGAATTTAAGTAAATATGTATAATAATTGAGTATAAAATATAAGGAATGAAATTTAAGAAAACAATCCTTGATAAAATAAAAGGTAAGGATGGAGCGAATAGATATGAGAATGAGAAGAAAGCCTTGGGCTAGACCAGAATTAGAAGAATGTAGTTTTTTTATAACAAATCCTACTGAATATAAAGGAAAGTGGAGTGAATCTTTCACTAGAAATCAGCCAATATACTTAGAACTAGGATGTGGAAAAGGAACATTTATGGCTGTACATGCAGCAGAAAATGAAAATATAAATTATATAGCAATAGACATAAAAGATGAAGTACTTGTTTTAGCTAAAAGAAATATAGAAGCTTCATTTGAGGAAAAGGGAAGAAAAGTAGATAATGTAAAATTAATGGCACAAGAAATTGCTATTATTGATGAAATGTTAGATAGCAATGATAAAATAGATAAAATTTATATAAACTTTTGCAATCCTTGGCCTAAGGAAAGACATAAAAAAAGAAGATTAACACACACAAGACAATTAAATAAATATAGGGAATTCTTAAAAGAGGACGGAGAAATCTGGTTTAAAACAGATGATGATGAACTTTTTGAAGAATCTTTAGAATACTTTAAAGAAAGTAACTTCAAAATAGAATATATAACATACGATTTACATAACAGTGGATTTGAAGGTAATGTGACTACAGAACACGAAGATATGTTTAGTGCACAAGGCATAAAGATAAAGTTTTTAAAAGCAATTAAAAATTAATTTTAAATTTAAGCATAGGTATATAAATAAAAACCCTATGCTTTTTTCTTTTATATATTTTACAGATAATTGTAAAGAAACTATAGATGTTTTGTAAATTTTGAGTTATAATGATAATGAAAAATATAATAATTAGCTAGGGGTGCCTAAGTGGCTGAGAGATATTTATAAATATTAACCCTTGTACCTGATATGGATAATACCAGCGGAGGAAAGCAAAGTTTAAATTATGTTTATGTATATAATTAAAAACTTTATATAAAGTTAAAAGCTATATTCCGTATGGAGTATAGCTTTTATTTTGTATAAAATATTTGAAAATATCAGAAAAATGAAAAGAAAAAACTAATTATTAAATAATAAAATTATTTAGGAGGAAGGAAAATGGTTATTTTCGCAACAATTCTTAGTATTGTATTAATGATTTTTTATGTTGTAGATCTTATCAAAAATGCAAAATTTAATGTTAAAAATATAGTTATGATAGGGATGTTTAGTGCAATGTCCTTTGTATTATATTTGATTGAATTTATAAAATATCCTCAAGGAGGGGGAATAAGTTTGTTTTCAATGATGCCAACAATGATATTGGCACTATTATATGGTAGACAAGCAGGACTTACAGGAGGAGCTATATTTGGTTTGTTAAAACTTTTAAATGGAGCAACTATAGTTCATCCAGCACAATTTATATTAGATTACTTACTTGGTGGAATGGCACTTGGACTTGCAGGTACATTTGGTAGGGAAAAGAAATCTAATGTAATTGCAGGATGTTTATTTGCAGCTGGATTAAGTGTATTATCAATGGTAGTGTCTGGTGCTGTTTTCTTTGGACAATATGCACCAGCTGGAATGAATGTTTGGTTATATTCATTAATATATAATTTATCATCAGCTGGTGTTGAAGGATTATTAACAACAGTTCTTGTAACTGCAATGCCACTTAAGAGATTAGAAAAAGCAGCAAAAGTTAATTAGATATATATGATACTAAAAAGTGGAGAAGTTTATTTTCTCCATTTTTTTATTTTGCATTAAATTAATTAAGTTGAAAATTAATTTAATGCAGTACAAATAAACAGTACTTATTTAAATAATAAAATATGTTTTTGATAATAATAATTATAAAGATTAATTATTATTAAATTTTATAAATAAAAGAAAAACAACTATTTAAATGTCTTATTTTACTAGGATTAAATAAAGTTATGTAGTATTCTGTATATGTATAATGAAAAATATACCAATTTAAACAAGTTAAAAAAGGAGGAATAAATTTGAAAAAGATAGTTAAAAATCTCGTATTAATAATGACAATAGCTATTATGTTTGTTTTTGTAGGATGTTCTAAGGAAAATAAAAAAGAAGAGGCAAATGAAACTAGAGGAGATTTTAAGGAGATAGCAGAAAATGCCAAGGGAACTACTGTGAATTTTTATGGATGGGGAGGAGACGAACACACTAATAGGTGGATAGATACTATACTTTCAAAGTATGTAAAAGAAAATTATGATATTACATTAAAAAGAGTTCCTATGGATATAGATCAAATTCTTAATAAGATGATTGGGGAAAAGCAAGCAGGAAATAAAGAGGGTGCAGTTGACTTAGTTTGGATAAATGGAGAAAATTTTTATACTGCAATGGAAAGTAAATTATTATATGGACCTATTACACAGTACATTCCAAATTATGAAAAGTACTTGGATGGAACTTCAGATGAAGCAAAATATGATTTTGGATATGAAATTAAAGGTCATGAAGTACCATATGGAAAAGCTCAGTTTGTTTTAATAAATGATTCTAATATTACAAAAGAAACACCTAAAAATACAGCGGAGTTATTAGAGTTTGTAAAGAAATATAAAGGTAAAGTTACATATGCAGCACCACCAGATTTTACAGGAAGTGCATTTGTGAGAAATATTATATATGAAACAGTAGGATATGATAAAGTAAAAGATTTAAGTGGTGATAAGGAAGAGGTTAGAAAAGCTATAAAACCTGCTATGGATTATCTTAATGAATTAAAGCCTTATCTTTGGAATGAAGGAAAAACATATCCAGCATCAACATCACAAGTAGAAAATATGTTTGCAGATGGAGAGCTTGTTATGACTATGTCATATAATCCTAATTCAGTAGCAACAATGATAGAAAGTGGAAGATTTACAGATACATCTAGATCTTTTATATTTGATAAAGGAACAATAGGAAATACACACTTTGTAGCAATACCAGAAAATGCATCTAATATAGATGGAGCATTAGCTGTGATTAATGCAATAATTAGTCCAGAAATGCAATCTTCAAAATACGATCCTAAAAATTGGGGTGATTTGCCTGTAGTGGATTTTGATAAACTTAATACTGAAGAAAAAAATTTATTTAATTCAGTTAATGCGGGAAAAGGAGTTATACCTTCAGATGAACTTTTAGAAAAAAGAGTTCCAGAAGTACCAGCAAAACTAGTACCAGTAATAGAAGCAATATGGCAAGAAGAAGTTGCAGCTAGAGGATAATTATAATGCATAAAAAATTAAAACCATATATTATGATCATGCCTGTACTAATGCTAATGATATTATTTATCCATGGACTTATTAATGGTATAATTCAAAGCTTTGGTATAATTCCAGCTATTGGACTTAAAGATTTTACATTAGATTATTATAAAATGATATTTGAAAATAAAAACATAATACTGGGAATTAAACAAAGTATATATATATCATTGGTTTCGTCTATTTTTGCAATCATTATAGGAATTGTTATAAGTTATGTGGTTTCAACTACTGGCTTAATGAAAAGAAAAATCTTTCAATTATTTAAAATACCAATAATAGTACCACATATGGTTTCAGCCTTACTTATAATAAATATATTTTCACAAAGTGGAATTATATCAAGGATATTTTATTCCTTAGGATTTATAGAAAACCAAGAAATGTTCATAAGCTTACTATATGATAGAAATGGAATTGGAATAATACTTGCATATTTGTGGAAGGAGATACCTTTTGTCATACTAATAGTATCTACTATAATGGCTAATATTGATTCGTCACTAGGAGAAGCTGCTATAAATTTAGGTGCATCTAAATTTAAAACATTCTTTAATATAACATTGCCACTATGCAAAAGCACAATAGCAACTTCATTTATAATTATATTTGCATATTCCTTTGGTGCTTATGAAATTCCATATTTATTAGGACCAACTAGTCCAAAGGCATTGCCAGTAATGGCATATGTAGAATATATTCATCCAAGTCTATTAAATAGACCATATGCAATGGTGTTAAACAGTATTATGGTAATAATATCAATAATTTTAACTTATGTATATTACAAAATCATTCAAACAAATATAGTAAAAGCACAGGGAGGACAATAGAGAATGAGGAATAAAAATATATTAAAAACAGTTTTTATATATTTAGCATTATTTTTTATAATCTTTCCTGTTCTTATTTTGATATTATGGAGTATTGCGGGAAGGTGGTCTTTCCCCAATATATTTCCAGAAACATTTTCAACTAGAGCAATTAAAGAGTTGTTTGGAGGATATTCAGGAGCTATAAAAGTACTTTTAAACAGTGTTTTAATATCTTGTATAGTGGCAATTATTTCTGTAATCATAAGTATTCCAGCAGCAAGAGCTATTACAATGTATAATTTTTATGGCAAAAACATTTTTAAGTTTGTAATACTTATGCCAATAATAGTACCAGCTACAGCTTTTGGAATGGGGATTCAAATATTTTTTATAAAAATGGGGATAAATGATACAGTAGTAGGTGTAATATTAGTACATATAATTGTTTGTATTCCATACACTATGAAAATTATATCAGAAGTAACAGAAGCTGTCGGAAATAAATTAGAAATGCAAGCAAGAGTATTAGGAGCATCGCCATTAAAAGCATTTATCAATATAACTATACCTATATTGATGCCAGGTATAATATCATCATTTAGTATGGCTTTTATTATTTCCTTTAGCCAATACTTTTTAACTTTCATAATTGGAGGTGGACGAGTAGTTACTTTCTCCATGATTATGCTTCCATATATTCAAAGTGGAGATAGAACCATTGCATCAGCTTATGGAGTTATGTTTATAATTGCTACTTTAGGTGTTTTCATTTTATTTGAGAAGCTTATAAAAAAATATTATGATATAGAAAACACTTATTTTTTCGGATAAAAAGGAGCAGTATTTAATGCATGAACTAGTGTTGAGAAATATTAAAGTTGAATTAGGAAAAAAAATTATAAATGAAAATATAAATTTAAATGTTGAAAGTGGTGAAATGATTTCACTTTTAGGAGCATCTGGATGTGGAAAAAGTACACTTCTTAAAACAATATCAGGTCTTATAGAGCCAACAGCAGGGGAAATACTTATTGATGGTAAAGATGTGAAAGATTTTCCACCAGAGAAAAGAGGAACAGTAATAGTATTTCAAGATTTAAGACTTTTTCCGAATATGAATGTAATTGAAAATGTAGAGTTTGGACTTAAAATGAAAGGTATAAATAAAGATGATAGAAAAGAAAAGTCAAAGATAATGCTTGAAAAAGTTGGTCTTAAGGGATATGAGAAAAGAAAAGTTTATGAACTTTCAGGTGGTCAGAAACAAAGGGTAGCATTAGCTAGAGCAATAGCAAGTGAACCAGAAATACTTTTATTAGATGAACCATTTTCAAGTTTAGATGAAAATTTAAGATATAAAATGAGAGATCTTGTTATGAAGTTACAAAGAGAAATGGGAATAACAACAATTATGGTTACTCATGATAAAGAAGAAGCTCTTTTGATGTCAAATAGAATAGCTATGATGATAAATGGAGAAATAGTCCAATATGACAAAGCAAAAAAGGTATATAATAATCCATGTTCTAGAGCGGTAGCAGATTACTTTGGTGATATGAATTATATAGATGGAGTATGCAAAAATGGTGTATTTACGAGTAAGATAGGTACATATAACACATCATTGAAAGATGGAAAGTACACATTAATGATTAAACCTAAAGATATTAAAATTTTAGATAGTGATAAAGAAAGTGAAAGTAAAATATTAAATGTAAAATATTTAGGTGATAAATATAGTTTAGTTGTGTTATATAAAGATATTGAATTAATAGTTGAAACTTATAGAGAATATGATTTTGTCATTGGACAAAATATAAAAATAGAAGTAGATACAGAAAAAGCTATATTTTATATGATTTAAAAGTGTTTCATAACAAAAATCTTCTGTTACCCAAAAAATGACCAAATTCATTTTTAGAATTTGGTCATTTTATTTCTTAGGGCTAATTATTTAATTTTGATACAGCCCTTTTAAAATTTAATTTTTAGCAACATTTCGGCTAAGTGCTAAATTTGGTAAGTTCCAATTAAATTTTACAGAAAGTATTCTAAATGTAAAAGTTATAAAAGAACAAATATAAAGAGCATTTACACGTGGTACATAATTATGTAAAAACCAAAATGATAATCCACCTAAAATTGATGCAAGTGCATAAATCTCTTTTTTAAAAACCATGGGAATATCTTGTACAAATACATCTCTTACAATTCCACCACCAATACCAGTGATTGAACCAAGACATATAACTAAAAATAAATTGGCAAAATTATTAGATATAGCTATATTAGCACCAACGGCAGTAAAAACACCTAAGCCGATAGCATCTAAAACAATATTTATTTTCCTAAGTATAGCAGTTCTTCTACGCAAAAAGTCAATTCTTTGTTTTAGTTCTATACGTTGCATATCCTCATTTGAAGTTGAAAATTTTATTTCTTTTATTATCCTATTATATGTTATTTTAGAAATTAAAGTATATAACCCTATTACAACTATTGCAGTAAGTATACTTATAAAACAGTAAAAAGGGTTTTTAAAGGCATTTGGAGGATTAGCACCAATTAAAATATCTCTAAAAATTCCTCCGCCTACAGCTGTAACTACAGCTAATGTCAATATTCCAAATAGATCTAGTTTTTTTTGAATAGCTATAAGTGTGCCAGACACAGCAAAAGCTACCGTTCCAATAAATTCAAAAATACTTAATAAAAACATAATTACTCTCCTAAATAAAATATAAAACATAAAAAAGTAATAAAAATTTTAATATAGTTTACATTGCCAAAGTAAATTATATAATAAAAAACTGGAAACTTGTACATTTATTTGAAACAATTATAGAAAAGTCCTAGATTATAGAGAGTTTTAAAATAATGTATTGATTGAATTTCAGTTAATGGTATAATGGAATAATTGTTATTTAAATTATTTTATAAAAGATATATGCAATTTAAATGATTAAATAAAAAAGTGAAAAGTGAGATTAATTAAATGGAAAATGAAAACTTAGAAAAATCAATAGTTAGATTAGATAAGGATATTGCAGCATTAAAAATAGCTAAAAAATACTTATCTAATGAAGCTGAAATTGAAAAAGTTAGAGAAGAATTAAATCAAAAAAGACAATTATTAGCTAATGAATTATATAGTCGTGACTATATAGCATATGACGAATGTTGTGAAATAATTGGAGATATGTTAAATAAAAATTTAGATAAAGATGAACAAAAAGAGTTACTTGATACTATAAAAAGAGTATATGAAAGACAATCACCAAATGCAAGTAAAGGAAACAGTGGACTAAATGCATGGTTAAAGGAAATGGACATTGAATATAAATGGATAGAAACTGAAGACAGTGATTGGGCAACACTAATAATAACTGGATTTGGAATACATAAGTAAATTTATTTTTATATTAGTATAAAATGTGAATTGAAAAATATATATTGAAAATATATATAGAAAAACAAGCTCCAAGATATTTTAATTTGGAGCTTGTTTAAGTTCAATAATATATTTAAAAAATTTTAATTTATGGAAAATTAAATTAATTAGACCATTCAGTAGCATTTTCTAGTCCAGGAATAGATGATGCTTTGAAAACAGGTTTTTTGATTCCTTTAGCTTTTTGGGCTTTGTAGTCATTTAAGGCTAGGAATGCAAATTTACCTATACGAGTTATTGTTATTAGGTTGATTATAGCCATTAATCCCATGAATAAATCGGCTAAGTTCCATACTAACTCTACTTTTACTAAAGAACCAAAAAGAACCATAGCTACAACAAAAAATCTATATATATTTAAAGATACTTTACTTGTATTTATAAATTCTATATTAGATTGTCCATAATAGTAGTTACCTATTATAGAACTAAAAGAAAATAAGAAAATACAGAATGCTATAAAGTAATTACCAAAAGCACCAATTTGAGATGATAGTGCATATTGAGCTAATTCTATTCCAGTTAAAGCTGAATCAGCATAAGCACCAGGAATTAGAACTATAAATGCAGTACAAGTACAAATTACTAATGTAGCAATGAAAATTCCTAAAGTTTGAACAAGTCCTTGTTCTACTGGATGAGATGCTTCAGCAGCTGCAGCAGCGTTAGGTGAACTACCCATACCAGCTTCATTAGAGAATAATCCTCTTTTTATACCTTGCATAAGAGTAGCAGTAAATCCACCAACTGTAATAGATTTAAATCCAAAAGCATTTTGGATAATTAATTTAAGGATTCCTGGAATAGCTCTAAAGTTTAAAATAACAACTAAAAGAGCAACTACTATATACGCCATTGCAAAAAATGGAACGATAACTTCAGAAACTCTTGCAATTCTAGTGATTCCACCGAATATAACTAATGTTGTAAGACCAACAAGAACAATACCCATAACTGTTCTGTTTATTCCAAAAGCTGTATCAAAAGCAACAGTAACAGTATTAGCTTGTACAGCATTAAATATTAATCCAAAAGAAATTGTTATAAGAATTGAAAAAATAATACCAAGCCATCTTTTATTAAGTGCTTTTTCCATATAATAAGCTGGACCACCTCTGTAAGCATTACCATCTTTAACTTTAAAGATTTGAGCAAGTGTACACTCAACGAATCCAGATGCTGCACCTACTAATGCTATAAGCCACATCCAAAAAACAGCTCCAGGGCCTCCAATAGCAACAGCAATAGCAACACCAGCAATATTACCAGTTCCAACTTTTGATGCAGTACTTATGCAAAAAGATTGGAATGATGATACTTTACCATCTTTATTATTTTTCTTGTCTTCAGAATCAGAAATAAGTCTAAACATTTCTTTGATATGTGTAAATTGAACTAAATGTGTTTTTATAGAGAAGTATAACCCAAGTATTAATAGCAGTGCAATTAATACATATCCCCATAAGTAATTGTTTGCCAAACTAATAAAGTCATTAAAAAAGTCCATTAAATTTCCCCCTCGGATTCATAAAAATTTATATACAAAGTTTTATAAATGTATTCCCGTTTAAATATAAAACCTTATAAACCATAGCTAAATGTTTCTAATTTTGAAACTATATAAAAATTAATTAAATTGATCTGTAAATATATATGTTTACAAAAAATACATAAATATTAATATATGCAATTAATCTATGTATATAATTATGTACAATTTTCAGAAAAAAATCAATATTTAAAAGACAAAAAATATAAAAATATGTAAAAAAATAAGGAATAATCCATAATATTGAGAAAAATGAATAAAAATATATATAATCCAATTTTATATATTAGAAAAAGTTTATTTAAAATATAAAATAAATAGAAGATATGTTTTATCTAAAATGTATGAAAATACATAAAGGTATAGTAAAAAAATTACTTTTTAATATATAAATCTAGTAATTTTATAAAATACTAGATTTATATATTAAGATAATTAAATTTAGAGCATTTCAATAAATGCTTGGATTCTTGTGTTTAATTGACCAATGTCTGTAGTTGAATAATCAGTTTCTATTTTCATATATGGTTTATTTTTTTTAGTTGTAATAAAATTTTGAATTGTAGTAGCTTCAACATTATATGTATGACAAGCCTGTAAAACAACATCAACAACACCATCAACTTTGTATTCATCTACAAGGTATGATAGATATTCAAGTCTATTATCATTAGGACTCATACAAGCACATGCAGTTCGTAGATACCTTTCAGTTAGAGCATCAATAGGATTTTTAGTTTCATCAACTAATAGACTTTCATCTTTAGCACCACTACAATTTTCATAACAAACAACAACTCCACCATTAGATTCAATAGCAGTTATAACTTTTTCAGTTGAGTCGCCTAGTGGACAACCAGTAACGAGAATTCTTTTTGAAGAAGGTGAAACAGGTCTTATGTCGTTGTTATAATTTTTCATTGTTTCATCTATTATTGAATATATATCATTAATTTCTTTTTCTTTATCTGCTATGTAAAGAGTTCCTTGAATAACTTTTCTTAAATCATATCCAGTCATAGGGGGAGGACAAAGTTTAGATAATCCATAGTAATTTCTAAGAGCTTGTCTTTCTCTGTTTTTTAAAGAAATTTTTTCTTTTAGTTTTTCTTCTGTTATTTCAACATTAAACTGATTTTCTAATGTTTCTTTAAGTTCAACTATAGATGCCCTGTAATAATCGTAAGATGCTTTTCCATACGGTGTTTGTGGTAATTGCATAACATGCATAGGTTTTTTCTTTTTTAACAATTCATACATCTTTTTTTTACCATCACAAGTAGTTTCTCCAAGCAACATATCAGAGAAATAGTAAAATGGGCATTTTTCTGATATGGCATATCCATAACTAGATTTAATTAATGGACATAAATTACGAGGTAAATCCTTTTCTGCATACTCTATTGGTTCTTCATCCATTCCACAAAGCCAAGCAGCTACAGCATCAGAGGCAGCAATAACTTCCCAAGGAGCAAAACCACAATAAACTCCTACAATTTTTTTTCCCTCATCTTTTAATTCTTTAATTTTAATAAAAGCATTTCTACGAGCTTCGCTAAATTCATTTATAAAATCAGGTAATTTATTCATCATATAATCCTCTCTATCTATAAAATTAATCAATTAGAAATAATTATATTATAAATTTCATGGAAAATAATAGGATTATTTAAAAATGTAATACTTAAATGCTTTCTATAGGAATCTAAGTTAAAACTTTAAGTTATTGATGATTAAGTTGAGAGTTCTAATTAATTTAATTGAAAATTGAAAATGGAAAATGGAAAGTGAATGTAAAAATTGGATTTCCAATTTTAAAGAACGATTTTTTATTAAATTTGCAGAGCAAATTAGTTGAAAACAATATAAAAACGTAGTTTTTAAGTATTTCTATTTCAAATATTAAGAACGAAGTGAGTAATATTTACCATAACTATTCACTATTCACTCTTAGTTCTTAATTGGTTCTAAATATAAAAATAGGAATAACATATAATTTTAGTAGTATCTTTTGATAAAGATATTATTTGAAATTTGAACTTGGCCCTATATCAGCTGAATTTTAGAATTATAAAAAAGTAGATATATGAAGGATTTTAAATAATAAAAGAGCTATGATATAAAATACATAGCTCTTTTATTATTTATTTATTTTTATCTAAATAAGATACTGCACTTAATGTGGCAATTAATCCTTCACCGGCACTTTTTATGTATTGATAAGGCTTTCCAACTATATCTCCAGCAGCAAAGCAACCTTTGATATTAGTTGACATAGTTCTATCTACTATGATATGACCATCTTCAACTTGAAGTCCAGGCATTAAATTTGCTGGTGAAATACTGTCTTTCAACATAAACACACCATCAACATCGATAGTAGTTTCTTTAAGAACTAATTTGCTTACTAATGTATCACCTTGAACTTCTATTGGAGTATCCTTTAGTATATTTATGTTTGAATTAACATTAGGTTCCTCTTTATACATAGGTATATAATAGACTTTTGAAGCAAGTTCAGATACATAGTTAGCTTCTTCTTCAGCTTCTTTGTTGTATCCAACTATTGCAACAACTTTTCCACGGTATAGAGGAGCATCACATGTAGCACAATATCCAACACCTTTGCCTAAGAATTCTTCTTCACCTTTTATAGGTTTTGTAAACTCTACACCAGTTGCAAGTATTACAGTAGTTGCTTCATAAGTTTTGTCATTTACCATAAGAGCAAAATAACTACCCATAGAGTAAATTGCATTCACTTTTTCTTCAGTTATTGTAATATCCATAGTATTTATATGGTTTTTAAAATGTTCTTTAAGTTCAGATCCGTTTGAATTTGGAAAGCCTAAATAATTATTAATTTTAGGCGCTTTACTAATTTTGGGACTTAGCTCAGAAGAACCAAATAGTATAAAATTTTTATTTCTTATTTTAGCATTTATTGATGCAGATAATCCTGCAGGACCACTGCCTATAATTGCTATATCATATCTCATATTAATTACCTCTAATTTCTATAGGTGAGCTTTAATTTTAGCTTCTAGATTTTCTTTTGGAATAAATCCTACCATTGTTTCAACAGCTTTTCCATCTTTGAAAATCATAATTGTTGGAACACTAGAAACAAAATATTTACGAGCTAAATCAGCACTTTCATCTATATCTACTTTAAAGAATTTGGCTGTGCCATTCATTTCATTACTTAATTCATCAAATACTGGAGCTAACATTTTACATGGACCACACCAAGTTGCAAAGAAGTCAATCACAACTACTCCATTTGAAATTTCAGAATCAAAATTACTATTATTTAATACGTTTGCCATTTAAATTACCTCCTATTTGTAAGAAAATATCAGATATAATGAAAAATTATATCATCAATAAAAAATTAAGATTTATTTTAAAGTTATGTTTCCCATTATTTAAATTAAATAAACTGTAAAAATAAACTACACTATATATTTAATAATTATTATTAAATAATATCAGATATTAATATAAAAATCAATAAAGGTAAAACAAATCTTTTATATTCATATATTATAATATATGAATATAAAAATTTAAAGAGATATTTATTAAATTTATATTAAACTTAGAAAGATTTAAGATTAAGTTAATGTTAAATAAAAATTTATGATATATAATATAGAAAATATAATTTATATTTAAGTGTTAATTAAAATTAAATTTTAAAGAAAGAAATTTAAATTACTAAATTTCAAGCAAGGGAAATTTTAGAAGTTTAATTTTTTATAGATAGACATGGAGGATTGTTATGAAATATTATATAAAAGAAAAATTGATAGCTATAGGAAGTAAGTATGTTGTAACAAATGAATATGGTATGGAAGAGTATTTAATAGAAGGAGATAAGCTTGATATAGGTAAAAACATATCTATTTATGATATAAATAAAACTGAGAAGTTATTGTATATGAAACAAAAAATTAGATTAGGAACACATAAATATGTTGCCTATAATAGAAATAATGATGAAATTGCAACTATAGAAAAAGCATTTTCATTAATGAAAGCTAGCTATAGTATATCTGGATTAGTTGGAAATATTAAATTACAAGGTGATACATTAAGAAGACATTATGAATTAATAAAAAATGGAAAAGTAATAGGAAGAATCGATAAAGGATTAAGTCCAAGGGATAAGTATTCATTAGAAGTTTATGATGAGAATTATAAAATATTTTTTATAGGTCTTACTGCAATGATAGATTTAGTAAGTTTCCATGGGGATAATTAGAAAAATATTTAAAGTATAAAATAATTACTTTGATGAAAAATATAACCAATATGTTTATTAATTATGTATAATTAGGCTAGTGAAATTTTTATTTCACTAGCTTTTTTTATTGGAGGGGGACTTATGGAGAAAATTATAGAAATAAGAAATTTAACTAAATCATTTGGAAGTAAGAGTGTTTTAAAAGGAATTAATTTAGATATATACAGAGGAAATATAATAGGGTATATAGGGCCTAATGGTGCAGGAAAAAGTACTACTGTTAAGTTGATATTAGGATTAATTGATGGATATGATGGAGAAATAAAAATTTTTGGTGAAGAAATCAAAAATACCAACGGGAATTACAAAAAGAAAATTGGATATGTTCCAGAAGTTGCAGATTTATATGAAAGTTTAAGTGCTAAAGAGTATTTAACATTTATAGGTCAGTTGTATGGAATGGACTATGATG
Source organism: Clostridium ihumii AP5 (assembly GCF_000612845.1). Lineage (GTDB taxonomy): Bacteria > Bacillota > Clostridia > Clostridiales > Clostridiaceae > Clostridium_J > Clostridium_J ihumii. Next base: position 43,837 of record NZ_CCAT010000083.1, read on the forward strand.
AAATTGATAATAAGGCAAAGAGACTAATGGATGTATTAGGAATTGGTGATGCATATAATTCTAGATTGTCATCTTATTCTAAGGGAATGAGGCAAAAAGTTATGATAATTTCAAGTATAATTCATAATCCAGATATATTATTTTTAGATGAACCATTAAGTGGGTTAGATGCTAATAGTGTAATGATTATAAAAGAACTTTTAGCAGAATTTGCAGCTAAGGGTAAAACCATATTTTATTCATCGCATATAATGGAAGTTGTAGAAAAAATTAGTGATAGAATAATACTGATTGATAAAGGAGTAATTGTGGCAGATGGAACATTTGAAGAGTTAAAACATAGTCATAATGAAGGTTCACTGGAAAGTATATTCAACGAACTTACAGGTTTTGATATGCATAAACAATTGGCTGAAAGAATAATATCAATAGTTGAAGGAGAATAAAATATGGAGGATTTTAAAATATTAAAATTAGTAAAAAAGTTTGAATTTTTATATAAAAAAATTGGCGTAGATTATGACACTATGATACTAATTCTTAGAATGAAACTGACTATGGATGGAAGGAAAATTCCAACTGTCTTAAGTGGCAGTCAAGGAAATGATGATAAAGATAAAAATCAATTTAAGAGATCATTAATTTATTATTGTATATTAGGCCTTTTATGTATGATGATGATTATTATAGATGTAAATATAATGATACAAATGACTATTTATTTTGGAATGATTATGTTTATGATTTTTTCAGTGTTTATATCAGATTTCTCTTCAGTAATATTAGATGTTAGGGATAAAAATTTAATAGGTATTAGAGGGGTAGGTTTAAAAACTGTTAATGCTGCAAAGATAACACATATAATGATTTATATACTTCAAATAACACTTGCGTTATGTGGATTTTCGATACTAGCATCTTTTAAATATGGTATAACATTTTGTTTAGTATTTATATTAGAAATAGTTTTTATAGATATTTTTATGATAACAGTTACTGCACTTTTATATTTTGTAATACTAAAGTTTTTTGATGGTGAAAAATTAAAAGATATGATAAATATTGTTCAAATAGTTTTAACTGTTGTTATAGTAGTCATGTCACAATTAATGGGAAGAATATTTAATGTAGTAGAAATTAGTAGTGAGTATAATATAAAATTGGTACATTGTTTTTTACCACCTATGTGGTTTGCAGCTCCTTTAGAAATGATTAACAAGGGAAGCGTAGAAAAGGATCTTTTGATATTAACAATGATTGGAATTATAATACCTATCATTGCAATAATTATTTATTCAAGAATTTCAAACTCATTTGAAAATTACTTAATAAAATTAAATAGTAGCGAAAGTAAAGTTAAGAAAAAAAACACATTAGCATTTAAGTTAAGTAAGTATATATGTAGAGATAAAGAAGAAAGAATGTTTTTTAATTTTTCTCATGAAATAATATGTAAAGAAAGAGAATTAAAATTAAAAATATATCCAGATGTAGCACTTTCACTAGTATTTCCAGTTATATTTTTATTTATTGCTGGAGAAAATGAAGGAGGAATTTTAAATGCATTAAATCAGTTAAAAAATTCAAATAGTTTTTTGACAATGTATTTGATGTTAATAGCTATACCATCAATTACAATGATGATGCAGTACTCTGAGAATTACAAGGGTGCTTGGATATACAATGTTGTGTCTATAGAAAATAGAAAATTAATGTATAGAGGATGTATAAAAGCATTTATATACAAATTTATTATACCAATGTTTATAATATGCTCCTTGATTTATATAGCTATATTTAAAACTAAAGTTATAGTTCATTTAGTTGCTATGTTTTTAGTTATGCTTATTACTATTGTAGGTTCATTTAATATTACAGAAAAAAATTTACCATTTAGTCTAGCATTTTCAGTAAATAGTAAAAATCAAAATATAGGTAAGACATTATTATTAATGGCAGTAGTAGCTATTTTTGCAATAGTACATTATGTATTATTAAAAATATCTATGGGAATATATATTTATATTGGAGTATTAATTTTAGCAACAATTATCGTATGGAATAAAGGATTTAATGTAAAAGAAAAAAGTTAAACATAGAAATAAATTGTAACTTTTGAATTTGAACTTGGAACCCTATATAGGGTTAAAAGCTGAAAAATGAAATTATTCATATTTCAGTTGGAAAAGAGCAATTTAAAGTGTTGTACAAAAATTAACAATTAACGATGAACAATTAACAATGAAGGATAAAACTGAAAGCTGAGTTTTTTAAATAGATTTTTAAAATGATTTGTAGAACAAATTAATTAAATATTATATAAAAACCTAGTTTTTATGGACTTCTATTCAAAAATATTAGGAACGAAGTGAATAATATTAACCATCATTGTTAATTGCTAACTGTTAATTGTTAATTGTTTTCAACCATGATATCAGAATAAACTGTAAGATTAGTACTATCATTTGATAAAGATGTTATTCTGAATTTGAACTTGGAACCCTATACTTGAGTAAAATTTTTAATGTGTTAAAATTATAAATAAAAATATGTATTTGGAGTTATAACGTTATGAATAAAAAACTTATAAAGGAAGATTTCTTTAAAAAGTATTCTTTTGCAGAAGATGAAATTGAAAAATATAATATGAATTGGGATACTTTAAGCAATATATATGAAGATTTTAATAGATATAAAGATACTTATGAAACCCAAGCAAATTTTATATCCAACACTCTTAGAAGACATAGTAAGATACATACTGTGAAAACAAGAGTGAAAAATGGAGAAAGGTTAATTGAAAAAATTATAAGAAAAACACCTAATAGAAAAGATAAATATGGTGAAGATTTTGAATTTAATTTAGAAAATTACAAAGAAGAAATAAACGATTTAATAGGTATTAGAGCTATTCATATATTTAAACAAGATTGGGAAGAAATACATAAGTTTATTCTTAGCACATGGAAGGTAATTGAGATTACTGCAAATGTTAGAGAGGGAGACAATACAGATAGATTTGAAGAGTTAAATATAGAAATTCAATCAAGAAAATCAGGATATCGTTCAGTTCATTATCTTATAGAATTTTATCCAACAAGCCAAAGAGTTATAGCAGAAATTCAAGTTAGAACTATATTCGAAGAAGGCTATGGAGAGATTGATCATCAATTAAGATATTCGCACAAAGAAATTCCAGAGGTTTTAGAGTCTAATTTACTACTATTTAATCGTATTGCGGGAAGTGCTGATGAGATGGCATCCTTTATAAATTTACTTAGTAAAAATTGGAATGAGATGGAATGTGGATATAAATCTTTGATAAAGGAAAAAGATGAAGAATTAAGATATTTAAGAGAAAGATTAAATTCATTAGAAAATAAATAGATTTTAGAAAGTAGTATTGAAAAATTTAATACTACTTTTTTATTGTCTAAAATATACTATTACTTTTATATGTATTTTGTAATATAATTCAATAGGAAAATAAATTTATTTATTGGAGGGGGAGAAATGAAGGATAGAAACAAAGGAATATTATTAGTTGTAATTGCTACAATTTTTTGGGGCATAATGGGAGTGACGAGTAGAAGTTTAGCTAATGCAGGCTTAGATCCAATGAGTATATCTTTTTTTAGATGTATAATAGCAAGTGTAGGATTTTTATTATGGCTTCTTAAAACTAACAAAGAAGTTTTAAAAATTGATAAAAAAGGAATTATAGTATGTAGTTTATATGGAATATTTACATTTGCATTATGCTTTGTTGCATTTAATATGTCGGTGGCTAAAATTCCAATATCTATAGCCACAGTTTTAATGTTTACGAATCCAATATGGGTTACTATTTTTAATGCCATATTCTTCAAAGAAAAAATAACATTAAGAAAAATAATTGTAATTATATTTGCTATGATAGGTTGTTTATGTATAGCAAATGTATTTAGTGGTGAAAAAATACAATTAGACACTATAGGGGTAATAGCTGGTGCTGTAACAGGGATACTGTTTGCTTTGCAAATTGTTATACCAAGGTTTTTTGAAAATACATATAAAAAAGATACAATGCTTATATATGGATTTATAGCAGGAACAATATTTTTAGCACTATTTACTGATTTTTCAGCTATTAATAAAGCAATTAGCACTAATTCTGAGCCAATAAAAGTTATATTAAATATATTATCCATAGGACTTTTAAGTACATTTATATCAAACACTTTTTATGTAAAGGCTACGGAATATATAGATACAGGGCTTACAAGCATATTAGTTGCTTTAGAACCAGTGCTTGGAAGTATATTTGCATTTATAATATTTGGTGAGACTTTAAATGGAATTCAAATATTTGGTGCATTAATAATTGTACTTTCAGCAATGTTGCTTGAATGTGATTTTAAGAGATTTAAAATATTAAAATTTAGCAAATAGATAAATAAGAAATGATAATGTGAAGTAATTTTTACATTATCATTTCTTATTTTTTTATATGAGCTTTTCATATAAATTACTAAATAATTTTAAATGAAGTTCTTCATCCATTATAATTCGTTCTATTATGGCTTTAATGTACTTATCATCTATTAAAGCTAAAGTTTGAATATATTGTTCAATGGCTTTTTCTTCAGCATCAATATCATCTAAAATCATCTCAGGTAAAGTCTTTCCATAATCTATAAATTTAGGGGTCCAATCTAGAAATTTACCTTTTCTGTTTATACCATATTTAGGACTACAACCAAGTAAAGTTACAATTTCACCAAGCACTTGTAAGTGCATCATTTCTATCATTGCAATTCCTTTAATAGTTAATGAAACTTCAGTATTATCATGAAATGCATATATTTCATGATAAATATATTGAGTAACTGCAGTAAACTCAGAAACCATTCCACTGTAATTTTGAAGAATTAAGTTAGCATATTTAGAATTTTTACTTTCAACTTTAATAGGAGGATAAGGCAAATTTACTTTAAATTTATCCATATTCATAGATGTCATAATTATCTCCTTATATAAAATAATTTTAATAGTATTTTATTCTTGGAAAATTTTAATAGAACAAGAATAAACTATATCAATTTCTAATAGAAAATAATCATTTATAGAAATTTCATATGATTAATCAAAAGTAATTTAATAAATGTAATATATAGATATAAGCAAATAAAATTATTATGTTATAGGGTGGTATGAAAGATGTATAAAGATAAGATGACTCCAATGGAAAGAGCAAGAGCAATTACAAGAGGAGAAGAAATTGATAGAATTCAATGTAATCCTAATATTGCAAATGGAAGTGCAAAATATACAGGGTTCAAGATAGGTGATTTTAATACTGATGCAAAAGCACTTGCTAAGGCAACTATAGATACATATAAAAAATTAGGTTATGATAGTGTACGAGTTTTCACTGATTTATTTATTTTAGCAGAAGCTATGGGTGCTACTATGAAATATCCAGAAGATAATACTGTAGATTTGTTAAAACCAGCTATTGATGATATTAAGGATATAAATAAAATAAAAACAATAAATCCATACAAAGATGGAAGAATACCAGTTCAATTAGAAGCTATGAAGAGGGTCGTAGATGAAATTGGAGATGAGGTTCCTTGTGCTACAGCAATAATAGGGCCTTTTACTAATGCATCTTTTTTAATAGGTGCAGAGAAGTTAACTAAAATGCTTATAAAAGATGAAGAATCTGTATTTAAACTTATGGATATATCACTTGAAAGTTGTTTTAGATTTATAGATGCTGCAATAGAAACGGGAATAGGATTTAGTATTTCAGAACCTATGGCGTCATGTACTGTTATAAGTCCTAAACATTTTAAGAAATTTGTTAAACCATATTTAGAAAAAGTAATAGAATATTTAGCACTAAAAAATAAGAAAACGGCTATACATATATGTGGGAAAACGGAAGGACTTTGGGATGATCTTAGTAAGATGGGATTTAGTGGTTTTAGCATAGATAATGTTGTAAGTTTAAAAGACTGTGTAGATAAAATAGGTAGTGAAATAAAGATAATGGGTAATATTCATCCAACAACAGTAATGTACAGTGGAACAGTTAATGAAGTTAAAGTAGAAAGTTTAAAATGTATTAAGGATGGATATAAATCACCAAAGGGGTATTTGTTAATGTCAGGATGTAGCTTGCCAGTAGAAACAGATATAAAGAATTGTGAAGCAATGATGGATATAGTAAGAGAACTTGGTTGGCCAATTACTGATGAAAAAATAGAGAATTTAATAAAAAAATATATTTAAAAAATAGCTGAGTTTTTCTCGGCTATTTTTTATTTAAAGGTTAGTTTTGAATACTGTTAAATTTTGATATGTATACAAAATGAGTGTTATTAAGAAAGAAATTTAATATAGATAGCTTGGATAATTTAAATAAATATAGTAAAGTAAAGCTATATAGGGTTACTGAAGAATGAAATTATTCAAATATAAAATTAGAGTTTTAATTAATTAAATAATTAAATTGAAATTTGAAAGTGAATATTAGAATGGAGTTTCTAAGTATTGTTATTCTAAAATGTCATTACTACATTTGCATGAGAGAATTCATTCTTGCCAAACATTATTAGAAAATGTTGTTTTTAAGCGTTTATATACAAAGCAAAGACCGCCAAGGTTAAAACCTCAGCTACGAAGGTACTATAGCTTTTATCTACAAAGGAAAAATAAAATATTACAATTGAACTATATGAGAGGGTTCAACCTTGCCTAGCGACATTTGGATATATTATCTTATAATTCTAAATGTATTCCTATTATTATATATAGAACCAATTGATAATTATTCATTGTCAATTTTAAAAATATAGATTTAAAATTAATATTAATATTCTTAATTTAAATATGTATGAATTATAATTCAAGTTTGGAGTTCTAGAGTTAAAGGAGATGTGGAAATGATTAAAAATGTATGTGATTTATTAGTTAAAAATTCAGATGAAGTTAAGAAGGCAACAGGGTTTTGGGGTTATGATATGATGAATAAAGCAGCAGCTTTATCAGCTACATTAAAAGGTGAAGTTTTGGATTCAGAAAAATTAAAAGAAAAAATAGAGATGATAAAAAAGAACACTTCAGCATTTTCATATTTTAGAGGTATAACTCAAACAATTTTAGCAATGGAATGTTCTATAAATAATTATGAGAAAGACGATTTGCTGAATATATTAGAAATATATAAATCTCTTAAAAGCGAAGGTGCATCAAGCTCAGAATATTTAGTTACATGTGCTTTAAACATATATAAAAATAGATATAAGTTTGAAATTTCAAGTATGGTTAGAAAAACTAGAGAAACTTATAAAGTTATGAGAAAAAATCATCCATTTTTAACTGGTGCAGAAGATTATATTATGGCGAGTATAATATCATTTAAAGCTATTAATATAGATGATGCAACAGTTGAGATTGAAAAGTGTTATAGGTATTTAAAAGAAAGATTTATGGCAAGTGATGAACTTCAAACATTATCTCATATTATGTATTTTGTGCCTGGGGAAGCTAAAGAAAAATGTTATGGAACAATTAATTTATATGATATGTTTAAAAATGAAAAAATTAGAGTTAGATATGTAAAAACATTATTACCAATTTTAGATTTAGTTTGTGAAGATAAGGGAAGATTAATAGAAGAAATTAAAAATACTGATGAGTATTTAAAACAATTTAAAGGATTTGGAAATTTATCATTAGGAAAAGATCTAAGATGTCTATTTGCTGCAAGTATTATATTGTCCGAAAATAGTAAGGAATATATTGATGAGATAAGTGGAATTTCGGAAAGTATAATTACTAATATTATAATAGCTATGCAAATAGCACTAATGACTGCAGTAATAGCTTCATCAGCTGCAGCAGCGAATAGTTCATCATAAGGAAATTTATCAAAATAAATTATTCAAAACTTTAAAATTAAATATAAAAAGATAATATAGGAATACAAGTTTGAACTTTAAGTTATTCATGTTTCACTTGAGAAAGAACAATTTGAAGTGGTATACAAAATTAACTATTAATTGTTAATTGGTTCCAAGTATAATAATAGAATAAACTATAAGATTAGTAGTATCATTTAAGAAAGATGTTATTTAAAACTTGAACTTGGAACCCTATAGAATAATGAATAAACAAATTAAGTTTATAGACAAAGCGTGTGAAAACATGCTTTTTTTATTTTTTATAAAAATATGGTTGCATTTTTATTTAATAGTAGTATTATATAAGTATAGGTTAATTAGTTAAGTAATTAACCACTACACTAATAAGGTAGGTGAGACTAGAAAATGAAATTAATATTAAATGAAAATGAACCGATATTTACCCAAATAGCTAGAACTATAGAAGATGAAATAATAAGTGGGGGAATAGCTGAAGAGGACCAAATTCCATCTACAAATGAATTATCTAAGTTATATAAAATTAATCCAGCAACTGTTCTTAAAGGTATAAATACATTAGTTGAAAGAAATATATTATATAAAAAGAGGGGTATTGGAATGTTTGTATGTGAAGGAGCTAAGAAAATTATAAAGGATGATAGAAAACAAAGCTTTAAAAATATATTCTTGAAAAATTTATTAAAAGAGGCAGAAACATTAGAGATAAGCAAAGAAGAATTAGTAGAAATGATTAGGAGTTGTAAGGAGGATTAAAATGGATAAAATAATTGAAGTAAAAAATTTATCATATACTTTTAATAAAACACAAGCTTTAAAAAACTTATCTGTTAACTTTGAGGAAAATAAAATATATGGATTATTAGGAAAAAATGGAGCTGGAAAAACAACATTAATAAATATAATTACTAGACAACTTATAAATAAAGAAGGAGAAATAAAAATATTTGGTAAGTCCATAAATGAAGATATTACTTTGTTACAAGATTTATGCATAGTAAAAGAAAGAGAATTTTACAATTTAGATAAAAAAGGAAGAGATGTATTAGATATATACAGTTTATTCTACAAAGATTATGATAAAGAATTAGAGAAAAAATTATGTGATTTTTTTGAATTACCATTAAAAAAAAGTTATAAAAAGTACTCTAGAGGTATGAAAACATTAATATCTAATATAATAGGAATTTGTTCAAATGCAAAAATAACTATATTTGATGAACCAACAATAGGTCTAGATGCAGTTAATAGAGAACATTTTTATAATATTTTATTAGAAGAATATATAAAAAAACCTAGAACTATAATAATTTCAACACATCTTATAGAAGAAGTAGATAATTTACTTGAACATGTAGTTATAGTAAATAAAGGAGAAGTTATTTTAGATGAAGATATAGATAATATAAAGCAGAAATCATATTTTATAACAGGAAAAAAAGAAGATTTAAGTAGTTTAAAAATATTAAATGATAAAAAACCTAAACAAGAATTTGGAAGCACAGAGGTATATTCATATTATGGTGAACTTTCTGATGAAGATTTAAATACTATTGATGAGTTAAATATAAATTTAGAACCTATGGGACTTCAAAAATTATTTATAGAAATGACAAAAGGAAAGGAGTACTAATCATGGATAATTTAAAAACGTATTTAAACTTCTTTAAAAGAAACTATAAAAAAGATTATATTACTTATGCAATCACAGTAACTATTATAAGTTTAATATTAGTTGGTTTTACTATATGGACAAGTAAAGTATCATTAGCACCAGAAATGTCCTTTGCTTATTCCATAAGTGGCTTAAATTTAATATTTCTATTTGTTATGGGAATACTGTGGGGAAGTAAAGATTTCGCAGGAGCTATGACTATAAGAAGTGATAGGAAAAGTTATTTTAAAGCAATGATTATATTTTCAATAATTTCAATTATTGTAATGTGTATATTAGATATGTTTATAGTTGGTATAAGCAATTTTATTATAAAGATTTTCACAGATAATGTAAAAATAAAGTCAATGACTACAGTTAATTTTGATGGATTTGTATTGAATGATTTAACAAAGAATTTAAGTATAGTACAATTATATATGCTTAATGCAATTAGAATTTTTACTACTATGATGTTTGGTACCTTTTTAGGAGCATTTGCATATAGATTGAGAAAAGTTACAGCAGTTATTATATATATTGGTGCACCAACTTTAACGGTAGCATTATTAGCTAAAATAGCAATGGTTAGCGATATAGTAAATAAAATTATAAATTTAATATATGCTATTGGAGAAAACTTCTATACTTTAAGTATATTTTATATGGTATTGTCAATCGTATTTATAGCACTTTCTTATCTATGTTTAATAAAAGCACCTATAGGGGAATATGCACATGATTGGTTATAATGCAAAGTAAAAATAAAAGATATAAAATTTGAAATTATATAATCTATAGGATTTCAAATTCAAATTTAAAGTAATGTCTTTTTCAAATGATACTACTAATCTTACTGTTTATTTTATTATCATGTTTAGAACCAATTAACAATGATGGTTAATATTATTCACTTCGTTTTTAATATTTATGAATAGAAGTACATAAAAACCAAGTTTTTATATAATCTTTAAATAATTTGTTGTACAAATTATTTTAAAAATCCATTAAGAAACTGAGATTTCAGTTTTATCCTTCATTGTTAATTGTTCATCTTTAATTGTTAATTTTGTTAATATACCTTAAATTTTTTTCTCAACTGAAATAAGAATAACTGCATTTTTAAACTTGTTTCCATATATAAGTGATATCTTTTCTTTTATTGGATTTAGTAATAATTGTAGAATTTAAAATGAAAATGATTTAATATAGCAAAAGGATAATACAGTTTATAGGATGTGAAATTTTTGATTAATTTTAATGTACCAGGTGAAGGTGAATTTCAAATAAAAAATGTAGTGTTTGATTTTAATGGGACTATTGCTAAGGATGGATTAGTGTTAGAAGATTTTAAGGTAAAAGTAGAGGAGTTATCTAAAAAAGATGTAAATATTTTTGTAGTTACAGCAGATACATATGGTTCAGTTAGAGAGCAGTGCAAAGACTTACCATTACAAATAAAAGTTTTTGATAAGGATAATGCAGCAGTTGATAAAAGAAGAATTGTTGAAATGTTGAGTTCAAAAAATACTGTAACTATTGGAAATGGAAATAATGATGCTTTAATGTTTAAAGAGAGTGTATTAAGTATATGTATTATAGGGCATGAAGGCTGTAGTACAAAAGCTCTTTTAAATTCAGATATTGTGGTTAATAATATAATTGATGCAATAGATTTGTTATTAAATGTTAACAGATTAAAAGCTACTTTAAGAGGGTAAAACTTATTATGAAAAGACAAAAAAATCAGAAAATAAACAATTAGTAGTTGACATAGTTAATATTTAGGCATATTATACATATAATATAAAAATTAAATTCAATGAAGAGAAGAGTAAATATTAATTAATATTCAAAGCGAGTAGAGAAATGGTGAAAGCTCTATAAGAAAATTATTATTGAAAGACATCTCAGAGAAGTTTGTTTGAAAAAGCTTTTTATTAGAACAAATCGGATTCCACCGTTATAAGGATTAGAGATAACTTAAAAATTTAAGTTAAATTAGGATGGTACCGTGAAATTAATGCTTTCACTCCTATTATTAGGAGTGGAAGCTTTTTTTATTAGAGTTGGGCCCAATCAGTAAAAATACATTGTACAATTTTAATTTATATTTGTTTAAGTTAAAAAGAGTGGCAACGCGAAATTTTCGCCTCTTGAATTTGTTAATAACAAGTTCAAGGGGCGCTTTTTATTGAAAAGGAGTGATTTTTATGAAAAGAATAATGATAAATAAATTATATAAATATATTAATGAAAAGGTATTGATAAAGGGATGGATATATAGAGTTAGAAAACTTAAATCTATAACATTTGTAATTGTAAGAGATAGAAGTGGTTTAGTTCAATGTGTATTAGATAATACGGATGAATTTAATTTAAGACTAGAATCAGTTATAGAAATTGAAGGTAAAGTTAGATATGGAAAGAATAAATTTGCAGATTTTGAAATTGGAGTTGAAAATATAAAAATTTCAAATGAAGTTAAATATGAGTTGCCAATAGAGATAAATAAAGATGAGTTGGAAGTAAATTTAGACACTATGCTTAACAATAGAGTTTTAAGCTTAAGAAATCAAAAGAAAAATGCAATATTTAAAATAGAGGGGTTAATTGCACAGGGATTTAGAGAATTTTTAATAAATGAAGGATTTACTGAAATTTTCACACCTAAAATAGTTTCTGAGGGTGCTGAGGGTGGAACTGAAATGTTTGAGGTTAAGTATTTTGAAAACAAAGCATATTTAGCTCAAAGTCCACAATTTTATAAGCAAATGATGGTGGCGGCAGGATATGAGAGAGTATTTGAAGTTGGTGCTGTTTACAGGGCTGAAGAGCATAATACTAATAGGCATTTAAATGAATATATAAGTATGGACCTTGAAATGGCATTTATAGAAAATGAAGAAGAAATTATGGCTATGGAAGAAAATTTATTAAAATACATTTTAGAAAAGTTATTGAAAGAAGGAAAATTGTATATTGATATTTTAGAAGCACAAGTTCCTAAAATAGAGAATACTATACCAAGGGTATCATTTAGTGATGCAATAGAAATATTAAAAGATAAATATAACAAAAATGACTTAGAAGGGGATTTAGATCCAGAAGCTGAAAAACTTTTAGGAAAGTATGCAAAGGAATATTTAAATAGTGATTTTATATTCTTAACAGACTATCCAAGAAGAAAGAGACCAATGTATACAATGCCCAAGGGTGAAAATATAACACATAGTTTTGATTTATTGTTTAGAGGACTTGAAATAACAACTGGAGGACAAAGAATTCATGATTATAATATGTTATTAGAAAATATAAAATATAAAGGATTAAATCCTTATGACTATGAGGGATATACCAATGTATTTAAGTATGGAATGCCTCCGCATGGTGGATTAGCTATAGGTCTTGAAAGGCTTACAGCACAAATTTTAAATATTTCAAATGTAAGAGAAACATCATTGTTTCCAAGAGATAGAACAAGACTTATACCATAAATATAATTTAAAATATATACAAAATAATAAATAATCATAAATAATATACATGATGTATAGATATAAATTAAAGGAGCTACTAAAAAGCTCCTTTAATTTATTCATACTTCAATTGATAATTTTATTTCTAGATTTTAATCTATATTTTTAAAATTGACAAGGGATAATTTACATTAGACAGTGAATGTGAAAATTGAATTTCCAATTTAAAAGAATGATTTTTTTATTAAATTTCAATATCAAGTTAGTTGAAAATAATATAAAAACATATATTTTTCACTTTTCACTATTACTTCTTACTTGGTTGCCCATATAAAATAAACATGAATTTAACTTGAAATATTATATTACAAAATTTACAATATATATGATATATCTAAAAATAAGTAAATATATAGAGTAAAAATATAAATAATTAACTTATACATATATTATTTATGAGTTACTTAAATAATTGTTATATAAATTGAAAATGCATATTGAAACTCTATGATTGGGTTAATTGGGGGGAGATTTATGGAATATAATATTGCTATATGTGATGATGAAAAAATTTTTAGAGAGATAATTAAAGATAACATAAAGCTTGGTTATAGGAAGATAAAAAACAAGGCAAATGTTGATGAATTCAGTAGTGGAGAAATTTTAATTTGTGAAGTAAAGGAAAACCCCAAAAAGTATGATATATATTTTTTAGATATAATAATGAAAAACATTAACGGAATAGATATAGCAAAAGTTATAAGAAGCTATAATCCACTTGCAATAATTATTTTTATAACATCTTCAACAAAACATGTATTTGAGGGGTATGATGCAGGTGCATTTAATTACTTATTAAAACCTATAGATGAAAATAAATTTAATGAAGTTTTTTTCAATGCAATAAATATTATAGAGTTAAGAGAAAAAGAATTTTTTGTATGCAAATATAAAAGCACTATAGCTAAGATATTGTTAAGAGATATAGAGTTTTTTGAAAGCGAAAAAAGAGTGGTGAAAATTCATACAAAAGATAAAGAGTATATATTTTATGGAAAGTTATCAGATGTTGAAGAAGGATTAAACAAAAAAAGTTTTATTAGATGCCATAAAAGTTATATAGTTAATATAACTAAAATAAAAGAATTGGACAAGATGATACTTTTACTAGAGTCAGGAAAAGAAATACCAATAAGCAAAACGTATTTGGAAAATACTAAAAAAGGATTTATAGAGTATTTAGGTGAGTGGTGGTAAAATAACTAAAGGAGATGCAGAGGCATCTCCTTTTTATGCACTTAAAGTATCAGTATCTTCATTTATATTTTTTAAAAGTAGCTTTCTTAAAATTATCAGAGATACAAATAGGCATAAACCTTCAGAAATTATAGTTACATACCAAATACCAGATCCACCAAATATTTGAACCATTCCAAATAGTACGATAGATACAAGTACAAAACCTCTTAAAAGAGAAATTAAAGTAGCATTCATGGGCTTTTCTAAAGATGCACAGAATCCAGATATAAGAATGTTATAACCAACAATTAAAAAAGAAAAAGAATATATTCTAAAGGCCTTAACAGAATAATTAAATAAATCTAGATTATCAGAACTTATAAATACACCTACAATTCCTTTTGTAAATAACATTGAAACACCAAAGACTAAAATAGATGCAAAAGTTATAGACTTAATAGCCATATTTAATAATTTTTTTATAGTTACCTCATCTTCTCTTCCATAATAAAAACTTGTAAGTGGTTGCATACCTTGAGTAATACCTATCATTGTCATCAATACTAAGGTACTTACATAACAAATAATACTATAAGTTACAATACCACTTTCTCCAATATTTCTTAAAATAGATTGATTGAATAAAAGTATAACTATACCAGAAGTAAGTTCTGTTATTGCGTCAGGAAAACCAATAGATAAAACTCTTCTTATAATACTAAAATCAAATTTAAATTTAACAAAATTTAATTTAGAAGCTGACCTAAAGAAGTGGAAAGTAAAAAATATAGTTGATGCAACTTGGGAAATTCCTGTAGCAAAGGCAGCACCTTTAACACCCCATTGAAAATGAATAACAAATATATAATCAAGAATGATATTTGTTATAGCTGAAATAACAACACCTATTATTGCAAGTTGTGGAAACCCATCTGTTTTGGTCAAAACTTCTAAACAGTATGAAACTATAAAAAATCCGTTAAAACAAATAATTATTCTAAGGTAATCTTTAACCATGTGAATTGTAGTGTCTGTTGCACCTAAAAAGAGTGATATTTTATCTAAATTTAGTAAGCTAAATATCATTATTATAAGTGAAAAGCAAATCATTGAAATAATATTAAAAGTAAAAACTTCATTTGCTTTTTCATTTTTATTTTGTCCAAGATAAATAGAAATAATTGTAGATGCTCCAGTTGAAAATAGCATAGAGCAAGCAAAAATTAAATTTACAAAAGGCATGGCTATATTAACGGCAGCCAAGGCAGAAGAACCAACACCTCTTCCAACAAAAATGCCATCGGCCATAGTATAAATTGAATAAACCCACATAGCGGCAACTGATGGTAATAAATAATTAAAAAATTTCTTTTTCAGTGCCGACTTATTGGCGGCTACATCTAAATTTGACATAAAAAAATCTCCTTAAAATTAATGTTTATATAAGTTGCTAATAAATACTAATTAAAATCATCATAACTTAAAGAAATTTAAAATTTAAGTTAGAAAATAAGACTTATTGCAACATATATACCTTATAATTAAATTATAAACCTTGGTATAATACTAAGGTCAAACACAAATAAAATAAATTTGAAAGGAAAATGAAATGAAGGATTATTATAAAATTGGGGAAATATCTAAAATTTATAATATAGGAAGAGATTCTCTTATGTATTATGAGGAAATCGGTATATTGAATCCAATAAGGGATATAAATGGATATAGACTTTATAACATAAGTGATATATGGAAATTAAACTTAATAAAAGAATTAAGAGCATTGAATTTTTCTATGAAAAGAATAAAACAGTATATAGACAATAGAAGTATAGAATGTACTAAAGATGTTTTGAATGAAGAAATAGAGTTAATAGATGAGAAGATAAAAGAATTAGAAAAACAAAAAAATAATATAAAAAGAAGATTAAATAATATAAATGATGTTATCTATAAAAGTAAATTATATGAAATAGAAGTTAAATATATAAAATCAAGAAAAGCATTAAAGTTAAATGGAAATATATCAAGAGATGAAGACGTGGATTTTTTAGTTAAAAAATTACAAAAAGAGTATGAGGATAAATTTTATGTCTTGGGAAATAATAGCATTGGAGCTATATATAATATTGAAAAAATAAAAAATAGTATATTCAATGAATATAAATCCGTTTTTTGCCTTTTAAATGAAGAAGATGAAAAATACAACTTAGTATTAGAAGAAGGTAGATATGTTATTTACACATATAGAGGTTCTTACAGTACAAATAAAAATTATATACCAAAGTTATTAGAATTTATAAAAGAAAATAAATATAAAATAAAAAATGACCCTATAGAGATATATAAAATAGATATACATGAAACTGCAAATTCAGATGAATTTATAACAGAAATTCAAATACCTATAGAATAATTAATTTGACAAAAATAGTAAAAGGATATATTATATTGGAAATAAAAGGGCATTAAGGAGAATAATAATGAAAGAAGAAGGGTTGTTGAAAAAATTCACATCATTTTCTTTTGGGACTATTATAGCTACTATTTTAGGAGTTATAACAGTGCCAGTAACTACAACAATATTTTCACCAGAAGCAACAGGAACTTTTGGATTTTTTACATCTATAGGTGGATTAGTTTTATCATTAGCTATATATGGAATGGATCAAGCATTTGTAAGATTTTTTTATGCTGAAGAAGAATGTGATAGGGGCATACTTTTATATAAGTGTTTAAGAATACCAATTATAAATATAGCTATATTAACATTAATATCTTTAATGTTTAGAAAGATGATATGTAATTTTATATTTGGGGAATATTCTCGTTTTTTGATAATAGTTTGGATTTTAAATATAGTTTTTTTAGTATTGAATAGATTTTCACTTATGGTTATAAGAATGGAACAACATTCTAAAAGATATTCAATGTTGACTATTTTATCTAAAGTATTTAACTTTGCAATTATGATTTTAGCATTTTTATATTGGAAAGATAATTATATATGCTTGTTAATAGCATATATTTCTTCAAATGTTATTATAACTATACTTGCAATAATTTCTGAACAGAATTATTGGATTAAAAAGCAAAAAGATAGGAAAATAAAAACTTGTAATAAGGATATAATTTCTTATGCTAGACCATGGATTGTAATAAGTGCATTAACTTTTATGTTTCAAACAGTAGATAGGATTGTAATAAAATTTGTTTTAGGTTATAAAATGGTTGGAATTTATAGTGGTGCAACTACAATAGTTAATTTAATAGGCACTATTCAAGCTTGTTTTTGCACATTTTGGGTTCCAGTAGCTTTTGAAAGATATGAAAAAAACCATAATGATTTTGAATTTTTTGAAAAAGTAAACTTTAATATATCTTGTGTTATGTTTTTGGTAGCAATTTTAATAATAAGCTTCAAAGATATAATAATATTGTTTTTAGGAGCTAGATTTAGAGAGGGTAGGTTTATAATACCATTTTTAAGTTTTATGCCAATTATGTATACAATATCTGAGACAACTGTTATTGGAATAAATTTCAACAAAAAACAAGAAAAGCACATATACATATCACTTGTATCTTCAATAGTAAACATTATAGGAAATATTGTATTAGTTCCTATGATAGGTGTAGTTGGAGCAGGGATTTCTACAGGATTATCTTATATATTATTTTTTATAATGAGAACAAATATATCATTAAAATATTATAAAGTAAATTATAATTTAAAGAAATTTTACACTATGACTTTTATAATAAGTTTATATGCACTTTATGCAACATTTAATACTATTAATGTTTTATATGCATTATTAGGTTTTATTAATCTCATTATATTAATAATTTTATATAAAGAATCATTCAATTACGGTATTAGTTATATAAAAAAATTTATGAAAAATAAATCATTGAAATAAAGAGAGAGAACTTACTAATTATATTTAGTAGGTTCTTTCTTTCAAATTGTTATTTTTAATAACTTTATTTAATGCATCTATTGTATAATTAACATCGCTTACAGTATTAAAATGGCCGAAACTAAATCTTAAAGTTCCATGAGGAAATGTATTTAATGTTTTATGTGCAGAAGGAGCACAATGAAGACCACTTCTAGTAGAGATACCATAATACTTGTTTAAGTGATGTGCTACAATGCTATTATCTAAATCCTTAAAATCCAAGGAAACCACAGAAGTTCTATTTTCAAGTAAATCACTTCCTATAATAAAAGAACTATTCATGTTTTTTATTCCCTCAATAAATTTTTTCGTAAGATAAAGTTCCTTTTCTTTTATTGTATTTGTTCCAATGCTATTTAAGTAATGTAAAGCTGTATTTAATCCAAAAATGCCAGGTAAATTAAGAGTGCCGCTTTCAAATTTATCAGGCATATAATTAGGTTGAATTTCATACTCAGAAAGGCTACCAGTTCCACCTTCAATTAATGGATTAATCATAGGAACAATATTATCTTTTATTAAAAAACCACCAGTACCTTGTGGTCCTAAAAGACATTTATGTCCGGTAAAACAAAGAATATCTGCATTTAATTTATTTATATCAATATCTAAGAATCCTGCTGTTTGAGCACAGTCTACAATAAAAATTATATTGTGTTTTTTTGCAAGTTGTCCAACTTTTTCTAATGATAATATAGAGCCACAAACATTAGAGGCTTGAGTCATTATAATTGCCTTAGTATTTGGGCGTATAGAGGCTTCAACATCATTAGGATTTAAGAAGCCTAAATTACTACATTTTATTTGGCTAATAGATACTCCTAACTCTTTTAAAGAAGCAAGTGGTCTCATAACTGCATTATGTTCCATGGAAGAGACAATTACATTATCACCTGGCTTTAATAAACCTTTTATAGTCATGTTCAAACTATAAGTTATACTTGGTGTGAATATAACGTTTTCAGGTTTGTCAAATTTAAATAAGTCGCAAATAAGTTCACGAGTTTCAAAAATTGTATTTTCAGCATCAATAGCATCATAATAAGCACCACGATTTATGTTACAACCTATATTATTTATGTAATTTAGCATTGATTCACCTACATTAGGTGCTTTGGGAAAAGAAGTTGCACTATTATCTAAATAAACTTTTCTCATAAAAATACCTCCTTCAAAAACATCATTATTCATAAAGTCAATAGATATAGAAGTAATGATTGAATATTTCAATTTAATTAAAACTATAACATTTGATAGAATGGACATGGAACGATTTAGATAATTTTGAATTATCTAAATTTATTTTACTTTTAATTAAATTTTAACAAATAAAAGGGGGATAGTAAACATGAAAGAAAAAAGAGGAATTATAATTGGTGGGGCAATAATTGGATTTTTAGCAGTACTTTCAGTTTATTTTGGAAATCCTAAAAACATGGGTATTTGTATTGCATGTTTTATAAGGGATATTGCTGGTGGTCTTGGATTACATAATGCTAAAGTAGTTCAATACATAAGACCAGAAATTTTAGGAATGATTTTGGGAGCATTTGGAATCGCAGTTTATAAAAAAGAATTTTCAACAAGAGGTGGATCATCGGCCTTCTTAAGATTCATTCTAGGTGGAATGGTAATGATAGGGGCATTAGTGTTTTTAGGATGTCCAACGAGAATGGTTTTAAGACTTGCAGGTGGTGACTTTAACGCTATATTTGGAATTGTTGGATTTGCGGTAGGTATAGTTATTGGAATAGTATTCTTAAATAAAGGTTTTACATTAAAAAGAAATTATAAACAAACAAAATTAGAAGGATATGTTCTTCCAATAATAAATGTTATTTTATTTGTATTAGTAGCTATTGGTTCAACATTGCTTATATTTTCTAAAGAAGGACCTGGTTCTAATCATTCACCAGTTTGGTTTGCTTTAATAGTAGGATTAGTAGTTGGTGTTATATGCCAAAGAACTAGACTTTGTATGGTTGGCGGAATAAGAGATATGATTTTATTTAAAGATTCATATTTAATATGGGGATTTATAGCAATGCTTTTAGCGGCATTCATAGGAAACTTAATTTTTGGATTTTTCAATCCAGGGTTTGCAAAACAGCCAGTAGCTCATACTGAATGGGTATGGAACTTTTTAGGAATGGTAGTTGCTGGTTGGGGTTCAGTTCTTTTAGGAGGATGTCCAATGAGACAGTTGGTATTATCTGGAGAAGGCAATGTAGATTCAGTAATAACAGTTTTAGGAATGCTTGTTGGAGCAGCATTTTGTCATAATTTTAAATTGGCATCATCACCAGAAGGAGCAACTCCAAATGGAAAAATTGCAGTAATTTTATGCTTTGTAGTTTTAGGTGCTATATCATATTTTAGTATACCAAAGAGTTCAAATGTGAAAAACAAAGTAAAGGGGGAAGTAACAGTTGATTAAAATAGATGCTAGAGGAATATCATGTCCACAACCAGTATTAATGACTAAAAAAGGATTAGAAAATCACAAGGAAGGTATTATTGTTTTAGTTGATAATAATACAGCAAAACATAATGTGGAAAGATTTATGAAAAATGCAGGTTATAATGTTTCAATAGAAGAAAATAACGAGGAGTTTGCTTTAAAAGCAACAAAGTAAAATGAATTATTTAGCAACATTTTTTACACATTCAGGAGCAATAAAATTTAAAAGAAACTTAATTAAAAAAAACATTGAAAATGAAGCATTACCTGTGCCAAGACAACTTAGTTCTAACTGTGGAATAGGTGTTAAGTTTCTAATAAATGAAAATATAGAAGAAGTATATAATGATGATATAGAAAAGATATTTAAAATCGAAAAAGAGGGATATAAACTTTATAAAGATTTTGATGAATAAATTAAAGGGATAGTTCATTTATGAACTATCCCTTTAATATTTAAAAGATTGAAAAGAATATTAATTTATATACAATTTTCATTTAAAAAATTATGTTGTATAATTCTTAAAGTAATATAGTTACAGATTTAAAAATAGTTTTGAATTCGAGCTTGTTTCTCTATAGAAATGTGTATGTGAATTTTTAATTTTAATAAAGTAGAATAAAGATTTTAAATTAGTTAAAAACAATGAATTTAAGAAAGTTATAGAAACTGGTAGGTGAAATATATGAAAGAAAAGATTAAAAAAGTATTATTAATTGGTGCAATTTTTGCAGTAGGAATAGTTGTATGTTTATTTTATTATAGTGTGAAAGCTAAAATGGCTGCATAAATGAAAGAATCCCCCTTAATGTAAAGTTTAATTCAAAAAAATGTAATTTTACTTTATAATAGTATTAAGGGGGATTAATTTTTATGTTTGATAAATTATTAGGTTTTTTATTAGGTATAGTTTGTATAATATTTGTTTTAAGTGCATTTTTCTGGGAAAGTAATGTTACAGTTATATGCATTATATTATTGATAGTAATACTACAAATTATAAATCCTATTACTGAAATTAAAAAAAATAGGAAAGATATTAGTGATGTTGAAAGAAAAACTTTTAAGCGTGAAGTGTTTAATTTATTTGAGGGGAGTATATGCTTAGTAACTATTGTTTTAATCACATTTTTAGGTAGTGATATTACAGAAAAAACATCAAGGATGATAAATATAATGTTTTATTTAAGCTTAACCATAATAAATGTGGATCTTATAAGAATTATAATAGTAGATTTTAAGAAACAACATTCAAATAAAGACAATTATAAGGAAGAAAAGGAAAAAACATTAGGGGACAGAATAGGTGTGTATATATTTGCATTTATGATTATTACATCATATACATTACCAGCAATAGGGACTTTATTTCAATATAATAATATTATAAGTGTGCATGATGAAAATCAAGAAAAAGATATAGGGATATATGTAACAGTTAATACTAATAATAAAAATAAATATGAAGTGAATGATAAAGAAAAAGTTAAATATATAAAAAATGCTTTAAAAGATTGTAAGATTCAAGAGCTTAAGGGATATGAATATGTTCAATATAAACATAATATTGGAATTAAGAAAAATGTGAATTTATATTTTACGCCTATGATATATAAATCACCTATTATAAATGAACTTCAATTTGATACAAATGGAAAAATATATATTATAGATCATATTCATAATAAAAACTTTATAAAAAGATTATTTAGCAACGATAATAAAATATATAAACTTATAGATACTAATACTAATTTATACAAAATTTTAGAAAGTATTTAACTGTTTTAATAAGTAAGTTAACATATATTATATAAATTTATAGGACTCATATTTTTATATGAGTCCTATTTTTTTGAAAAATTATTTATTAATATTTAATTTTGAGTTTATTAGATTTATTTTTCTTTTCCAATACAATTTAATACCAAATGAAATATGATTAAAAACATATTTAATATTTTAATAGGTAAGTTAGTAACTATATAGATTTCATATTAGACAGTGAAGTAATGGCATAGTAATATGTTTATTAATTTGTGTAAGAAAAGGATTAAATTTTATGGGGGGAATATTATGTTGGAAAAAATGAGTTCTGGTGAAAGAATGTTAGGTGTTATAACAAAAAGTAAAATAGATAGGGTTCCAGTACTAGCTATGGGATCAGCATATGAAGCTTATTTGTGCAAGAAAACATTAGAGGAATACTACAATAATCCTAAATTAGTTTATGAGTGTCAAAAGTGGGTACATAGCATGTTACAAGACGATGGCGGTGTAGGATACAATATTCCAGGTGGTTATAATTTAGATTTTGGTGGAGAGTTGAAATATTCGAGAAATCCATGTGTACAGCCTATAGCTAAGAAATTAATAATAAATGATATTAAAGAAGTAAATGATTTAAAAGTACCTGATTTGAAAAAGGCACATTTAACTAAATTGTCTATGGAATTTGATAGGATTTGTATGGATAATGGAGAAGGGGTTGGTGTAACTGCAGGTTCACCTATGGAAGTTGCTAATGATCTTATAGGTATTAATAATCTTGTGAAATGGACATTAAAAGAACCAGAAGCAATACACAAAGTACTTAGGGTAAGTACAGATTATCTGTTAGAAACAATTAAATTGAGAATAAATGAATTTGGAGCTGAAAATTGTGGAGCATTTTTACCATTACCATTAGAATCACATCATATAATTTCACCTAAGATGTTTAAGGAAATATCGCTTCCTTATATAAAGGAAATATTTACATATTTAATTGATGCAGGTGTGAAAAAATGGACTATACATTTATGTGGAAATCATATAAATAATATAGAAACAATTTTAGAAGAACTTCCAATAGTGCCAAGGACTGTTTTTAGCATAGGTGGAGAAATGGAATTAGAAGAGGTATCTAAAATAATAGGCAAAGACCATATTTTAGCTGGAAACTTATCTACATCTATAATAAATGTAGGTACACCACAAGAAGTATATGATGAAACAACAAGATTATTAAAAAAGGTGATGAATAGAGAAGGTGGATATATAATGTGTCCTTCATGTGCAATACCACCTAAAACTTCGGCTGTAAATATACATGCTATGATTAAAGCTGTAAAAGATAACGGAAAGTATTAAATATAATAAATGATGGGATGTATAAAGTTTTATACATTCCTATATTTTTTTAATCAGTGACTAAAATTTTTATGTTTTGTATAATTATTTTATAAGAGGTGATTTAATGTATAGAATTTTTATAGTTGAGGATGATAAAAGTTTAAGTAAACAAATTAAGGATGGACTTGAAAAGTGGGGGTTTAAAGGTATAGAAGTAGATGATTATGAGAATATAGTAGAGGAGTTTAATTTAACATGTCCAGATTTAGTATTGATGGATATAAATTTGCCTTGTTTTGATGGATTTTATTGGTGTAAAGCAATTAGAAATATTTCTAAGACTCCTATAATATTTTTATCTTCTAGAGATAGCGATATGGATATAATAATGGCTGTGAATCTGGGGGGAGATGATTATTTAACAAAACCATTTTCAATGCAAGTTTTAATAGCTAAAATACAAGCATTACTTAGAAGAACATATTCATATAAAGAGGAGGAAAGTAATTTAATCCAAATTGGTGAAGTAATATTAAATTTAAATAAGGGAAGTTTGAGCTATGGAGAAAAAAACATTGAACTTACAAAAAATGAATTTAAAATACTTCAAATACTTATGAGCAGTAGAGGAAAAATAATAAGTCGAGGAAGGATAATGGAAGAACTTTGGGAAAGTGAAGAATTTATAAGTGAAAACACTTTGTCTGTAAATGTAAATAGATTAAGAAAAAAATTAAGCGATATAGGTTTAGATGAGTTTATAATTACTAAAAAATCTCAAGGATATATGGTGGAATAATATGTTTTTTAAATATATAAGAGAAAAATATATACATATAATATATTTTTTATGTAACTTTATAATATTAAATTTAGTTATTTACTTAAGTCCTATTATTGATTTAGAAGGTACAGAGACATATTATCTAAATTTTTTAATGATAGCTGCATTTTTAAGTATATATGCTATTGATTTTTATAAATGGCATAAACATATAAAAGAATTAAATCAAAATAAAGATACATTATTAAGCTATTATGATAACTTAAAATATAAAACAATAAAAGATGAGATAATTTTAGAATTTATGAGAACAACAGAAATATTAAATGAAAATAGAAATTTAGAATTACAAAAATCACAAGATGAGGTAATAGATTATATTACTAATTGGGTACATCAAATAAAAATACCAATATCAGTTTTAGAGTTAGTTATAAAGGATATGGAAGACAACTTTTTAGATTATGAAGCTTGTAAAAAATTGAGGATTGAAGTTGAACGGGTAAAATTTTTAATAGATCAAGCTTTATATATAAGTAGAGCATCTTCATATAGTGAAGATTTTAAAATAGAATATGTCAATTTGAAAGGTATTATAAATGAAGTTATAAAGAAAAATAGAGTTTTAATAATACATAATAAAATAGAAATAGATATACAGGAATTAAATTTTGAAGTTTTAACAGATAGAAAGTGGATTATTTATGTAATTGAACAACTTATAAATAATAGTTGTAAGTATATGAAAGACAATGGAAAAATAACTATTGGAGCAGAAAAAAATGATAAGGGAATACATTTATTTATAGAAGACAATGGAATAGGAATAGAAAGTGAAGATTTAAATAGAATTTTCTACAAAGGTTTTACGGGGAATAATGGCAGGAAAATAGCTAAATCTACAGGTATGGGTCTTTATATATCTAAAATGATTTGTAATAAATTGAATCATGATTTATATGTTAGTTCAGAGGTTAATAGGTATACAAGATTTACAATAGGTTTTTATAATATTTCAGATTATTTTAATCTTACACAAATGTAACTTTAGATAGATAATTTGTTAGCTAAAGTGATGGCTTGAAGATGAGTATCCATTTAAAATATAAGTATAAGAAAAAGGAGGTACGATGATGGAAATAGTATTAAAAGCCAGTAATTTGAGAAAGCAATATGGAACAAGAGGAATTATGTGTAATGCATTAGATGGTATAGATTTAGAAGTTAAAAAGGGTGAATTTTTAGGGATAATGGGTCCTTCAGGAGCAGGAAAAACTACACTTTTAAATGTATTGTCAACTATAGATGTACCTACAGCTGGCGAAGTTTATTATGAAAATAAAAGTATAGTTAATATGAAGAATAAGGAGCTTTCAAAATTTAGAAGAGGTAATATAGGGTTTATATTTCAAGACTATAATTTATTAGATAGTATGACTATAGAAGATAACATTGCATTACCTTTAGCATTATCAAAAATGAATAGCGATGAAATAGAAAAAAAGGTTAAAAGTCTTTCTGAATTTTTTGGAATAGAAAAACAACTAAAAAAATATCCATATGAATTATCTGGTGGTCAAAAGCAAAGAGTAGCAGCAACAAGAGCACTTATAACATCACCATCAGTAATATTTGCAGATGAACCAACTGGAGCATTAGATTCTAAATCAGCATCAGAGCTTATGGCTTGCTTATCAAAAATGAATGAAGAATTTAAAACTACTATAATTATGGTAACTCATGATTCATTTTGTGCAAGTTATTCTAAAAGGATATTGTTTATAAAAGATGGTAAAATACATGCTAACTTAGATAGAGGAAACTCTAGAAAAGAATTTTTCAATAGAATAATGAATTTACTTTCATCTATGGGAGGCGATATAAGTGAACTCTTTTAAACTTTCCATGATGAATTTAAAACAGAATATAAAAAATTATGCATTGTATTTGTTTGCTATGATTTTTTCGGTGGTAGTATTTTATAATTTTGTATCAATTTATTGTTCAAAAGAATTTAGCAGCAATATGGATGCTCATTTAGTTGCTCAAGGTGCATCCATGTCAGCATCAATGATATTGATATTATTTTTTATATTTTTTATAAACTATTCTAGTAAGTTTTTTATAGATAGACGAAAAAAAGAATTTGGTATATATACATTTATGGGGATAGAAAATAGCAAAATAGCATTGATATTTGCTGGAGAAGGGCTATTAGTAGGTATTCTATCATTAGTCATAGGTCTTATCATAGGAATTATAACTAACAAAGTATTTCTTATGGCGCTTACAAAAGTAGCTATGCTTGATAATGTAATTAAATTTACTATAAATAGTAAAGCGCTTATAGAAACTTCAATCATATTTTTTATCATATTAATTGTTGTTTTTATAAAAGAGTATTTATTAATAGTAAAAAGCAGCACAATAGAACTTATAAATTATTCTAAGATAGATGAAAAAATCCCTAAAAAAAGCTATGTACTAGGAATTTTAGGAATATTATTGTTGTTATTATCATATTTTCAAATAATAAATGCAAACAAATTAAAGATTGATATGAACTGTGCCATAATAATAGCAGTAGTTGGAACAATTATAAGCACATATTTAGTTTTTTATGGATTCTTTCCATTAGTAATTCAAAGCATTATAAAAAATAAAAAAATTCTTTATAAAGGTGTAAATATAATAAGTTATTCTAATATAATTTTTAGAATAAAAAATAATTACAAAACATTAGCAGCTGTTACTATCTTAGTTACCAGTGCAATGACTGCTTTTGGAACAGTATACTCACAGAAATACTTTATGAAACAAAATTACAGAACAGAGGTTCCATATGCAGTTAGTTATTTAAGTAATGATGAAAATGAAGATAAGAAAATAAATGAAGTTATAGAAGAAGATAATAAGAAACTTTATGAAAATAAATTTGAGATATTATTTAAAGATAATATTAATAAAACAGAAGATTCAATGGTTATAGGAAGATATTCAGACTTAAAAAATGGTATAGAAAAGCTTGAAATTAAAACTGCTAAAAGTAATTTAAAATATAAATTAAATGATGATGAGTGCATATTTTTATGGAGACCAGGTGTAACAATGTCACTTGCAGAACCATTAAGAAAAATTAATATAGGAAATGAAGAGCTTAATGTAATAACAGAGATGAGTTCACCATTTCTTGGTAGCATAGTAAATTCATCTGTAATTCTAATAAATGATGAAAAGTATGATGAAATTAAAAGTGATTATAACAAAGCATACTATCATGGAGTAATGCTTGAGAATTTTAATGATACAGAAAAAATAACCAATGATTTACTAAGTTTAGGAGAACAAGCATTTTATACTGAAATGGGAAATTTTCCATTTTACACATCATATATAGCAGATGCTACAAAATATGATTTTTCATCAACAGTATATTTTATAGGAAGTTTTCTAGCAATAGTATTTGTTATTTCTATTGGAAGTATAATGCATTTTAAATGTTTAGGTGATGCAGATATAGATAAAATCAAATATGATTCACTTCAAAAAATGGGTTTAAATGAAGAAGAATTAAAGAAATCTGTATATAAGCAAGTTGGAATATTTTTTGTTTTACCTGTATTGCTTGGAACAATTCATAGTTTAGTAGCTATAAAAGTTTTAAGTGATATCATGAAATGTAATATAATTATACCAACTATACTTACAGTAGTTTTATTTTTAATAATATATATATTATTTTATGTATTTACATCTAAAAAATATATAAAAGTACAATTAAGAAAATAATAATACAAAAAGAAAAGAGATTAAATTAATGAAATCTCTTTTCTTTTTTATGTTAAATTTTTAAAAACAAATAAATAATAGAACAATGTTTTGTTGTAAAGGTGTATAATATAGGGAAACAAGCTCGAATTCAAAATTATTTTTTAAGCTGTAAATATATTGCTTTAAAAAGAACTGTTCACTTTAAAATGATTCCGAGCTAGTCTTACTCTTAAGGGTGTCCAAGTTGAAAAATGAAATTATTTAAATATTAAATGAGAATGGTAGTATTCCAAGAAACAGTAATTATTTAAAACGTTATTCATAAAAATTTCAAAGAAACTCTAATGAATTTGCTATTTTATTTCCAAGACTAAACGGCTATAAGTGAACTAAATTAAGAGCTATGTAATTAAATTCTAGTCTATTTTTCATAATTCTTCGTCAGCAATTCACATTAATAAAATGACATTATTGATGCGAATTACTTCCTTGATTTATAAAAAATATACATTGAATTTTCAATTACATATTTCTAAATTTAGTTCACACGACGTCCTGTCTAGGCAGTCGCTGAACCCGTCCTTGGGTTCAGGTCTTGAAAATAAAACACAAATTAATAAGAGTTTCTAAATCAATTTTAAAAGAAATACTAATTTAAATAATTCCTGTTTCTTGATAAAAGAAAAAAGTTTTTCAATTGAGAAAGATGTTATTTAAAATTTGAACTTGGAACCCTATATAGGAATACAAGTTGAAATTTTAAATTATTTTTATTTAAGTTGAGAAAGAACAATTTAAAGTATAGTAGCAAAATTAACAATTGACGATGAACAATTAACAATGAATGATAAAACTGAAATCTCAGCTACGAAGGGAATAAATGATAACTTGTCCCAAATCTCTGTAGGCGAGAATTCATTCTTGCTATTACACGTTGGTATTTTTAGAATCATAAAATTATTGATTTAAACGTAGGGTGGAATTCATTCTACCTGGACTTAGGTCAGTGTGGAAATCAAAGACCGCCAAGGTTAAAACCTCAGCTACGAAGGTGCTATAAAAGATTAACAATTAATTATTAATTAGTTTCAAATATAAATATAGTAATAAACTGCAATATCGTTAGTATCACATTTGAGAAGGAGAGGTTAGTATGAGTGAAAAATTAATTTCTAAAAAAGAATTATTAGAGTTAACAGGTATCTCTTATGGACAGTTATATAGATGGAAAAGAAAAAAGTTAATACCAGAAGAATGGTTTATAAAAACAGCTACATTTACAGGACAGGAGACGTTTTTACCAAAGGATAAAGTGTTAGAAAGAGTTGAAAAAATTATAGAACTTAAAGATGAAGTATCATTAGATGAACTTGCTAGTATGTTTTCACCAAGCTTCAATGAAGTAATTATAGACGAAGATAGACTCATAAGAGAAAATATAATTTCAGTAGGTGCAATGCAATTATATAAATATAATTTTGGAGAAAAAGAAAAGTATAATTTTTACGATACAGTAGTATTAAATATATTTGAAATGTTAATAACTGTGAGTAATGTTAAAGTACAGAGAAGTGTAGAAATAATAAAAAAACTAAAAGATATAGAAAAGGAAATTAAGGAGAAAGATTATAATTTGGTAATAGCAAAGATAAAAGAATGTGATGAAAAAATGATATTTTTATATTGCGGAGATGTTATTTTACTAGATGATTATAATATTCTTAAAGAGATAAGTATAAATGAAAAAATTAGTGAAATAAAAGAAAAATTAATATAACAATTAAAAATATTTATTTTAATAACAGCATAAATAAATAAAATTAATATAAAAATTAATTTTATTTATAATTATGTTTACAAAAGTTAAAGAGAAGCATATAATATTTATTAAGGAGGAAGAAATAATGTATAAAGTACTAAGTAAATGTCCAGTATGCAATGAAAAGCTTAAGATAATGAAATTAAAATGTAGCAAATGTAATACAGTTATAGAAAATGAATTTTCGTTTTCTAAGTTTGAAAGTCTTTCAAAGGAACAGTTAGAATTTGTAGAAGTATTTTTAAAGTGTAGAGGAAGTATAAAAGATGTAGAAAAGGAATTAGGTATATCATATCCAACAGTAAGAGGTAAATTAGACGATGTTATAGAAAATTTAAACTTAGAAAAAAATGATATAGATAAAAGTAGTGAAAAGAAATCTTTAAATGATAATAACAAGATTTTAGATATGTTAGAAAAGGGTGAAATAACACCTGAAGAGGCTATGAATTTGTTAAAGTAAAAATTTATATATAAGGGAGAGAATAAAATGAAATCAGAAGTAATGAGAATATTAAAGATGGTTGAAGATGGGAAAATAGATTCAGAAGCAGCTGCAAAGCTTATAGATGCTTTAAATAATGGTGAAGAAGTAATTATAGAAAATGATAAACCTAAGAAAAGTGAGAAAGCTTTTTCAAAAGAGGAAATTAGTGATGCAGCACAAAAATTTTTAGAGGAAACACCAAAAAATGGTGAAATGATGCTATATGTTTTTGTAATGTCAGGAGATGGAGATAAAGTAAAGGTGAAAATACCTATAAGTTTTATAAAAACAATATTAGATGCCACTAATAAAATGCCAAGTATGAAGGAATTAGATGATAAAGTGGATATGGAAGTTATAAAACAAGCTATTGAAAATGGTGTTTGTGGAAGAATTGTAGAAGTTGAAAGTGCTGATGGTGACTTTGTTATAGTAGAAATAAAATAGAAGTATAAATAATGTTTATTAAAAGGGTGAAAAATATGTGGATTACTATTAAAGAAAGTGGACATAGGGGTTTCAAAATCCCTATTCCTATGTGTTTTATTGGATTAGGAATAAGTATTGCAGGCAAAGCAAGTAAAAAAAATATCAATGAAGATTTAAATAAAGTATTTGAAAACATGGATAGTAGAGAATTAAAACGTGCATTTAGAAAGTTAAATAGAACTTGTAAGGGAATGACAATAGTAGATGTGGAATCAAAAGAGGGGGATCATGTGAAAATAGTAATTTAACAATCAGTTAAAGGGGGAGTGGGGTATGGAGAAAATTGTAGAAGTTAAAGATGTAAAAAAAACATTTATAATAAAAAAGAAAAAATTTTTTAGGGTAGTAGAAAAAACTGATTTTAAGGCAGTAAAAGGTGTAAGTTTTGAAATTAATAAGGGTGAAATATTTGGGCTTTTAGGACCTAATGGTGCAGGAAAAACTACAGTTATAAAAATGATAATGGGGCTTTTAAAACCTACATCCGGGACTGTTTTAGTAAATGGTGTAGATACAGATAAAAAACAAATTAAAGCATTAGCCCAAATTGGAAGTGTGTTAGCTGGCGATAGAAGTGTATATTGGAAATTAACAGCTAGAGAAAATTTAGAATATTTCGGAAATTTATATGGATTATCAACTAAAGAAGCTAAAATACGTACAGAAGAAATACTAACAAAGCTAGGAATTATTGATAAAGCTGATGTAACTGTGGAAAAATTTTCTACTGGAATGAAACAAAAAGTTGCGCTAGGTAAAGCACTTATACCTAATGCACCAGTAGTTCTTTTAGATGAACCTACATTAGGATTAGATCCTCAATCAGCATTAAATTTAAGAGAAATAATTATGAAATTGAAAGAAGAGGGAAAAACAATATTACTTACAACTCATTATATGGAAGAAGCAGATTATCTATGCGATAGAATAGCAATAATTGATAATGGAAAAGTTATTGCATTAGACACAAGTGAAAAATTAAAAGAAGAAGTTAGTAAAGTTAAGATTATTAAACTAGAAGTTGATAAAATTAATACAAATACAGTTGAGAATTTAAAAAAAATAGCTTATGTGGAAAATGTTTTAGAAAATTATTTAGAAGATACGGGGAATTATGAGATTTTAATTCACCATACTGATGGAAATGAAATAGTTCAAGAAATAATAAATATAGTAACTAAAGAAAACTTAAGTATAAAAAATATGAATGTATTAAAACCTTCTCTAGAAGATGTATTTATAAAGCTTACTGGAAAAGCTTTAAGAGAGTAGGTGTTTTAAATGTATAGAATAAAAACTATAAAAAATATAGGAAAAAAGGAATTCTTAGAACTTATTAGATATAAAGACTGGATAATAAATATGCTTATTTGGCCAGTTATATTTCCACTTTTATATATATTAAGTGCCGTAGCATTGGCAGGGAAAGATGGCAGTGGACTTAAAAATTTTGAAGCATTAACAGGAACTACTGATTATAAAAGCTTCATATTAATTGGAAGTATGGTATATATGTGGGTAAATATGACCATGTGGAGTTTTGGAACTTTTTTAAGACAAGAACAAAAAAAAGGAACATTGGAATCGTTGTGGATATGTCCTATAAAGAAATTTGATATTTTATTAGGTGGTGCATCTATAACAGTAATACGTTCAGCACTTTATGTTTTAGTAAGCCTTTTGGAATATAAGATTTTATATGGAACACAATTTCAAGGTGGAATATTAGAATGGATAGTAATTTTTATAGTATTACTTCCAGGAGTAATAGGAATTGGGGCAATATTCTCATGTTTAGTATTTTGGGTTAAAGAAGCTAATGTAGCAGTAATGTTAGTAAGAGGATTAGTAATGGCTCTTTGTGGAATAAGTTTTCCAATAATAATTATGCCTAATGTATTACAAGGGGTTTCAAAATGTTTATCTTTTACCTTTGGAATTGAAGCAGCAAGAGGGATTATGATTAATGGTTTAGGAATCTCAGGAGTAAAAGAAGATTTGATTAAATGTTTATTAATAGGAATTATATATATAATTATTGGAAGAATATCTTTTTATTTTGTAGAAAGAAAAGTTAGAGTAGAAGGATCATTATCTAGATTTTAAGGGGGGTATCATGGATTTTAATCATATTTTAAAAGTTATAAAACAAAAGATAATAATTAAAATGAAAATTTATTTTAGATATCCATTGAATATATTGAGTGTAATACTTCAACCCATAATATGGTTAACACCATATTATTTTATGAATAAGGTGTTTGGAAATGGTAGTTCTTTTAAGCAAATGACGGGTTCAGATAATTATATGGAATTTATAGTATTAGGGTTTGTACTCGCATCATATTTAACAGCAGCTATGTGGGGAGCAGGTTTTAGTTTGAAAGAAGAAATGTGGGATGGTGTTTTAGAGTCAAATTATACAATGCCTGTTAGCAGGGTAGTTCTTATGATTTCAAATATTCTATTTGAGTTTATAATGGCAACAATAGAAATAGTACTTACAATGACAGTTTGCTATTTTGCATTTAATATTAATGTGACTCATGGAATTTTAAAATCTTTAATATTTATAATACCAGGAATAATTTCATATATAGGAATAGGATTAATTATAGGAAGTATAGTATTAATACTAAAAAATGCTAACACTGTTGTTGATGTATCAAGTGGTTTAATGCAAGGATTTTCAGGTACAGCATTTCCAATCGAAATATTCCCAAAAGCACTATTGATTATAAGTTTTGTATTACCATTAACATATATGAATGATAGTGTAAGAGCTTTAATTATTGGAGTAAATCCAATAATAGATTTAAAATATCAATTTGTTATATTGATATTTATGATGTTTATTTTTTTAGCATTGGGAATATTTATTTTTAATAAAGTAGACAATAAATGTAGACAAGAAGGTATAAGTGGATATTAAAGCTTAATTATAAGTAAATAGGGGGCAAAAATGGGAGAGGTAGAAATTGTTAAGGAAAAAAATATAAAACTTTGGAATAAAAATTTCTTTTTATTATGGCAAGGTCAATTAGTTTCTGTATTAGGAGATGTTTTATATGCTATAGCACTAGAATTTTGGATTTTTGATGTTACAAAATCTACAGCACTTATGGGGACGTTGGCAGCACTAACCATGTTACCAAGAGTAATACTTGGTCCTTTTGCAGGTGTGTTTGTAGATCGATGGGATAGAAAGAAAATTATTGTTTTAACGGATTTCATAAGAGGTATATTTGTAACATTTGTTGGAGTTGCAGCTTTGTTAGAATTTATTGAAGTTTGGATGGTGTTTATAGTTGGGATAACTAATGGATTATGTTCAGCATTTTTTAATCCAGCTGTGTTGTCAGTAAAACCAGATATAGTTCATAAATCTAAAATAGTCAAAGCAAATTCAGTAACAAGCATTGCACAATCTGGAATGGACATGCTTGGAAATGCAATAGGGGGAATATTATATGTAACAATAGGAGCACCATATATGTTTCTATTTAATGGAATTTCATATATATTTTCAGCTTTTACAGAAATGTTTATGAAAATACCTAGAATAGAAAGAAAAAATGTAGATGCTACATTCAAAGAAGATTTTAAAGAAG
The DNA here is from genome assembly GCF_000612845.1 of Clostridium ihumii AP5. Lineage (GTDB taxonomy): Bacteria > Bacillota > Clostridia > Clostridiales > Clostridiaceae > Clostridium_J > Clostridium_J ihumii. The sequence goes on from NZ_CCAT010000083.1 coordinate 78,642, forward strand.
GATTTAAGTTCATATGGAGTTTTAAGGCATTCAGAAATGTGTTTATATTTGCATGTGGAATAAATTTATTTTTTCAAGGTGCATTAATTTTATTAGTACCTTATTTTAAGCAAACATCGTTTTTAGGACCTAAAAGATACGGATTTGCGATGACTATTCTTGCTATAGGAATGATGAGCGGAAGCATATTATTGTCTATATTAAACTTAAATAAAGATATAAAATATAAGCTATATAGAATATCTATAGTCCTATGTACACTTGGATTTTCTACAACTTCATTAATTAGAAATTATAATATTATTTTAATAGTCCTTTTTTTAAGTGCATTTCTAAATGTAATATTTAACACTATATTTAATAGCGCTACAATGATGATTATTCCAAAAGATATAAGAGGAAAGGTTAATGGGATAAATAATGCATTATGTATGGGATTAATGCCACTAGGTTCATTGATTGGTGGTGTTCTAGGAGAAATTATCTCCATAAAAATGGCAATACTTATATTATTTTCATTAAGTTTTATTATGTCGGTTGGATGCATATGTGTAAAAGGAATGAAAAATGTAATTGAATTTGAAGGTGAAGGTAAAGATATAGATGAGCTAATAAATTCTACTAACGCATTATATAATAAATAGAAATTTTAAGATTACGATTTCATAAAAATAAAATTGTAATCTTAAAATCTACAACAAGGGGGAAGTGGAAGGTATTATAACAATATGGATAAGTTTATAACAAATTACACATATATATATGGTAATATTCAATAATATTTTAAAATTCAGCAAAATTAATTAAGTAATAGAGATATATAATAGTGTAGAATTTAAAAATAGAAGTGCTAGTTATCTACAATGTGATTTAAGATGATTGAAGAATTTAGTTATTTAAAAGAGTTTATTTTGAGTTAAATTGAACTTTTTAAGATATTTACTTTTAAATGAAAACACCGTATAGTATATCTTAACAGAATAAGTGGTGCAGTATCCTAGTCAGGTAAATATCTTTGAGGACGGGGCTAAAAATCCGTTGAAGAGCATATCGATGAAGTTCCTGGTGCTGGCTTGAGACGCCCAGTTTTGGGCTGGTGCTGGGAGTTAAGGTTGTGGGACAATCACAAAGGCATGTGAAATTGACTCCTACTTCCGTGGAGACCATTGTATGTGCTTTAGGAGAGATATCTAAAGTACGGCAATGGATTAAACCTGCAATGTGGTAAACTTAGCTATGTGCAGAGTAGCTTGCCTTGAGTGATATAGGGGGAGGTAATAGAGGAGGTATTATTTCTTAGGCCAAGAGATAGTACTTATTGCTTACTGAAACCTATATTGCAAAAGAGGATAAAAAGATATCCAACTGTTGAGGAAATCTCCTAGGCTGTTTAGAAATAAGGCATATTAGGGATTAAGGTGCAGACTAAGTGGCAATCTAGCCCTATAGTAGTAATGCTATAGATAAGGTATTAAAAGGAAACTGCTGAGATGGCGACATCTTAGTTACTTTATGGGAAATCCTGCTAGACCTAAGCTGCAAAATTAACTTAATATGCTACCACTATTTCATGTATAAACATAGATATACAAATATAATTTGAATTATGAATATAAAATTGAAAATAGATTACAATATATAAAGATAAAGTTTTAATGTATATACTTATATTAAAACTTATTAATTTTTTAGGAGGATATAATTGGGGTCGTCGAGTAAAAAAGGTAAAGCTATGAAAAAGGATAAAAGTGATCGAGGGTGGCTTATAATTATTGTTATAACTACTTTTATGATAAGTGGAACTGTTTCGTTAATATCAGAATCAACATTGTCTCAAGTTAATGTAGTAGTAGCATTAATAATATTATTTGTAATAATATTATTAGGAGTTATATTTGATATTATAGGTACAGCAGTTACAGCTGGAGATGAAACACCTTTCCATGCAATGGCTGCAAAAAAGATAAAAGGTGCAAAAGTAGTTGTAAAATTAATAAGAAATGCAAGTAAAGTTTCAAATTTTTGTAATGACGTTGTAGGTGACGTTGCAGGAATTATAAGTGGATCTGTAGGTGTTGTAATTGTTGCAAAAATACTGGAAACTAATAGAGGGTTAAATCAAATATTAGTTAGTGCATTAGTGAGTGCTATAATTGCGGCAATGACAGTTGGTGGAAAAGCTATGGGTAAAAAGTTTGCTATTTCTAAAAGTAATGACATACTTTTTAAAGTAGCAAAAGTTATATATTTTTTTCAACAAATATTCAAAGGGAAAAATCCTTTTAAGAATACAAAATAGACTATGGAAGATTTCTATAGTCTATTTTTTTATGGAAATTTATAAATTATTTTCAATGTACAATTTTAGGTTATTTTTTTACAAAAATATTTATAAATATAAAAAATAACAAATAAATCATCACAAATTATGTAATATTTAAATAATATATGTATATAGGTAATATTATTTAAGTCATAGGAAAACAATATAATATTTTGAGTTATTTAAATTTCAACTATTAAGTTTTAGCTGGTTCCAAATATTAATTATTAAATGTATAAATTAAAATTATTTTGGAAGCCTATATTAATTTTAAAAAAATAGAATTCAAAAGTTAAATTGGGATCCTATAATATGGGGGTGAAATTTATGTCCTCTATTGTGGATGTTAACAATATAAATATGACTTTTTATACATTGGAAGGTGAATTAAATGTTTTAAAGGATTTAAGTTTTTCACTAGAAGAAGGGAAGATATTAGCACTTTTGGGACCATCGGGTAGTGGAAAATCTACAATGCTTAACATTTTAAGTGGTTTACTTAAACCAACATCAGGTGAAATAGATATAAAGGGTAAAATTGGATATATGTTTCAAAGAGACAATTTGCTAGAGTGGAGAACTATAATGAATAATATAACAATTGGACTTGAAATACAAAATAAATTAAATAATGAAGCCATGAAGAAAATAGAACATCTTCTTAGAATATATGATCTTTGGGATTTTAGAAATAACTATCCAAGAGAATTATCAGGAGGAATGAGGCAAAGAGTTGCACTTATAAGAACACTATCTGTTGATCCTGATATATTACTTTTAGATGAGCCGTTTTCGGCATTAGATTATCAAACAAGATTGTTAGTTAGCGATGATATATATAAGATTATACAAAATGAAAAGAAAACTACTATATTAGTAACACATGATATATCAGAGGCAATATCTATGGCAGATTCTGTTGCTGTATTATCAAGGAGACCTGCAAATATAAAGGCAATACATGATATAAACCTTACAGTTAAAGATGAAAAAACACCATTAACCGCAAGAAAAGCACCAGAGTTTAAAGATTATTTTGATACACTATGGAAGGAGCTTGATGTAAATGAAAAAGAATAATAGTTCCTTATCTGGATATGAGAAATATCTAAAAGAAAGAAAAACAAAAAAAATAAAGATACTTTTTTGGCAAATAGCTATTTTAATAATATTTTTAGTTCAATGGGAGATACTGGCGAGAATTGGAGTTGTAGATACATTTCTATTTAGTAAACCTTCAGATATTTGGGTTCTTTTTAAGGAATATATGGGCAATGGTGAGCTATTTAGGCATATAGGTATATCTGTATGGGAGACTGTACTAGGATTTACAATAGGAACTATACTGGGTATTATAATTGCAATACTTCTTTGGTGTTCTAAAACAGTTGCAAAAATATTAGATCCATTTTTAGTTGTATTAAATGCACTTCCTAAAACTGCATTAGCACCAATTCTTATTGTTTGGGCAGGGGCTGGTATAAAAGGAATAGTTGTGATAGCTATAACAATTTCAGTTGTTACAACAATATTATCAGCATACAATTATTTTATAAATGTAGATGAAGAAAAAGTGAAAATGCTTAGAAGTTTTGGGGCTACAAAAGGACAAATATTAACAAAGCTTATAATGCCATCTAATATAGGCAATATAATAAATATAGTAAAAATAAATATTGGAATGTCATGGGTAGGCGTAATAGTTGGAGAATTTTTAGTATCACGGTATGGTATAGGATATCTAATAGTATATGGAGGTCAGGTATTTAAATTAGATTTAGTTATGATGGGAGTAGTTGTACTAGCTATATGTGCGCTTATTATGTATGAAATTGTTAATGTAATTGAAAAAGTTTATAGAGCAAGACAAAATGTAGAAAACAATTAATAGAAATTAAATTTTAAATTTATATTATTAAAAAATAAATGTATAACCTAAATATTTTGATTTAAATATTATAAGAGCAATAAAAAGGAGTATAAAAATGAAGAAATTCAAGAAGCTGACAGCTATAATAACTAGTTTATTTATGTGTACGCTTATTTTTTCAGGATGTAGCAAGTCAAATGATAAGTTAACTAAAATTAAATTAGCAGAAGTTACTCACTCTGTATTTTATGCACCACAATATGTTGCAATAAATGAAGGCTTTTTTAAAGAGCAAGGTATAGATATTGAGTTAATGGCAGCACAAGGAGCAGATAAGACTATGGCCGCATTGGTATCTGGGGAAGTTCAAATAGGACTTATGGGACCAGAAGCATCAATATATGTTTATAACAAAGGAAGCGATAATTATGCTATAAACTTTGCTCAACTTACCAAAAGAGATGGAAGCTTTTTAGTTGGTAGACAAAAGGAAGATAAATTTAAATTTGAAAATTTAAAAGGAAAAGAAATACTTGGCGGAAGAAAAGGTGGAGTGCCTGAAATGACATTAGAATACACTATAAAAGATAATGGCATTAAAATAGGAACAGGGAAAGATGAGGCTAATGTAAGAACAGATATACAATTTAATGTTATGGCAGGTTCATTTACAGGAGGAGAAGGAGATTATGTTACATTGTTTGAACCATCAGCTACTGCAATGGAAAAAGAGGGTAAAGGTTACATTGTAGCATCTATAGGAGAAGCATCAGGTGAAATTCCATATACAGCTTATTCAGCAACTAATAAATATATTGATAAAAATAAAGATTTAATTCAAAAATTTACAAATGCAGTTTATAAAGGCCAACAATATGTAAAAACTCACAGTGCAGAAGAAATAGCAAAATCAATAGCACCATTTTTTAAAGATATAAAAATGGATGATTTAATTACAGTTGTAAATAGATATAAATCAATAGATGCATGGTGTGAAAATCCAATACTTGAAGAAAAGAGTTTAGATAGACTTATGGAAGTTATGGAAAAAGCAGGTGAACTAGATAAGAAAGCTCCATATGATAAAATTGTAACTAGAACCTATGCAGAGAAAACAATAAAAGATAACAAATAGGAAATGAATTATTTATAGAAATTTTAAATACTAATTAAGGTTGTTAATGATTGAAAAAGTAGATAGTATATAATTAAAAGGGATAAAATTGCAAAAATTTTTAATTGTATAATAAAAATCATTAGCAATCTTTTATTTAATTAATTCAACATATGTGGAGGATAAATATAATTATGTACAGTTTTGAAAAAAGAGTTGATAGAAGCAATAGCAATTGTATTAAGTGGGATACAGTTAAAGAACTTTATGGATGTGAAGAAGTTATTCCAATGTGGATAGCTGATATGGATTTTGAAATAGAACCATCAATAGTTAAGGCTATACAAGAAAGACTAGAACATTCAGTTTTAGGATATACATTTACACCTAATTCATACTATGATGCAGTAATAAGTTGGTTTAAAAAAAGATTTGATTGGAATGTAGAAAAAGAGTGGATTAAATTTTCTCCAGGAGTAGTACCTGGTGTAAATAGCATAATTGCTGCATATACAAAGCCGGGAGATGAAGTAATACTTCAAACACCAGTATATCATCCATTTTATAAACTAGTAAAAAATAATGGGTGTCAAGTTATAGAAAATCCATTAATATATGATGGCGAAAAATATGATATGGATTTTGAAAACTTAGAAAGCATAATAACTGATAGGACAAGAATGATAATACTTTGTAGTCCACATAATCCAGTTGGAAGAGTATGGACTAAAGATGAATTGAAAAAATTAGGAGATATATGTATAAAGCATAATGTTTTAATAGTTTCAGATGAAATACATGCAGATATAATATATAAACCTTATAAGCATACAGTATTTAGTTCTATAAGTGATGAATTTGCTGAGAATTCTATAATATGTACTGCTCCTAATAAAACATTTAATATAGCAGGACTTCAAACTGCAAATATAATTATAAAAAATGAAAAACTAAGAAAAGAGTTTGATATTCAATTAGATAAGCATTGTGTACATGAACCAAACGTTTTTGGAGCTATAGCACAGGAAGCAGCTTATTCAAATGGAGAAGAATGGTATAATGGACTTATGGAATATTTAACTGAAAATCTTAAGTTTACTATAGATTTTTTTGAAAAAAGAATACCTAAAATTAAACTAGTAAAACCAGAAGGTACATATTTATTATGGTTAGATTGTACAAATTTAAATATGAATGCTTCAGATTTAAAAGATTTCTTTGTGAAAAAATGTAAAGTTGGATTTAATGATGGTAGTATGTTTGGGATTAAAGGTGAAATGTTCCAAAGAATGAATATAGCTACAAGTAGAGAAATTATTAAAGATGCATTAGAACGAATTGAGAGAGAAGTTAATAAGTTATAAAAATATTATTAGAGAACTTAAAGTGTTGTTTTTAACAGCACTTTTTTTATTTGAAAGGTAAACTTATTTTGAAAATAGGTTTACAAATATAATGTTTCTATGTATACTTATTTAAGAAAATATAAGGTTGGGGGAGTGAACCTAATGTATAAGACGAGAAATTTAATATTAGTATCATTATTTACAGCATTGACAGCTATAGGTGCATTTATAACAATACCAATACCTGTAGTTCCATTTACACTTCAATTTTTATTTTGTGCATTTGCAGGAATATTATTAGGTGCTAAACTAGGGGCTTTATCGCAGTTATTGTATGTACTTATTGGATTATTAGGAGTACCTGTATTCACACAAGGTGGGGGAATTGGATATATATTAAAACCGACTTTTGGATATTTGATTGGATTTATTGTAGCAGCATATTTTATAGGAAAAATAACAGAGAAGATTAAAGTATTGACTATAAAAAATTCATTATGTTCGATACTTATAGGATTATTTTTTGTATATCTTTTTGGGGTAGTGCATTTATATCTTATAAAAAATTTGTATTTAGGAACTTCAAATTTTGGGATAATGACAGCTATTTGGTCCGGTGCTATAGTATGTTTAGGAGGAGATATTTTACTTAGCATAATAACTTCAGTGGTGGCAGTAAAAATCATACCTGTAATAAGAAAAATTGGTTATGCACCATATAATAAAAATATTAAAAGCAAATAAAAAAAGCTTTAAAAAAGTTAATAAACTTTTTTAAAGCTTTTTTTACAATGAAATATAGGAATTTGAAAAATGTACTACTAAATGATAAAATGTGACATAAACACTAATAAAAGTATATTAAGAAGATACTGAAAAAACATTTAAATTAATAGGAAAATTAAATAAAATATTGAAGAACTTTTAGGAAACTTCGAGATTATAAGAGAGGGAAATAAAGATTTAAATATAGCATTGTAAGGAGGGATAAATTTATAAAGTAGACTTTAACTAAAATTCTATTGAAAGCTTAGGTTGCTTAAAAGAGTAGTTTATATTTTAAGTATTATATAAAAGGCTAGGGTGAAATTATTATTCTAGTCTTTTTTGTGAGAATAAAGAATAGGACGGTAGTTATGAGAAATAAAAAAGTAGGTGTAAAGCTTGTAGTTTCATTTTCAATAATAGTTCTCTTTATATTTATAATAGGATATACATCTAGTAGGGAACTAAAAATTGTAAATGAAATTCATAAACAAATTCAAATCAATGATAATGGAAATATATCATTAAAAGATATTCAAAAAAATATATATGATATAAGTTGCACATTTGCAGAAATAAATTTAAAAGATAAATCAGATTTTGAAAATCAAAATAAGAAAATTCAACAATCATTAAGTAATTTAAAAAAAGCTTTTGAAATTTATGATGATGAGGATACAAGTGGTGAATTTTTAGAAGGCGAAGAAGAAATATATAATGTTTTTGTCACTCAGTATGATAGTTACAAATCTAAAATAGATGAAATTTCAGCTAATGTAAAAAAAGATAGTACAAAAAATATTAATGAAATGTACATAAGTTATCAAGAAATAAAAAATAACTTAGTGTTAGCAGCAGATAAATTAGTTGAATTAAATGATGCTAATACAGAAAAATTACAGATAGAGGCTGAAAAAATAACTAAATCAAGTAAGTTTCAAGTATTTTTAATGTCATTTATAGGATTAGTAATATCAGTACTAATGGCTATAAGAATTATTTATGATATTAAGAAGCCATTAGAAAGCATGAAAAAGTTTGCAAATGAATTAGCTCATTATAATTTAAATTATGATGTTACTATAAAGAATAAAGATGAGTTTGGCGAAGTTGCAACAGCACTAAAAAATATTAGAGAAAATATGCGTGATATAGTTAGTATTTTAGATAATAAATCTACAGAATTAACAGATGAAAGTAATAGATTATCAGATAATATAGAGAATATAACAGGAAAATTCGAAGATATAAGTGAAGAAAGTTCAGAGATTGCAGCACAAGTTCAAGAGGCAACAGCTGCCACAGAAGAAATATCAGCATCAGTAGAAGAGATTAATTCAAGTGTAGAGGAACTAACAGCAAGGTCAACAGAAGGTAGTAATAAAGCTATAATGATAAAAGAAAAAGCTATTAAATCTAAAAACATGATTAATGATTCTAGAAAAGTTTCATTAAAAATTTATTATGAAAAGCAAGATGGTATAGTAAAAGCTATAAAAGATGGAGAAGTTGTTAATGAAATAAAAGTTATGGCAGATGGAATAGCGCAAATAGCAGAGCAAACAAATCTTTTAGCATTAAATGCTTCAATAGAAGCAGCAAGAGCAGGGGAACAAGGAAAAGGTTTTGCTGTAGTTGCTAATGAAGTTGGATCGTTAGCAGAACAATGTAAGGAGACTGTTTCTACAATTCAAGGTACTGTAGAAAAAGTTGAAAATGCATTTAAAAGTTTATCAGAAAATGCAAATGGAATTTTAGAATTCTTAGATGGACCTATAACTAGAGATTATGATGAATTTGAAGAAGTAAGCGCACAATATGAAGAAGATGCTAATTTCATAAGTGAAATGTCAGAAGATATAGCTGCGATGACAGAAGAAATAAGTGCAACAATAAATGGTGTAGCAGATGCAATTCAAGGTGTAGCAGCATCTTCACAACAAGCTAGTGAAAGCACAAATAAAATAAGTGATGTGATAAATACATTAAATACAAGCATGGAAAGTATAGATAAAAATTCACAAATTCAAGCAGAGTTAGCAGAAAGTCTAACAGAAGTTATAGGAAAGTTCAAAATATAAACTAAGTAATACTCTTTTAAGCAACCTAAGCTTTCAAACTTTTATAGGGTTCCAAGTTAAAAAATGAAATTATTCTTATTTAAGTTGAGAAAGAGAAATTCAAAGTATAGTACAAGAATTAACAATTAACGATGAACAAGTAATAGCTACAGTTACTATTAAAACTATGGTTAGTAAGAATATTATAATGGGGAATTTATTCTCAAAAATGAACCTTTTATGGATAAATATTATATTAATTTTATTTGAAGTACAAATAAAACATTGTAGCGGGGATTTCAATACCCGAGGATATTCACAATCACTATTCACTCTTACTTTTTACTTGGTTCTCAACATGACAATAGAATAAACTATAAGCTTAATAGTATCATTTGATAAAGAGGTTGTTTTAAATTTGAATCTGGAACCCCATAGATGTATGTTATAATTATTAAAGAAAATAATATATTAGATAAATAATAAAATTGAAAGCATGAAGAGGAGTGAATAGATATGGCAAAACACTTACATATAATGGCTGAAGAAGGTTCTATAGCAGAAAAGGTTCTTTTACCAGGAGATCCACTAAGAGCTAAGTTTATTGCAGAGACTTATTTAGAAAATCCTGTTTGTTATAATGATGTTAGAGGAATGTATGGATATACAGGAACTTATAAAGGCGAGAGAGTTTCTGTGCAAGGAACTGGAATGGGTCTTCCATCATTATCTATCTATGCAAATGAACTTTTACAGTTTTATGGAGCTAAAAAGTTAATAAGAGTAGGTAGTTGTGGAGCGATAAATAAAGATGTTAAAGTGAGAGATATAGTGCTTGCATTAAGCGCATCTACAAACTCTGGAATAAATAGAAGAAGATTTAATGGAATGGATTATGCACCAAGTGCTAACTTTGAACTTTTAAGTAAGGCGTATGATTTAGGGAAAAGCAGAAACTTAAATGTAAAAGTAGGAAATGTATTGTCTAGTGATTTATTTTATGATGACACAGGCATGGGAATTCAAAAATGGATTGATTACGGAACATTAGCAATCGAAATGGAGAGTGCAGAGTTATACACATTATGTGCAAAACATGGAGCTAAAGCATTATCTATTCTTACAGTTTCAGATCATATAATAACAGGAGATGAAACAACACCAAAAGAAAGACAAGAAACTTTCACAGATATGATGGAAATAGCATTAGAATTATAATAATATAGAAGTTGGCTACAGTTAGATTTACTTAAATTTGACTGTAGTTTTTTTATTTAATGTGAAATTTAATTTTTGTATACAAGATTGAATACACTTCATTTGTAGGTAAATTTAAATTACTCTCCTCAGTAGGCGAGAATTCATTCTTGCAAAACTTTATTTAAATGTATTATTTAAATAATATATATGAAAATCAAAGACCACCAAGATTGAAATCGAAGCTATGAAGGAAAATAGAAAATTATATTAACCTATGTGTGTGAATTTAAATCACGCTCCTCAGTAGGCGAGAATTCATTCTTGCAAAACGTTATTTGAATGTATTATTTAAAAAATATATATGAAAATCAAAAATCGCCAAGATTGAAATCTCAGCTACGAATGAAAAAAGAAAATTATATTAATCTATATAGGTAATGATTTAATCTTTTAAAAGGGTATTTCAATTATAAATTTACAACAGTATTACTAAATTTTAAATGAATATATAAATAAACATGATAAAATAGAGATGAAGGTGAATTTAAAAAATTATTGATATAGATATACGAGGGGGAGGTCTATATGAAAAAAAAGATTAAAGTGGTAGCAATATTAACATTATTAATTGGTGTTATAACAATTGGTAGTATTGTATTTGCTAAAGATGGATGGGGATTTAACAGAAATATAATGCCGCATGATTTAATGCCATTTGTAAAGTTTGATAAATTAGAAGATGAATATAAAATTTATTCTAAAGTAGAAAAAGATGGTGAAAATTTAGTTCTGGCTAGTGATAAAGATGAAAATGTAATAATAGAAAGAGAAGATGAAGGTAATCCATATCAAAGTTGGATTTTAGAATTGAGTTGGGTTGATAGTGATAATTTTTTCGAAAATGATAAGTTTGCAGGAACATATTATACAATAAAAAATAAGGCAACTGGAAAGTATCTTTATTTATCATCTTTTTCACACTTGGATAATAAGGGGTTAACAACTAAAAAACTAGAAGGTGGTTCACATTTGTGTTCTATGGAATATTGTTTTGGATTTGGAACTGGCGAGTTCTCAAAGCAAACATCATTAGGTGATGATAGATTTGATTTAACTAGAACTAATCCAAACTATTATTATATACAAAATTCCTTTGGTGGATTAACAGTTACAAGGGTAAATGAAGAAAAAACAGCAACAATTCAAACTTCAAAAATGGATTTTAATAAACAAGATGAGTATATATTTACATTCAAAAAAACTAAAAGTTATAAACATAGTATAAAAGGACAAGTGTATCAATTACCATTATCCTATGATAATAAAGAATATAATTTGATAAGTGAAGCTAGTATATATGAGAAGAATTCAATAAAAGATATGGTAAAAAATGATGGCAAGGATTTTGATAAGTTGCTAAATGAAAATAAGGTTATAGATGATTGTAAAGTTGAGATAGTAAATAAAGCAGATGATGATAAGTTAAAATTAAATAGAGATGGGACTTTTGAAATCTTAACAAATAAAGATGAAATAGAAATAAACTTAAAAAGAGATGGATATGAAGATGTTGGAGCAACAATAAATATAAAAGATTGTGAAAAAAGCGAGTTTCTAGCTTTTATGAAAGAATTTAAAGAAGTAAAAACAGTATTAAAAGGAAAAGTATTAGAAGTTACTGGAAATGATAAAGCGGGAGTATTTTATACAGAACAAAGTAGCACAAAAGGAATATCAGCTAAAATAAAATTAATAGATTCAGAGGGAACTTCCAAAGAACTTAGATCCAATAGTAGTGGTATATTTAGTTTTGAAGATATGGCATTAGGTGAGTATAAGTTAGATATTAGTGCCAGCGAATATGATACTAAAAAGATAAATGAAAGTAAAATAGTTTTAAAAGAAGAAGAAAATAATATTTACATTTATTTGGAGAGAGAGATAAAAGATGATGGTAAAAATCCTGAAGCAGAAATTATGTTTGAATATAATTCAGAAGATGAAGGTGCATTTACAAGTGCAAAATCTACACTTACTAATTATAGTGAACCAGTTTATGTTTTAAAAGGTTGGATTGAATATAATGATGGAACAAAAGAAAAATGGGATGTTGATAAAGATAAAAAAAATCTAATTGTAAAATTTGATGATAAGAGTGTAAAAAAATCGAGTATAAATAAAAATGCAGTAATATATTATGAAATAGTTGATATGAAAGGAAATAAATCTACTATTTCAGAAACATTAGTATTAAAACAGGATAGATAATATAAAAGCAATGATAAATTATAAAAAATAATTTATCATTGTTTTTTATTTTTAAAATTAAATTTAAATATATTTAATTAAATTGTGGTAAATATTTCATGACAACTTATTATCAACTTAAGTTAAAATCTGAATTTAATTTTTATAAGTTTAAATTAATTAAAATTCATGTAAAAATTTACTTAATTTACACTTAGTTAATACTATAAATACATAAAGAAAAATAGAATTAAATATAGGAGTAAAATATTCAGGGCTAAACCAAACATAAAGGGGGATTATTTATGAAAAAAGGATTACCAGAAGGGGCATATGGACTGAAAGATGGGCAGAAAAAGTATATTCCATATATTCCGGCTAATAAAATAGTTCCGGAATTTACAGTATTATCTGTTGTTGTAGGTATTATTTTATGTATTATTTTTGGTGCTGCAAATGCGTATTTAGGTTTAAAAATTGGAATGACTGTTTCAGCATCAATTCCAGCTGCTGTTATTTCAATGGCAATTGTGAGAGTTATACTTAAAAGAAAGTCAATACTAGAAAACAATATGGTGCAAACAATAGCATCAGCAGGAGAGTCTTTAGTTGCAGGAGCAATATTTACATTACCAGCGTTATTTTTATGGGGAGAAGACCCAAATGCATTTACAATGACAATAATAACATTAGTTGGTGGTGTGTTAGGTGTTGTATTTATGATACCTATAAGAAGATATTTAATAGTAAAAGAGCATGGAACATTACCTTATCCAGAAGGTGCAGCTTGTGCTGAGATTTTAGTTGCAGGTGAAGGTGATGGGTCTAGTGCTAAAATGATATTTATAGGTGGAGGTATTGGTGCATTATACAAACTATTTGGTGATGGATTTAAAATGTTTCCAACAGAAATAGAAAAAACTATTCCAAACTTCTCAAATGGAACAGTTGGTATGGATACACTTCCAGCACTTTTAGGTGTAGGTTATATTATAGGACCTAAAATATCTTCATACATGCTTATTGGAGCATTATTAGGATGGCTTTGTTTTATTCCTATGATTACTTTCTTTGGTAGTAGTGCAACAGATGTTATATTCCCAGCAAAAGATGTTATAAAAAATTTAAATGCAGGAGCTATATGGTCAAATTATTTAAAATATATAGGAGCAGGTGCAGTTGCTGCTGGTGGAATAATAAGTTTAATAAAATCTTTACCAACTATAATATCATCATTTAGAGATGTAATTAAAGGTGCAAAAGGTAATGAAAAACAACTTCAAGTTGAAAGAACTGATAAAGACTTAAGTAGCAGATTTATAATTATTGTACTTGTAATTTCAATAATAGCTATAGCAGCATTTCCACAAATTCCAGTTGGAATATTAGGAGCAATATTGATAGTTATATTTGGATTTTTCTTTGTTACAGTTTCATCTAGAGTTGTAGGTGTTGTAGGTAGTTCTTCAAATCCTATATCAGGAATGACAATAGCGGCTTTATTATTAACAACAATAATATTAAAAGCCACAGGAATGAATGGAAAAACAGGTATGATATCAGCATTATGTATAGGTGCAGTTATTTGTACAGCTTCAGCAATAGCAGGAGATACTTCTCAAGACTTAAAAACAGGTTATTTAGTTGGAGCAACTCCATGGAAACAACAATTAGGAGAGCTTATAGGTGTTGTAGCAGCAGCTATATCAGTTGGATTTATAATGATTGCATTAGATAAAGCATATACTTTTGGTTCAAAAGATTTTGGAGCACCACAAGCTGGGCTAATGAAACTTATAATAGAAGGAATTATGGATGGAAACTTACCTTGGAACTTAGTATTTATGGGCGTTATGACATCAATAATATTTGAAATATTAGGTGTAGCATCATTACCAGTTGCAATAGGTTTATATTTACCAATACATTTATCAACACCAATAATGCTTGGTGGACTTATCAAAGGTGGCTTTGATATGCTTACTAAGAATAAAGACAAAGATAAAAAAGAAGCTGTTAATCAAACTGGTATATTATATGCATCAGGACTTGTTGCAGGTGAAGGACTCATGGGGGTAGTTCTTGCAATATTTGCAATAGCAAATGTTGATATGGCAATGAAGAATCCTATACTAGGACAGTTTGGTTCATTAATATTGTATTTGTTATTAGCATTAAGTTTTATATATATTTTGAAAAAAGGTATGAATGATGATATAAATAAAAATTCTAATAAAAAGTCTAAACAAAAAATAAAAGCATAGATTAATATAAATGATGAATGGAATAATTATGTTTCATTCATCATTTTAATATAGAAATTAGACATAAAACTATAAATTTAAAACTATAAATTTATAAAGAGATAAATAAAATAAAAAGGTGAGGGAAGTTATGAAAAAAACTAAGAATGATAACATATTGGAGAAAGTGCCATTTAGAAATGAAAAAATTAATTGGGATGATTCAGGAGAAAGTATAGTATTAATCATAAAAAGAGATTCTTTTGCTGAGAAGATAATGCATAAAATTTTTAAAAAACCTGAAGTTATAAAAATAGAATTAGAGAAAATAGGATCAACTGTTTGGAGATTGTGTGATGGACATAATAATGTATATGAAATATCAGAAAAATTAAAGGAAAGTCATGGTGAAGATATAGAACCAGCACTTCCAAGACTAATAGAGTATATAAAAATTCTTATTAATAATGGATATATATCATTGAAGTAGTGATTAAAAATACAGTAATTAAATATAAATAAAGTTGGTAAGTAAAAATAATGGGAGGTTAAAATGATAAAATATATTATATATATTGTACTTATTATGATTGTAACTATGTTATTTATATATATAGGAATAATAAAAGATAGACAGTTAGGGATGAATCTTATGGACAAACTATATAATAAATGTTGTAATAAAGTTTTGAAAAATATGAAGGTAACCAAGAAAATGTCTGCTGTTGAAATAAGAGAATTAATAAAAGACGAAAAAGCAAGTGTAATTTGGAGTAAAAAAAAGGTTGGTGTTACAAATAAAATACAGTTTACTAATTATGTTATAGAAGGATTGTTAAAATTGAATGAAATAGAACTTATTGACAAAAGTAAAAGAATATACGGATTGAGTGAGAGTTCAAAAAAATAGAAGTACTTTTTAAGTACTTCTATTTTAAATTATAAACTTATTGTTGATTTTTCAGTAGAAAGAATTTTTGAAAATTTTCTATCATCTACAATAACTTTTTTTATTTGAATTATTAAAGTTGGTATAAATGATAACAAATATATTAAACCTAATTGTTGTATTGAAAGTGTTGATACTTCAAATAATGATTTTAAAGGTGGAACAATTAAAACTAATGTAAGCATAATGAAGCCTGATAAAAATGCTAAAATACTATACTTATTAGAGTTAAGTCCAAGTTTAAATATTGATAAGTTTCCTCTACAGTTAAAACCATGAAATAATCTAGCAAGGCAAAGTGTTGCAAATGCCATTGTACTAGCAGTAGAAGCATCACCTGTTTTTAGTCCTGTCATAAAGGCAATTATAGTAAAAATAGAAATTAATAGCCCTTCAAGTGAAATAGCTTTTACAAAATCTTTAGTTAAGATAGAATCCTTAGCATTTCTAGGTTTTTCATTAAGAATATCATCATTGCCAGGTTCAACACCAATTGCTATAGCTGGAAGGCTATCTGTAAGCAAGTTTATAAATAATAAGTGAACAGGTGCAAAAGGCATTGGTAATGCTAATAATGATGTAAACAATATAGCAATTATTCCAGCAGTGTTTCCAGATAGTAAAAATCTAA
The DNA here is from genome assembly GCF_000612845.1 of Clostridium ihumii AP5. Taxonomy (GTDB): domain Bacteria; phylum Bacillota; class Clostridia; order Clostridiales; family Clostridiaceae; genus Clostridium_J; species Clostridium_J ihumii. The sequence goes on from NZ_CCAT010000083.1 coordinate 95,390, forward strand.
TAGAATTTTTAATATTTCTATAGACATTACGTCCATTAGCAACGGATTTTACAATAGTTGCAAAATTATCGTCAGTTAAAATCATGGAAGCTGCATCTTTTGAAACTTCTGTACCAGTTATTCCCATGGCAATACCTATATTAGCTTGTTTTAATGCTGGAGCATCATTAACACCATCACCAGTCATTGCTACTATATTGTCTTTATCTTGAAAAGCTCGTACTATTCTTATTTTATGCTCAGGAGAAACTCTAGCGTAAACAGAGATTTTATCTACTTTTTCTCTTAATTCTTCATCAGAAATTTTTTCTAGTTCTAATCCTTCCATAGCAAGATCACCGTCTTTAAAAATTCCGATTTCCTTAGCAATAGCACAAGCAGTTATTTTATGATCCCCAGTTATCATAACAGGTTTTATACCAGCTTTTAAACATTCGCTTACAGCATGCTTTGATTCTTCTCTAGGAGGATCAATCATTGATATTAAACCTAAGAATGTATAGCCATATTCATCTTCTAAAGAAAGAGAATAATCTTCAGATATTTCTTTATATGCAAAAGCTAAAACTCTTAAGCCATTTTCAGAAAAAGATTTGTTAGTATTTTGTATATTTTCAATATCCTCTTTTGTAATTTCTTTTATACCATTAGAAGTTTTAATATATTTGATTCTATTAATTAAAACATCAAGGGCACCTTTAGTAAACATTAGATTATTATTGTTTAAATTATGAGAAGTACTCATTAACTTTCTATCAGAGTCAAAGGGTATTTCTGATATTCTAGCATAAGAATTTCTAAGAGATACTTCATCTAAATTATATATTTTACCTAAGTTAACTAAAGCAACTTCTGTAGGATCACCAATTTCATTATTATTAATAACTGTTGAATCATTACAAAGAATGGCTGACTTTATTAATAAATCTTCAGTTTCATTAGATAAATCATATTCATTAGAGTTTATAATTTTGTTATCAACAAAAGATTTTTTTACAGTCATTTTATTTTGTGTAAGTGTTCCAGTTTTGTCAGAGCATATTACAGAAACACATCCAAGTCCTTCAACAGCTTTTAACTGTTTAACAATAGCATTTTCACTAGCCATTTTTTGAGTTCCTAATGCAAGAACGATAGTTACAATTGAACTTAAGGCTTCTGGAATAGCAGCAACAGCTAAAGCAACAGCAAACATTAAAGAATCTAATATAGGGGTTCCACGATATACGTCAATTCCAAATATAACAACTGAAATAGCTAGAATTATAATAGCTAATTTCTTACTGAAATCATCTAAGTTAGCTTGTAATGGTGTCTTTTTAGCTTGAGTATTCTCAAGAAGAGATGCAATTTTACCAATTTCCGTATTCATGCCAGTATCAGTAACTATAACAGTAGCTCTACCATAAGTTACTAAACTACCTGAGAAGACCATGTTTTTTTGATCACCAAGTGCTAGTTCTGTAGAAGATATAACGTCACTAGTTTTATTAACACTTTCAGATTCTCCAGTTAGTGAACTTTCATTAACTTGAAGTGAATAATTTTCTATAACTCTACCATCAGCTGCAACTAAGTCACCAGCTTCCAAAATTAAAATATCTCCAGGTACAACTTCTCTAGATGGTATCTCAGTTTTAACACCATTTCTAATTACCTTTGAGTTTGGTGCAGATAAAGCTTTAAGGCTATTTAGTGATTGTTCAGCTTTAATATGCTGAACAGTACCAAGTATTGCATTTAATGTTATAACTACAAAAATTACTAAAGTACTTTCCATATTACCTATAGCCATGGAAACAAAACCAGCAATTATAAGGATAAGAACTAATAAATCTTTAAATTGCTCTAAAAAAATTACAAAGGTACTTTTCTTTTCTTTTTCTTTAAGTTCATTTGGGCCATGTTTTTCATTTTGTTTTTTTACCATTTCGTCATTAAGTCCTTCAAGAGAAGAATTTAATTCATTTAAAATTTGATTTGTTGATTGTGAAAAATAAGTTTTCATAAAATAAGTACTCCCTCCTATATTTTTACATCTAATTTAACAAAAAAGACCTTTGACATAGATTTCAAGTCTTATTGAAATCTATGTCAAAGGTCTTGTAACCAACTTTCAATTGGTATATATCTCCAGGCAAATTGCCGGAATGTTGAAGATACATTTATAACTACTCCCCTTTAACATGGGATTAATTTTATTAAATTATGTTTTAATAATATATTTATTCTAAATAAAAGTCAATAGATATATCAAATAAATTTATAATAATTATATTAATATAGTCTATGACTAAGATGTATAAATGGAACTAAAAGTTGTAAGTTTTAAATAATGATAATTTGAAAATATTGTTAAAAATTAAATTTACAAATGCATTTAAAGTTTATTTATATTTAATAAGGTTTAAATTTTAAAATAATATATTACAAATTAGTGAGATTATATAAATAAAATAGAAATTAGATAGTAGTAATAAAAACCTAAACAAAGCACCAAATTTATGCTTAAAAATATAAAAATTTAGATATATTAAAAAAGTATAATTTAAATCAAGAAAATATAAAAACATAACTTTACCGAATTAGTATAAAAAAATATATAAAAATCTTAATAAGAATCTAAAAAATAAAGTTATAATAACTATATAGAATAGATGTAATTATAAGTATTTAAAATATAAATAATTACTATTTGAAATCTAAATTACCAAATTAAATATTTTAAAAATTTACAATAACAAATGTATAAATATAAAACAAATAATATATTTAATTATGTATATGGTTTACAAATAATAGAAACGCAATTATAATGAAAGTAAATAATAGAAAATTTAGAAAATTATATAAACTTAAACAATTATTTAACAAACTTAATATAAATTTTAGTTATAAAATTTATATTAATGAATATTTAATATTATAAATAAGTATAGGATTACAATTAGCAAAGTAGGTAATAAATTATTGATTTAAAATTATTGTTAATTTTGAAATATTTTCGGGCTGATCTTATTATTTATAAAAATAAAAGCAAAACATTAAAATAATTATTAAGATTTGAATTGAAATATTAGATATTAATAATTATTAGTATCTTTTATATATTTTAATTTCATTATTGAAATTAATATGATAATTGGGGGGTATATTTAAATGCAAGAATTAAAAAAAACTCCATTAAGAGGAGTGTATGAACAGTATGGTGGAAAAGTTGTTGAATTTGCAGGCTATGAACTTCCAACACAATTTAAAGGCTTTTTACATGAACATGAGACAGTAAGAGAAAGAGCAGGATTATTTGATGTATCTCATATGGGGGAAGTTACAGTAATAGGTAAGGATGCACAAAAATTTGTTCAATACTTAGTTACTAATGATGTTAATACTCTTAATGATAATGAAGTTTTATACACTTTTATGTGTAAAGAAACTGGTGGAGTAGTAGATGATTTATTAGTTTATAAATTTAAGGAAGATGATTTTTTCTTAGTTATAAATGCTAGTAATAAAGAAAAAGATGTTAAGTGGATATTAGATCATAAAGGTAATTTTGATATTGAGATAAAGGATGTATCAGAAAATATTGCTCAATTAGCATTACAAGGTCCAAAAGCTCAAGAGATTCTACAAAAATTAGTTTCTATGGATTTAAATGAAATAAAATTCTTTAAAGCTAGAAGAAATGTAATTGTGAATGGGAAAGAATGTTTAGTATCAAGAACTGGATATACTGGGGAAGATGGTTTTGAAATTTATTGTAAACCAGAAGATGCAGAAGAACTATGGAATGCTATGTTGAAAAATGGAGAGGAATTTGGGGCAGAACCAATAGGTCTTGGAGCAAGAGATACATTAAGATTTGAAGCAACATTACCTCTTTATGGAAATGAAATGGATGAAAATATAACTCCATTAGAAATGGGATTTGGATTCTTTGTAAAATTGAAAGTTGAAGAGGATTTCATAGGAAAAGATGCACTAATAAAACAAAAAACTGAAGGAATAACTAGAAAATTAGTTGGTTTTGAACTTTTAGATAAAGGAATTGCAAGACATGGATATGAAATTCTAAAAGATGGAAAAGTAATAGGACATGTAACAACAGGATATAAATCACCAACATTAAAAAAATCAATAGGACTTGCATTAGTAGAGATAGATTACACTAAAATTGGAACAGAATTTGATATAAAAGTTAGAAATAAAGAATTAAAAGCAGTTGTTATAGACAAGAGATTTTATACAAAGAAAACTCAAAGTAAATAGATATTTTAAATAAATAGGGGGTATAAATATGAAAGTATTAAATAATTTATTATACACAAAGGACCATGAATGGATAAAAGTTGAAGGAAATAAAGCATATATAGGTATAAGTGATTGTGCTCAACGTATGCTTGGAGATATAGTTTTTATAGAATTACCAGATGTTGATGATGAATTAGAAAAAGGCGATAGCTTTGCAACAATCGAATCAGTAAAGGCAGCATCAGATAGTTATATGCCAGTATCAGGAACAATAGTAGAGGTTAATGAAGAATTAGATGATAATCCAGCAGCATTAAATGAAGATCCATATGAAAATTGGATGATAGCTATAGAGTTAAAAGACGAAAAAGAGTTAGAAGAATTAATTAAACCAGAAGATTATGAGAAAATTTGTGATGAGTTAAGTAAGGAGGCATAATGATGTTTCCTTATATTCCAAATACAGAAAAAGAAACTAAAGATGTATTGGATTTTCTAAAAATGAAATCAATGGATGACTTATATTATGATGTAAGTGATGACGTTAAGCTTAAAAGAGATTTAAATTTAGAAAGTGGATTATCAGAACTTGAAGTAGAAAAACGTTTAAAAGATATGAGTATAAAAAATAAATCAATAGAAGATTTAACATGTTTTCTAGGAGCAGGAAGTTATGATCACTATATTCCTGCAGTTATAAAATACTTAACTGGAAGATCAGAATTTTATACAGCATATACACCATATCAAGCAGAACTTAGTCAAGGAACACTTCAATCTATATTCGAATATCAAAGTATGATTTGTAACTTAACAGGAATGGAAGTTTCAAACTCATCTATGTATGATGGTGCAACAGCAACAATGGAAGCTGCATCACTTGCAGTTGTTAGTACAAAAAGAAAGACTGTAATAGTTTCAAAGTCAGTAAATCCAGAAACAAGAAAAGTATTAAAAACTTATTTAAAATTTAAGGGACACAATTTAATTGAAGTAGATTTAAATGATGGAGTAACTGATATTGAAAAGGTAAAAGAACTTCTTAATAAAGATGTGGCTGCTGTAATTATTCAAACACCTAATTTCTTTGGTTTATTAGAAGAGGTTGAGGAGCTTGAAAAAGTTGTTCATTCAAATAAATCATTACTTATAATGAATGTTGATCCAATATCACTTGGAATATTAAAAAGTCCAGGCAGTTTAGGAGCAGACATAGTAGTAGGTGATGGTCAATGTTTAGGTGCTAATATGAGTTTTGGGGGACCAGGACTTGGATTTATGAATACAACTAAAAAGCTTATGAGAAAAATGCCAGGTAGAATAGTTGGAGAGACAGAGGATGTTGATGGAAATAGAGGATTTGTTTTAACACTTCAAGCAAGAGAGCAACATATAAGAAGGGAAAAGGCAACTTCTAATATTTGTTCAGATCAAACATTAATGTCAATTGGAGCAGCTATGTATATGGCTACACTTGGAAAAGAAGGAATAAAAGAAGTTGCTAAACAGTGTCTAGCAAAATCCCATTATGCTTATAATGAATTAATTAAGAGTGGAAAATATAAACCAGTATTCAACAAACCATTCTTTAAAGAATTTGCAATAAGATCAGAAGCTTCACCTTGTGAGATTAATAAAGAATTATTAAAATCTAATATTTTAGGTGGATATAATTTAGAAAAGGTTTACCCTGAGTATGAAAATTCAATGCTACTTTGTGTAACAGAAAAGAGAACAAGGGAAGATATAGATAAATTAGTAAAAGTGATGGAGGCGATATAATGGGAAAGTATAATAAAGTTATATTTGAGCTGTCATCAGAAGGTAGAAGAGGCTATAAACTTCCAAAGTTAGATGTACCAGAGGTAAAGCTTGAAGAGATTCTTCCTGAAAATCTTATAAGAAAAGAAGAATTAGAACTTCCAGAAGTTAGTGAAGTTGATATTGTAAGACACTATACAGCTCTTTCAAATAAAAATTATAGTGTAGATAAAGGATTTTATCCATTAGGTTCATGTACTATGAAATATAATCCTAAAATAAATGAAGATATGGCAGTACTTTCAGGTTTTTCTAAGATACATCCATGTCAAAGTGAAGAGATATCACAAGGTGCATTAGAACTTATGTATGATCTTTCCGAAAGATTAACAGAAATAACTGGTATGGATGATTTTACATTGCAACCAGCAGCTGGAGCACATGGAGAACTTACAGGACTTTTATTAATAAAGGCATATCATGAAAATAGAAAAGATTTTAAGAGAACAAAAATAATAGTTCCAGATTCAGCACATGGAACTAATCCAGCAAGTGCAGCAGTTGCTGGGTTTGAAGTTGTTGAAATAAAATCAAATCCTGATGGAAGAGTTTCTTTAGAAGAACTAAAAAAAGCTCTTAATGATGAAATTGCAGGTTTAATGCTTACTAATCCAAGCACGCTTGGATTATTTGAAAAAGATATAAAAGAAATAAGTGAATTAGTTCATGAAGCTGGTGGACTTTTATACTATGATGGCGCAAATATGAATGCTATTATGGGAATAACAAGACCAGGAGATATGGGATTTGATGTTTGTCATTTAAATCTTCATAAAACATTTTCAACTCCACATGGTGGTGGTGGTCCAGGATCAGCTCCAGTAGGGGTTAAGAAAGAATTAGCAAAATTTCTTCCTTATCCAATTGTAAAAAAAGAAAATGAAAAATATATATTAGATTACGATAGACCAGACTCAATAGGAAAGATTAGAAGCTTTTATGGAAATTTTGGAGTTATGGTTAAAGCATATTCATATATATTGACAATGGGAAAAGAAGGTTTGAAAGCAGCATCTCAAAATGCAGTTTTAAATGCTAACTATATAAAAGAGTCATTAAAAGAATATTATAATTTAGGAAAAGATGATGTATGTAAGCATGAGGTGGTTTTAAGTACATTAAAAGACAATCCACATCATATTGCTACTATAGATATAGCTAAAAGGCTTATAGACTATGGAATTCATCCACCTACAGTATATTTTCCACTTATAGTTGAAGAAGCTTTAATGGTAGAACCAACTGAAAGTGAAAGTATAGAAAATTTAAATGAATTCATTGAAGTAATGAAAAAAATAGCAGTAGAAGCTAAGGAAAATCCTCAATTACTTCATGAAGCTCCTCACAATACTCCAGTAAGAAGATTAGATGAGGTAAAAGCAGCAAGGACACCGGTATTAAAGTGGTCTAGCAAATAATTAAAAAGGGTTAAGATTTAAGAAAAGTGTATATAGGCAATTCTTAAGTCTTAACTTTTTTATTCTATAGGGATACAAGTCTAAACTTTAAGTTATTTATGTTTTAGTTGAGAAAGAGCAATTTGAAGTGTTATACAAAATTAACAATTAACGATGAGGGATAAAACTGAAGTCTCAGTTTATTTGAATCAATTTTTATGATAATTTGCTAAGCAAATTAGTTTGAAAACAATATGAAAATATAGTTTTTATGGAATTCTATTCATAAATATTAAGAACGAAGTGAATAATATTAACCATCATTGTTAATTGTTAACTGTTAATTGTTGATTGGTTCTAAACATGATAATAAAAATAAACTGTAAGTTTAATATTATCATTTGATAAAGATACTATTTAAACATTGATTATTATAAATATTTATAGGGGGTTATGATATGAAAGATATAATTGTAATTGGGGGAGGACCAGGAGGTTATGTTGCAGCTATAAGAGGTGCACAATTGGGTATGGATGTTGCTGTAGTAGAGATGGATAGTTTTGGTGGGACATGCTTAAATAGAGGATGTATCCCAACTAAAACATTATATAGAAGTGCAGAAATAATGAAAACACTTAAACATATTGATGATTTTGGTATAGAGGTAAATGATTACAAATTAAATGTAGAAAAAGTACAGGAAAGAAAAGCAAATGTGGTAAATACATTAGTTGGTGGTGTAGAACAATTATTAAAAGGAAATAAAGTTGAAATTGTAAAAGGAAAAGCTTTTTTACAAGATAAAAATACAGTTAAGGTTGAAACAAAAGATGGAGAAGTAATTTTGGAAGGAAAGAACATAATTATTGCAACAGGATCAAAGCCAGAAATGCCTAATATTAAGGGGATAGAAAATGAAAAAATTATAACTAGTGATGAAATTTTGGAATTTAAAAGCATACCTAAGGAACTTGTAGTTGTTGGTGGTGGAGTTATAGGTATGGAATTTGCAAGTATATTTAATGCTATGGGAAGTAATGTTACAGTTATAGTTGCAAGAGATTCAATATTATATGATGTAGATAGAGAGTTAACTAAACGATATACAGCTATGGCAAAAAAATCTGGAATAAGTATAAAAACATCTACTAGAATTAATGAATTTATTGATGCTGGAAATGAAGTTATTATTAAGTGTGAAGATAAAAAAGGAGATGTAGATTTTAAAGCAAATGAAGTTTTAATAGCAAAAGGAAGATATGGGAATTTTGATGGCATGAATTTAGAAAAAATAGGCATAGAGCATGATAGAAAAAGAATAAAAGTTGATAAAAACTATAAAACAAATGTAGAAGGAATATATGCTATTGGAGATGTAAATGGAATATCATTGTTAGCACATGCTGCATCACATCAAGGTGTAGAGGCAGTTGAATATATTTGTAAAAATAAACAATGTCATGAATCAATAATTCCAGGATGTATATTTACATTTCCAGAAATAGCAACTGTGGGTATGACAGAAGAAGTGATAAAAGAAAATAATATACCATATGTAAAAAACAAATTTTTATTTGGAGCTAATGGAAAAGCTTTAGCATTAGGTGAAGGTGAAGGATTTGTTAAAGCAATATGTAATAGTGAAAATCATAAATTATTAGGTATTCATATAATGGGACCACATGCTTCAGATCTAATTCATGAAGGAGTAGTTGCCATAGAAAAAGGAATGACTGTAGATGATTTTAAAGAAGTTGTGCATGCACACCCAACACTTGGAGAAGCTTTCCATGAAGCAATAATGGGATTAAATAAGGAAGCTATACACAGTATAACTAAATAATTTCTATATATAGGGTTTTAAGCTTAAAAATGAAATTATTCAAATGTTAACAATTAACAAAGAATGATAAAACTGATTTCACTTTTCACTCTTAACTCTTACTTGGTTCCAAATATAAAAATAGAAATAAACTGTAAGCTTAATAATACAATTTGAGAAAGACATTACTTTAAATTTGAACTTGGAACCCTATATAAAATTAGAATTATCAAAGAGTAGAGTTAGAAGGAGAAAATTGGATTAGAACCATAAGATAAAATTATTATTGTAACATTGAAATCTTACAAATGGGGGATTAAAAAATGAGATATATTGATAACTTGAGTACTGAACCATATTTTAATTTGGCATCAGAGGAGTACTTCTTAAAAAACACTGAAGAGGAGTACTTTATACTTTGGAGAAATGAGCCTTGTGTTGTAGTTGGAAAAAATCAAAATACTTTATCAGAAATAGATTTAGATTTTATTGAAAAGAATAATGTTAAAGTTGTAAGGCGTCAAACTGGTGGTGGTGCTGTATTTCATGATTTGGGAAATCTTAATTATACTTTTATAGTTAATGACGGGAAAAGTTTCAATGATTTTGAAAAGTTTAGTATACCAATAATAGGTGCGTTGAAAAATCTTGGTATTAAAGCGGAATTTTCTGGTAGAAATGATTTAACTATAGATGGAAAGAAGTTTTCCGGAACAGCTCAATGTAAATATAAGAATAGAGTTATGCATCATGGAACATTACTTTTTTCAGCAGATATTTCAAATCTAAGTGGAGCATTAAAGCCTAAAAAAACAAAATTTGAAGGAAAAGCAGTTAAATCTGTTACAAGTAGAGTTACAAATATAAGTGAATATTTAGAAAAAAAGATATCTGTATTAGATTTAAAAAAAGAAATATTTAACTATATAACAGAAAATGAGAATAGTGCAGTGATAACTAATTTTACAGTAAAGGAAATAGAAGAAATAGAAAAAATAAAAAATAAAAAATATAAAACTTGGGATTGGAATTTTGGAAAATCACCTAATTATAATTTTTATAACGAGTGTAAATTCAAAAGCGGCACTATAGAATTAAGTATTAAAGTAGAAGATGGAATAATGAAAAATGTAAAAATTCATGGTGACTTTTTTGGTGTTAAAGATATAAGTAATATAGAAAAAATCTTAGAGAATAAACCACATAGGAAAAATAATATAAAGGAAGCATTAAATGGAATAAAAATAAATGAATATTTTGCAGGAATTGAATTAGATGAGCTTATGAATTTATTTTAAAATATTTTTTGAATTACACTATTGAAATTTTCAAATTATTCGAATATATTATATGGAGAATAATTACAAAATTTAAATAATAATCTAAGTAGTGTTTATGTAATTATTACAAAGAATATTAACTTTGAAATAAATATTAATAATATACATTAAATATTGTAACAATACAATATTTAATGTATATTACAATATGGATATATTTTACTTAAGATATAGAAATTTTAAAAATACGGTTTAATAATAGTGTAAGGGGATATGAATAAGGATGATAAGGTTGGCATTAAAAAACGATATAGATAATGTTGAGCAGATAGTTCACGAAAGTAAGTTATTAATAGAAAAACAAGGACCTGTATGTTGGGATATAAAATATTCTAGTGGAGATAACATTGCCTTAGATATAAAAGAAAAAGCTTTATTTGTTCAAGAAATAGAAAGGAGAATAGTTGGATTTATATGTGTAAATAATAAAGAAGTAGAAGGATACGAATCTATTAATTGGAGCTGCAAAGATAATTTTTTGGTTATTCATAGGATTTTAGTAGATAGAAGAATTAGACGAAATGGTGTTGGTACTATGCTAATGAAATTTACTGATGAACTTGCAAAAGAAAAGGGTGTAAAAAGTATAAGAGTAAATATATATAGTTTAAATATGAATGCACAAAATTTTATTGTTAATTGTGGTTATAAAAAGGTAGGGGAAATTTTTATACATGGAGTAAAAGAATATTTTTATTGCTATGAAAAAATTTTATAAAGAATTTATATTACTTTCTTTCAAATGTGATTAATAATTATGGAGTATATTTAAAATTATGTTATACTCAATTTAATTAAGGCATTTGAAAGAAAATAAAAATTAAAGTTAAATATGAAAGGAATTTTATAATGGAATATAAATTTAAATATGAAGATGAAGAATATGCTATTTTAAAAGAGAATTGTGAGTACATATTAAATGATGAAGAAAAGGAAGTTAACGACTTTAATATTGATAATGTTTTAGAACTTTTAAATAATTGTGACGAAGTTTTTTTTGATAAAGAATATTATAGTGATCCTTGTGAAGTTTGCTTGGAAGGAAAAAAAGAAAAACTAAAGTTTTTTAAATTTCTAGAATATCATTTTTACATATTCACAAAAGAAGAGAATTATGTAATTAGTAGTATTTCAGAAGAATATAAAAATACTTCTTTTATGAAACTATTAAGAGATAGAAAAATAGACAATAGTTATATAGTAAGTATTATATATTGTCCTTATTGTAAAAAATATACTATAGAAATAGAACAATGTGAAATGTAGATTTAAGTATTGAAAAATAAATATATTTTTTGTGAGAAAAATTTGTTATAATTAGTATCATTCAAAAAAATATGGAAAGGGTGTTTTTATGCCTATATTAAAAGTTACTGGTGTAGAAGAGAAAAAAGTATTAGAAGTAAGTGAAGAATTAATAAATGAACTTGAAAATATAATAGAGTGCCCAAGAGATTATTTTTCTATAGAATTTACAAATTCAAAATACATAATGGATGGAAAAATTGTAATGCCACCTACTATAATTGAAGTATCATGGTTTGACAGAGGACAGGAAGTTCAAGATAAAGTAGCATTAGCTATAACTAAATATTTTAAAGATGAAAACAAAGAATGTGTGGATGTTATTTTTAATAATTTAAAAGAAGAAAGATATTATGAAAATGGAAAACATTTTTAAATGTTAACACATTTTATACATATGAATTAAGACATAATTTATATAAACTATATAGAATAGCAGGTATCTAATTAAGTATTTAATTAGATACCTGTTTTAATAATTATTTAAAACTGTTATAATACTTAATAATATATATAGAAATAATGTGAAAAGTTAGATTGTTTTTTCTATGCAATAAATAAGTAATTTTTAAGTATATACTTAATTTTTAGTGGAGGTAAAGACTGTGGGCGTAAAAATAATAACGGATAGTACTAGTTATATACCAAATAAATTCATAGAAGAATATGATATATCTATAGTATCTTTAAATGTATTATTAAATGAAAAGAGTTATAGAGAAGTTGAGCTTGAAAATGAATTTTTTTATGAAGAAATGTCAAAGGCGAATGAAATCCCAACATCATCACAACCAAGTATAGATGAGTTTTATAATGCTTACGAGAAAATCGCTGAACAAGGAGATGATATTGTAGGATTATTTATATCATCTGATATGAGTGGTACATATTCAACATCAAATTTAGTTAAAGATATGATATTAGAGAAATATCCAAACTGTAAAATAGAACTTATAGATTCTCGTTCTAACTGTATGCAGATGGGGTTTGCTGCCATGGTAGGTGCAAGGATTGCTAATGAAGGTAAAGATATATGTGATGTAGTAAATGGTGTTAAAGATGTTATAAATAAAAGTAGATTTCTATTTGTACCAGATACATTAGAATATCTAAAAAAAGGTGGAAGAATTGGTGGTGCAGCTGCATTGTTTGGTGCAATTCTTCAAATAAGACCTATACTTACAGTTGTTGATGGAAAAACTACTGTATTTAATAAAGTTAGAACTAAGAAAAAAGCTGTTGAAAAAATTATAGAAACAGTTGTATGTGATATAAAGGAAAATGGGATTGGAGAAGTTATAGTTCATCATATTAATTGTGAAGAAGAAGGATTAGAGCTTGCTAATAGATTAAGAGAAGAGCTTAACGTAGATGTAACTATACAATCTATAGGACCTATAATAGGATTACATGTTGGACCTAAAAGTGTAGGTGTAGCTTATTATACTAAAAATTAAATTGTGAGTAAAAATATAAGTATCAAGAAAAGAACACAGTATTCAGACTGTGTTCTTTTTTTCTTACAAGCATGTAATGTTTATGAAATAAAAATCGATATTGAAGTTTAAAATTATTTATTAAAATAAAAACATAGAAATTACAAAAACAAATTAATAAATAGAAAATTAATGGAGGAATAAAATTATGAAAAAATTAATTATAGCATTAGTAACTGTTGGTATAGTTGGGGTTAGTGGAATATTATTTGTAAGACAAGGATTATATCCATTGAATCATAAAATAGAAATAAAGAAATATGCAGAAAAGTATAATGTAGAGCCTGCTTTAGTTGCAGCTACAATACATTTTGAAACAAATTTCAAAGAAACACCTTATAAAGAAGGTAAACCATCAGGGCTTATGAATATAAATGATGAAAGTGGAATAAGAATTGCGAATGAGGCAAATATAAAAATTGATAATAAAGAAGAGGTTGCACTTGCAGATAACAACATTAATATAGGTACATTTTATATATCCAAAATATTTAATGAAAAAAATTACAAAGAAATGATGGCAAAATGGATAGAAAGAAATGGAGAAGTAGAAGAAGCTGATAAAGTTTATGCAAGTCAATATTATGGAGAGAAAATAGAAAAACGAGAAAAAATATATAAATTCTTATATCCAAGTCTTAAATAATAGAACTAGTTAAATGCATTATTGTTGATGAAAAATTCAAATAAGCAAAGAATAAGTTGGAGGTTATTTCATGAATAAAGTATTAGAAATAAAAAGTGTATCAAAAGTATATAGAAATAAAGGCATACAGTATTCAGCGTTAAAAAATATTAATTTAAATGTATATGAAAGTGAGTTTATAGCAATTATGGGACCGTCAGGAGCAGGAAAAAGTACACTTTTAAATATTGTATCAACAATAGATAAGCCATCTAGTGGAGAAGTTTTGATAAATGAGAAAGATATATCAAAATTAGATAATAAAAAATTAGCTAAATTTAGAAGAGAAAATTTGGGATTTGTTTTTCAAGATTTTAATTTGTTAGATACGTTAACTATAAGAGAAAATATAGCATTGCCATTATCTATAAGTGAGGTGAATTCAAAAGACATAAAAAAATCAGTAGAGAATGTTTGTGATATATTGGGAATAAAAGAACTTTTAGATAAGTATCCTTATGAAGTATCAGGAGGACAAAAACAACGTACAGCAGCTGCAAGAGCTATAGTTAATAATCCATCTATAATTCTTGCAGATGAGCCAACAGGGGCATTAGACTCTAAATCATCCAAAGATCTTTTAGAAAGATTTGAAAAACTTAATGATGAAAATAATGCAACAATTATGATGGTTACCCATGATGCAAATGCTGCAAGTTATTGTAAAAGGGTTGTATTTATTAAAGATGGAATGTTATATAAAGAATTAAATAGAAATTCGGGCAGAAAGGCTTTCTACAAAGAAATATTAGATACCTTAGCATATATAGGTGGTGATTCCTATGACGATAATTAATATAGCTAAGCAAAATGTAAAAGGAAATATAAAAAATTATATTATATACTTAATGTCAATAATAATTTCAGTAACAATATTTTTTATATTTAAGTCTTTAGAATACAATGAATCTGTAAATTTAGCATTAGAAGGAAGTGCTAAACTTAGTGTGGGGTTTAATGCAGCATCAATGGTTTTACTGTTCTTTTCAGGTTTGTTTATATGGTACTCAAATGATTTTTTCTTAAAGAAAAGGAAAAAAGAAATTGGATTATATGCCATCTTAGGTATAGAAAATAAAAAAATAGGAAAAATTCTATTTTTAGAAACATTTTTTATAGGAATTATTGCACTTGTTGTAGGAATAATTTTAGGAAGTGTATTATCTAGAATTTCTACTTTATTATTAATAAAGATAATAAATTTAAATGTGGAATTAGGACAAGTTATAACTATAAAAGCAATAATGAAAACTGTAATATCATTTGTTGCTATATTTATTATAGTATCTTTTATAAGTGGATCTACAATTTATAAATTTGAACTTATAGATTTATTTAAAGCTGAAAATAAAAGAGAAATTGAACCTAAAGCATCATACTTTAAATCAATATTATCTCTAGTATTAATAATTTCTGGATATTTAGTCTATTTGGGAGCTATGAAATCACCAAGTTTGCAAATATCAATAGTACTAACTTTAATGTTAGTTGTAAGTGGAACATTTTTGTTTTTTTCATCTTTCTTAATTTATTTAACTAAAATAAAAAGGAAAAATGAAAAGAAGCATTATAAAGGACTTAATATGATAATAACGTCTAAATTATTATATAGAATAAAAGGAAATGCTAAAAGTTTAGCATTAATATCAGTTTTAAGTGCAACAACTATAACAGCAATGGGTATTACTATAAGTTATCATAATAAATTCATTGGTGATTTTGATGAAGTATATCCATATTCATATGTTGTATCTACAAAAGATAAAAGTTTAAATGAAGGTATACTAAATACTTTAAGTGAAGAAAATAATATAGAAGTAATAGGAAATACTAATGGAGAAATAACTGATTTAGAAGTAAGCATAAATGGAGGAAAGAATTTTGTTAAGATGATTCCACAAAGTTATTTTTATAGTATCAATAAATTAAGAAAAAATAAGTATACTATGGAAAAATTAAATAGTGGGGAATGTGCTTATTTTTACGAATATGGAGAAGGAAGTAAGAGAGAATATAAGTTTTCTACAGTAGACATAAAAGATAGTGATATAAAGCTTTCCATAAAGGAATACTATAAGGAAAATTTATTAAATGAACATATGTCTATTGAAACTATGGTTGTAAATGATGATGATTATAATAAAATTAAAAGTGCAGGAGAAATATATAATTTAAATTTATATCAAATTAAAAGTAATAATGATTTAAAAGTAACTGATGATAAAATTGAAAATATGGTAGATAAAAGTTTGTTAAAAGACAAAAATAGTAATAAAATGCTGTCATATTCATCTTATTATAAAAATTTAAAAGAGCAATCAGCATCTATTGGCGGAATGTTATTTATAGGTGTTTTTATAGGAATAGTATTTTTAGCTGCAACAGGAAGTATAATATTTTTCAAACAAATTTCAGAAGCAACAGAAGAAGTTAATAGATATAAAACTTTAAGAAAAATAGGTGTGGATGATAAAGATATAAAAATTTCAATATACAAAGAAATGTTGAATGTATTTTTAGCACCATTATTTATAGGTGTGTTTCATAGTACTATAGCTATATCATTGATATCCAATGCTTTTAACCAAAATATAATATTAATTTTAATAAAAGTATTAACTCCATATATACTAATTTATTTAGGATATTACATGCTAACAGCAAAAAATTATTACAATATAGTAAACAATTAAAATATATTTAAAAATATTTATAAGCAGGGTAAACACCTTGCTTATTTTTTCGACAAAGAGTATATAGGGTTATAGATGATAAACTAAGGATATAAATTAATAAAGGTATAAATTGAAAAGCAAAGTTGTAATACTATATAGGATTCTAAGCTAAAAAATGAAATTATTCAAATATTAAATGAGAATGGTAGTAGGAAAGGAAACAGTAATTATTTAAAACGTTGTTCATAAAAATTTCAAAGAAACTCTAATAAATTTATCATTTTATTTTCAAGACTAAACGGCTATAAGTGAACTAAATTAAGACCTATGTAATTAAATTCTAGTCTATTTTTCATAACTCTTCGTCAGCAATTCACATTAATAAAATGCCATTATTGATGAGAATTACTTCCTTGATTTATAAAAAATATACATTGAATTTTCAATTACATATTTCTAAATTTAGTTCACACTACGTCCTGTCTAGGCAGTCGCTGAACCTGTCCTTGGGTTCAGGTCTTGAAAATAAAAAATAGATTAATAAGAGTTTCTAAATCAATTTTTAAAGAAATACTAATTTAAATAATTCCTGTTTCTTGATGAAAGAAAAAAGATTTTCAATTGAGAAAGATGTTATTTTAAATTTGAACTTGGAACCCTATAATAGATTTTAAAAGGAGTGACACAGATGAGTTATAAAATAATGATAGTAGAAGATGATATGAACATATCTAAGTTGTTAGGTGATTATATAGAAAGATATGGATATGATGTTTGTAAAATAGAAGATTTTGAAGATATTATGGTGAAGTTTAATGAAGAAAATCCAAGTTTAGTTTTAATGGATGTTAATTTACCTAAGTTTGATGGATATTATTGGTGTACAAAAATAAGACAAAAGTCACTTTGCCCTATAATATTTATATCTGCAAGAGATAGTGAAATGAATCAAATAATGGCAATAGAAAGTGGAGCAGATGATTATATTATAAAACCATTTAATTATGAAATTGTAAGGGCTAAGATAAAAAGTAATTTACGAAGAGTTTATGGTGAATATGCAACAAACACAAATGAGCGAGTTGTTAATTTAGAAGGACTTATATTATATCCAGAAAGATTAGAACTAGAAATGAATGATAAAAAAATAATTTTAAGTAAAAAAGAAAGTGAACTTATAGATTGTCTTATGAGTAAATATCCCAAAGTTGCTACAAGAGATAATCTTTTGGAAAAACTTTGGGATGATCAGTTTTTTGTAGATGATAATACTTTAAATGTAAATATAACAAGAGTAAGAAAAAGGTTTTTAGAATTAGGTATAGAAAATGCAATTGAAACAGTAAGAGGTGCTGGATATAGAATTAATATAAGTTGGAGGTAGAAAATGAAACTTTTTATAAAAGATAATTTAGGATTTATATTAATATATATTTTTAGTTTTGTATTAGTTTTCTCATCAATGCTTATATTTCAAGGGTTTAATACAATAGGTAATTGCATTTACTTTGTATTTTTAAATTTATTTGTTTTAACAGTATACATGTTATATAGATATTATAAAAATAGAAAGTTATATAATGGATTATCTAATAAGTATAATAATTTTGAAGAAATAGTAAATGAATTTGGTAATTCATATTTAGGAAATGAATTAAATAGATTAACTAATGATATGTACGGATTCTATCAAGGAGAAGTAAATAATCAAATAAAAAATCAAAAAGAGCAATTAGATTTTATGAATCAATGGGTACATCATATGAAAACTCCACTTTCAGTAATTAAATTATATATGCAAGAATATGAAGATGAAGAATTTGTTGATGATATTAAAAGTGAAGTTGATAAATTAGAAAGAGGATTAAAACTTGCATTATATAATGCTAGATTGGAAGATTTTAGGAATGACTTTTCATTAAAAAAATTTGAACTGCAAGGTGTTATTAAGGAATCAGTGAATTCTTTAAAAAGTTATTTTATAAAGAATAAAATTTTTCCTAAAGTTCAAATTGAAGATAATATTATAATTAATAGTGATAAAAAATGGATAGAATTTATATTAGAACAAATTTTAATAAATAGTATAAAATATTCAGTGGGAAAGGGAAAATATGTAGAGATTATGGCTAAAAAGGAAAATGAAAAAGTAGTTATTGAGATTATAGATGATGGTATTGGAATTTCTAAAAGAGACATAAAAAGAGTATTTGAACCTTTTTATACAGGTAGTAATGGTAGAGAATATGGAGAATCTACAGGTATGGGGTTGCATTTAGTAAAAGATGTTTGTGAAAAATTAAATCATGAGATTTATATAGAATCAGAAGAAGGTGTAGGTACAAGAGTAAAATTAGTTATATAGAAAGTTGGTGGTTTAATGAATTTGCTTGAGACAAAAGGAATTTATAAGATTTATAGTAAAGGTGAGATTGCTTTAAATAATATTAATTTCAGATTAGAGGATAAAGAGTTTGTTGCAGTTATGGGACCATCGGGCAGTGGGAAAAGTACACTTTTAAATATTTGCTGTGGAATGATAAAACCATCTGTTGGAAGTATAATTTTAAATGAAAAAGAAGACATTGTTAAATATAATGATGAAAAATTAAATATATATAGACGGTCAAATTTAGGATGTGTTTTTCAAGATTTTAAGTTATTAGATTATTTAAATATACAAGATAATATAATACTTCCATTAACATTAGAAAAAGTAAATATTAAAGAAATAAATAGAAGACTTAAATGGTTAGTAGAATATTTAAATATAGAAGATTTATTGAAAAAGAAAATATTTGAGGTATCAGGAGGAGAAAAACAGAGAGTAGCTATAGCAAGAGCATTAATAATAAATCCCCAAATTTTATTTGCAGATGAACCAACGGGAAGTTTAGATTTTAAAAGTAGCCAAGATGTAATGAAGCTTTTTAGTAATATAAATAAAAAAAATGGCACAACTATATTTATGGTTACCCATGATCCATATGTAGCTAGTTTTGCTGATAGAGTTTTATTTTTGAGAGATGGAGTTATATATAATGAAGTTTATAGAGGTGATAATAAAGGCTTGTTTTACAAAGAAATCTTAGATGTTCTTTCTTTTCTAGGAGGTAGAGATTATGAATTTTGAAGAGATACTTGTAAAGAGTACCTTAAGAAATCTTAGAACATATATAAATTATATATTAAGTAGTGCTAGTGCTATTTTTATATTTTTTATAACATCATCACTTATAAATCATCCTGTTATAAATCAACATAATGGAGAAGATATAAAGCTTGCTATTTTGTATACAAAGCTTGGCGTTTTTATAATTTCTATATTTTTTATAATATATTCAATTGATTTATTTGTAAAAATGCAAAAAAAGAACTTTGGAATATTTTTAGCATTAGGAGTGGATAAAGTTAAGTTTTATAAAATTTTTATTATAGAAAATTTAATTATTGGAGGTATTTCATTAATCTTAGGAATTATATTTGGAGTTATATTTTTAAAATTATTTTTAATAATATTTAGTTCTATAACTAATATAGACAATATAAAATTTTACTTGCCTGTAAGTAGCATAATAGAGTCTATAATTGTATATGGAATTGTATTTTTTTTAATTTCTATATATGAGTGTAAAAAAGTTTTAGAAGAAAATTGTATAGAACTTTTAAAAAATAATAAAAGTACTAATATTAAAATTTCTAAAATATTCAAAGTGTTGTTTTTAATTTTAAATGTAATGTCAATTATTATGTTTAGCATAATGATAATATATAGAGATGCTAAATTTATGAATTATGCAAAACTAATTTTTATGCCATTAGTGTTAATAAGTTTAAATATATTTTTGTTGAAATATATTATTCCATGCATTATACAAGTATTGTCAAATTTGAAATGGATTAAATTAAAAGCTAATAATATTATATTGTTTGCATCTGTTAAAGAAAGTTTTATAAATATGGCAAATATAATAGTATTAGTTACATTTTTATTTACAGTTACATTTTTTATAATATCTATAAACTATGTTAACATTGTTACTATAAAAAGGAACTTAGAAATGGAAATACCATCTACATATAATATAATTATCAAAAATAAAAAACAGAGTATACCTTTTGAAAATGAACTTGAAAGTGTATTAAAAATGAACAATTTTAAATATGACAAAAGTAAATGCAAAATTTTAGTAACAGGAGAGAAGTATGATGATATTTCATTAATAAGTAATAGTGATTATAATAAATTAGCTATTTTAAGCAATAGGAAAACTGTAGAAGTAGAAGAAGATAAGTCATTTTTTGTGCCTGTATTTTTTACTGATTATGTAAGAGTAAAAATTTTAAATATTTTAGATGAAGAATTAATAGTAAATAATCAACAAGTAGAGAATGTAATTTATGGTCTATTTAATAATAATTTATATGTTGTATCTGATGAATTTTATAAAAAATTTGAAAAACATTTAGATTATATATATTATGTAGCATATAACTTAGAAGATTGGACTGATGCAACTAGTATAATTGAAGATGTTAGACAGCAATATTATAAGTATGATGAAGATAAACATTTTTATATGATATCTAGAGTAACAAGGTATGAAGAAAATATGTTAAGTGCAAAAATAGTAATGTATTTTTCAATTTTAGTTTGCATTTTACTATATTTTATGGCATTAAGTCTGTTACATATTAGATTTTATAATGAAAAAATAAATAATCAATATAACTTTAAAAATCTAAAAAGTATTGGAATAACTAATAAAGAAATAAAACAGATTATTTCTAAAGAAATGACAATAATATTCTTTATTCCATATATAATAGGAATATTTAATACATATATATTTATGAATATAATTAAAAAAATTTATGTTATAGATATAACAAAACAAATACAATTTATATTAATAAGTATATTGATTTTTAATATACTATACTTTTTTTTATGGAAATTCAAAAGTATAGATAAAATTTTGAGTGAATTATAATAAATGTATATTACAACATTGTAAGCTAATTGAAAGAAAATTAAATGTGTTCATTTTAACATATATAATAAAATATTTTTGTAGAAAGAAAAAATATTTTATTAGGAGGATTATAAATGGATGTATTTACACTTAAAATTTTAGCAATAATATGTATGGTATTAGATCATGTAGCAACAAATATCCCTGGTATGCCAGTATGGTTTCATTGGTTTGGAAAATTAGCTTCGCCTATATTTTTCTATTTTATAGTTGAAGGATTTTTCTATACAAGAAGCAAAACTAAATATATGGGAAGATTATTTGGATTTAGTATATTAATGATAGGAGTAGATTTAATATTTAATATTCATAACAACATATTTTTATCACTTGGAACATCAATATTATTATTAACAATAATAGAATACACAAAGAATAGCAAAAAATATATAATAGGTATCCCAATTGCTATAATAGCAGGACTTTTAGGTGCTTTTACAGAAGCATCATTATTTGGTGTAGGAATGACTTTAATATTTTATTTCTTTAGAGAAAAGAAAATAGCAATGTCAACTGTGTATATATTATTTTCGTTGTTAATAACTGGAACAATATCTATAGTGATGCAAGGCAATGCATATGAACAATTATTTATAAATGATCCACAATGGATGATGATATTTTCTATAATACCAATACTTTTATATAATGGGAAAAGAGGAGTAAATAATAAATTTACAAAATACCTATTCTATATATTTTATCCAGCACATTTAATAATAATTTGTACAATAGCTAAATTTATAGCATAGAAATATTATAATAAAAAAGAAGGATATCTACTTTATAAGTGTAGGTATCCTTCTTTTTACCATTGATTAATTGTGGATTTAGAACTTATAATTAATAGAGTGTATAATTTTAATATAAATTATATATAGAATCTTTTTATAAAGGTGGGATAAAATGATTTTTTTTGAAGAAGTAACGAAGATACATAATAGAGTAGTAAGTTTGGAAAATTTAAACATAGAAATTAATTCGGAAAAAATAACAGTAGTATTAGGCAAAGGGAAAAGTGGAAAGACTACAATGCTAAATATGATTAATGGTTTGGATAAACCAGATATAGGTGAAGTTTATATAAATAATATAAATATAAAAGAATTTGATTCAAAAATTTTAAAAAGCAATTGTGGCTATATGACAACTGGCGGTAATTTATTTTCTAATATGAGTGTAAAAAAGAATATATATTTATTACCTAAAAAATTGAAATGGGATAAAGAAAACTATGAAAGTAGGGTTCAAGAGTATTTTGAAATAGTAGAATTAAATTATTATGAGTATATAAATAAAAAAGTATATGAATTAAATGAAGTTGAATACTATAAGATAGCATTAATTAGAGCATTCTTAAATAATTCTAGTATTGTAATTTTAGATGAACCTTTTAAGGAAGTAACAGTAAATACAAGAATGGAACTTCAAGAGGATTTAATAAAATTTCAAAAAGCATTGAAGAGAACAATAGTATTTGCAACAGATAATATAGAAGAGGCAGTTAAAATAGGAAATTATATTATAATTTTAAATGAAGGTAAATTAGAAGTTTATGATAAGGCAGAGAGTATTATGTCTAACCCCAAAAGTAGTATTTTTACAGAAAGTTTATCAAATGACTTATATTTAAATATGTTAGAAAGTATGAAAATTGAAGATTATATGATACCTAAGTACGGAAAGGAATTTAGTGAAAAAATTTCTGAAAATAAAACATTGAAGGATGCACTTAGTTATATGTTTCAGAAAACTGTATATGATTTGGATATAATAGGTGAAAATGGAAAAATTGTAGGGGCTTTAAATGTTAAGGATATAATTAAAGCATTAACATATTTGAAAGGTGACCAAAATGAGTAAAAAAAGATATATATTAATATTAACATTATCAATAATTCTTGGAATTTCAGTTGTAGTTTTAAATTTATTTTCAAAACAACCATTTTGGAATATATCTCATAGTGTTAAGTATTTATTTCTAAGTCATATATCAATGGCAATTATAACTATGATAATAGGAATTTTATTTACAATATTTATATTTATAATTTTAAACACTAAGATATTAGCTAAATTTTATTATATATACAAATTAATTATAGATATTTTAAGCAATGTACCAAGTATAATAATGTTAGCAATTTTGGGCATTTTAGTAGGAATGGGTAGAAAATCTATATTTATAGTATTGATAATATCTAGTATAATTATTTTTAGTAAAATGATTATCGAGATGAAAAAAAATATGAATATAAATTTATTAAGAACAGCTAAATCTATGAATATGAATACTTTTGAGATTGGAATAAATATTTATATAAAAGAACATAAAAATAAAATATTTAAAAGTGTTGTAAAATCTATTAGAGAAAATATACAAATATTAATATTTGCGCCAATGGTAGGGGTGTATAGTTTAGGAACACCAATACTACTTGCAATTGAAAGAAAAAACATTGAGTTAGTACTAGTAGGAGCATTACCTATAGTAATAATGATGGTTATACTAACATTATTAATTAATAATAATGAACAATAAAGAAGAGAGAAATCTCTTCTTTTTAATTGCAAAAGAATTTAAATAAGTAGTCTAAGGTTTGTTTTTGCAAATTTAATATAAAATTTTAAAATAACATATTGATTTATTAGTGTATTAACTATATAATACATACATAAAGAAAAATAATTAGAATAGGTTCATATATTTTTTTGTCTTGAGTGTATTAATGTAATGATACATTCATTTTCAAGAATTATATAGAGGAGGTGTAATTTTGGAACTTAATCAAGGTATTGTATTTATTATTGGATTACCATTATTAATGTTAGTAGTTTTTATAAGAGATGTTAAAAGGAAAAATAAAAAAGAATATATAGACTATAATAGAGAATTTATATGGATTTTATTTGTAATATACATATTACTACTTATATCATTATTTATTTTTCCATTAAAAATAGATTTGAGAAATGATTTATCAAGACCTGATATTAATATAATTCCGTTTATCTATACTTTAGAGAAAATTAAAACTTTTGATTTACAAAACAAGGTATATATTATAACATTTTTAAAAACTATATTATCACATATGTTAATTGTTTTACCTATAGGAATGTTTTTACCAATACTGTATAAAAAATTTAATGATTTTAAAATTATAATTACTAGTGGATTTATAATATCATTTGTAATAGAAGGGACTAAATATATGTTATATTACCTTGGAAATGGTGAAAATTTTAGTATAGATAATATAATATTGAGAGTTTTAGGGATTCTATTAGGATATTTTATATATCATATATTTATGATAAAAATTAATAAATTTCTATTTGAAAATATATAAATTGAAGAGGTGAAGTTAAAGTGATAGAAGTAAAAAATGCCTTTAAAAAATTTGGTCGAATTAAAGCTTTAGATGGAGTAAGTTTTAATGTTCAAGAAGGAAAAATAACAGCATTACTTGGGATTAATGGAGTGGGAAAATCAACGACATTAAAATCTATAATGGGACTTGTAAAACTTGATTCTGGTGATATATTTATTGATGGTGAAAAGCTTAAACATAAAACATACAATAAAATTGCAATGGTTCCAGATGTGGACACACAATATCCTAATATGACAATAAAAGATGCTTTTGAATATATGGAAGTATTTTATGAAAATTGGGATACGGATAAAGCTTATAAAATGTTGAACGTGTTTAAATTAAGTGATGATAGAAAAATGGCTAAATTATCTAAAGGAAATTTAGCAAGAGTAAAAATAATTTTAGGTTTTTCACAAAACGCAAAATATCTATTATTAGATGAGCCATTTTCAGGAATAGATGTTTTTACAAGAGAAGATTTTATTGAATCAATGATAAATTATATGGATGAGGATATGGCTATACTAATTACTACTCATGAGATAAAAGAAGTTGAGAATATAGTTGATGAAGTTATTTTATTAGAAGATGGGAAAGTAGTTTTAGACTTTAATGCAGAAGAAGTGAGAGAAAATGAAGGATTATCTGTATTAGACAAGATGAGGGAGGTATATAGGAGTGCAAAAGAATAATAAATTTTCATATTTATTGAATAATGAAATTAATAGAGGAAAGAAAATTTTATTAACTATAATTATTGGACTTATGATACTTACATTGTTTATAGGAATATCAAGTTCAGTTTCAATAAATGAAGAAATAAAACAATTAATTAAAGAAGGTAATACTTTAGAGCAGGCCTTATATTTAAATTTTAATGGAAGGCTTATAGCACCAGGTGAAACACAAAATTATGTAAGATATGGTATAACACTAAGTTCACCTTTAATTGGTTCATTTATAATACTATGTTATGCAGCATTTTGTTGGTATAGAGAGTGGTTTGGTAGCAATAAAACTATATATTCACTAATTATGTTACCAGTATCTAAATCGGTAATAATACTTTCAAAATTAGTATCAGTTGTAATTTACTTTTGTGTATTAATTGGAACACAATTTATAGCAGAATTTATAAATTATAAAGTTTTTTATGCAATTTTACCTAAAGACGGTGTATTAAACGTAAATTTTTTAGAAGTTGTTAATAGAGGGAATTTATCTATTATATTTGGAGAATTTTTAAATCCTATAGAACTTATATTATTTTTAACTTCAGTTATATTAATTATATTTACTGCAGTTTTTATAGAAAGATTTATAAAAGGAAAAGGATTAATATTAAGCATAATTTATGGTTGTATATATATTGCATTATATACATATGTACCTTTTGAAATGCTTACATTATTTGCAGGTGAAAAATTATTATACTTCATAATTGTACCTTCAATATCAATAATATCTAATTTTTATTTATCTAAATACCTATTTGAAAATAAAGTTTCAGTGTAAGGAGGTAAAAGTATGAAAAAGACATTTAATTTAGTTATGACAATAGTAGCAGTTGGTTTGACTCTAACTTTTGCAATAAGCAGTGTTATAGAAAAGCAACCACATAATAAAGTTGAACTGAAAAAAATAAGTGGAGATTATTCGGCACTTAATGATATAAATTTAGAAATTTTAGAACCTAAAACTACTTATTCTGCTGATAAATTAGTGATTGGCAATGATGGTGAAAAGGTAAGTAAGGTTAAATATGATTCATATAGAAATGTATCAGAAGAAGTTTTAAAAAATAAAAAACTGTATAGAGATGCAATGAGGCATAGTGGATATATAAACTATGATAACGAAAATTACAAATTTGTTGTATCATCATCTTTTGATTATACAGGACGTTCAAACAGAAATAATTATAGAAATACTATACATGTAGCATATAAAAATAAGGAAAATAATAATATAGAAAAATTTGAAAAAGTTATAGAAGCAGATGGAAATATAAATTTATTAAAAGCATTTGATTTTGAAAATAAAGTAATGCTTTTACTTGAAAACTCATCAATGAATGAAAAAGGTGAATCATATAAAAGTTTATTTTTATATGAATTAGAATTACAAAGTAAAGATATTAAATTAATAAAAGAATTTAAAGTAGAGAAAATTTCAGGGGTAGGCTCAAAAGATGTATTCATTATTAATGACAATGTTTATATAAACAATATGAATAGTGTTCAAGATGATAAAATGAGTTTTATAGTATTAAACCTTAAAGAACAAACTATAAATACAATTGAAACTGAAAAATTAAACTTTGGTAAGAAGGATTTACAAGTGCATAGTTGTAGCGATTTAGATGGTGAATATATATATACATTAGTAAATATTAGAGAGCATTATATAACAAATAAAGAAGAACAATATTTTGTTAAATTTAATATAAAATCAAATAAATTTGAGGATATTAAAAAAATTGGGGATATTGACATGAGTGAAGGACAGTATAGTGACATAGTTGATTTAAAGGTTAAAGATGGAAACATGTATTTACTTTCACAAAAAGTTAAAGAAGAGTTAAATTATTATAACGATAAATTTGATTTGCAATTTAAAGTTTTAAATTTAAATGAAAATAAAAATAAATTAGAACTAAATATAGGCAATACGTCAGGATATTATAATCGCATAAAATTAACAGAAATGAATTTAAATGAAAATTAAAGGGAGATGGTTTAGTGAATTTTTTAGTTAATGATAAGGAACCTATATATCTCCAAATAATAAGGCATGTAAAACAGTCCATAGTAAAAGGTGATTTAATGCCTGGTGATACAATTCCATCTAGAAGAGAGCTGGCAGAAATATTAAAAGTAAACCCCAATACAGTTCAAAGAGCATATAAGGAGATGGAAAGTATGGAGATGATAAATACAGTTAGAAATTTTCCAAGTAGTATAACAACTAATGAGGAAATTTTAAAAAATATAAAAGAAGAACTTATAAATGAATCATTAGAAGTATTTATAGAAAATATGAAAGCTATAAATGTTTCTAAGAATGAAGTTATAGAAATAATTAATGAAAGATACTAAAATATAAAAATTTAAATAATTAAGAATTAAGATTTAAAGAATAAATTCTAAGATATATATTAGTTTTTAATCTACAATCATTAATTCTTAATTCTTTAAAAAGTTCGATTAAGAAGGGAAAGGGAGTAAGTACATGAAAAAAATAAAGAAAATTTTTAATATTGCTATTTTAATATTGCTAATAATTCAATTTGTTGTGCCACAAAGTGTGTTTGCAAAAGATAATAAAAGTGATATTAAAATAAATAGTATTGAAGTCGGTTACGATAAAAAATATAAAGTTGGGTATGAAGTGCCAATAAAAATAGAAGTTGAAAATATAGGTAAAGATTTTAATGGACAAGTTCAAGTATTGGTACCTACAAAAGATAATAATAATATGTTTATGGAAAAATATTCTGGATATGTTGCATATTCAAATAATATTTCAATTGAGGCTAATACAAAAAAAACAGTGACAATATATGCTGAAATAGCTGATTATATTAGTAATTTAGTTAGAGTTACTGATGGAGAGAAAGTTATTGTAGAAGAAAAGTTAAAATCTTATGGTGGCTCATACTCAGATACTCCGTATATTGGAGTTTTAACGGATAATCCTACATCTATGACATATGTAAAAGACGCAATGTTAAATGGGAACTCTAAAAGTACTGTTATAAATTTTACAGAAAAAAATTTACCAGATGTTTATGAAGGATTAAGGGCATTTAACTCAATCATTATAAGCAATTTTGACACTTCAAAATTATCAGAAAGACAATATGAAGCATTAAAAAAATGGGTTTTAAATGGTGGAAGTTTAGTATTAGGAACTGGAGAAAATTATGAAAAGACACTTAGCATATTCAAAGATGATTTTATTGTAGGTGAAATTAAAGGTTCACAAAAAATAGATAGTGATAAAATAGTAAGTTTTGTAAAAGGTGATGATGGAAATATTCCATTAAATATAGCTAGTATTAAAGTTGATGGAATGAAAATTATTTTAGAGGAAAATAAAGAAAATCCATTAATAGTTAAAAGTAATAAAAATAGTGGAAATATAATTATAGCAGCTTTTGATTTTTCAAGTAACAATATTTCAGAGTGGAATAAAAATAGTAATTTAATAGCTAATATATTAAATAATAACAAATTAATTGCTGATAGTAATAATACTTTCTATGATAATATTTGGGAACTGCCTAATATATTATCAAGATTTTCAGAGATAAATCAAATAAAGATAGGTACGCTTACATGGGGATTACTAATATATATACTACTTATATTCCCAGGTGCGTATATAATTTTAAAGAAAAAAGATAAGAAAGAAAAAATGTGGGTAGTAGCACCAGGTATAGCAGTTATATGTTCTATAGCAATGATATTTTATGTAAAGATGTCAGGGGTTAATAAAATTTATGCAACATCAGTTAATTTTGTTAATTTGAATAATAATAGGGAAAGCACTCAAAGTTTAATATCATTAAATAATTTAACTAAAAAAGAAAGTAGAATAGAGTCAGAAATAGATATTAAAAGATTAGAAACTAATAAAAATCAATATGATGATGGTAATGCAAAAATGGAAATACCTAATAAAATAAAGGCAACAGTTAATCAAGATGACAATTCACTAGTTCTAAATGATTTGAATTTAGTGGAAACTAACTTATTAAAAGGATATGGAACAAAAGGCGAAGCAGGTGATATATCTTTAGAATTTAAAGTAGAAGGTACAGAATTAATAGGAATATTAAAAAATAATACAAAGTATAAACTAGAAAATGCATTTATAATATCTAATTCAGGAACAATTATGAACTTAGAATCAATTGAACCTAATGAAGTTAAAGAGTTTAACTTAAATGATGTTAAACTTTCAAGTAGTTTATACAATGGTTCATGGGATGTAATAAATGAAATATTAAAAATTGATAGAAATCAAGATATAAGTAGATTAAAAGGAAAAGAGAAAGAGGAAAGAATAAATCTTGAACTGAAAGCCTCTATATATGAAATATTATTTAGGATGCAACAAGAGCAAGTTCAGAATGTTGGAAAATACAGTATTGGGGCAATAATAGACAATTATGAAACATCACCTATATTAGTAGATGGAAAAGAAATAAAAAAATATAATAGAAGTACTTTATTTACTAGTATGGATGTGAAATTTGATATTCCAACAGGCAAGGAATTTGAACTTCCGGAGGAATTTGTAAATTTCACTGTACAGCCAATAGGGAAAGAATTTAACTTTGACAATTATAATAACACATTTTATAGCAATTCAATGGGAGAAGTAATATATTCATTAGGCAATGAATTTGAATATTCTAAAGTAAATATAAACTTTAGTGGAACGAATAGTGATTATGAAATATATAACTTGGAAAAAGGCGAATATGAAAAGCTAGAAAAAGATATTAAAAACAAAATTATTGATAAAGAAAGTATAAAAAAATATTTAGATGAACAAGCTCAAATAAAAATTAAAGTAAAAGTAAGTCCTGAGGGGGAAGCACTAGTGCCTAAATTATCAGTTAAAGGGGTGAAAAGATAGATGCTTAAGATAAATAATTTAGTAAAAAAATATGGCAACTTTAAAGCTGTAGATGATCTAAGTTTACATGTTAAAAAAGGCGAAATATATGGATTTGTTGGGCCAAATGGAGCAGGAAAAACTACGACAATGAAAATAGTGAGTGGGCTTTTAGCATGTACTAGTGGAGAGGTCTATATAGATGGTATAGATGCATTGAAAAATCGTAGATTAGTAAAAAGAAAAATAGGATATATGCCTGACTTCTTTGGAGTATATGATGATTTAAAAGTAGAAGAGTATTTAGAGTTTTATGCATCTATATATGATATTGAAGGAAAAGAAAAAGATGAATTAATAAAAGATCTTTTAGCACTTGTGAATTTAACTGATAAAAAAGATGCTTATGTTGATGATTTGTCTAGAGGTATGAAACAAAGATTATGCCTTGCCAGATGTTTAGTTCATAATCCAGAACTGTTAATACTCGATGAGCCAGCATCAGGAATGGATCCTAAGTCTAGAATTGAAATGAAAAATATATTAAGAACATTAAAAGATATGGGAAAAACAATTATAATAAGTTCACATATTTTACCGGAACTTGCAGAACTATGTACAAATATTGTAATTATTCAAGGTGGAAAAGCAATAATAAGTGGTACAGTTAAAGAGGTTATGGATAATGTGTATAAAACTAAATCTATAAAAATAAAAGTTATAGAAAATGCTGACAATGTAATAAATACATTAAAAGAATATGTAGAAGTGAGCAATGTAAAAACATTAGTAAATAATATAATAACTGCAGATTTTAATGGAAATGATGAAGTGATGAGTAGTATTTTAGAAAGGCTTATAATGAAAAAAATAAAAGTAGTTGACTTTACAACTATGGAAGGTAACTTAGAAGAAGTATTTATGAAGGTAATTGGAGGTGAAAACATTGAAGAACATTAAAATGAATCCTGTATTGAAAAAAGAAATGAAAATATCTATGAGAAGTATAAAGAGTAGTGTAGTTGTAGCAATTTATCTTGGTATATTAGTACTAACTTTATGTGGTTCATTATATTTAGAATCGGCTTATAGAGGTATGATTATAAGAAGGGATGCAACAATAGCTTTTGTAATTTTAATGATTATTCAGTTTAGTTTAATATCATTAATAGCACCAACAATTACAGCAGGAGCTATTTCAGGTGAACGAGAAAAGCAGACATTAGATATACTACTTACTACAGATATGAAATTTTCCTCTATAATTACAGGAAAGTTATATGCATCTCTAAGTAGAATAGTGCTTTTAATATTAACATCAATACCTATATTTATATTTTTATTATCTTATATTGGAATAAATTTAAAATATGCTATATGGATATTAATTATGAATTTGATAACAGCAGCATTTGTTGGATCAATAGGTCTTTATGCATCAACTTATTTTAAGAAAACTATGGTAGCGACAATAGTTTCATATATAGTTATATTTTTAATATATGTATTACCAGTTATAATTTGTGGAATAACACAAATTTATAGTGCAAGCAAAGGAATGACACCATTAGTAAACTATGATAGAACATACTATTATATTCTTGTAAGTCCAGCTGTAGGCTTTGTGTCACTTATACTTTCACAATTGGGAATTTCAGTAGAAAGTATGTTTGGAAGTACTTTAAGCTTGAATTATCTAGGATTAAAGTCATATGGTGTTACAGCAATAATAATGATAATACTTACAATAATACTAATTATATTAGCTACAAGAAGAATAAATCCAATGAGAGAACGTAGGAAAAAAAATAAAAGAAAAAAAGAAGTAGTAAAGAGTTAATTTTTTTAGAGTTAAAAAATAATTAAATAGTAATATTAGAAAATTGAGAATGAAAAATTAGAAATAATAAAAGAAAAGATATTAATAAAATTATATTTTATATTCATTCTCAATTTTAAATTGATACATAAAAGTTTTAAATAGAGGTGGTGAATATAAGTGGATGTAAGAGATATTAAAAAAAAATTATTAAAGTGCAAAATTAGAATAGCTATAAAAAATTTCCTGAACAATATAGTAATTGCGTTGAGTGTAGTTCTTGCAATAGGATGTTGTATAAAAATAGCATCTATGATTATACCAATTTATGATATTTTAAATAAAACTATATGGTTGTCTTTTATAGTTTTAGCATTATCTTGTGTTTATAGTATTTACAAAGTTCCCAGTTATAAAGTTGTTGGAAAAGAAGTTGATTTTCTTGGATTAAAACAGAGAGTCACAACAATTTTAGAAATGAAAGAAGAAGATACTCCATATTACAAATTACTTTTTAATGATGTAAAAAATGAGTTAGACAATTTTGAAGTAAATAGTATAAGCATATTTCCACAAAAAAAGTATTTAAAAATTTGCTGTGGATTAATAGTAGTTTTTGCATCAATATTATTTATTCCAAGTCCAATGAAAGATAAAGCAGAAAAATTAAAAGCATTAAATGTTGAGCAAAAACATGAAGTTGAAAAAGTGGAAAAAATAGAAAAAGAAATAAAAAACAATAATGAAATTAATGAAATAAAAAAATTACAGATAGAAAAAGAATTAAAAGATTTAAAAAAAGAAATAAAAAAGAGCAAAGATGAAAAAGAAATTACAAAGTCGTTGGAAAAAGCTACAGTGAAATTAGATAATATAAAGAATAAGAATTTAAATGCTGTGGCAAATAGTTTAGAAAAGAATAAAAGTTTAAAAGGATTATCAGAAGCTATAAAAAATAAAGATAAAGATAAATTAAAGGAAGAAATAAAAAAAGCAAAAGAAACTTTAAAAAGTGCTGATGATAGTGAAAAAAAGAGTATTGCAGAAGCGTTAAAAAAAGCAGCAGAAGACATGGATGATGCAAAATTAGGTGAAGCATTAAATAAAGTTGCAAAAAACATGGAAGAAAATGATGATGAATTATCAGAAGCTACAGATGCTTTAGAAAAAGAGTTAGAAGATGAAATGAATGAAGATGCCATTGAAAGTGTAAAAAAACAAGTTAAAAAGAATTGCAGTAGTGGTGGAACATGAAGTGCTAGTACGGATGGTAGTGGAACTACAAGTGCAAAGGGAACAGGAAATGGATCTGGAAATAGTGGAAGTAGTGGAAGTGGTTCAGGAAGTGGTGCAGGGAACGGAACTAAAGTATCAAATACTACAAAGGGTAGTACTAGTATTAGTACTGGTGTAGGAAAAGATAAAAAGAGCAATTATGAGGAAACTGAATGGGATAAAGTTTATGTAGGTGAAAGAATAAATAAAGATGGAAATGATGAAAAGATGAATGGAAAAGTAAATGATGATGGAAGTAGCACAATGCAGAAATCAAGTAAATCTAAAACTTCAGCTGGAAGTTATGTAGAGTACAACAAAGTTATAGGTGACTACAAAAATGAATCATTAGAATCTATGGAGAATAGCAGTATTCCAAAATCAATGAGAAATATAATAAAAGAATACTTTTCAATAATAGAAGAATAAACTTTTAAGCTATTCATGATGTGGTTGAGAATGAGAGCGTTGCAATGTTATACACAAATTAACAATTAACTATGAACAATTAACAATGAAGGATAAAACTGAAGTCTCAGTTTTTTAAAATCAATTTTTATAATGCATTACAAAGGAAATTATTTAAACACCATATAAAAACTAAATTTTATAAAATATACAAAGTAATAATTATATTTACTATTAAAACTATGGTTAGTAAGAATATTATAATGGGGAATTTATTCTCCAAAATGAACTTTTTATGGATAAATATTATATTAATTTTATTTGAAGTGCAAATAAAACATTGTAGCGAGGATTTCAACCATCATTGTTAATTGCTAACTGTTAATTGTTAATTGGTTACAAATATAATAATGGAATAAACTGTAGGAATAGTAGTATCATTTGATAAAGCTATTATTTTAAATTTGAACCCTAGAGTTATATTCAAGAGAAATTGAAGATTATATGAAATATAAATTGAAACACAATAAAATGAGGAGATGATAAAGATGGAAAAACAAATAAGTTATGATGAAGATAGAATTAAGGAAATTATAGATAAGATAAATAAAGTTGAGAATGAGATTGGAAAAGCTATAATTGGACAGAAAGATGTTATAAGACAGGTTATTATAGCAATATTACAAGGCGGAAATGTTTTGTTAGAAGGTTCTCCAGGGCTTGGAAAGACACAACTTGTAAAGACATTATCAAATGTTATGGATTTGCCTTTTTCGAGAATTCAATTTACGCCAGATTTAATGCCAGCTGATGTTGTTGGTACTAATATAATTGTGAAAGATAAAGATGGAAATAGTGATTTTTCATTTCAAGAAGGACCTATATTTTCAAGTTTAGTTTTAGCAGATGAGATAAATAGAGCAACACCTAAAACACAATCTGCATTGTTAGAAGCCATGCAGGAGCATACAGTTACAGTTGGAAAGAAAACATATAAGCTTAAGGAACCATTTATGGTGCTAGCAACTCAGAACCCAATTGAAATGGAGGGAACTTATCCACTTCCAGAGGCACAGTTAGATAGATTTTTATTTAAACTAATTGTACCTTTTCCAACATTAGAAGAACTTAAAGAAATAATGAATGTAACAGTAAAAAATAACGCTATAGATTTAAACAATGTGATTACTGGAGAAGAAATTTTAGAAATAAGAGAAATTTTAAGAGAAGTTCCAATGTCAGAAGCGGTTGAAGAATATGCATTAAGAATTGTTTTAGCAACTCATCCCGAATATGAAAAGGCTCCAGAAATAACTAAAAAATATATAAGATTTGGAGCAAGTCCAAGAGCAGCACAAGCATTAATT
This sequence comes from Clostridium ihumii AP5, assembly GCF_000612845.1. GTDB lineage: Bacteria > Bacillota > Clostridia > Clostridiales > Clostridiaceae > Clostridium_J > Clostridium_J ihumii. Next base: position 131,099 of record NZ_CCAT010000083.1, read on the forward strand.
ACTGCCTCAAAAATAAGAGCAATAATGGAAGGAAGATTTAATGTAGCTTTTGAAGATATTGAATATATAGCATATCCAGCACTGAGGCATAGATTCTTTTTGAATTTTGATGCTATAGCAGATGATGTAAGCAGTGAAGATGTTTTAAAAGAAATATTAAAAATTCAATTAAATAATCTTCGCTAGAATAAGGTGAATCAAATGGAAAATAAGATTTTTGATAAAGAGTTTTTTAATAAACTAAAAACTATGTCATTACAAATAAAAGCATTGACAGAAGGTGGACAGTCTGGTGTACGTCGCTCAAAATCAAAAGGTACATCTGTTGAATTTTCAGACTTTAGAGAATACAACATAGGCGATGATATAAGAAGAATAGATTGGAATGCATATGGACGATTTGAAAAATTATTTATAAAATTATTTGTAGAAGAAAAGGAAGCTAATATAAATATATATATAGATTGTAGTAAATCTATGGACTTTGAAGAAAAACGAGAAGTTACATTGAAGATTTCAGCAGTAGTAGCTTATTTAGCATTAAATAATCAAGATAAAGTAAATATTAATTTAATTACTAGGGATGGAATAAAAAGTGAAAAATATTCAGGTATATTATCTTTTCAGAGAATACTTAATTTTATAGAAAAAGAGACTTTTGAGGGAACTGTAAAAATCAATAATTCTATAAAAAGAAATAAAATAAAATCAAAAGGATTATCGATAATCATATCAGATTTTTTAAATGAAGAAGATATAGAAGATAGTATTAGATTTTTAAAATATTGTCATCAAGAAATATTAATTATAAATGTTTTAAGTGACAGTGAATTAAACCCAAAGTTAAATGGTGAGGTTACACTTGTAGATAGTGAAAGTGATAAAAAAGTTCAACTAACAGTAACATCAAAAATTTTAATAAATTACAAAAAAGCATTAGAAAGATTTACATTAAACTTAAAAAATATATCACAAAAGTATGGTGGAAAATTAATTCAGGTTTCAAGTAATGAATCAATAGATAAAATTATTTTTGATAAGCTTTTTAAGGAGGGAGTGATATAAAATGAAATTTTTCTCTCCAATGAATTTATGGTTTTTAATTTTAATTCCAATGTTTATAGCTATGTATATATTAAAGAGAAAACATGAAGAAGTGAATGTTTCTAGTACAATGCTTTGGAAAGAAGCATTAGAAAATTTAGAGGCAAGTACTCCTTGGGAAAAGTTAAAAACTAATGTACTCTTTTTTTTACAATTGCTAACATTATTGTTATTAATATTTTCACTTGCAACTCCTTTTATTTATAGCAATTTAAAAGGATATAGTAATGTAATTATAGCTTTTGACAATAGTGGTAGCATGAATTATAAAACTAAATCTGGAACTAAGCTTGAAGATAGTAAAAAGGAAGCAATAGATATAGTGAATAATCTTCCAAGTAGTGCTGAAGTTACAATAATAAAATCATCACCAAAGGCAGAGATAATTTTATCATCATCAAAGGATAAAAAAGCTGCAAGGAATATAATTAATGAAATAACTTCAAGTAATGCAATTGATGCAAATGATGGTGCAATCTCACTTATAAAATCTATGGCATCTGTAAATAAAGATATTGCATATTATTATTTTACAGATGAAGAAATTAAGATAGATAATGTAAAGGGGCAGGTAGTATCCTTTGAGAATGTAGGAGAAAATGCATTAGTTGAAAATTTAGCTACTGCTGTAGAAAATAATGAAATAAATGCATTAGCAACTATAAGTAATAATTCAAAGGAACCTAAAAATTTAGAGGTATCACTTTATGGAGATGATAAGTTACTTCAAATTAAAGAAATTTCAATAGGTGGAGAAGAAAGTTTAAATGTTCAATTTGATAAAGTAACTAATAACATAGAAACTATGTATGTAGAAATAGATATAGATGATAGTTTAAATGAAGATAATAGATATTACAGTGTGGTAAATCAAGCAACTAGGAAAAAAATATTGATGATAAGTGAGCGGAATTTATTTTTAGAAAAGGCTATATCATTAAGAAATGATGTTGAGTTTTTTAAAACTAATGATGCAAATGAAATAAAGGAAGGCTATGATGTATATATTTATGATGGCATTATGCCAGAAGAACTGCCTAAAGAGGGAAATGTTTTAATTATAAATCCAAGTTTAGAGAATAAATATGTATCACTAGATAATGAAGTAGAAGGTGGAAAAGCATTATTTGTTAAATCTAAAGTTACCGAGTATATAGAAGGTGAAGGCTTTGAACTTGCTAAATTTAAACCTATAAATCTAAATGGAAACTTTGAAAGCTTTATAGAGTTAAATGATAAATCATTAGGAGCAGTTGGAGTAGTGAATAACTCTAAAATAGCAGTTTTATCTTTTGATATACATGATAGTGATATGCCACTAACATATAACTTTCCAGTACTTATGAATAATTTAGTAAATTATTTATGTGGAAATAACATTATAGATAGAAGCGATTTTATTTGTAGTGAAGAGGTAAAAATATCTATTTTAAGTGATGTAAAGAACTTGAAAATCATAAACAATAATAAAGATGAAAAAACTTTCAATACAGATAATGAAAAAGAATTAATTTATAAAGATACAATTAATCCAGGAATATATGAAGCAATTCAAAATAGTAAAGAAATAAATTATGATAATAAATTTTCAGTAAATTTTCCAAGAGAAGAGAGTAAGGAAAGTAATTTCAAAAACAATGAAAGTGTAGAAAAAAGTAATGATAATACATCTGTAAAGGGAATTAACATTACAAATTTATTAATAATACTTGCGATTATATTAGTTGTATTAGAATGGTTTTTCTATATAAAACTAAATAATAAATAAGGAGGGGACAATATGAATTTTTACTTTGAGAATAAGATATATTTATTACTATTGGTTTTTGTTCCTTTCATTATTTATTTTGGAATTAAGAAACTTAAATATATAGATGATAAAAAGAAAAAAATTATTATAACATTAAGAACAGTAGTAATAGTATCTTTAATTTTAGCATTGAGTGGAACTAGCTTCTATTGGAATGCTAAAAATACAACTACAATATTTCTTTTAGACAATTCACAGTCAGTAAAGTCAAGTCAAAAAGATTTTGAGGAATTTGTAAATAAGGCTATAAAAATAAAACCTTCAAAGGATAGTATTGGGGTAGTATCTTTTGGAACAAAGCCATATATAGAAACTTTTGTTTCAAAGGATGGAAAATTTTCAAAAATATCTAATGAAGTAAATAATGAATATACAAATATAGAAAAATCAGTTCAATATGCATTTTCTTTGTTTCCAAACAATACAAAAAAGAGAGTAGTTCTTTTAAGTGATGGATTTGAAAATGACGGTAATGTTTCCAATGTAGTTTCATCATTAAAGGAAGCTGGTGTTGATTTAAAAGTATATAAGTCAAAAGAAAAATCTTCTAGTGATGTTGCTGTAGATGAGATAAAAGTATCAGAAAAAGTTAATTTAGGAGAAACTTTTGATGTTAATTTAAAAATAAAAAGTACAGTAAATACAAAAGTTAAAATAACACTTTATAGTGGTAATGTAATTGTAGGAAAAGAAGAAGTCAATGTAAATAAGGGTGAAAATAACTTTGTATTTAAAGATACAGCTAAAGAAGGTGGCTTTAAAAATTATAGAGCTAGTATAGAAGCTGATGTTGATGAAGAAATAAGAAACAACGAAGCAAGTGCATTTACAGAAGTAATGGCAAAACCTAAAGTACTTGTGTTAGAAGATAAAAAAGAAGAAAGTGATGAATTAATAAATATTTTAAATTCGTTGCAAATACCATATAAAAAAATAGATGCATCTGTAGCACCTAAAACTATAGAAGAATTAACAGCATTTAAAGCAATTATAAGTTGTAATGTAGCTGTTGATAATATGGCAAAAGAATTTTTAAATTCAATTGATAGTTATGTTAAAGATTTTGGGGGAGGATATATTGCTATAGGTGGAGATAACTCTTATGCATTAGGTAGTTATATGGGAACACCTCTTGAAAAAGTATTGCCAGTAAATATGGAAGTAAAGGGAAAGAAAGAAGTTCCTAAAATGGCTATGGGACTTGTTATAGACCGTTCAGGAAGTATGTCTGATACTATAGGAGGGCTTAGCAACTTAGATCTTGCAAAAGAAGGTGCAATAAGAAGCTTGAAATCTTTAAGAAATGGAAAAGATGAGATAAGTGTAATTACCTTTGATGATGCATTTTCAAAAGTAGTTGATAGGCAAATAGTTAAAGATGAAAATAAAATAATAGAAGATATTGGTTCTATAACATTAGGGGGTGGAACTAGTATAGTTCCAGGACTTACTGAAAGTTATGAAAGTATGAAATCAAGTGATGCAAAGGTAAAACATATTATACTATTAACAGATGGTCAAGCTGAAAAAAGTGGTTATGATGAGTTAATAAAAAACATTAATGAAAATAATATTACGGTATCCACAGTAGCGGTTGGTCAAGGTGCTGATAAAATTCTTTTAAAGAATATAGCTGAAAGATGTGGTGGAAGGTATTATGAAGTTTCACAAGGAACAGATATACCACAAATATTTGCAAAAGAAACTTTTTTAGCACAAAAGTATTACTTAAATAATAGAGAATTTACTCCAGTTATAAATTCAAAAGGGGGAGTACTTACAGGAGTCTCAGAGAATGGACTTCCAACATTACTTGGATATATAGGAGCATCACCAAAATCAACAGCAAATGTACATTTAAAATCAGATGAAGATGACCCAATACTTACAACATGGCAATATGGTCTTGGAAAAACTGTTGCATGGAACTCAGATTTAACAGGACAATGGACAAAAAATTATGTTGGTTGGAATAACTTTAAAACATTGTGGAACAATTTAATAAATTATAGTACTAATAATTTTTCAGAAGGTGGAAATTATATTGAAAGTACTAAAAATGGAACTGATTTAAATATTGTTTTTAGAAAAGAAAGTGAAACTAATGTTGAAAATTCTAAAGCTAAAGCAATAGTTGTAACTCCATCCAAAGAAAGAATAGAAATTCCTTTAAATCCAAAATCATCTAAAGAGTATAACGGTACAGTTGAAGCAAAAGAAACTGGAGTTTACATGATACAAGTTGTAGAAGAAGTAGATGGAAAGGTAAATTCTACAGCTATAGGGGGATATTCTAATCCGTACTCAGAAGAATTTTCTTTAGATAATAAAAAGGATGTTACAGAGTATTTAATTAGTGAGTTAAATGCAAAAGTTATAACAGATGAAAATGAAGTATATAAAGAAAATAAAGTGGCAAAAAAGGCTAAGAGGGAATTAAGTGATATGTTCATCATAATAGCACTGATTACATTCTTTTTAGATATAGCCTTTAGAAGATTAGATTTATATAGTTATATGGGAAAATTTAAGAGGAAAATAAAAGTAGAAAAAAGTAATACTGTAAAAAATACAGATGTAAAAGTAGAAAAAACACCTAATGTTGAAGTAGAAAATAATTTAGAAAATGGCACTGAACTTTTAAGTAAGAAAAGCAAAACAAAAAAGGATAAGCAAAAGAAAAAGACTAAAATCCATGATGAAAAGAAAATATTAGATACAAAGTCGTTATTGAACAAGAAATAAGTTGAAAATATGATTTAATAGAAGATAAAGTACTTAAAATATCATTAGTAATTTGTACTTTATCTTTTCATTAGAAAATATACAAAAATTTCTTGAATTGTTTAATTATTAATACTATATTAGTAATTGGTGTGATTAAATAGATTTCAATATAAAAATTTTAGGTGGGATGGGGTTATGAGAAATAGATTTATTATACTTCAATATTTGATAAGTAATGAGATGGATAGAGCAAAAAAAATTTTATTTCCATGTATATTAGCATTTATGGGATTAATTTTAGGCTATGGAACAGTAAAAACACTAAAATATAGAAAAAACATATTTCAATTAAAAAAAAATAATAGTAGTGATGAGATTATATTAAAGCAATTTGGTGATTATTTGACATCAATAAACTTATTTAAAGAAATATATACCTTTATGATTATAATTCTATTATTGGGATTCATATTTATAATGATTTATTCAGCATTTTCATGGTATAGAGAATGGTTTGGTGAAAATAAGACAATTTATTCTATAATTATGTTACCAATAAAAAAAAGCAATATAATTTTATCAAAACTTATAACTAGTATTATATATTGCTATTTATTCTTTTCAACTCAAATATTTTCATATTTTTTAATTCATAAAATTTTTTATATTGTAATACCAAAATTTTTTACTTCTAAAATAAAGTTTTTATATACAATTAGAATTATTGATTATAAAACTATATTTAAATTTGGAGCATTGGCTAACCTACATATGCTATTGTTTTTTTTATCTATAGTATTAATAATTTTTGTTATGGTATTTTTAGAGAGATGTTTTAAAAAGACAGGTATTATATTAGCTCTATTATATGGCAGTCTATTTGTATTTTTATATGGAATACTTCCATTTAAGTTTGTAAGCTTATTTTCTTTTGAAAGATTGGTGTATTTTGTAATTATATCAATTATATCAATTGTATTAAATTTTTATATAGCAAATACATTACTAAATGAAAAGATTTCAGTATAAATGAGGTGATGGTGAGTGAAAACTAGAGGGAATTCTATAATTATTGGAGCTACAGCTTTTATAATGCTAACATATATAACGTTATCTGTTGTTGGAGCTAGAGAAAATACAGAAATAGAAATAGAAAAAATAAATGGTAAAATATCACAATTAGGAAATGTAAAAGTTGTAGCTATTGCACCTTATAGTGATTTTAAAGCAAGAAAATTGATATTTAATAGTAATGGAAATAATGAAATAGAAGAGATAAAATATGATAGATTTTATAATGTAGATGAAAAAGTATTAAATAATAAGGACTTATATAGAGAAACTATGTATCCAACAACTAGCTTTGAAAATAGTGATGTACAAATAATCGGTAGTGGCGATTGGAATGAAATAGATATAGCTGAAAATTTGAATTCATACACTATAAATATAGCGTGTAAGGAAAAAAATAGTGGAAAGATAGAACGAATAAAAACTGATAAAAAGGTTTATGATATGTCATTATTAAAAATTCAAGTAGTAGGAAATAAAACATATTTAATAGCAGAAGAAGTAGAAATGAGCAATGATAAAATGGAACCTAAGCTTGTAGTGTATAATGTAGATTTTAAAAATAAAGCAATTGATGAAGTTAAGAGATATGATGTTTTGGAAAATACTAGATGCATTCCATCAAATAATTCTGTTAAAAATAATAAGTTTTATTTTTTAATAAATCATAATGCTGATGATTATTTAGGGAAAAAAAGTGCTTATAAGATATCAATAGGATGTATAAATTTAAATACACTAGAACTTGATACAGTGGATTATGATTTGTTTGAAGTAAATGATATGGAGTTAGATAGTTCTGTTCAATATTATATAGAAGGAAATAAACTTTATGGAATTAGCACTGTAGCCACTAATTATAATAAAATAAAGAGTGATTATTTTTTTCAATTTGATTTAGAAAAAAATAAGTTTGATATTGTAAAGGAATTAGGTATAAATGTTAATACAACTAAAAAAGAAGAAGATATAATAGATTTTAAAGTAGAAAAAAATAAAATGTGTCTATTATTAAGAAAAAAATATAAAGAAGATGATGGAAATCCGATAAGACAATCTGAGTGTTTTGTTAAAGTAATAAATATGGATACACAAAAAGAAGTAATGATGGCAAAAATATTGCCTAACAGTGAATATTATTATTCAATAAAACTAGATAAAGATTTGTCTAAAACTAAAGAAAAGGGAGCATAAAAATGAATATTACAGTAGTGTCAGTAGGAAAATTAAAGGAAAAGTATTTAAAATTAGCAATAGATGAATATAGTAAAAGGTTATCAAGATATTGCAAGCTTGATATAGTAGAGCTGCCTGATGAAAAAACACCAGATAATGCATCAGAAAAGGAAGAATTAGCAATAAAGGATAAAGAGGGACAAAACATATTAAAACACATTAAAGAGAATAGTTTTGTAATAGCATTAGATTTAAAAGGTGAAATGATAACATCAGAAGGACTTGCAAAATATATAAAAGATTTAGGGGTAAGAGGAAATAGTAATATAGTTTTTGTAATAGGTGGTTCATTAGGACTAAGTAATGATGTAATAAAAAGGGCAAATTATAAATTATGTTTTTCTAAAATGACATTTCCACATCAACTATTTAGAGTAATGCTTTTAGAACAAATATATAGATCATATAGAATCAATAACAATGAGCCATATCATAAGTAAAAAATTGAAGTAACTAATATTTTAAATAAAAGGGTAAGCAAATGATTGGTTAATGGAGAAATTTAAGATGGGATATATTTTAGAAGCGTTGGCAGAATACGTTTTTATGTTATCAATATTTATTGTAATAGAGATAATAATTTGTTTCTATTATAAAAAAAAGGGTGTAGTAATAAAAAAAGGTTTTATCATAGGATGGCAATTATTAGCATGCTTAATGACTATGATTTTCTCAATTACTGGAGCAAGTGGGATTAGTGATATCGGAAATCATGGTAAAGCTATAATAAGATTAGATGAAATAAACTTAATCCCTATTATTAAATGGGGTATTGGAGATTTATTTGGAGTAATTATGAATATAATTATGTTTATTCCTTTTGGTATTGGAATTCCATTACTTTGGAAGAATAGAACTACATTTGTTAGAACTACATTTGTTGGTTTTGTGTTTTCATTGCTTATAGAAATAAGTCAGTTATTTAATTTTAGAGCAACGGATATAGATGATCTAATAATGAATACATTAGGAACAATGATTGGATATGGAATATATTATTTGTTGTTGAGAAAAATAACAATATTTCAAATGGATAATAGCAATAAGAAAAAGGTGTTGAAAAATACTGCATTAATTAATGTTGTTACAATATTTGGAACGTATTTTTTTATAGGAAATAGCATCATAAATTTAATATGGAGAAGTATATATAAGTACTAAAATAGATGTATACCCCCTTAATAATTATTTTTTAAATATTAAGGGGGTATATTTTTATTAATAGATGGTGTAAATATAATTAAGAGATAGTTAAAAATTTAGTTAATATATATCTTGGATATATAATCTTAAAAATGAAATACTAAATATGAGGTGATTTCATGGAATCGGTATGGAGTGAAAGTTGTAAGTTTAGAAAAAGAGAAGTTTTAAGTAGAGATATAAAAGCTGATGTTTTAATTATTGGAGCAGGAATATCTGGAATATTGACTGCATATATGTTAAAGCAAAATGGTAGAGATGTAATTTTAATTGATGCAGCTGAAGTAGCAAGTGGAAACACAAAGAATACTACTGCAAAAATAACATCTCAACATAACTTAATTTATCATAAATTAATATCAGAGTTTGGAGAAAAAAAAGCTAGACAATATGCAAAAGCAAATGAACTTGCTATAAAAAAATATAAAGAAATTATTGAAGAAAGAGAAATAGAGTGTGATTTTGAACCGAAATCGTCATATATATATTCTTTAAATGAAGTAAATAGTCTTAAAGATGAGATAGAGGCAGCGAATAAAGTTGGTATTGATGCAGAATTTGTAGAAAAAGTTAATCTTCCTTTTGAAATTAAAGGAGCTATTAAATTTAATAATCAAGCACAATTTAATCCACTTAAATTTTTAAAAGATATTTCAAAAGATCTAATAATTTATGAAAACACTAGAGCAATAGAAATTAAACAAAACTTAGTAATTACAAATAAGGGAAATATAACAGCAAATCATATAGTAGTGGCAACACACTATCCAATAATGAATACACCTGGATATTATTTTTTAAGAATGCATCAAGAAAGAGCTCATGTTATAGCTTTAGAAAATGTAAATGATGTTGATGGTATGTATATAGATGTTGATAAAGATGGATACTCTTTTAGAAGTTATAATAATTTATTATTATTAGGAGGGGTGAAGCAAAGAACAGGAGAAAATGAAGATGGTGGAAATTATGATAAATTAAGAGATGTGGCAAAAGAGTTATATCCAAAATCAAAGGAAAAGTATCATTGGTCAGCACAAGATTGTATGACTATAGATGGCATACCTTATATAGGAAAGTATTCTGATGAAACACCTAATATATATGTTGCCACAGGATTCAATAAATGGGGAATGACAAGTTCAATGGTGTCAGCTATGATAATATCAGATATGATATTAGAAAATGAAAATGATTTTTCAGAAATATTTTCTCCAAAAAGATTTGATTTATCATTATCAATAAACAATCTTACTAAAGATATTGGGGAAACAGCTAAGAATTTTATTGCGCAAAAAATATATATTCCTAGTAGCAAAATAGAACATATTAGAAATGGTCATGCTGGAATTGTTGAATATAATGGAGAAAAAGTTGGGGTTTACAAAGATAATGAAGGAAAAGAATTTATTGTATCTACAAAATGTAGTCATTTAGGATGTCAACTTCATTGGAATGCAGATGAATTAACATGGGATTGTCCATGTCATGGATCAAGATTCGACTATAAAGGACGATTAATAGGTAGTCCTGCAACTAAAGATCTTGTAAATGATTAAATATGTATTAAAAAAATAAAAAAGCAAGAGTATTATTGAATTATAATTTAGTAAATTAGAAAATAACAAATTTCATTTTAGAAATTTGTTATTTTTTTATAGTATATTAAATATCATTATTTTAATAAAAGATTTAAAAAAATCGATAGAAAAGGGAAATTGGAATATATATTAAAATTTAAAAGGTAAATAATAACAAATATAGAATAAAAGATATATTAGAATTTAAATTAAGGATGAATTAATTTAAAATTTTGCAGGGTGGGTGAATATAACAATGGATTTAACTTATAAAAATGCAGATAAAAGTGATATTGAATGTATATTTAATTTAAATAAAAATCTTATAGATCAATATGAAGATATAAAAAGTATAGATTATGAAAAGGTGCTTTTATGGGTACATAAAAAAATTGAAAGACATATTTATGAGTATAAATGCATTATATTTGAGGGAAAAAAAGTAGGATATTATTTCTTTCATAAAGTTGATAGCAAAATGGAAATGGATGATTTATATGTATTTGAAGGCTATAGGAATTTAGGAATTGGAACAACTGTTTTAAATAATTGTTTTGAGAAAACAGATTTGCCTATTTTTTTATATGTTTTTAAGAAAAATATAAAAGCTATAAAACTTTATTCTTTATTGGGATTTAGAGTGAGTGAAGTATGTGGAAATACAAGATATATTATGCAAAAGCAAGATAATATTTAATGATTAATATCAACTAAAATAAAAAATTAATTAGTAAATAAAGCTGGAGGTGAAACATATGGAATTAAGAGAATGGAATAATTATATGAAGCAACTTAAGTCTATAATTTTAAAAGAAGATAGAATGGAAGAAAGCAAAGAAATAATTTTCAAAATACATTCAATGGTACATGCATCAAGTATGTTTGGAATAAATGAGATAACTTTTGAGGATAAAGTATGGGAGGGATTAGATGAATATACATTTAGAAGTTCAGTAAACGAAAAAGGGCGTACTGTAGCTTATGGAATTTGGCATTCTAGTAGAATAGAAGATATAACAATGAATATATTAGTTGCAGATACTAATCAGGTATTTAACGAGGAAAATTGGAAAAAAAGAATAGGATCCAAAATTAGTGACACAGGTAATGCCTTAGATAGAGAGGGAATATTAAGATTCAGTGAGAGTATAAATATGGAAGAATTAAAAAACTATAGAATTGAAGTTGGAAGAAGAACACAAGAAATTATTAAAAATTTAAATTGTAGTGATATGAAAAGAAAATTTAATAAAGACAAATTGCAACGTATATTAGATGAAGGTGCTGTTTTAAATGTAGAAGCATCAAATTGGCTTATTGATTTTTGGGGTAAAAAGAATATATCAGGAATAATTTTAATGCCAGCCACAAGGCATAATATGGTTCATGTAAATGAATGTTTAAAAGCAAAAAAGAGTTTGAAAAAATAAATTATATATTAAAAGAACAATGATATGTAAAATGAAATATTAAAAAAACATATAATACAAATAGTAGTTCTAATTTATAAGTTGAACTACTATTTTGGTGTAAAATATAAAAATAGACTTAATCATTTTTACATGAAGTATTATTGAAAAATGATGATAAATTTTGTATTTAAAATATATATGTTTTGAGAATTTAGATCAATTAATTTATTAGGTAAGTTATTTTGATGAAATATCATTATAATACTCATAATAATTTTTATTAAGTGTTGATTTTAATTTTGATCTACATTCTTTAATTTCATCATCAGAGAATGCAATTTTTTGAACTATAAGTGCTTGTGATTTAGTAATAAAAATGTATAGGACATCATTAAATTCATATACTTTGTGTAAAAATTCATACTTAATTTTAGATGTTCCATTCATTGAATCATTATTATTCTCTACCAATAATCTATCTTCAAAAAATATGTATTTAATTTTGGTATTAGCAATTTTAAAGTTGTTCTTCCAACATTTTCGAGGCATATATATCATTATAGTAATTGTTATTATACCCAGAGTTATATAAACTAAGGCTAAAGCTACGTAAGATCTATCAAATCCATTAAAAATTAATGATAAGATACATCTTATACTCCCTAAAAAACTTATTGCATAGATAAATGTAGGTATTATTTTATAAAATTTTGTTTTGTGTAAAGAGAAACAAAAAAAATTTCTAAAACTTTTATAATCTATACAACTTTCTACTTCTGCAATTTTATATTCATTCATTCCATCCATAAATTCATCCCTCCAAATTTATTATCGAATTATAATTATAAAAATATATAAAATTAGTTAAATTTATGAATAAAATGTTATTTATATGGTATTACATTATTAATGTCTTTTAAAATGTATATCCATATAAAAATATATTAAGGGTTGAGTTTAAAGAGTTAAAATAAATTTCTTTTTCAGCTAAACGGTTAAAGTTTTGACTATCATAAAACCCATAGTTGCAAATAGTATCTGTATATAAATATATAGATTTTACATTCATAGTTTTCATATAGTCACAAGCATATTTAATTAGAGCTTTGCCAATTCCTAAGCCTCTACATTTTTCAGTTACGATAAAAAGTTGTATACAACCTTGAAAATTAGATTCTTTTCCACTTATTAGTTCTTTATAAGTTTGAGTTATTTTTGAAAATTCTTTAAGATATAGTTTGTTTTCTTTTGAAGAAAATGATAATTTAATAGTATTTAGTGCAAGACTTAGTATATTATGAAATTTTTTAAGTTTATTATTATCATTTTTACAATCACCAAGAATAATTCCAATAATTTCATTATTTTTTACAGCAACTTTACTAAAAGAACTTGCAACAATACAATCTTCTAAATAAATAGTTAAAACTTTATCTAAAAACTTTTTATCTTTAACTATTTTACCAAATCCAAATGCTTCATTAATTAATTCTTTAATTTTATCATAATCATCTTTCAGTAATTCTCTATATATTATTTTATTCATATTTATAATCCTTCCATTTAATTAATTTAAATTTATTATCTAATTCTTTATAATGATAATAGAATCTCCCCTTAAAGGAGAGTCAAGTAAATTATAAAGGAAGTTAAAAAATGAAAAATCTATTTTCAATTGGTGAAGTTTCCAAGATTAAAAATATTACTATAAAGGCATTAAGATATTATCATAAGGTGGGTATACTTATACCCAAATATATAGATGAAGAAACAGGATATAGATATTATTCTATAGAACAATTTATATATATAGATGTAATAAAAGGCTGTAGAGCATTAGGTACTAGCATAAAGGAATTGCAAGAGATTTTTAAATCTTGTGATACGGATGAATTATTAAGATTTTTAAAAAAGAAAAAAATTGAAGCACAAGATAATATAAATAAAATGCAAGAAATAATAAATAATATCGATAATTTAAATAGCAGTGTAGAGTACTCTAAAAATGCATTAGTTAATGATAGTATAAGTATTAAATATTTTGAAGAACGTTATATAGTTGTAGTTCCTTGTGAAGAATCAGGAAGTTTAAAAGAATTAATATATTATTCTAATTTAGATAAACTTATAGAAAAAAATAATATAAAAACATCAATGGAAAGAGGGATAATATATAATGTTGATTTAGAAGGACAGGTAGAACCGAAATATGCATTTAGTGAATTAGGTGTTAAGAAAAATTTATATGATGATAAATTTATAAAAATTTTACAAAAAGGAAATTACTTGACATTATCATACACTAAAGATAATGAAAAGGAACGTGTAAATAAAGTATTTACATATATGAAAGAAAATAAATTAAAGGTAAAAAATTTTATAGAAATTGAGTTGTTTGATGATTTTTTTAATACAAATTCATATAGTTGTCAACTTCAAGTATTTATAGAAAGTTATTAATGATAAACATTGATGATTTAAAATATCAAATAATATTATATGAAAAAATGATTTAGGAGTTAAATAGTGAGTAAAAGTTTAAAAAAGAATATATTGAGTATTTTTTTTGTAATTACAATTATACTAGTTGTAATTACATTATTTATTACATGGAATAGTGAAAAAGCACACTTGAAATCAACAGAAACACCAGAAAAAATTGAAATATTAGGCACATACTATCTAGAAAAAGATAATAATGTTTACAAACTTCCAATTGATAATAATCTTGATTTATCTGGATATAACAAAATTATTGTTAAAGGAAATTTTGATAAAGATATACCGAAGAATAAAATGTTATCCATGAGAATTGATAACATGAAAGTTAAGATTTATGTTAATGGAAAAAACATATATTCTTTTGGAGATGAAAAAAATCAGTCTATAAATTTTAAATCTAATGGTAATTTATGGGATTTTGTTGTTTCACCTGGAATTTCTCATAATGATGATATAAAAATAGAATTAAGTAATATATACACAAATCATGTATCTAGTACATTTAAAACATTTTTAAATAATATTTATAGTGGATATGAAAACATTTTAATTTTAAACAATATAAGAAGTAAATATAAAAATTTATTTTTATCAATGTTTATACTTTGTATGGGAATTATAACGAGTGTATTTTCCGGTGTTATGTACTATAGAAAAAAATCAATGCCTATTTTAGTATGTTTTTCAGGATTAGCAATTAGTAGTGGAATTTGGTTTTTTATAGATTTTAAGGTAATAAGTTATTTTATTCCTTATCCTATATTTAATAATAGCTTAGATATAATAAGTATGTTATTTACTATATTTTTCTTGCTATTATATTTTTTCTTTAATTTAAAAAGTATATATAAAAAATATTTAAAATATATTGCATATATTTTTATTATACTAATCAATGTAACTACAATTATGCAATTTACTGGAAATATGGATTATTATGAATTTATACCTTTGATAGATGTATTATGTATAATTTCAGCTATAATAATTTCAATAATATTGTTTTATGAAGTAAAAAAAATGAAAAATATTTATGCTAATAAATTAGTATGGTCAATAGGGATAATTTGTATTGGAGCAACACTAGATATTATATGTAACTATTTTGAAATTATATCTTTATCAGTTTGGTTTAAAATTAGCTTTTTTATATTTTTAATATTACAATTCATTGGTGTTACACAAAGCATATATAATATTATATGTGAAAATGAAAAGGTTAAAACTTTGCAGGAAATAGCATATGTTGATGCTCTTACAGGAGTAAAAAATAGAAGAGCTTATTGGGAAAAAATTAATGAAATAAACAAAAATTTAAATTTAGGTAATATATTTATAGTAATAATTTTTGATATAAATAATTTAAAAATTATTAATGATACATTAGGACATGAAAAAGGTGACGAACTTATTAGAAATGCATGTAGGATAATTACTAATTTATTTAAAGAAAATTCTATTTATAGAATAGGAGGAGATGAATTTGTAGTTATTCTAGAAAATTTGAATTCTAGTGATTATAGTAACTTGTTAAAACAACTTAAAGATGAAATGCAAAAATTCATATATAATTGTATATGTGAATTAGATATTAGTTTTGCACATGGTGTTGCAATTTACAATGCTGATAGTGATAAATCTTACGAAGATGTATTTAATAGAGCAGATAAATCCATGTATATTAATAAATCACAAATGAAATGTATGCAAAAGTAATAAAATATAACTTAAAAATAGGTTGAAATCATATTTGGAGTATTGTTATTTGAGAAGAGTCTTTTAGGTTTATATTATAATAACATTATAGTAATATCAAATTGTAGCCAAATGTTTGAATTGGGGGACAATGAGATGTTAGAGAAAAATGATATATTTACTATAGAATGTGAAGATATAATTTTAAGAGAATTTCAAATGGAAGATTTAGATTCATTATATAAACTTACATTACAACCAGAGATAACAGATATTTTACCAGATTGGATAGGAACAAGAGAGCAATACAAAGATTGGATAGAAAATAAATATATAAAAGGAAATATGAAGTTTAAAGATTCTATTCCAAGTATTGGTGGAAGATGGATATCACTAGGAATTATATTAAAAGAAACAAATGAGTTTATTGGTTGGTGTTGCAATGGAGAAAGTTATGAAATGCCAATACCTAATAGAGATATAGGATACGCAATTTCTAAATATCATAGAAATAAAGGGTATGTGACACAAGCAGTTAAAGGACTAATAAAATATTTATTTGATAATACAGATGCTCAGTATGTTGATGCAATAGCATTAATAAATAATGGACCATCAAATAGGGTTATAGAGAAATGCGGATTTAAATATATTGAGGATATAAATATTGGAGATAAAAAATTTCATAGATATAAACTTAAAAAGAAGAAATGAAATAACATTGTAAAAGCACTGATTTTTATAGAAATTAGTGCTTTTAGTTTAAAATAAACTTTAAATTTGCATTATGAGTTTACATTTGTTGTAAAATTAAATACTATGATATTAACAAGCTTAAAAATTAAGTATTTTGATTGGGGGGTGAAAAATACAATAATGCAAGAAGTTATAACTTACTCATTATGCAAAGAACATGAGAATTCAAATATATATTATGAATATATAAGAAACTTTACTGATGAAGTTATAAAAGAAATGAATGTAAAAACTGAGAAAATAGTTTATGATTTTGGGATGTTTATATTGGAAAACAATGTAGAAGAAATAAGAAAAAATATAGAATATTCTCTTGAAATACTTACACTAGGAGTTTTATGGCAATGTTATATAAAAAGAGCTATAAAATTAAAAAATATTTCAAAAATGGCACTTATAAAATTGGGAGAGTTAAGAGAATATGAGTATTTAAAAAAATCATCAGATTTTTTAAGAGGGATTTTAGAAACAAAATTATTAACTAAAATAGATAATGAAAAAGTAGAATGTACATTAGATAATTTTAAAAAATTAATTGATTGGTTAATGGCTACAGGCGAATTTAAAGAAGAAGTTAAAAGACTAAGTAATTGGAATGAATTTTTTGAGAGTAAATCTGAAAAAGATATAACAAGTATAATAAATATAGCAATAGATTTAGCTAATTGGTTTAAAGAAGAAAGTGAAAAAAAACTAGGTAAGTACACGGAAAATGTTAAGAAATTCTATAAGTTAAAATACAATAAACATAAATGGAAAGAGGATTATATATATTGTGGAAGAAAAGAAATAGAATATCATCTTAATATGGTAGGTGCAGAAATATTAAATGGTGTATATAGTGAAGCATTTTTAAAAACAAAGGATAAAAGATTACTTTTGCCAGCATGTATGAGATTAAATTTAAATAATTGTAAAGCAGGTAAAACTAAATATGGATATGTATGTAGAAGTTGTATAAACAATTGTAAGGTTAGTGAGTACACAAAGTTGGGCAAGAAATATGGTTTTAAAGTTTATATTATTCCACATGAATCATCAGCTTTTACAAAAGAAAAAATTGAAAAGAATTATGTAGGAATAATAGGAGTAGCTTGTGTTCTTAATCTTATTTCTGGTGGATGGAAAGCAATAAGGTTAGGATTAATTCCACAATGTGTTTTGCTAGATTATTGTGGTTGTAAAAATCATTGGCACGAAAGTGGTATTGTAACAGATATAAATAAGGATAGGTTGTTATATATTCTTGGAGAAAAATAAGATGATTAGATTAGTGTTAAAATATGGGGATGTGTGGGAAATGAATGGTATAAGATTAAAAAAAAGGGAACTTAAACATGTGATAAAGTTTTGGGAAGAATCTAAAGATAGTGAATTACAAAGGCTATTTCCATTTCAAAATAATACATTAGAAGAAACAATAAAATTATATGAAGATTCATTATTAGAAAATGCTAAAAGCTACGGGAAAACAATTTATGTTGATGATTGTTATGTAGGAGATATATGGTGTTATTCTATAGATGAAACTTATGAAAAAAATTGTTTTGTTAGTATTGTTATTTTTGATAAAAATTATTGGAATAAAGGAATAGCAAGTATTGCATTAAGGGAGTTTAATAAAATAATTGCAAATAAATACGAAATCAATAGAATTTGTGCATTTACTTATAAGTTTAATATTGCATCAAGAAATTTATTAGAAAAAAATAATTTTAAATATGTTGAAGAATTTAAGGAAGATAATATAGAATCTTTATATTATGAATTGAAGATATAAGTAATAAAAGAATTAAGTTTATAAATATATAATATATAATGACTTTAACCTCTCATATTTACGTCAAAAAATGAGAGGTTTTTAGTGTTTTAAAATACTATACTAGTATTTGTAAGGGGATGATGTAAGTGGAATGGTTGGAAAGATTAAATAGTGCACTAAATTATATTGAAGATAATTTAAATGGAGATATTGAATATGAAAAAGCTGCAAAAATAGCATGTTGTAGTGTATATCATTTTCAAAGAATGTTCTCATATATAGCAGGAGTATCTTTATCAGAATATATAAGAAACAGAAGAATTACTAAAGCTGCATTGGATTTGCAAAATGGTGAAAAAGTGATTGATGTTGCAATGTGTTATGGATATGAGTCGCCAACAGCTTTTACAAGAGCATTTAAAAAGATACACAATGTCTCACCATCTAATGCTCAAAAGGAAGGAACTATTTTAAAAGCATATCCCCCTATAAGTTTTAAAATAACAATAAAAGGAGTAGTGGAAATGAATTATAGTATAGTAAAAAGAGAAGAGATTAGAATTGTAGGAGTTAAAGCTTCATTGTCAAATGATATTGAAAAAAACTTTAAACAGGTTCCTAAATTGTGGGATGAAGTTTCTATAAGTGGAAAAATTAATGAGATAGTAGAACTTATGAATAAAAATTCTAAGGGCGTATTAGGGGTTTGTTGCACTTGTATGGAGAAAGTAAGTGATTGGAGTTATTATATAGCAGTTGAAACAGATAAAGAAATACCAGTTGGTATGGATGAATATATAATACCAGCTTGTACGTGGGCAATTTTTTCTGGTGAAGGTGAAATGCCAATTGCAATTCAAGAAGTTGAAAAAAGAGCAATTACAGAATGGTTGCCTACATCAGGATATGAATATGCAGATGCGCCAGATATTGAAGTGTATTTAAATAAAGACCCTAAAAATGCAAAATTTGAAGTGTGGATACCTATTAGAAAATGATAATTAAACAATAATAAATTTATAAACCAATGAGTTTAAATCATTGGTTTATTTTATTATTTATGAATCTAAGTTCAAAGTCATGTCTAGGCAGTCGCTGAACCCGTCCTTGGGTTCAGGTCTTGAAAATAAAACACAAATTAATAAAATTTTCTAAATCAATTTTTAAAGAAATACTAATTTAAACAATTCCTGTTTCTTGATGAAATAAAAGTTTCAGTTGAGAATTTTAATTAATTTAATTGAAAATGGAAAATGGAAAGTTGAAAATGAATGTAAAAATTGGATTTCCAATTTTAAAGAATGATTTTTTATTAAGTTTACTAAGCAAATTAATTGAAAACAATATAAAAACGTAGTTTTTAAGCATTTCTATTTTTAGATATTAGGAACGAAGCGAGTAATATCTACCATAACTTTTCACTCTTCACTCTTACTTGGTTCCAAATACAAAAACAGGAATAAACTGTAATATAAATAGTATCACTTGATAAAGATGTTATTTAAACTTCGAACTTGGAACCCTATAATATTAAGAAAGTAATAAATTATTTATTAAGAATAGTGTAAAACAATAAATATTATGATATATTGATATAAATAAAAATATAGGAGGTACAACATGGGATTTTTTGATGGTTTAATAGGTAATGCATCAGAAGTAAAAGTTGAAAAAATAGTTGAGGAATATGAAAGATTGTTAGCGCCAAGTGAAAGAATAGAAAAAGCGTATAAATTAGTTAGAGATGTATTTATATTTACAAATAAAAGGTTAGTATTAATAGATAAACAAGGGGTTACAGCTAAAAAGGTTGAATATCATTCTATTCCGTATAGAAGTATAACACATTTTTCAATAGAAACAGCTGGACATTTTGATTTAGAAGCAGAACTTAAAATATGGATTTCTGGAACTTCAGAGCCAATAGAAAAAACTTTTAATAGCAGTTTAAATATATATGAAATTCAAACTGTTCTTGCTGAGTATGTATTAAGATAGAATAATAAAGGAATTTTAAATTACTCATAGAATATAATAAAATAGAAATGTTTTATTAATAAGGAGTGAGTTTTTTTATGAAAAAATATGTTATTTTTGCATAGCAGGGGCTATTGCAATTTAATTAAATAAATTTTGATATAGCCTTTGCTATTCCTGAAAGATTAAATTTTTTAGGAGGGCAAAAATGAGCTATAAAAAAGCTACAAAGGTTTTACCAATAGAAATTGTAAAGTTAATACAAGATTATATAGATGGTGAATATATTTATATTCCTAAAAAGGAAGAAAATAAAAAAAGTTGGGGTAGCAAAACCTCAACAAGAATTGAACTTAAGTCTAGAAATTCTAATATTTACAATGATTATTTAAATGGAATGAAGACAAGAGATTTAGCTGAAAAATATTATTTATCATTAAAAAGTATTCAAAGAATCATTTTAAATGAAAAAAAGTCATGTATATAAATAGAAAGAGTCTGTATGAAATTTATCATAGGGACTTTTTTTATTATCAAATATATAAATTTGTACCCTATATTTAATTGTTGAGTAATATATTATTAAATCAATTTAATATGTGGTGAAATATGAATTCTAATAATCTAAAAGATATAGAAGAGTTATTAAAGATAATAGGTTGTAATATAAAACAGGATGAAAGTAAAAAAAATGGACAAACAAAGTGTAAAGTTACAATAGACCCAACTGGGGGATCAGATACTAACTGTTGTGCTAATCAGGATTTAGATATTCCAAATGGGTTCCAAGATGTAGATCCTAAAGTTTTTGTTGTTTTAGGGGAGGTAGTAGGAAATGTTCTTTCTGGTGGATTACCACTAAATACCGCTAATGCAATATCAAATTGGTTTAACTTAATTGGGCAAGTAATAGAAACGTATTCATCTCAACAACAATATTTCCAATCAGGACCAGGAAGATTATATGATAAAAAATATAAAAATATTAGTAATCCATTTTGCACTTGTAATTGTACAACAGTAGATGAGAATGATAATAGCCAAAGTGAAAAATCAAATAATAATAGTGATATAATTGATATTAAAAATCAAATGGATAAGATATATAGTCATTTTGAAAGTGAGATATCAATTTTAAAAAATGAATTAGAGCTTTTAAAAAAAGAAAGAGAATATTAATGTAGACAACAGTTTTTTTTTGAGTATTATAGTAGTGAAATCATTTATAAGTGGTGAAGTATGGATTCCAATAACTTTCAATCATTTTGTAATATATTAAAATCTTTAGGTGTAACAAATTCAAATTCCCAAAACATAAATGATATTCAAATTGATCCAACGGCTGGAGCTAGTGGCAATAGTTGTAAATATGCTAATTTAGATATTCCATGCGGATTTCAAGATTTAGATCCTATGATAATTACTGTAGTTTCTGAGATGGTTGGAAATTTGTTATCTGGTGAGTTGCCTATAAATGTAGCAGGAGCGTTAGGAAACTGGTTTCAATTAATAGCACAAATAATAGAAATGTATATAGCACAACAACAATACTCACAGAGTGGACCAGGAAGATACTATAGTCCTGAGTATAGAAATGTTTCCAACCCATTTTGTGCTAATCCAGCTCAACCTGATGGACTTGAAGAAGTTGCTCCTAGAGTAAAACCTAAAAAGAATAATAAAAAAAAGATTAATAATGAAAATAATGATAAAGGAATGGAGGAGCTAAGAAAAGAGGTTGAGATATTAAAAGAGGAAGTAAATATGTTAAAGCAACAGATATCTATATTAAATAATAGAAATAGCACATAAAATGTAAAGCAATGTATTATTACTTTACATTTTTTGTTTTATAAAGAAAAAGTTAAATTATACTTTAATATATAAAGAAAAGAAGTAAAAATTGCGATAATAAGTTCATAGTGCAAGAAAGGAGTACAATAAATGAAAAAAGGAAAAAGTATAAAAAGTTATTTAATTAGTTATCTAGGTATAACATTTGTGAGTGTGTTTGTTGTAGCATTTTGTATGACATTCATAATTTCTAAAAATCAATTAGTTGATTTAAAGTTAGATAATATGGAAAGAATGCTTGAAGATTCTACAAAAATTTTAAATGCTAAATTAGAAAAGAGTATAACTATAGCAAAGGCAATTGCTACAGATGAAATTGTAGCTAACCCTAATATAAATTTTGAAGAGAAAAAATCTTCATTATTAAGATATGTTGAAGTATATGATTTGCAAGCTATAGCATTTATAGATGAAACAGGTTATTTAAAATCTACTGATGGATATGAAGAACACTTGTCAAAAGAGGGATATTATAAAACTATATTGGATGGAAAAATACATATGAGTGATCCAGTGTTAAATCCTCAAACAGAAAAACAAATTATATTTATAGCTGTTCCGATAATAGAAAACTCAAAAGTAGTTGGAGGAATAACAGTTACAATTGATAGTACATATTTATCAGAGTTAACTCAAAACTTAAAGTATTATGGTCTAGGTGGATCATATATTTTAAATAATACTGGAACTACAATTGCATCAGATGACATTGAAAAAGTAAAAGAAGGATACAACCTTATAGAAAAATCAAGTGAAGATAAAAATTTAAAAGAACTAGCAGAAATTCATAGAAAAATGATAAATGGACAATCGGGACTTGATGAATATAAAGAAAATGAAAAAAAATATGTTGTATATAAACAAATAGAAGATACAAATGGTTGGACAATGGCATTTGAAGTAAATAAAAAAGATGTAATTAAGGAAGTAAATAAGTTAATAACAGTATATGTGTTAATGACATTAGTTGGATTAACTATTTTAGTAAGTATTGTATATGTTATTGGAAATAAAATTGGAAACAGATTAACAATGTTAAAAGATAATATAGAAGTTCTTAAAGAAGGAGACTTTAATATTAAGATTAGTGAATTGGAGATGAAAAAAGATGATGAAATAGGAGTAATAAATAATTCACTGCAAGAAACAATAATGTATATAAGAGAACTTCTTAAATCTGTAAAGGATGGAATACATATATTAAATAATCAAGCAGAGGGACTTAATACTACATCAGAAACTATTACAACTGGTTCAGATGCAATTTCATCTGCAATGAATGAAATTGCTACAGGAAATAGTGAACAGGCTGTTGAAGTTTCTAAGATTCAAAAGGAAATGGACGAATTTGGAATAAGTGTTACGGATATAGATACTAATATAGGTAATGTTTTTCAAATTGCAGCAGATACAGGCTCTAAATTAGAAGTTGGAAAAAAAGAAATGGAAAAGTTAAATGAATCTGTAGTTAATTTTGATTCTAAATTTAAAGAGTTTAATACTGATATAGAAAATATGAATGATAAAATATCATCTGTAAATGCAATAACAACAACAATTAAACAAATAGCTGAAAAAACTAATCTACTTGCGTTAAATGCGGCTATTGAATCAGCAAGAGCAGGTGAAGCAGGAAAAGGATTTAGTGTTGTTGCTGAGGAAATAAGAAAATTAGCAGAACAAAGTCAACAGTCACTAGAACAAATATCTAAAGTTATTGAAAATGTATTACAAGAAGGCGACAAGATAATATATTCAACTAATGGAATGAATAAGGAAATGATTAATCAAAAAGAAAACATAGAAAAAACAATTGAATCATTTAATAATGTGGCAATGTCACTAGAAAACATTATACCTAAAATAGAAGTTATATCTGAAATATCTTATAACAATAATAACAGAACAAGCAATATAATAAGTTCTGTTGAAAGTGTTACAGCAGTATCAGAAGAGCTTGCGGCTACAACTGAGGAAGTTGCAGCTACATCACAAGATTTTACTCAATCAAGTAAAACTATTGAGGATGTTTCAAATAGTATATTAGAAATTATGAGTGATTTAAATGAAAAAATTGAGAGATTTAAATTAGATGAGGAAAAACAACAGTCATAATTAAATAAGAAAAATCGTAGAATTTAAAATACAAAGTAATTCTGCGATTTTTTTATTGTATATGAAGTTAAAATTAGAACATTATATGTTTGTTTATTTTGAGGAGTGATATATTTAAAAATGAATCAAATAAAGTTTAAGGCTGATATATCTTTAAAATCTTTAAATTACATATTTAAATCAAATAAAATACAATAATTTAAATATGATACATTATTATTTTATTTTTTAAAATTTAATAATAATAGTAATTAAATAAAAAGAAAAAATATGGGAATTTTTAAAAAAAATAAAAAAAATTAAAAAAAAGTTTACAAAGTTAATTGATTTTACATAAATATAAGTTTAATATAAAATTATAAAAATTTATATTTTATACAATAATGCAAAATATTATTGGTTTAAATAGATGGAATGGAGTGATTTTTGTGAACGTATTAAAAGATTTAAATCCTAAAAAGGTTTTTGGCTTTTTTGAAGAAATGTGTCAAATACCACATGGTTCAGGAAATGAAAAGGCTATAAGTGATTACTTAGTTAATTTTGCAAAAGAAAGAAATCTTGAAGTAATTCAAGAAGAAAAAGAGCCTAATGTAATTATAAGAAAACCAGCTACTGAAGGATATGAAAACATACCAGCTGTTATAATCCAAGGACATATGGACATGGTTTGTGAAAAAGATAGTGATGTAGATCATGATTTTGAAAAAGATCCACTAAATCTAATGATTGATGGAGATTTTGTAAAAGCTAAAGGAACTACTTTAGGAGCAGACAATGGAATAGCAGTAGCTTATGGACTTGCAATTTTAGATGCTTGTGATTTAAAACACCCTGCAATAGAATTATTTGTTACAACAAATGAAGAAACAGGAATGTATGGAGCAATAGCAGCAGATCCTAAAAATTTAAAAGGAAAAACACTTTTAAATATTGACTCAGAAGAAGAAGGAGTTTTCTTAGTAAGTTGTGCTGGTGGAGTTACTAACACTGTAAATATAAAAGCTGAATATGAAGATGCTAAAAATGAAGCATTAAGAATAGAAATTAATGGATTAAAAGGTGGACACTCAGGTCAAGAAATAGGAAAACAAAGAGGAAATGCTAATAAAATAATGGGAAGATTATTAAATAGCATTAAAAATGAAGTTGAATTTAATATAGTTACTATATGTGGTGGTTCTAAACATAATGCAATTCCACGTGAAGCTGAAGTAATAATAACAACAGAAGTAAGCAATGTTTCAAAAGTACAAGAAATAGCTTCAAATGTATTAAAAACAATAAAAGAAGAACTAAGAGTTCAAGATCCAGATATAACAATAACTGTTGAAAAATCAGAGTGCAAAAAGCAATTAACTAAAGATGTTACTGAAAAAATAGTTTCATATTTAGTTTTAGTACCAGATGGAGTTCAAACTATGAGTGAAGACATTAAAGGCTTAGTTGAAAGTAGTTTAAACTTAGGAGTAATAGAATTTAATGAAGATAAAATAACATTTGTTTCATCAATAAGAAGCTCAGTTAAATCATTAAAATATGCAATAGCTGATAAAATTGCATATTTAGCAAAATTAATTGGAGCTGAACTTGTAAGTGATTCAGATTATCCAGAATGGCAATACGAACAAAATTCTAAAATAAGAGATTTATCTATGCAAACATATAAAGAATTAACTGGAGAAGATGCCAAAATAGATGCTATACATGCAGGTCTTGAATGTGGTCTTTTAAAAGAAAAAATGCAAGATGTAGACATGATAAGCTTTGGACCAAACTTATATGATGTTCATACTCCAAGTGAACGTATGAGTATATCATCAGTTGAAAAAGTATGGAATTTCATAGTTAAACTATTAGAAAACATGAAATAATATTTACAACATGTAAATAAGTAAGCATTTATTTTAATGAGAAATAGATGCTTACTATTTTTTTTTACATAATATTTAGCTTTTTAGAACAAATTATATAAAGAATATAGTAGCAATTATACTGTAAAAAAATATGATAAAGTTTTGAAAAGAAAGAGGTAAAGAAATGAGAAAGATGAAAAGTATGGATGGAAACACTGCAGCAGCATATATTTCCTACAATTTTACAGAAGTAGCTGCAATTTACCCAATTACACCATCAACACCTATGGCTGAAGTAGTTGATGATTGGGCTGCAAAAGGTAAAAAAAATATCTTTGGTAATACAGTAAAAGTAGTAGAAATGCAATCAGAAGCGGGAGCAGCGGGAGCATTACACGGTGTTTTACAAGCCGGAGCATTAGGAAGTACATACACTGCATCACAAGGGTTACTTCTTATGGTACCTAATATGTATAAAATGGTTGGAGAAAGACTTCCAGGGGTAATACATGTAGCTGCTAGAGCACTTGCAACATCATCATTAAGTATATTTGGTGATCATCAAGATGTTATGGCAACAAGACAAACTGGATTTGCGATGCTATCAGAAGGTTCAGTACAAGAAGTAATGGATTTATCAGCAGTAGCACATTTAACTGCAATTAAATGCAGAGTACCATTTGTAAACTTTTTTGATGGATTTAGAGTATCTCATGAAATACAAAAAGTTGAACTTTTAGAACAAGAAGATTTAATGCCTTTAGTTGATTTTGATGCTATTGATAAATTTAGAAAGAGTGCATTAAACCCAAATCACCCAGTTACTAGAGGAACAGCACAAAATCCAGATGTATATTTTCAAATGTGTGAATCAATAAATGGATTCTATGAAGATGTTCCAGATATTGTTGAAAATTATATGAGTGAAATAACTAAAATAACTGGTAGAGAATATCATTGTTTTGATTATTATGGAGCAAAAGATGCTAATAAAATAATAATTGCCATGGGTGCAGTTACCGAAGTAATAGAAGAAACTATAGATTATTTAAATAGTAAAGGTGAAAAATTAGGTCTTGTAATAGTTAGATTATATAGACCATTTGCAGTAGAAAAACTTCTAAAAGTTATTCCAGACTCAGTTAAGAAAATTGCAGTATTAGATAGAACTAAAGAGCCTGGTTCTATTGGAGAGCCACTATACTTAGATGTAGTAAAATCATTATTTGGAAAAGAGAATGCACCATTAGTTGTAGGTGGAAGGTTTGGATTGGGTTCAAAAGATCCAACACCATCAGAAATAGCTGCAGTTTATGAAAATCTAAATGAGACTAAACCAAAGGATAGGTTTACTGTAGGAATAGTTGATGATGTTACCAATACATCCTTAGAAGTAAAAGAAAAAATAGATGCAACTCCTGAAAGTACAAAATCTTGTAAGTTCTGGGGTCTTGGTTCAGATGGAACTGTAGGTGCAAATAAAAGTGCTATTAAAATTATTGGTGATCATACAGAGATGTATGCGCAAGGATACTTTTCATATGACTCTAAAAAATCAGGTGGTATAACTATTTCACACTTAAGATTTGGTAAAACACCAATAAAATCACATTATCCAATTGATAAAGCTGACTTTGTTGCTTGTCATAATCAATCATATGTTTATAAGTATAATATATTAGAAGGGTTAAAACAAAATGGAAAGTTCTTATTAAATACATTATGGAGTGAAGAAGAACTTGATAGTAGATTACCAGGAAAAATAAAAAGGTATATAGCTGAAAATAATATAGAGTTCTATACACTTAATGCTGTTAAAATAGCTCAAGAAATTGGTCTTGGTGGAAGAATTAATATGATAATGCAAGCAGCATTCTTTAAAATAGCTGATATAATTCCCGTAGATGATGCTATTAAGTATTTAAAAGATGCAGTTGTTACATCATATAGCAAAAAAGGCGAAAAAATAGTTAATATGAATCATGCAGCAATTGATACAGGAGTACAATCTATAGTTAAAGTAAATGTACCACAAATTTGGAGAAATGCTGAAGATGATAAATTAGATGAAAAAGAAAATGTTCCAAGTTTTATAAAATCAATTGTAGAACCGATGAATAGTATGGAAGGTGATTCAATTAAAGTGTCAACTTTCATAAATGAAGGTGTTGAAGATGGTACATTTATGTCTGGAACAGCAAGGTATGAAAAAAGAGGTATTGCAGTTAGTGTTCCAGAGTGGATTCCAGAAAATTGCATACAATGCAATCAATGTTCATATGTATGTCCACATGCAACTATTAGACCTTTCTTGCTAAATGAAAATGAAAAAACAAATGCACCACAATCAATGAAGTTAATTGAACCAAAAGCACTTAAAGCTGAGGAAAAATTATATTACACAATAGGAGTTACTCCACTTGATTGTGTTGGTTGCGGAAACTGTGCAGAAATTTGTCCAGCACCAGGTAAAGCATTAGTAATGAAATCACAAGATAGTCAACATGAACAAATAGAAGCTTGGGATTATGCAGTAGAAAAAGTATCTAAGAAAGAGAATCCAATGAATAAGAAAACTGTTAAAGGTAGTCAATTTGAAGAACCATTACTTGAATTCTCAGGTGCTTGTGCTGGTTGTGGTGAAACTCCATATGCAAAACTTGTAACTCAATTATTTGGAGATAGAATGATGATAGCAAATGCTACAGGTTGTTCTTCAATTTGGGCTGCTGGTGGACCTGCAACTGCATATAGTACTAATAAATGTGGTCATGGACCAGCTTGGGCAAACTCTCTATTTGAAGATAATGCAGAGTTTGGCTTAGGAATGCATATGGCTGTGAAAACAATAAGAGAAAGAATTGCTGATAATGCTAGAGAAGCTATTACATCTAACATATCAGATGAAGCAAAAAGTGCATTACAAGATTGGCTAGATAACATGAAAGTTGGAGAAGGTTCAAGAGAAAGAGCTGATAGAGTAATAAAAGCACTTGAAAGTGAAAATAATGATATTGCTAAGAAGATTTTAAATGACAAAGAGTTTTTAGTGAAGAGATCTCAATGGATGTTTGGTGGAGATGGTTGGGCTTACGATATAGGATATGGTGGATTGGATCATGTATTGGCATCTGGTGAAGATGTAAATGTATTAGTATTTGATACTGAAGTTTATTCTAATACAGGTGGTCAATCATCAAAAGCAACACCAACAGCTGCTGTAGCTAAATTAGCAGCATCAGGAAAGAGAAGTAAGAAAAAAGATTTAGGCATGATGGCTATGAGTTATGGAAATGTTTATGTAGCTCAAGTTTCTATGGGTGCAGATAAGAATCAAACAATTAAAGCAATTGCAGAAGCAGAAGCATATGATGGTCCATCATTAATAATTGCATATGCTACATGTATAAATCATGGAATTAAGAAAGGTATGTCAACATCACAAGAGGAACAAAAAAGAGCTGTAGAATGTGGATATTGGAGTTTATACAGATATAATCCAATGTTAAAAGAAGAAAATAAAAATCCATTTGCATTGGATTCAAAAGAGCCAAAGAGTGATTTTAGAGAATTCTTAATGGGAGAAGTAAGGTATGCATCTCTTGCAAAAGCATTCCCAGAAGAAGCAGAGATGCTATTTGAAAAAACAGAATTAGATGCAAAAGAAAGACTAAATAATTATAAAAAACTAGCAGAACAATAATAATAATAATAATAATAATAAACTGCTTTGAAATAATTCAAAAAATTATTTTAAAGCAGTTTTTTATGTAAGAATTAAGTTGAAAAGATAGAAAATTTGAAAATTAAACGTGGTAATTACAACCAAGGAGTATATTGGAAAAGTGATATTTTCTAGAGAATATCTAGGTTTTGATAAAATATACAGTTTCCATATGAGGACAATATTTCATCTAAAGTAGTATATAACAATGAAGGGAAAGAATTGGAGTAAAGAAAAAGGTAGTTGTTATGGTATAAATATATATGTCAGCAGTAGTGAAGTAAAAAGTACTTTAACTAATAAAATATTGAATTCAACATAAGAATTCGAAAAAATAAAAAGGAGTGGTACGAATGAAAAAGAAACTAATTGCGATGTTATTAACGACTACTATTATAGGAGGGGCTGGAGTTACTACTTATGCAGCAACAGAAGATGCAGTAGTTATTCAAGCTAATAGTGATTATTCTACAAAAGAAGTAAGTAAAAATAATCATTATTTAAAATTGACAAATACTAGTGAAGTAAAAGAAGATTCAACAGATAAAGTTGGATTTGTACAATATGTATATATAAGTATTAGAGATATTATAAATAGACTTAATGAGTTTATGGAAAATATTCTAAATGGTGATAATAATGAGCAATGTCCAGATGTAGGAGATGGAAATGTAAACAGCAAACCTAATAATGGACAAGACAACATAGTAAATAAACCTAGTAATAAGCCAAATGATAATAATGTTGGAAATAGTGAAAGTAATGGAAATAACACTGGTAATGTAGGCAGTAATGAAGGTAATGTTGGGACAAGTACCGAAGAAAAACCACCAATAGTGAATACACCTTCAGAAAATGAAAAGCCACAAGTTCCACCAGCTGTTGAAACTCCACCAACAACTGAAGAGGAAAAACCACCAGTTGTGGAAATTCCAGAAACTCCAAACAGCAGTGATAAATTTATGGCTGAAGTTGAAACATTAATAATACAAAAAGTTAATGAAGAAAGAAGTAAAGCAGGATTATCTTCATTAAAAGATAATAAAACTATGGAAAAGTATGCGAGAATCAAATCACAGGATATGGGAGATAGAGGATACTTTGATCATAATGATCCTGAAGGTAATCTTATAACTGTTCAAATGCAAAAAGATGGAGTTAGTTACAATGCATGGGGAGAAAATATAGCTTATGTAGGTGGTACATCTGATGCAAGTTCTTTAGCCAATCAATTTATGGATATGTGGATGAATTCACAAGGTCATAGAGCAAACATACTATCAAGTAATTTTACTGATATAGGAGTTGGAGTATATAAAATAGGAAATACGGTGTATGCAACACAAGAATTTTATAGATAAATAAAATAAAAGGTAAACTTATTGAGAATAAGTTTACCTTTTATTTAAGTTATAGAAATTTTTGTCATATAAAAAACACATATATTTAATATAATAAATAATATAACGTAATTATTACTGCATAACTAATATAGTTATACCATTGAATTATTTAGTAGAAATTTATAAATTTAAATTATATATAATGAGAGATTGCAGATTTAATGTATATGTAAGTATGGTGCATGGGGTATTTAAATATGACATTAATGACTAAAAGAGAGCTTGCAACCTCTTTAAAAAAATTAATGCAAAAAAAGCCACTTGAAAAAATAAGGGTAAAAGATGTAGTGGCTGATTGTGGAGTAAATAGGCAAACATTTTATTATCATTTCAAAGATATTTATGATTTATTAGATTGGATATACAAAACAGAAGCAGTAGACAGAATAGCAGGTTACAAAACATATGATACATGGAAACAAGGGTATTATATGATATTTAAATATGTGGCTGATAATCATGCATTTTGTATGAATACATTCTATTCACTTGGAAGAGATCATTTAGATAAGTTTCTTTATAATATAACGTTTCATTTATTGATTGGAGTTATAGATGAAATTTCAGTTGAATTAAACATAAAAAAGGAACAAAAAAATTTTGTTGCAGAAGTATACACATTTATTCTTATTGGACTTGTGGTTAAGTGGATGAAAAATGGAATGAAGGAAAATCCAGAAGATATAATTGAAAAACTTAATAAATTGATTGAGGGAGAAATAAAAAATGGACTTCAAAAATATATACAATAAAAAATATAATATTATGGGAGATTTTAATCTCCCATAATATTATAATGAGATAAATTGTTGTACATTTAATAAAACACCTTCATTACCAACATATATTATTATATCATTAGCCATTAATGTAAAGTATGGACCAGGTGATAGAAATGTTTCATTATTACGAATTATTCCAATTATTGTTGCTTGAGTGTTGTGCCAAAAGTTTAATTCACCTATGCTTTTGCCTATTATAGAGCTATTAGAAAGAATTTTACTTTCAAAAGGGATTATCTTTCCAACATTACGAAGTTGAGTAGCAAAATTAATTACAGAATTTAGATTTTTCTCAATTTGTTCATCAATTTTTTTCCTTTCTTTTAGTAACTCATAAGTTTCACATTTTAAACTGTTAAAATCAGATTCAGTTTTAAATTTGTTTAAAAATTCAACAGCATTTTTTTTATTGTTAATAATTATTCCACTTTTTTCATTTACAGTTACAACATTCATACTTTTTAATAAAGATATAGAACGTCTTATAGTTTCAGGAGAAACTTGATAAATGCTAACTAAAGTAGTTCTTCCAGTTATCTTGCTTCCCTCAATAAATTCATTATTTATTATTCTATAAGCTATATCAGTAGCTATTTTTATATAATTTGGAACTTTAAATTGTTTTTTCATAAATATGCACTCCTCTAAAATTATATAGGAATAAACCTTATCAATTAGTATTATAAGAATAAAATAAATTAAATACAAATTGATAAAATATTTATAATGATATTGTAACAAAAATACATATGTGTTTGAAATTTGAAAACTTATATGTTATTATAAGTGTGTCAGATAAATTTTTCTAAAATCTAAATTCATTTATATATTGTGAAAATTAGATTCCTATTTAAATCTTATCAAAATCAATTAATAATTTTATAAAAATCCAACATATGATTATAAAATTTTATAAGACTTCAATAAAGGATAATTTTGTAAATATAAGTACTTATATTGTTATAACTAAAAATAGTTTAAAATTATAAAATTTAAACTAACTGACAACTTTATAATTATAATAAAGTATTCAATTAAAGGGGGATTTTATGGATATAACTAGATACAAATGTGAAAGAAGAAAATTGATAGAGGAAAATATAGTTTATTATAGTTCAATAATATTTGCTATATTTGTTTTGATATGTGGACTTTTTTTCAGGCAGAGATTAGAAGAAGTAGTAAGTATATCGTATAATTTAATAATAAATAAATTTTCTTGGGTTTATTGCAGTTTAATGCTTATATTTTTCTTTTTTTGTATTTGGATAGTCTTTAGTAAATTTAAAAATGTAAAGCTAGGTGATGATGATTCCAAGCCTGAATTTTCAAACTTAACTTGGTTTTGTATGCTTTTTAGTGCTGGGATTGGAATAGGATTAGTATTTTGGGGAGTTGCAGAACCATTAACTCATTATATAAATCCATTGAATTTACAAGGCGGAAGTGAGGCGGCTAAAAAGTTTGCTTTTACAAAATCATTTCTCCATATTGGAATATCAGCTTGGGCATGTTACTCAGTTTTAGCATTAGCAATAGCATATATGCATTTTAGAAGAAAAAAACCTATACTTATAAGTAGTTTATTAATACCAATAATTGGAGAAAAAGGATCTGCAGGCATAGTGGGAAAAATTGTAGATATATTTACAGTATTAGCAACTATAGCAGGTATAGTAACTTCGCTTGGAATGGGAACACTTCAAATAAATAGTGGATTAAATTATTTATTTAATATACCTGATAATAATAAAGTGAAAATAATAATAATAACTATAATAACCATATTGTTTTTGATATCTGCATGTACAGGAGTGAATAAAGGAATAAAAATATTATCTAATACTAATATGTTTTTAGCAGCATTATTATTATTAATGGCAACATTAATAGGACCTTTTGGGGATATGATAAATAACCTGTTTATTGGATTAAAGGGATATACTGTAGAACTTTTAACTACTAATAATAATATATTTGTAAAAGGTGATTGGTATGGGAAATGGACTATATTTTATTGGGGCTGGTGGATTGCTTGGGCTCCATCAGTAGCTATATTTATTGCTAGAGTTTCTAAAGGTAGGACTATAAAAGAATTTATAATGGGAGTATTATTTGTTCCAGCTGGATTTTGCATTGTATGGATGAATGTATTTGGTACTTTAGGCATTAATGCTCCTATGAATATAGGTGTTAAAGCAATAGAAAAGGTTGAGACAGCATTATTCATGATATTTGAGGCATATCCATTAGGAGGGCTAATGTCTATAATAGCAATAGTGTTATTATTTACATTCTTTGTGACTAGTGCAGATTCAGCAACATATGTTTTAGCAATGATTACTTCAAATGGGAAATTAAATGTGAAGAATTCTAAGAAAATAGTTTTAGGAATAATGCAATCAGCAGTAACTATGGTTTTATTATTTGTTGGAGGATTAACTATGGTTCAAAATACATCTATAATTATGGCCTTACCATTTGGAATAATTATGCTTATTGCAATTATAGCTTTTACAAAGGAATTATATAAAGTTGAATGTAAAATGGAAAATAAATAAAAATATTTAGTTAAAAAATAATTATATACTAAAATAAAAAAATAAAGACATCTCAAAACTTTATATATTGAGGTGTCTTTACTTATTTCAATCTTAGGGTAAGCCTTAATTATTTTAAGGTCTAAGAGATATTTGTTATTTTGTATAATTATCGAAATAACCTTGAATAAATATTACAGGAGTACCTTTATCCCCACTTCCTGATGTTAAATCTGAAAGGGAACCAATAAGATCAGTAAGTCTTCTAGGTGTAGTTCCTTGAGACTCCATAGAACCTACAAGATCATCTTCTTTGTTTTTAATGTATTCAGAAATTGCATTTTTTAATTCATCACCTCTTAAAGATGCGAAATTATTATCTGCAAGATATTTAAGCTTAACTTCGTTAGGTGTTCCTTCAAGTCCAGAAGTATATGCTGGAGAAACTACAGGATCTGCAAGTTCCCAAATCTTACCTACAGGATCTTTGAAAGCTCCATCTCCATAAATCATAACTTCAACGTTTTTACCAGTTTTTTCTTTAAGAAGAGATTGTATAGTATCAACAACTGGTTGACAATTACGAGGGAAAAGTTTAACAGTTTCTTCTGTAGATTTATTAGAGCCTAAAAGACCATAACATTCATTGTATCCACTGCCATCAATAGATTCACATAATATGTTATCAAGACTGTAAATATTTTCTCCACCGTTAGCTTTTAATATTTTTTTAGTTCTAAATCTTGTATGAATATCACAAGTAAGAACATTTTTAGTGTAATTTAAAATTGTTTTAGGACTATTAGAGAATATAACTTCACATTCAGTACCATATTCTTCTATTAGTGATTTATAATAGTCTATATAATCTACTCCAGTAAAAGTATGTTTTTTATATCCAAAATAATCACGGAATTGTTTTTCAGTTAAAACATCTGTCCAAGGATTAACTCCTTTTTCATCTAACTCATCTATATCTATTAAGTGATTTCCAACTTCATCTGATGGGTAGCTAAGCATTAACACTACTTTCTTAGCACCTTTTGCAATACCACGAAGACATATAGCAAAACGATTACGGCTTAAGATTGGAAAAATAACGCCTACTGTATTATCTCCAAACTTAGATTTTACATCTTTAGCTATATTATCAATAGATGCATAATTGCCTTGAGCACGAGCAACTACAGATTCTGTTACTGTAACAATATCTTTATCATTAATTTTAAATCCTTCTACTTCAGCTGCTTTTAATACACTATCAACAACAATTTCCTCAATATTATCTCCATTATTAATAATTGGGCAACGAATACCTCTAACAACAGTTCCTACTACTCTTTCCAATTTAATCTCTCCTTTAAACATCTTTAATTTATATAAAGTAAAATT
This sequence comes from Clostridium ihumii AP5, assembly GCF_000612845.1. Lineage (GTDB taxonomy): Bacteria > Bacillota > Clostridia > Clostridiales > Clostridiaceae > Clostridium_J > Clostridium_J ihumii. Next base: position 167,600 of record NZ_CCAT010000083.1, read on the forward strand.
TGTTTCATAACTTATACTTGTAATATATAATAAAATCATGGTATAAGTAAAATAAATATATAGTATATTAGATATAAGGAGAGCTTATATGATAAGTAAATTAGATTTATATAGAGTATTTTGTGAAGTTGGAAAATGTCATAGTTTTTCTAAAGCTGCTAAAAACTTGTATATGACACAACCAGCAATAAGTCAGTCTATAATGCAATTAGAAAATGAAGTAGGAATGAGATTGTTTACTAGAATTCCTAAAGGTGTAGAACTTACTAATGAAGGAAGATTGCTATTTGAGTATGTAAATTCTGCAATAAATTTAATAAATACAGGTGAAAGAAAACTTTTAGAATCTAAAAATCTCATGATTGGGGAGCTAAAGATAGGTGTAGGAGATACTATATCAAGATATTTCTTATTATCTTATTTAGAAGAGTTTCATAGAGAATACCCTAATATTAAGTTGAAAATTATTAATAGAACTACACTTGAATTATGTGCAATGATCAAATCAGGAAAAATTGATATTGCTATTTGCAATTTTCCAGTGGAGGATTCTACATTAGAGAAAAAGAAGTGCATTGATGTACATGATATATTTGTTTGTGGAAATAAGTATAGAGGTTTAACTAAAAGAAAATTAGAGTTTGATGAACTTGCACAGTTGCCATTAATTCTCTTAGAACCAAAGTCAAATTCAAGACAGTATGTTGAAAAGTATATGATGACTAAAGGTGTTAAGATTTTACCAGAAATTGAATTAGGAGCACATGATTTATTGTTAGAATTTGCAAAGATAAATTTAGGTGTATCCTGTGTGGTTAAAGAATTTTCAGAAAAATATTTAGAAGAAAATATTTTATATGAAGTTAAAACTGTTGAAGAAATACCTAAGAGAAGTATAGGCTATTGTTTTCTTAAAAGTGTATCATTATCTCCAGCAGCTCAAAAATTTATAGAGATATTAGAAAGTAGTAAACAAATGTGATGATACATAGCGAAAAATAAAAGTATTCTAATTAATATATTTCGCTATACTATGCTTTTTTATATGTAAAAACGACAAAAAAGTTATTAAAACGAAAATTATTTCAGAATATTGATAATATATACTTTAAAGAGTATAATTAAATTGAAAATATTGGGATATGAGGTGGAGTTATGTCGTTTTTACATAATAATAAAATAATAGATAGTTATATAAATAATATGGAAAATCAGTGTAATGATGAAGAAACAATAGATATTATAGAAGAATATTTTAATAAAAAATTTGATTTAAACGAATTATTAGATATAGACTTAAAAGTTAAATCTAATATTTTATAGAAATTTGAACTGTGTTGATGCATACTTTACAGTATAGTTAATATAATTTTACTATAAATATAGTATAGCGAAGATTAAAAATTTACATATAAAAGAAATAGAAAAATTACAAACTATTTATTTAAGAAGAAATTTATTTAGGAAAAGCTAATATAAAATTTAATCAATATCTTAGGTTTATAGAATGAGGCATGTGAAAACATGCTTTTGTTATAGTATTATTTATAATATAAAATTTAAGGCATATATTAATAGTATAAAACATTTAATATAGTAATTAATTAAGTGATAAAAGTTGACAATATAAAAAAAATAATATAATATAACCATTGGTGAAAATTTAATAATTTATAATACTTAGTATAAGTATTAGCAAGTGTTTGAAACATCCACTTTGACAAAAAAACTCAAAGTTGGATGTTATTTTTATGTTTATTAATAACTAATAAGGAGGAATATATGAGTTTAGTTAAAAGCTTTAAAGAAGATAAGAAATTTTATAAGAGATTATTTTTAATAACACTTCCAATAGTTATACAAAATCTTATAGCATCATCACTTAATATGTTAGATACTATGATGATTGGACAAGTTGGTGAAGTAGAATTAGCATCAGTTGGAATAGCTAATCAATATTATTTTTTATTTAATTTAATTATAATGGGAATTAGTGCAGGTTGTGGTGTGTTTATAGCACAATTATGGGGAAAAAAAGATGAAAAAAATATAAAAAGAACATTAGGTATTGGGCTTATAGGTGGAATTTTAGCAACGTTAGTATTTGGACTTATCGGACTTTTAATTCCAGAAAAAATAATGGCCATATTCAATATAGATCCTAAAGTAATAGAAATAGGTAGTGAATATTTAGTTATTGTTGTAATGAGTTATTTATTTACGTCTATAACTTTTAATTATGCTGCAGCATTAAGAAGTGTAGGAAACACAGTTCTTCCTATGTGGGCTAGTTTTATAGGACTACTTACTAATGGATTCTTAAATTATGTACTTATATTTGGAAAGTTTGGTGCACCTGTTTTAGGTGTAAAAGGTGCAGCATTAGCAACTGTAACTGCAAGAGTATTTGAGTGTACAATAATTTTAATTGGAGTTTACTCTAAAAAGAATGTATTAAGAGCAAAATTAAGTGAGTTTGTTGGAATATCAAAAGAGGTATTTAAGGGGCTATATAAAGTTACTCTACCAATAATATTAAATGAGGCTTGTTGGGGACTTGGAAATGTAACTTATGCCGCAATATATGGAAGAATAGGGACTGGTGCTTCAGCATCAATACAGATATGTACAACTATAATGAATTTATTTATGATAATAACATTTGGACTTGCAAATGCATCAGTAGTTATAATAGGAAATGAAATAGGTGCTAATAGAGAAGAAGAAGGAAAAGTTTATGCTAAGAGAATTTCAAAATTAGCCATAATTGTTTCTATTATATTAGCAGGGATATTAGCATTATCAGCATCATCAATATTATCTATGTTTAATGTATCAGAAAATGTTAAGAGAGATTCTTTATATATATTATATATATATTCAGCTATATTAATAATAAGAGTTTACAATGCAGTAATGATAGTAGGAGTATTAAGAGGTGGTGGAGATGCTACATATGGTTCATTAGTACAAGGAATTACACTTTGGTGTATAGGAATACCACTTGCATTCATTGGAGCATTTGTAATTAAATTACCAGTATATTTAGTTGTACTTATGACATTTGCTGAAGAAGCTATAAAAGTTGTCGTTATGTTAAAAAGATTTAAATCTGGAAAATGGATACACAATATGGTTAAAGATATTTAACTGAAAAACCCTATAAATTTTACTAAGTAGGTTATAGTAAAATTTATAGGGTTTATTTTTCATACATTAAAATGAAACAAAATAGACATAAAAGTATTATAATATGTAAATATTATAGTTGTTTTGGAGGAAGTATTTGTGGAACTTAAGATATTTAGTTTTATAGAGGAATCAATAAATTTATTAGAAGAAAAAAGAATAGAACTTAAAGGTATTTCTAAGGAAATAGAGGAGTATTTTGAAGAAGTTTTACTATGTGTAAATGATGGTGAATTAAATGTTGTTACAAGAGTAAAATCTAAAGCTAGTTTAGAAGATAAGATAATAAGAAATAATTACTATAAAAAATACAATAGTTCGAAAGAAGTAATACTTAATCTACAGGATTTAATTGGTGCAAGAATAGAGTGCAGATTTATAGATGATGAAGAAAAAGTATATAATGAATTATTAAGTTTTTTTGATAGAAAACATAATGATGGAACTTCTTATAATGAAATAAATTCTAAAATAAGATTAAATTTAAAAAGTGAACAACCACAAAAACAAAAAAATGGATTTAAAATTTATAGAATTGATGGTATATATGATGATGGAATAATAAAATATAATTTTGAACTTCAAATAAAATCACTTGTAAATATGTTTTGGGGAGAAATCGAACATAAAGTAATATATAAAAATAAGAATTATATGGTTGTGGATGATTTCTTTAAAAATATATTAACTTCAATCAAAAAAAATTTATCTATGATAGATAATCAATTATCTTTAATTTGTGATTACTCTGTTAAATCAGATACTATAGATCCAATGATACGAAAAAAACAAGTAGAAACTATGTTATCTAAAATAGTATATGATTTATTTTCCAATAAAATGAAAGAAGACATAGGGTTTTCAGTAGATTTTAAGAAGAGTTGTGATGCTATTGTAAATTACTTATTTAGAAGCAATAATGCTAAGGAATTAGAAGATTATAATGAAACTCTTATAAAAATGCTATCAAGAGTAAATGAAATAAGTAAAAATGATATTAAATTTAATCAAGAAATAATATTTGATAGAGAAGTAAAATATGATAATAAATTTAGCAAAAAAGCAGGTACAAAACTTTTAGAAATTATAAATATAGATTTTGATTGGAACTTATTTTTTAGAATATTATTTGAAATAGAACCTGGTAGCAATGCAGAAGACTTTGAAAGTTTCACAAGTTATGTACAAAATAGATTTTATAAAAATGATAAGTTTAATATTTTAAAAGATAAATTTTCAAATGAAGAATTGAAGTATATCAAGTTAGATTTATTAGACACAGTATGTGAAATGTTCTGTGAGAAAAGTTCAATTGCTTTTATTTATGATAAGAATATAAATAAAATTAATAATATTATAGGAGAAATTATATTATTAATAAATGAAAGAATAAATACAATAGATGAATGGGAAATTTCTAAAAATGCATACAAGCAAATGTTATACATAAAGATTAGTACTGAAATAAAGTTATATTAAAGTATAAAATTTATAAATTTGTAAAAAATATAATGTAAAGTAATTATTTGAAAGGAAGAATGTTGTATGAAGGATTTGCAATCAAATCCATTTATAAATAGTGGATTTGAGAAATCAAAAAGTAATTATGCCGAAGATACAATGACAATTTCATCAACAATAATTAAGACATTAGTGTTAATAGCAGTATTATTCATATCATTAATGTTAACATGGAAAGTGTTATCTAATGGAATAAAGAATTTTAATAGTCTTTTAGTGATATCATCTATAGGAGCTTTTATACTTGCTATAATAACAAATTTTGTACCTAAAATAGCGCCTATAACATCTATATTTTATGCTGTGTTCGAAGGAGTATTACTTGGGAGTTTATCAAGACTTATGGAGTTTAGATTTCCAGGAGTAGTATTATCAGCAATTTGTTTGACTATAGCAGTATCTATTTCTACATTACTTATATATAGAAGAACTCCAACATTAGCTGGTAAAGTGAGAAAAGGAGTTGTTATATCAACAGTATCTATAGCTTTAATTTATTTAATATCGTTTATGTTAAGTTTATTTGGAGTAAATATACCTATATTTGGATCTGGATTTTTAGGGATAGGATTTAGTGTGTTTGTAGTAGCTATAGCATCAATTAGTTTAATACTTGATTATGATTTTATTCTAAGAGCTGCTCAGTATGGAAGTCCCAAATATATGGAGTGGTATGCAGGGTTTGGATTGTTAGTTACACTTATATGGTTATATGTTGAGATACTAGAGTTATTAGTTAAATTATTACAAAACAATAGTGAAAAATAAAAAATATACATAGTGCATTATAATTTGTGATAAAATAGAATTGAATATACTATAGATTCAAATTAACTATATAAATAACTCATTTCAAAAATTGGACATTCTTATAAGTATTCAAGAGTAGTAATAAATACTAAGTTGAATTTTGTTAAATGAACAAATTTAGAGGTGAGAGTATTTTTCTATATATAGAAATTTGTTTAATGATATATATAAAATTAGTTGACTAAATATGTGGAGGAATAATAAATGGAGGAAAATTTAATATCTAATTATTTAAAAGTAGCAAATAGAACCTTCAAAAAATTAGATGAAGAATTAATTAAATTGGGGTTATATAGAGGACAACCATCATTAATTATGGTTTTATATAACAATGAAGGAACTACTCAAAAAGATTTGTGTGAAAAATTATCTGTTACACCAGCAACTATGACTAAAATGGTTAATAGAATGGAGAAAACAGGCTTTATAATAAAAAAGACAGACACAGAAGATTTAAGAGTTAGTAGAATTTATTTAACACAAAAAGCTAAAGATATAAAACAAGATATATTTAGATTATTTAAAAGCTTTGATGAACAATGTTTCTTAAATATAGATGAAAATGAAAGAGATATATTTAGAAATGTTCTAGCTAAAATAGTTAAAAACTTAAGTTAGTAAATTGTAACAAATTAAAGTATGTACTTTGATTTGTTATTTTTATGAGTAAAACTTTAAACAATTCATGTTTCTTGATAAAAGCAAAAATCTTTCAATTTATAAATACATTACTTTAAATTTGAACTTGGAACCCTATAGCTTTGTTCTAAATATTAAAATATGGTATTATTATAATAAAATAAAAAACATAGTGATGGGGGAAAAGATGATAAGAAAAACATTCAAAATACTTATGTGTGTAGTTGTAATTCTATTATTAATAGTAATTGCATATTTAGTTTTTATGACGATTACAGATTATAAACCAGAAGAAGTAATCAATATAGAAATTGAAAACAATCAAAATGATGTTGTTAAATTAGATAAAGAAATGACTTTAACCACTTACAATATTGGATACTGTGGTATGGATGAAGAAATCCATTTTTTTATGGATGGAGGAAGTTTATCGCGTTCCATAAGTAAAGAAAAAACAGAGGCAAATTTAAAAGGAAGTATAGATGCTCTTAAGGAAATAAATGGAGAATTTACGTTTCTTCAAGAAGTAGATATAAATGCAACTAGAAGTTATAAAGTAGATCAGTATGAAGAAATAAAAAATGAATTTAAAGACTTTACTACAAGTTTTGCTATAAACTATAAAACTCCATGGGTTCCAATACCGTTAACAAAGCCACATGGGAAAGTATTGGCAGGGCTTATGAACTTATCAAAATACAAGGTTAATGAGAGCACAAGATATAGTTTGCCAGGACAAGAGAAATGGCCGAGACAATTAGCTGAGTTAGATAGATGTATATTAGTGAATAGAATTCCAGTAGAAAACAGTAAAGAATTAGTATTAATAAATGTTCATTTATCAGCATATGATAAAGGCGGTTTCATAAGAAAGCAGCAGTTGGGTTTTTTACAACAATTTTTGAAGGAAGAATACGATAAAGGCAACTATGTTATTGCTGGTGGAGATTTTAATCATCAAATTCCCGGTAGTGATCCTGAAAAGTTTGAAGCAACAGAGGAATGGCCGTCATGGTTACAAATGATACCAAATGAATTTTTATTAGATGGATATACATGGAAGTTTGATAAAAATACACCAACAGTAAGAACTGCAGGAACACCATATGTAAAGGGAGAAAATTTTAGAGCTATAATAGATGGATTTATAGTATCAGAAAATATAAAAACTATAGATATAAAAGGAAAAGAATTAGATTTTAAGTACTCAGATCATAATCCGTTAACTATAAAATTTAAATTAAGTTAATTAAATTATAAATATGATAATCAAGGAAATTTATTTCTATATTTCCTTGATTATTTTATTTTTATATAAAAAAATTATATAGAATATGATAAAATCAATTTATATAGGAAATAAATTCATATTTTAACTTATAAGTTTTCAATTTTAATTGTAATTTTAGGATAAGTTTATAATATAAAAGGGAGATTTATAATGGATGTTAGATCTCTAACTTTAGGAATATTTCTAATAATTGAAGGATGAAAGATTAATAGTATATGTTTGAAATTATATAGGGTTCCAAGCTAAAATTTTAAATAATAGCTTTCTCAAATGATATTACTAATCGTATAGTTTATTCTATTATAATGTCTGGAACCAATTAACAATTAACAGTTAGCAATTAACAATGATGGTTAATATTATTCACTTCGTTCTTAATATTTATGAATAGAATTCCATGAAAACTATGTTTTTATATTGTTTTCAAACTAATTTGCTTAGCAAATTATCATAAAAATTGATTCAAATAAACTGAGACTTCAGTTTTATCCTTCATTGTTAATTTTGTATAACACTTCAAATTGCTCTTTCTCAACTTAAACATGAATAACTTAAAGTTTAAACTTAAATTCCTATAGTATTGATCAAATATGTATAAGTTAAAAAGTTAGAACCTATAAAAAATTACATATATAATTGAAAAAAAAAGGAGATATTATGCCCAAAATTATTAAGAATTTAGATGAAAATATTAGAAATAAAGCATTTGAGTTGTTTTCAAACAGAGGTTATGATGAAGTAGATATAAAATTGATAGCAAAAGAATGCGGTATGGCTGTAGGCACATTTTATAACTATTATAGTAGTAAGATGGAATTATTCATGCATATATTAAAAATTTCATGGCAAAAAACTTTTAATAAACTTGAGGCTATAGAAAAATTGGACTTAGATTTAAAAGAAAAATTAGAATTACAAATAGAAGTTCTTTATGATGGTATAGAGGATAGACGTGGATTGGGTTTTTATGTTCAACAAAAATACACTTTTTCTAATAATAAGAATATAGAGATGCATGAGTTTATAAAAGAAATATCTCAAAGAGTAACTAAAATTTTTACTCCTCTAAAAAAAATAGAGGCTCTTTCGGAGTTTGAAAATGTAAATGAAAGATTAGGACAGATATTAATTGTTGAAATAACAAAAAGTTTATCTATGAGTCCTAAAGATCGGGAAAATAATATTAAATTTATAAAAGTACTAGTGTTAGCGCTTATAGAAGAATAAACTTCAGGTTTTAGTGAATAAATATTATGCTTTAAGATAACAATAAAAATGAAAGTGTTAATTAAAACATATAGAATCTTTTGAAGCATATAAGATATTCAAAAGGTAAACTTAATTATAAAATCGAGAGGAGTTTATGATTGATGAGTAAAAAAATGCACAAAGGTGAACATGAAAAACTTTTAAAGAAAGCTAGAACGCTTTTAGAAAGAAATATGGGAATAACTGAAATAATGGAAGCAACAGGATTAGGTCAACAAGACATTATGAAAGAACAACAAAAGATGAGAAAATAGAAATTTAAAATTAAAAATAAACAAAAAAGTAAAGATTCTTATTGAGAGACATTTAAATGTTAAATATATTTGAACATATATTCAATATTTAATTATATTTTTCTGTCTTGAAATAAGAATCTTTATTTTTATGGTATTATAAGTTTAATAAATTATATAATATCATCATTTTATGTATAAAAATTTACATTTCATGAAAACATTATTTGAAAATGAAAAAAATTAGCGTATTATATAGTTTGTAAGTAAAATATGTTGAGGAGTTGCTTATGAAGAGAATAGGAATGCGAAATATGAAGACTGGAATAGCTGTTTTCTTGTGTATAGTTATATCAAGATTACTTGGGTTTAAATCTCCATTTTATAGCTGTATAGCAGCAGTTATCTGTATGCAATCTACTGTTGAAACTTCATTTGAAGTAGGAAAAAACAGAATGATAGGTACTGCTATGGGGACATTTATAGGAATATGTTTTTCTTATATAGCACCAAACAGTATTATATTTACATGTATGGGAGTGAGTTTAATTATTTATATATGTGATTCATTACATAAAAATAAATCAATATCGATTTCGTGTATTGTATTTATTGCCATAATGACAAATTTGAATGATAAATCTCCCTTAGAATATGGAACATTTAGATTTATAGAGACAGCATTAGGTATTATTATAGCTGTTCTTGTAAATAAATACATATGCCCATATAAAGAAGAAAAAATTAGTGAAGATAAAATATTAAAAAAATAAAATAAATTTAATTATATAAAAACTATAGAATGATTTTATAATATAAAAATAGTTTTGAAGTAAAATAAAATATATTTATTTTGTACTTATAGTTTAAATGAATAGTATAGACTTTTCTAGATTTTAGAAGAGTTTATACTACAAAATTATAAATTACTACTTATAAAAAGGTGTTGATTTAAGAGTTTAGATATGAAAAATTATAATAAAACTTAGATTTAAACGTTGATACATAATAAATATAACTTAAATTAGATATAATGAAATACATACTTAAAAATTTTACTGAATATATGGACTATTTAAATAAAGTGAAGTATCATAATATTATGAACTAAACATTTCTATAGGGATAATGATGAGGTGTGAAAGTTGAAAAAAGACATAGGAAATAAAATTAAAGAGCTTAGAACAAATAAAAAAATGACACTTAGAGAATTAAGTGAAGGGACAGGCCTTTCAATAGGATTTTTATCTCAACTAGAAAGAGGTCTTACAAGTATAGCTACGGATTCATTAATGAAAATTGCAGAAGCTTTAGATGTTGATTTAAATTATTTTTTTGCAAATCCAAAAAGGAAAAATAGAGTAGTATTAAGAAGTTATGAAAAAGAAGTATTCAAAATTGATAGTTCTACTTTTATAAACTACAATTTAACAACAAATAATAGTGATAAATTTATGTTGCCAAGACTAATAGAAATATTACCTAATAATACTGAAGAAAATATAAGCCAATATAAACATGATGGAGAAGAATTTATATATGTTTTAGAAGGAACCTTAACTTTATGCATAGATAATGATCAACATGAGTTATACCCAGGTGATAGTGCTCATTATAAATCTGATATTATGCATAATTATTCCAATTACACTAATAAGATGGTAAGGATTATTGAAGTAAGTTATCCAAATCAGTTTAAAGATAAGGAGTGATATGATTGAGTAGGGCGTTAATCACTAATATACAGAGATGTTCAACAAAAGATGGCCCGGGTATAAGAACAACTGTATTTTTTAAGGGTTGCCCTTTGCGATGTGTATGGTGTCATAACCCAGAAACACAAAGTTATAATAAAGAAATCATACAGAACAATGAGAAGTGTATTTTGTGCAAAAAGTGTTTACTTGCTTGTCCTAATGATGCTATATCTGTGCATAATAATACAATATGCACAGATTTAAATAAGTGTATTAAGTGTGGCAGGTGTGTAGAATATTGTGTTAACAATGCACGTGATATAGTTGGGGAGGAATATACTCCAGAAGAATTATTAATAGAGATAAAAAAGGATGAAATGTTTTATGAAGAATCAGGTGGAGGTGTAACTTTATCCGGTGGAGAAGTTATGTCTCAATTTGAATTTATAAAAGAATTTTTAGTGCTATGCTATAAAGAAAAGATATCAGTAGCAATAGATACTTGTGGTTATTGTGATTTTCATAAATATGAAAGTATATTAAAATATGTCGATTTATTTTTATATGATTTAAAAATTTTAGATTCAATATTGCATAAAAAATATATTGGGAAAACTAATGATATTATATTAGGCAATTTGAAAAGGTTAAGTGAAGCACATGCAAATATAAATTTAAGACTACCAATTATAGAAGGTATAAATGCAGATATATGCCAAATAGAAGAAATTATTAAATTTATAAAACCTTTAAATATTATAAAAATAAATTTACTGCCTTATCATGATATAGGGGTATATAAGTACTTTAATTTAAATAGGAAATACACAAATATTAAGCTCGAAAAACCAAATGATGAACTTATGAGAAAAATAAAACTATGTTTTGAAAAAGAAGGATATGATGTTCAAATAGGGGGTTAATATATGGAAAGAGGGTTTAATAATAGAACTAGAAATTTAAGAAAACTTAGTGTTGAAACAAAGCCATATATATCAATGGAAAGAGCTAAATTATTTACAGAGGCTTATAAAAAATATGAGGGGAAAGTAGAAGTTCCAGTTTTAAGGGCATTATCATTCAAATACTTCATGGAAAATAGAACACTTTATATAGGAAGGGGAGAACTTATAGTTGGTGAAAAAGGAGAAACACCTCAAGGAGCACCAACTTTCCCAGAATTATGCTGCCATACTTTAGATGACTTTGAAATAATGAATTCAAGAGATAAAATAGCATTTAAAGTGAGTGATAAAGATAAGAAATTTCAAAAACAAGAAATAATTCCATATTGGGAAAAGAGAGCTATTAAAGAAAAAATATTTAATAGTATGACAAAAGAATGGATAAAATGCTATGAGGCTGGTATTTTTACTGAATTTATGGAACAAAGAGCTCCAGGGCATACTGCAGGAGATGGAAAAATATATAATAATGGATTTTTAGACTTTAAAAAGCAAATACAACGAGCATTAAAAGAATTAGATTATAAAAATGATTTAAAAGCATTTGAAAAAAAATCGGAGCTTGAAGCTATGGAGATTTGTTGTGATGCTATAATAATATATGGAAAAAGGTATGCAGAATATGCAAGAGAGTTAGCAGCTAAATCTGAAGATGAAAAAGAAAAAAAAGATTTATTATTAATTGCAGAAAACTGTGATATTGTTCCAGAAAAAAAACCACAAAATTATCATCAAGCATTACAAATGTATTGGTTTGTACATGTAGCAGTTACAACGGAACTTAATATTTGGGATGCTTTTTCGCCAGGGAGACTAGATCAACACTTATACCCATTCTACAAAAGAGATATTGATAATGGAATTTTAAATAAGGAACGAGCAAGGGAACTTTTAGAATGTTTTTGGATTAAGTTCAATAATGAGCCAGCACCACCTAAAGTTGGTGTTACCCTAAAAGAAAGCAGTACTTATACAGATTTTGTAAATATAAATACTGGTGGTATCACAAAAGATGGAAGTGATGGAGTTAATGAAGTGAGCTATTTAATACTAGATACAATGGATGAACTTAAAATATTGCAACCAAGTTCAAATGTTCAAATAAGTAGAAAAACTCCACAAAAATTTTTAAAACGAGCATGTGAAATTTCAAGAAAAGGATGGGGGCAACCAGCTTTTTATAATACAGAAGCTATAGTTCAGGAATTATTACAAATGGGAAAGAGTATAGAAGATGCTAGAGGTGGAGGAGCAAGTGGCTGTGTTGAAACAGGTGCATGGGGCAAGGAGTGTTATAATCTAACAGGGTATTTAAATCTGCCTAAGATATTACAAATAACATTGTATAATGGATTTGATAATATGTCAGGCAAACAAATTGGGTTAGAATTAGGATATGCGAAAGATTTTGAAAATTACGAACAATTATTCCAGGCTTTTAAGAAACAATTGAATTATATTATTGATATAAAAATTAAAGGAAATAATATAATAGAAGCAATATATTCTAAAAATATGCCATCTCCATTTCTATCTATTATAATAGATGATTGTATATTAAAAGGTATGGATTATAATAGTGGGGGAGCTAGATATAACACAAGTTATATACAAGGAGTTGGAATAGGAACTATAACAGATTGTTTGAGTGCTATTAAATATAATGTATTTGATAAGAAAAAGTTTACAATGGAACAATTAATAAATGCTATGGATGATAACTTTGAAAATCATGAATTTATAAGAGGCTTAATATTAAATAAAACACCCAAATATGGTAATGATGATGATTACTCAGATAGCATAATGAAAGAGGTTTTTGAAAGCTTTTATTTAGAAGTTACAGGAAGAAAAAATGTTAAAGGTGGAGTATACAGAATAGATATGCTACCAACAACATGTCATATATATTTTGGAGAAGTAATAGGTGCAACAGCAAATGGAAGGCTTAAAAATAAACCTGTATCAGAAGGTATTTCACCTGAAAAAGGTGCAGATATAAATGGTCCCACAGCAGTTATAAAGTCAGCAGCAAAGATGGATCATTTAAAAACAGGTGGAACACTTTTAAATCAAAAATTTACACCAGAAGTAGTTGCAGGAGAAGATGGGCTTAGCAATATGGCAAATTTGATAAAAACATATTTTAATTTTGAGGGCCATCATATACAATTTAATGTAATTGATAGGAAAACACTTTTAAATGCTCAAAAGAATCCTGATGAATATAAAGATTTAATAGTAAGAGTTGCTGGGTATAGTGATCATTTCAACAATTTAAGTAAAGTATTACAAGACGAAATTATAGAAAGAACAGAACAAAGTTTCTAAAAGTTATAATTTAGGAGGATACGAGGATACTATGAATAAAACTATAGGATTTGTTGGTGCTGGAAATATGGGAAAAGCTATGATTGGAGGAATTATAAAATCAGAGCTTGTTAATCCTAAAAATATAATAGCATCAGTTAAACATGAGGAAAAACTAATTGAATTAAATAGAGAATTTGGAATTAAAACTACTGCTAATTCCAAAGAAGTTGCTAAATTATCAGATATAATATTTTTAGCAGTTAAACCTAATATTTATGATGAAGTTATGAATGAAATAAAAAGTGAAATAAATGAAAGTAAAATAATTATTAATATAGCAGCAGGAAAAACTATAGCAAGTATTGAAAATGTATTAGGAGAAAATGTTAAGGTTGTTAGAAGTATGCCTAATACACCTTCATTAGTCGGTGAAGGTATGTCATCCTTATGTAAGAATAAAAATGTAAGTGATGATGAGCTATTAGAAATTAAATCAATATTTGAAAGTTTTGGGAAAGCTGAAATACTACCTGAAAACTTAATTGATTCGGTAATAGGTGTTAGTGGATCTTCGCCAGCATATGTTTTTATGTTTATTGAGGCATTAGCAGATGGTGCAGTATTAGGAGGTATGCCAAGAAATATGGCATATAAGTTTGCAGCACAAGCGGTATTAGGTTCAGCAAAAATGGTTTTAGAAACTGGAATACATCCAGGTGAATTAAAGGATATGGTCTGTTCACCAGGTGGAACAACTATAGAAGCTGTAAGAAGTCTTGAAAAAAATGGATTTAAATCAGCGGTTGTAGAAGCTATGTCTAGCTGTATGGAAAAATCAAAGGAAATGAGTAAAAAGTAAATATTATATTAAAAGAAGTGTCTCCAATTGATTTTGACGACACTTCTTTTGATAAGTATGCATTGAAAATGCAATACAAATATGATTTAATAAATAATATTAATAAATAATAATTATTTTCAGAGGGAGTTGTAGATATGAAAAATTTATTTTTAGAATATCCCAAATGCACAACATGCAAAAAAGCATACAAGTTTTTGGTAGAAAATAATATAGAATTTGAGGATAGACATATAGTTGAGTTTAACCCTAGTACAGATGAATTAAAAGGATGGATAGAAAAAAGTAGTATGCCAATAAATAAATTTTTTAATACTAGTGGAATTCTTTATAGGGAAATGAATCTTAAAGATAAGGTTAAAAATGGAGATTTTGAAGAACTTATAGAAATATTAGCATCTAATGGAATGCTTGTTAAAAGACCAATATTAATTTTAGAGGACAAAGTTCTAATAGGATTTAAAGAAGAGCAGTGGAGAGAAGCTTTAAAATTATAATTAATAAAATTATAAAGTTTTTTAAAAAAGTACTTGCATAATAAAAATATATATGTTATCATTAATTTCGTCGCTGAGGGGGAATCTCCTCGGAGAAAATATGCGTTTTTAGCTCAGTTGGATAGAGCAACGCCCTTCTAAGGCGTGGGCCAGGGGTTCGAATCCCTTAAAACGCACCATATATGGTGGTCGTAGTTCAGTTGGTAGAGCACCAGGTTGTGGCTCTGGGTGTCGTGGGTTCGAGTCCCATCGGTCACCCCATATATTGCGGGAGTGGCTCAGTGGTAGAGCGTCACCTTGCCAAGGTGAACGTCGCGAGTTCGAATCTCGTCTTCCGCTCCAATATGCGGGTGTAACTCAATGGTAGAGTGCTAGCCTTCCAAGCTAGTTACGAGGGTTCGATTCCCTTCACCCGCTCCAATTTTAAAAAGTTAATATTGTCTCGGGGTGTGGCGCAGATGGGAGCGCGCGTGGTTTGGGACCATGAGGTCGCAGGTTCAATCCCTGTCACCCCGACCACTAAAACTTAATAATATGCGGGTGTAACTCAATGGTAGAGTGCTAGCCTTCCAAGCTAGTTACGAGGGTTCGATTCCCTTCACCCGCTCCAAAAAAAGATAGTCTTAAGACTATCTTTTTTTCATTTGGATTAAATATTATCAATATGAAATTAGAAAATGTTAAGTAAATAAAAAATACAAAGTTATTATATTAAATCATTAATCCTTAACTTATTTAATTTTAAAAAAAAATAATAAGTTGTATAGCTTTAAAAAATATAGCGAACAATAGTGACAAAGACAATTTTAAAACTATATATTTATTTAAAAATTAGAAGAGGTGGGATAGTGAAAAATATTTTTAGAATTTACAAAAGAGATATGAAAAAGCTTTTTACAAATTATGTAGCAATTATAATAATATTAGCATTAAGTATACTGCCATCACTATATGCTTGGTTTAATATTAAAGCAAGTTGGGATCCATATGGAAGTACAAATGGAATAAAGGTAGCCATAGTTAATAAAGATAAAGGATATAGATTTAACAATATGGAGTTAAAAATAGGCGATGAAATGGTTAGTGAACTTAAAAAAAATAATTCCATTGGATGGGTTTTTACAAATGAAATAGATGCAAGTTATGGTGTGTCGCATGGAAAATATTATGCAAGTATAGTTATTACAGAAGATTTTTCTAAAAATTTGACATCTTTTCTTAATAAAAATCCTAAAAAACCAGAACTTATATATAGTGTGAATGAAAAAAGTAATGCAATTGCACCTAAAATTACAGATAAGGGTGCATCTACATTACAGCAAACAGTATCAGAAAACTTTGTTAAAACAGTAAATGGTGTTATATTTGAAAATTTTAATAAGATAGGAGTTGAGGTTGAAAATCAAAAACCTAATTTAATAAAATTAATTTCAATTGTTTCAGATTTAAATAATAATATGGAGAATATAGACATCTTAGTAGATAAATTTTATAATGGTTCATTAACTCTAGATCAGTTTATTGGAAAAATACAAACTAATGTACCAGTTATGGAAGAAACTGTCAAATCAGCTATTGAGGTAGGAAATCAAAGTAAAAAATTTATTGAAGAGGGAAAAGAAACGATTGAAACAGTGTCACCATACATAAAAGAAAGTTTAGAGTTTGCAAGAGATACTGCAGTAGAGGCAAGTAATTTAATAGATTCTATCTTAAATAGTACAAGTGGAAATGAAACGGCTAAAATCTTAAATACAATAGAAACATTACTTAAAGCTACGGATTCTAAAATTATATCAATATATGAAAAAATAGATAAAATAAATAATTTAGTTCAAAATCCAACTTTGAATGAAGTATCAGCACAACTAAAAGATATTTCCACTGGGATAAAATCACAAATTTCAACAGTACAAGAATTAATTGTAGCTTCTGAAAAAGGTGATGAATTAGCTCAAAATACTCTTATGAAGCTAAAAAATGATATAAATCAAGTAATAGAATTTATAAATGAGAAAATAGATTCTTTTGACAATGAATTTAAACCAGCATTAACTGATGTAATTGAAAAATTATCTACTATAGCAGATAATTCATTGAAAATGCTAAATGATTTAAATAGTGATATGCCAACTATCACAAATCTGTTACGTTTAGCAGATGAGGGCGCAACATTAGGTAGTGAAAAATTAAAAGAATTTAAAGATGCTTTACCAGAAATAAAAGAATCATTATCAAAAGTTAATGATAAAATATCTGTTTTGAATGATGATGAGAAAATAAATAGTTTAATAGAGTTATTAAAAACTAATCCTGATAGTGCAAAAACATTTATATCAACTCCAGTAGAATTAGTGCAAAATAGTCTTTATAAGATACCAAACTATGGTTCAGCTATGTCGCCATTTTATACTGTACTTGCTATATGGGTTGGAACATTAATATTATCATCAATATTAACAGTTGAAGTTCATGAATTCGAAGGTGAAAGACCGTTAAAAAGTTATGAAAAATTTTTCGGGAAATATTTATTTTTTTTCACTATAGCAGTGACTCAAGGGTTAATAGTTGCAATTGGAGATAAATATTTATTAGGATGCTATGTTGTAGATGTTAAATTATTTATAGCTCTTGCAGCATTAACAGCTACAGTATTTTCAATGATAGTTTATTCATTAGTGTCAGTTCTTGGAAATGTAGGGAAAGCATTAGGTGTTATATTATTAGTATTACAAGTGGCCGCATCAGGTGGTACATTTCCAATAGAAGTTACACCTCCATTTTTTCAAGCAATAAATCCATATCTACCATTTACATATGCAATAGGAGCTATGAGAGAGGCTGTAGCTGGAGCTGTAGTAACAAATTTGAGAAGAGATATAACAAAACTTTTATTGTTTTTTATAGTATTTTTACTCATAGGAGTGCTATTAAAGAAACCTTTAGATAAAATAGTAGAGAAGTTTAATGATAAATTTAAAGAAAGTGGATTATCAGAATAAAAAAATAAAAAGATATATTACATTTTAAGTGTAATATATCTTTTTTTTCTATGATTTTGTTATATTTAAAATTTCATTATGATGAAGGGTTTCTTTTTCCATAAGACTTTGTGCTAGAACATTTAATGTATCTATATTATTAAGTATTATATTTTTCGTATCTAAATATAATGTTTCTATTGTTTCTTTACATTCGTCAAAAATCATTTTAGAACTAGCATTTTTAACTTCGTCAGGCATTCCTGAAACTCTTATGAGCCCTAAAGATTCACCCATACCGTATTCTGCTATCATATTATAAATTATATTTGTACTTTGTTTTAAATCATTATAAGCTCCGGTAGTTATATTTTTTTCACCAAAAATAATTTCTTCAGAAGCACGACCACCTAAGAATACCATTACTTTATTGGTTAAATACTCCATGGTTTGGAAGTTGCTATCTTGTGGTAATGATAATGTATAACCGCCAGCACCTTTTGTAGTTGGTATTATTGAAATTTTGCTGACTTTTTCATTTGGCAACTTTAATAAGGAAACTAATGCATGTCCAGCTTCATGGTATGCAGTAATTTCTTTATCTTTAGAAGTTAAAGAAGTTTTATCAATTTTTTCATAACCAGCTATAATATTAGAAAAAGACTTATCTAAATGATACTCTGTAATATAGGGTGCATTTTCTTTACAAGCCAGTATAGCTGCTTCATTTATTAAACTTTCAATTTTAGCACCAGAAAAATAAGCAGTTTTTATTGCTAGATCTTTTAAGTTAAAATTATTATATGGTTTGTTTTTTAAATGAAGGGAAATAATTTTTTCTCTAGCAGATATATCAGGTAATGCAACTTCTATATGTCTATCAAATCTTCCGGGTCTTAACAATGCAGAATCTAATACATCAAGTCTATTAGTTGCTGCTATTACAACTATATTATGACTTTCGTTGAAACCTGACATTTCGGTAAGAAGTGCATTTAATGTTTGATCTTTTTCTTCAGAACTTCCATTTGTACTATTACTTCTTTTTTTACCAATAGCATCAATTTCATCTATAAAAATAACAGCTTTTTTATTAGATTTAGCTTTTTTAAAAAGGTGTCGTATTCTACTAGCACCTACCCCTACATACATTTGTATAAAATCTGAACCAGAAACAGCGTAAAATGGAACATTTGCTTCGCCAGCAATGGCTTTGGCTATAAGAGTTTTGCCTGTGCCTGGATCACCATGTAATATAATTCCCTTTGGCATTCTAGCACCATATTTTTTATATTTTTCAGGATTTCTTAGATAATCTACGATATCTTTAACATTTTCTTTAACTTCATCATTTCCGGCTACAGAATTGAAATTAAAATTATTAGCCATAGATGAAGATACATCTTGTGTGTCTATACAAGAAATACCTCCCTTTGTTTTTCGATTTGACATAAAAAATGCAATTATAAATATAATTGATACAATAAAAGATAGGGATACAACAGTCTGAATTTTAGAAATAGAAGAATTTAAATTAACTTCTATATTATTCTTTAAAAGTGACTCTTTCAAATTTAAACTATTAGGATTATCAGTTAGATATTTACTACCATCATTGAGTATTATTTCAATTTTAGAAGATGGAGATAAATTAACAGAACGTACAATTTTATTATCAACATCTTTTAAGAAATTACTATAATTTTTAAAGGGCATATTTAAATTTGTAGAATTTATATAAACCATTATAAATAAAGACAAAAAAGCTATTACAGTTGGAATAGAAATAAGAAGTTTTTTATTAAGTTTCATAATATTCCTCACTTTCTTAAGAAAATATACTGTATAAAATATTATATAGTTTAAAATGTGTTTGTCTAATTAAAAGCATATAATATGGAAATGTAATTTATGGAATATAACTTGAAATATTAAAAGAGAAAGAAAACACATCTTTCTCTTTTAATAATGATTTGTACAATGAAATCTTATGAAATCTAATTATAATAAATTAAATTATATAAAAATTAGTGAATTGAACATCTGAATGATTAATAATTTTAGCTGGAATCCCAACTGCTGTAGAATTTGAACATAATGGTTTTAAAACTACTGAATTTGCTCCAATTTTGCAGTTATCACCAATTGTTATAGGTCCTAAAATTTTTGCTCCACAACCGATAATAACATTATTTCCAATTGTGGGATGACGTTTACCTTGATGTTTGCCTGTACCACCTAAAGTAACTCCATGATATATTACAACATCATCTCCAATAACGGAAGTTTCACCAATAACTACACCCATTCCATGGTCTATAAAAAGTCGTCTACCTAATGTAGCACCAGGATGAATTTCTATACCAGTTAAAAATCTAGCAACTTGTGATATAAATCTGGCTAAAAAGTATAATTTTAAGTTATATAATTTTTTAGCAAATCTATAAAATAATAAAGCATAAAATGAGGGGTAAAGGATTCCTTCAATATAGCTTTTTATTGCTGGATCCTGTAATTTAATAGTTTTAAGATCTTCTTTTATATATTTAAACATATAATATCACCTTCATTATTTAAAAATACCCATAGATAAGTATTTTTCACCTCCATCAGGGGCTATAGTTAATATTTTATGATTAGGTCCTAAAAGTTTTGCTAGTTGCAATGCCGCATAGATGTTTGCACCAGAAGATATTCCTAAAAATAGACCTTCTGAGGAAACTAGTGATTTAGTTGTTTCAATTGCATCTTCATCAGTAACTGCAATTATATAATCAACAAATTTTTTATTGTATATCTTAGGGATGAATCCAGCACCAATTCCTTGTATCTGATGAGAAGAAGGATTCCCACCAGACAGAACAGGAGAAGATTTAGGTTCAACAGCAACAATTTTTATATTAAAAGCTTTTTCTTTAAGTTTTTCACCAACTCCAATTAAAGTTCCACCAGTACCAACTCCAGCAACAAATGCAGATAAATCAGGAATATCATTTAAAATTTCTAATGCTGTGCTTTCATAGTGTTTTTTAGGATTGTTTAAATTTTCAAATTGATTTAATATAAAGCAATTTGGATTTTCAGAACATAATTCTAAGGCTCTATTTATAGCTCCGTTCATGCCTTTAGAACCATCTGTAAGAATTAACTCTGCACCGTAAGAACTTATAATATTACGTCTTTCAACACTCATAGTTTCAGGCATTATTATTATTACCTTATAACCTTTTAATTTTCCAATCATAGCAATAGCTATACCGGTATTTCCACTTGTGGGTTCAACTATAATGCTATCTTTATTTAAAAGACCATTTTTTTCAGCAGCCTCGATCATTCCTAGAGCAGCTCTATCCTTTATGCTGCCAGCAGGATTATATTTTTCGAGTTTTACATAAACATCAGCCATAGATGGTGTTGTTAATTTATTTAACTTTACAATAGGTGTATTACCAATTAAATCTAAAACATTTTTATATAACATAATTAAGCCTCCTAATATTTTAAGTTTTTAACAAATTTTAATAGGTACCATTAAATTAATAAATTTATATATAAGAATAATCATAGCTATGTATTGAAATTTATATTTATACAATAAAAAAACTTCGTCTCTAATAATATAGAGACGAAGTATAAAACTCCGTGGTTCCACTCTAATTGGACAAAAGTCCCACTCGAAAAATTCAGATACTAATATATCCTATCGCTATAACAGGCGAACCTGGAAAATCCTACACGGAACAATATAAAAATTGTTTATTCGGATATTCTGCTCCAAAGGGCACTTCTCATAAATCTATAGTAAAGACTTCTCACCAATGTCTTTTCTCTGTAACTTAGTAATTATGATACTTTTCTTTATCAATGCATTTATATAATATTTTAATATGTTCAAATTAAATATACATGTAAATTAATAAAAGTTTAAAATCATTATAGAATAAATATATTAATAATACTAGGAAAATGTTACAAAATAATGATAATAATTATTAATAATATTAATTATAATGATTAATATTATTAATTACAAATCTAATATATGAGGAAAATAAAGAATAAAGTAATAAAATTTTTTTATGTACAATGACTAGTGTTTGAATTTTATATATAATTAAATTTTGTTGTTATTTTAATAAATTTGACTTATGATAAAGAAGAATTAAGAAGTTTAAAATGAAACTTGCAATTATGAATGATTATTATAAATATGTTCTTAACTGTGAGTAAATAATGAGCTTATAATCAATAATATTAATGTTTAGCAACTAAAATGTCATAAAATAATATTATTATATAATATGACAAATATAAAACTATGATTATATGAGGAGTTGAAAAAAGTGAGATTAAAAAATCAAGTTAATTTTTTAAGAAAATCTTATGAAGATATAAAAAAATTTGATATATACTTAAGTTTATGTGAACCAGAGATTAGTTGTGAAGTATCTTTAGCATTAAAGAGATATTACACATGGGTGTTGAAAAATAATTTTAAAATAGAATTAGAAGATGATGATGTTTTAAAATATTTCAGCAATATAGTAAAGGATTTAAGTTACATTCCTACATCGAAATTAAATTATGCAGATATGAAAAAATTAATAGTTGCACATTTTTCATTAGGAGAATTATATATACATAAAAATAATAGAAGTTTTGCTGAGGAACATTTTGAAAAGGTTATAGAGATTTTAAATAATGCAAATAAAAATGATAGTAAGTTTTTCAATATGGTTCAAGATGAAGATGACATAACTGTATTTGAACTTTCTATGTGGGCAAGAAAAAACTTAGGTGACATATGTAGTAATAATGAAAAGGCGTTAGTATTTTATGAAAGTATAGTTAGTGATAGAGAATTATTATACTTAGAAAAAAATAAATCCATATATTATATATCAAAAGTTATGGAAGATGTTGATAAAGCATATGAAGCAGCTATTAATATTATAAAAGTTATGCCAGACTATGAAAATGTAGGAAAAGATGCCGTAGAATTTTTAAGAAACAGTAAATTTTATTTGAAAGCATTAGAAATTTGTTACAATGAATATTATAAAAATGAAGATATATACTGGGTAAATGTAGCTATAAGCTGTTGTAATGTTGATAAAAGCTTTAATATACAATGTTTAGAAAGAACAGTAAAATTTTTAGAACTATTATTGACAACTCAACATTTTGATGAATGGGGAAATTTAGTTGAGGCACTATATAATGCAGTGAAGAATTGGAGTACGGGACTTCAAAATTTATTAGAATATCTTAGTAGTACTTTAAATAAGATAAATTATAAGTCAATAGATTATAGCAACTTTAGTAATTGTTTACCAGTTTTAAAAAATATATATAAAGAAATTTTAGATAAAAAATATGAGAATAAAAAAATAAGGGGATTTGAAGAAGATTTTAATTTTTACTTTATGATGGCTTCATTTAGAAATAAAAATTATAATGATAGTTTTGAAGCTTCTACTAGATTATTGGCTATGAAAGTTCAAGGTAGTTTGAAATATGATATAAATTATATAGAGAAAGTTATGAAAGCTAGTTTAGAGAATGTTTCTCAAAATGAAGATAATGTAAAAATTTATCCTTGGATGGAATTAATAAATAAAGTAAATTTCATAGGTGAAAAATGCGATTTTAACAATGATATAACATATGATGAGCAATGTAGAATAGTAAACAGAAAAATAAAAATACTAATTTTATGTGAAGATTTAAAACGAAAAGAAGAGTTTTTAAATAGTATGCAACAAAACATATTTAAAATAGTAAATAAAATAGAAAGTGGAGAATTTGTTGTTGTAGAAGATCAAAATATAGATATTGCTGATATAGCTATAGTTTTATTAGAAAATAATAATATAGAAAAAGGCATAAAAGATAAAATTAGTGAGCTAGATTACAAGAATACAAGTAAATTTTTATGGATAGTTAGTAGTGATATCCCAGATGCAGAAGTGAAAGAAACTAAACAAATTTTGAAAAATAAGGGTATTTTATCTCACGAAGAAATTTATAAAGAATCAGATGTAGAAGATATATACAATAAAATAGAAGAATCAGTTCCTAATAGTATTACTATGTATAGATATAATGATTTTTCAAATTTAGTAAAAAAACATTTAAAAGATATAGATAAAGAAACAGAGAGAGAATTTCTTGAAAAAGGTTTAGAAGTACAGTCTGTTGAGGATTCAACTTTTAAATATGAAGAAGACTTAAAAATAATAAAAAATAATGTTGAAGATTTTAAGGATAAAATAAATAATGACTTAGAATCTTTGAAGGATTATGTTGGAAATAAAATAGATACAGTTGTACCTGCAATTATAGATTCAAATTCAAGGATTATTGACACTATAGAAGAAGGAAAAAATTTAAGAGATGAAGCAGAAAGTGCTATCAGTAATAAAATTGTAGAGTGGTGTAATGAAGAAATAGTAGATATGCTAAAAAATCAATTTAATATGTTTTTAAATAAATATGATAAGGTATATTTTTCTCAATTAGACTTAATTAGAAGTACAAATAATAATACTAGGAAGATTAAACCAATTGCTTTAGATTTTGCAGATGACATTAAAGAAGTCAATTTTATCTCAGAAGATGATTTAAAAATAAAAATAAATAATTACTATGAGGAATTTCTTGAAAACTTAGATTTCAAATTTAAAATGTTTCCAAGAAAAAATATAATAAAAAGTATAGCAACTGGTTTATCTGGAATTTTTTCGAAACAAGGGGACAAAATAAGTAATAAAAAAGAATTAGTAAAAGCTGAGTTAATTGAAGAAAGTGATATAGTTTGTGATAATATTTATAATAAAATATTTGATAAATTGGAAGAATTAACTTTAAAAATACACATGGAAATTGATGATATATTTAAAGAGCTAATTGATGATATAGAAAAAAATATATTAACATCTAAAAAGATTTTTGAAACTAAAAAAATAGAGAGAAATGGATTAGAAACAAGAAATAAAGAGATTGTAATAAATATATCATTTATAAATAGTGAATTAGAAAAATATAAAAAACAATTATTACTTGGAGTATTGTATTGTAACGGAACAGTTTATAAAATATAAATTTTAATGTTGAAAGTAAAGTCGTATTTTTACTAAATTTGACTTTACTTTTTTATTATACAATATTTTAAAATGTATATATCATAGAATGCATTTTATTAAATAGAATATCTAAATTTTTTTCTTTATCATTAAAATTAGATAAAAGTAATGAGTCAATGTTATTTAGTAAGTGTAAAATAAATGTTGAACTATACAAATAGTTAACTATAGAATTAGAATCTTGTTCAAGTGAATTAACTATATGGGAAATAGGTAAAGAAAGGTTAGTGTAATAACTTTGAATAAAAATATATTTTTTTATATCCTTAGTTAATGGATATAAGGTATACATATCATCATAAATTATTTCAATTATATCTTTAAGTTTTGATCTATTATCTAAAGAGGAAATTCCTTTGAGTTTTGAAAAAGTGTTTTGCCAATGATTATCTAAAATTTTTACAATTATTTTACGTTTATTGGGGAAATAATTGTAGAGAGTACCAATAGATAAATTGCACTTTTTAGAAATTGATTTCATGTCTACATTTTCGTATCCTCTTGAAATAAATAAAGTTTTAGAAGTATTTATAATATTATATTCTATGTCTTCGTTATTAATATTAGGCAACTTGTAAATAACCTCCCTGCAAAAAGAATAAATCTTCGTTATATAAAACATAATATTCATAAGGAGTGATAAATATGAAAGATAATTTTAATAATGAATGTAAAAATACTATTTCAAAAGTAAGAAAGAATTCTGATGGCGACATTACAGATGTTATGCTTTCAAATGGAGACACATACTCAATAAAAGAAGGAATAAACATGGCTAAGAATGGAATGATTGAAGGTGTAAATGTAGGAAAGGCTAAAAACGGAAGAGAATTTTTAAGAAGTAATCCAAATGGAAAAGAGGATGATAACTTAGACAATAAAGAGATGTTTTAAAAAAGAGCTGATTAGCATCAGCTCTTTCTATTCTTCCAATGAATATGATGAATTAGTTATTTTAAAGTTGTTTTTAATTCCATCAGTTATAAAGATCTTTTTATCTTTAGTTATAAAAATAGCATCTATATTATCTAAAGACTCTATAAATTCTAGACCTTTTTTAGAACCTAAAGCAAAAGTAGTTGTAGAAAGTGCATCTCCATCAATAGATTTATCACTTATTACAGAAACACTTAATAAATCATTATCAAAAGGATAGCCAGTTTTAGGATCTAAAATATGATGATAAATTTTGCCATCTACTTCTAAGTATCTTTGATATGTACCAGATGTAACTATAGATTTGTTCTTTACAAGTAAATTACCTACAGAACCTTTTGTGTCATTAGGATCTTGGATACCAATTCGCCAATCAGTTCCATTAGGTTTATTACCTAACATATATATATTTCCACCTAAATTTATCATAGCAATACTAACATTATGTTCTTTAAGCAAGTCAGTTAAAATGTCAGCAGCATAGCCTTTAGCTATTCCACCAAGATCTATTACCATATTTGGTTCTTTTAAAAATATAGTTTTATCATTTTCATTCAAATCAACATTTTTAAAACCTACATAAGATAAAGTATCTTTTATAAGTATATTTTCAGGGACTTTAGCATTCTCAGTTCCTATTCCCCAAAGTTTTACAATTGGGCCTATAGTTATATCGAAATTTCCATTTGAAAGTTGAGAATAATAAAGGCCTCTTTTTACTATATTAAAAGTATCATCACTGACTTTAATAGGCTTATTTCCTGCATTTTCATTTACTGTATCTAATTCTGTACCAGTTTTATTTATACTTACCAAATCTTCTAAATTCTTAAGTTCATCAAAACATTTATCTAAAATACTTGTATCTTTAGAATCAAATATTTGAATTGTACAAACAGTACCTATTATCATATCAGTTCTAGAAATGGGTTCAGAACTTTGTTTTGAACATCCAAATATGAAAAATGAAGATAAGATAGTACAAAATAATATACATTTCTTTAAAAAATTCATATGTAATAACCTCCTAACTGTATAGTTACAAAAATTATAAATATAATTTAAAATTATTATATCATAAAAAGAGACTTTAGGATAAAACCTAAAGTCTCATATTGGCTTGTACTATATTGAAAAAATATTGTACCAATATATTATTTTGCTGGTTTTACTTTAACTACATCAGTATTACCTTTTTCAGCTGCTTTTAAAGCTTCTGTAGCTAAAAGTTTGAAATCAGATGATGAAGTAGTAGCGCCTGTTATACTATCAACTTCTTCTATATTTCCTTTTTCTATTAATTGTTTGCTAAATTTTTCTGAAAATTCTTTTGGATAAGTCTTTGCAACTGGTTCCATTTGTGCTTTGTAGTCTTCATCTTCAGATTTTAATTTATCTTCTTCATTTTTGTAATCAGCTTTACAATCAACTATTTTTCCTTCTTCAATAGTTAATTCTACAAATCCAGTCCAACCATGGCTATCAGCTTCACTGAATTCAGCTTTGTATGTGCCATCTTGAGGGCCTTCAGTTTTAGAAGATCCACATCCTACTAGTAATGTTCCTGCTAATAATGCTGCTGAAACAGCACTTAAAAGTTTTTTATTCATTTAAAAGTCCTCCTATTAATAAAAAAAAGATGTATTGCTATTTTAAATTGTATATAATTTAACTAAAAAAGTAAATATAAAATATCGAAAAAATTCAAAAATATTAAAAAATATGTAGAAGTAGAAGAAAAATTTAATGAAAACAAATAATAATTTTACAGTTTAATACTTAATATATATATTAAGGTTAAATATCGAGTTGAATTTTAAATTAAATAAAACAATAAAGAAAAAATATTATATAAATTATAAAGTTGTATGACTAATTTATAACGATAATAAACATATCAATAAGATTATTAATTGAAAAATTAAATTATTATAATTATATGGAGAAACCATATGTAATGTCATTGTATTATTTAAAGCAATATTGTATTATGAAGAAAGCTAAAAGATATATAATTAAGAATATACTATTAAGGTTCGAAAGGGAAATTATGAAAATACTAAAAAAATTTGATATAGTGATAATAATAGTATTACTGTTGTTGTCTTTTATTCCATATGGAGCAATTATGATATTCAATATTAATGGAAATAGCAATGGTGTATATGCTAAAATAACTGTTAATGGAGAAGAATATAAGATTGTAAGATTAGATACACATAGTGGAGTTGAAGAATTTAATGTAAAAACCTCAAAAGGTTATAATACAATAAAATTAGAAGATGAAAAAATAGCAATAGTTGATGCTGATTGTAATGATAAAGTTTGTGAAAGAGTAGGGTACATATATAAAGTTGGGCAGACTGCGGTGTGTCTACCACATAAATTAATAATAGAGATTACCGGTGAGGTAAAAGAAACTGAAGAGGAAGACTTTATAGCTAGATAGGAGAGAAAAAATGAAAGATACTAAAAGATTAGTGTATATATCGCTCTTGATAGCAGAAGCTTTGGTTTTACATATAATTGAAGGAATGATTCCAGTACCATTTATTACTCCTGGAGCAAGACTAGGTTTTGCAAATATAATAACAGTAATTTCCTTATATACATTAAGTTATAAAGATACTGCTGTGGTTTTATTTGTTAGAATTTTATTATCAGTTATGTTTGGGGGAAGTATTTCAAGATTAATGTATAGCTTAGGTGGAGCTGTTTTTAGCTTTATATCAATGATAATTGCAATAAATTTATTTAAGGATAAAGTAAGTATTATAGGGGTAAGCGTTATAGGTGCAGTTTTTCATAATGTAGGGCAGTTGATAGTGGCATCATTAATAGTAGAAACTTTAGGTGTAATGCTATATTTGCCGGTAATGACAATAGCTGCAATAGGCACTGGAATATTTGTAGGATTAACTTCTAACTTTGCAGTAAATCATTTAAATAAAATAAATAAGAAGCTTAAAATGTATTAAGTTTGAATGAAAGTAAAATAAAAAAGTATATGAAGATTTTATCGGAGGGAGACCTCCGTAATTTATCTTTAGTAAAATTAAATTGTTAAATGGGAATTTTTGAATCAGGTGGGGATATGGGAATGAAATTGAATACTAACATATTAGAATCTATATTAGAGTCTTTAGATGAATATATAGTTATTATTGATAAAGATTTGAATATAGTTATGTTTACTGAGTTATTTAAAGATTTTTTTGGGGAAAAGAATATTTTGATAGGTCAGAAAATTGATAATATTATATATAATAATAATTTTAAAAAAGTTATGGCAAGTAAAGATAGAAAAGAACAGCTATTAGATGAAACAAAAGAAAAGAATGCTATATTTATACAAAGTCCAATTATTGAAAATAATATAGTTTTAGGAGCTGTAGGTAAAATTGTTTTTGAAGAAGATATAGGCAAAAGGGAAGATGAAATAGTAAATAATTCATTAGAGAATACAGCAAAATATAATTTTAACAATTTAATTGGTAAAAGTGATAAATTTATAACATGTATAAATTTGGCAAAAAAAGTTTCAAAAGGAGATTCAAATATATTGATAACAGGTGAAAGTGGAACTGGAAAAGAGCTAGTTGCACATTCAATACATAATGCAAGTAAACGTAAAAATAAACCATTTGTAAAGATAAATTGTGCAGCAATACCATCAGAATTATTTGAGTCTGAAATGTTTGGTTATGAGGAAGGAGCGTTTACAGGAGCAAAACGTAAAGGAAAAAAAGGGTTATTTGAAATCGCAGATGGAGGTACAATGCTTTTAGATGAAATTGGAGATATGGATCTTAATATGCAAGTAAAACTATTAAGAGTTCTTCAAGAAAAAGAGGTTTCAAGGGTTGGTGGAGGTGAAGTAAAAAAGATAGATGTTAGAGTAATAGCAGCAACTAATAAATCACTTCTTAAACTTATTGATGAAGGCAAATTTAGAGAAGATCTATATTATAGATTGAATGTTATACATATAAATTTACCATCTTTAAAGGATAGAAAAGAAGATATAGAACCACTTTGTGATATGCTTATCAAAAATATATGTGAAAAATATGGGGTATATTGCAAAGGGACATCTAAAGAAGCTATGAAATGCTTAGAAGAATATAATTGGCCAGGTAATGTTAGACAATTAGAAAATATTATAGAAAGAGCTATAAATTTGATTGATGAAGATGTTTTAATAAAAACTAAACATTTGCCTGAACAAATAATTGAATATAAAAATGTAAAAACTGTTTTTTTAGAGCAAGGAACACTAAAAGATTCAGTTGAAAAATTAGAAAAAACACTTATTATTCAAACACTTAAAGACGTTAGAGGGAATAAAAATAAAGCAGCTAATATATTGGGATTAAGTAGAGCTGGATTATATAAAAAAATTGAGAGGTATAGTATTAAGACAAATTAAAATAATAAAGAAACGCAAAAAGATAAAGCGAAAAATAAATTAATAAGGTATAGTAATTCAAAATATGTAAACAAAGTATACATGTATATTTTGTTTACATATTCAGAATTTTGTTAATTAAAAGACAAAGTAATTGCTAAAACCTTAACAAAGTATAATGTTGAAAAAAATGTAATCATTTACTATGTAAACAAAGTATACATAAAAAATAGCCTTTAATATTTAGATACAATATAAAATGGCTATATAGTGGGAATTAAGATAGTTGGCATGAGTATTGCTTATTAATATTAATGTAATAGGGAAATGAAAATTATGACTATAATTACGTGATTATTTTATTAAGGGGATTATAAAATTTATCATTTTGTAATTTAAAACATAATTTAAAATATTATTCATGGGGGTTTAAATATAATGAGAGAAGTAGTAATAGTAAGTGCAGTTAGAACTGCGATAGGATCATTTGGAGGAAGTTTAGCAAAGCTTTCAGCTGTAGATATTGGTGTAATAGCTGCGAAAGAGGCTATAAAAAGAGCTGGAGTTAATCCAGAAATAATTGATGAAGCTATAATAGGAAATGTTTTAACAGCAGGAGCAGGACAAAATACATCACGTCAAATAGCATTAAAAGCAGGTTTAAATCCATCATCAACAGCTATGACTGTAAGTAAAGTTTGTGGATCAGGACTTAGAGCTGTAAGTTTAGCAGCTCAAATAATAAAATTAGGAGATGCTGATGTAATTTTAGCAGGTGGAACTGAAAGTATGAGTAATGCACCATATGTATTACCAAGCAATAGATGGGGCCAAAGAATGGGCGATGGAAAAGTTGTAGATACTATGATAAAGGATGGATTATGGGAAGCATTTAATGATTATCATATGGGAATGACTGCTGAAAATATAGCAGAAGAATACAATTTTACAAGAGAAATGCAAGATCAGTTTTCATTGACTAGTCAATTAAGAGCTGAAAAAGCAATTAAAGAAGGAAGATTTAAAGATGAGATTGTTCCAGTGGAAATACCACAAAGAAAAGGTGATCCAATAATATTTGATACAGATGAATTTCCAAAAGCTAATTCAACAATAGAAAAATTAGCTAAATTAAAACCAGCATTCAAAAAAGGTGGAACAGTAACAGCTGGAAATGCATCAGGAATAAATGATGGTGCGGCAATGCTTATCATAATGGCAAAAGAAAAAGCAGAAGAATTAGGTATAAAACCTTTAGCTACTATAAAATCTTATGCATCAGCAGGTGTAGATCCAAAAGTTATGGGTTGTGGACCAATACCAGCTACTAAGAAGGCATTAGAAAAAGTAAACTTAAAAGTTGAAGATTTAGATTTAATCGAAGCAAATGAAGCATTTGCAGCTCAATCATTGGCTGTTTTAAAAGATTTAAATTTAAATCCTGAGATAGTAAATGTAAATGGTGGAGCTATTGCATTAGGACACCCAATAGGAGCATCTGGTGCTAGAATATTAGTTACTTTATTACACGAAATGGAAAAAAGAGATGCTAAAACAGGTCTTGCAACTTTATGTATAGGTGGAGGACAAGGAACTGCATTAGTAGTAGAAAGAAACTAATAGTTAACAAAAATTTATAATGATATTTAAGGCATTATTAGAATTGAATTAGATTCTAGTAGTGCCTTTTGAAATTATATAAATTTTAATCATAATTTGTAAAAATACTTATATAAATATTAAAGTATGATAATAAATTTAATAATATATTGAAGTTTAATTTATAAGTATAAATACATAAATTGTAATAACTAAATTACTGAAAAAACTAAATTTATATGGTATACTAAATAATGAATTTATAATGTTTTATCATACTTTAAGCTTTTAAAGAAAAGTGAAAGGAATTTGGTTTATGGATAAAAACTTAGAAGGCTCAGATAAAAAGAAAAAAAGAAAAAGAAAATCTAAAAATAAAACAAGGTTGTCGAAAAATGTTAAAATTTCAATAGGTGTATCGGCAGCAGTTATAATAGTTGGGTTAATTGGCGGGGGTGTTTATGTAAAAACAAGTGTTGAAAAATATAAAGAAGCCATATATCCTGGTATGAAGATTCAAGGTATGGATTTATCAGGCAAAAATAGGGAAGATGCTATAAAAATAATAAATGAAAACTATACTAAAGCAATGAATGAAAAAAGAATTGTAATTAAAAGCAAAGATAAAGAGTATGATATAAAATATTCAGACTTAGGGTTAACATTTGATTATGAAAACACAGTTGATGAAGTTTTAAAAGAAGGAAAAGATAAGGACTTATTTGAAAAATTTAAAATGATAAAGTACCCAAAGGAAAAAGATCATGAAATTAAATTTACTTATAATGAAGCACCTGTAAATGAAAAAATTAAAAATGTAGCAAAAGAATTAAATAAAAATAAAGTAGAAGCAACTATATCTGGATATGGTGGAAACTTTAATATTACTGATGAACAAGTTGGATATAAAGTTGATGAGGAATCTTTAAAGAAAGACATATTAAAGCATATAGCTGAATCAAAAATAGATGAAAAAGAAGTAGTTGTTGAGGTTAAATTAATAGAGGATAAACCTAAAATAACAAAAGCTGAACTGAAAAAGGTAGATACTTTAATGTCATCTTATAGTACAAGCTATGCAGGTGGAACCATAGATAGATCTACCAATATAGAAATATGTACTAATACAATTAATGGTAAAGTATTAATGCCAGGGGAAAGTTTTAGCTTTAATAATATAGTTGGAGATACTACACCTGATAAAGGATATCTAGAAGGTGGAGTATATGTAGGAAATAAATTAGAAAAAGGTTATGGTGGAGGCATATGTCAAGTATCATCTACTTTACATAATGCTGTTATAAAAATGGGTATACTTCCAGATCAAAGATTGAATCATAATATGACAGTTGGATATGTGCCACTAGGATTAGATGCTACTATTGCATATCCATATATAGACTATGTATTTACTAATCCTACTAAGTTTCCATTATATATAGAAGGAGTTGCTGGTGGTGGAACAGTTCAATTTAATATATATGGAAATTCAGCAGCTAAATCTTCAAAAACATATGAATTTACAAGTGAAACATATGAGACAATAGCTGCAACAGCTCAATATGAGGATGACCCAACATTACCAGAAGGTAAAGAAGTTGTAGTACAGCAAGGTGTTGATGGATGTAAAGTTAAAGCATATAGACTTACTTATGAAAATGGAGCTTTGATAAATCAAGAATTAATGAATAATGATACTTATGCAGCAATGCCAACTACTATAAAAAGGGGTACAGCTAAAGTTCAAAAACCAGCAGAACCACCAAAAAAAGAAGAACCACCTAAGAAGGAAGAACCTCAAAAACCAGCAGAAACACCGAAACCAACTGAAACTAAGCCACAAACAGGCAGCGGACAATAATATAAGAAGGAAACTAGAATTATACTAGTTTCCTTTTTTTATATTATCGATAACTATTATAAAAAATAGTATTATAATAAAGGATAGGAATAAATCTTTTACTATTTTAAAGATTGAGTTTAAAATATATAGAAATAAAGATAAATTTATTTTTATATTATATATATTGTTATTAATAAATATATATATGCAACAAATAAAAGTTGAAACACAACCGAGGATAGAAAGAAATTTAGCAATTTTATATAAATAATAATTGTTAGCATTAGAAGATAAATAAAAATATTTTATTAATAGAAACAGAAATAAACCAATAAGAAAAGATTCGAATCCATTGAAAATTACTAAAATTGAACAAAATATATAAGTTAAAATTAGTATGGTGTTATCATTTAAATGTAAAAGAATTTTACTAGATTTAAAAAAAATAAATTTATGATTAGGCAAAGAACGAATAAATAGATCAAATAACAACAAAAATACAATAATAGAAATTATAAAAATTATTAAATTATTCAATATAAATCACCTCGAATAATTTATAAAGTTAAGCTAAAAAATAAGATATTATAAGCTTTTAATATATATTACTAAGTTTTACATTAAAAGTTGCAAGGGAGATAATTATGGATAAAAAACAACAGTTTAATGAATTTGATAAAGTTTTACTAAACGAAGATAAACCATCTATTTTTTTTGAAAAATTAATGAATAATGGAAAATTCCCTAGTGAGTATCCTTTTAATATGTTAAGTGATTTAAAAAATGTAAATCAAAGCAAAGAACATCATCCTGAAGGAAATGTTTGGAATCATACAATGCTGGTAATAGATGAAGCTGCTAAAAGGAAAAACAATAGCAAAAACAAGAGGGTTCTTATGTGGGCAGCACTTTTACATGATGTAGGAAAAGCACATACAACTAAATTTAAAAAAGGAAGGTATACAGCATATAATCATGATAAAGTAGGGGCTGAGATGGCAGAAGAATTTTTAAAAGAATTTACAAGTGATTATGAATTTATAAGTGAAGTAAAGAAAATGATATTTTATCATATGCATATAATGTTTATAGTGAAGGAACTTCCATTTGGAGATATAAAATCAATGATAAAAGATATAGACTTAAATGAATTAGCACTTTTAGGATATAGCGATAGATTAGGTCGTGGAAACTTAAAGAAAGATATAATTGAAAAGGAAGAAAAAAATGTTAAAATGTTCTTAGAGATTAGTAAGAATTATAAAAGGAAATACTTGTATAGTTGAAAAGAGGTTAATTGCATTGAAGAATAAGATATTAGATAAATTGAAAGAAAATTCTACGGAATTTATATCTGGAGAAAATTTAAGTAAAGAGTTAGGTGTAACAAGAGCTGCAATATGGAAACATATAAATGGATTAAAAGAAGAAGGATATGAAATAGAATCTGTATCTAAAAAAGGATATAGAATTATTTCTTCACCAGATAAATTAAATGAAAATGAAATAAATGAAATTTTAGAAACAAATTACATAGGAAAAAAAATAATTCATTATGATACTATAGATTCTACCAATAAGGTTGCTAAAAATTTAGCATATAATGGAGCGGAAACAGGAACAGTTATAATATCAGAAGAACAAACACTAGGTAGAGGTCGTTTAGGGCGAAATTGGAGTTCGCCAAAGGGAAAAACAATTTCTATGAGTATAATATTAAAGCCTAATATACCTACTGTTATAGCGCCGAAAGCAACAATTTTAGGTGCGGCGGCAGTTTATTGTGGACTAGAGGATATGGGTATACATACACAAATAAAGTGGCCTAATGATATTATTTTAAATGGTAAAAAAGTATGTGGAATATTAACTGAAATGAGTGGAGAAATGGATAAACTTAATTATATTGTCATGGGTATTGGAATAAATGTAAATAGTGAAGAAGAAGACTTTGATGATGAAATTAAGATTAAAGCAACATCTTTAAAAATAGAAGAAGGAAGAGAAGTTAATAGAAAACAAGTAGTAGCAAAAACATTATACTATTTAGAAAAATATTATGAAAAATTTAAAGTGAACGGTGATATACAAGATGCAGTAGAAATCTGTAAAAAGCACTCAATTATAATGAATAAAGAAGTTAGAATTATAAGTTGTGGTATAGAAAAATTAGGCAAAGTAATAGATATGGATAATGATGGCGAATTATTAGTTGAATATGATAATGGTGAAAAAGAAAAAATTATTTCAGGGGAAGTTAGTATTAGAGGAATTAATGGTTATGTATAGTAAAGATTTATTATGTTAAGAATTAAAGTCAACCTAAAATATTAATAGGTTGACTTTGATTTTGGATGCAGTGATTTTTAAGAGAAAAAATCAAAGGATACATTTATAGTACTTTCAGATAATGTTAGACGAATATACGAAAAAAAACGCTCTTTTCTTTTACTTGTAGGTGACCCTGGATTTATAATTAATATATTATTTTTGGTAGTTAAAAAGGGTTTATGACTATGACCAAAAATTATTATATCTAAATCATCATTTTTAAAAACATCTAACACATTATCTAATGTATTTTTAAATATTCCATGTCCGTGATAAATTCCTATTTTGTAATTTTCAAGTGTGAAAATTTCCTTTTCATTAAGCAATCCTCTTGTTTTTTCTTTATCATTATTTCCAGAAACACCAATAACTTTGTAATTAGTTTTTAAATATGGTAAAAGTTCAGGATTGGTAAAATCACCAGCGTGAATTATAAAATCTATATCATTAAGTTTGTTTTCTAAAAATGGCTTTATTTTATCAAAATTTTTTCTAATATGGGTGTCAGAAAGAATAGCAACTGTAATTATTTTAATCACCACCTAATAAAAGTATCTGTTAATTTATTGTATTTAAGTTAGTAACTATATGTGATAAAACTACATAGTATAAGTATAGAATTACATTTTTGTTATGAATTAATACTGATTTTTTTATTTTAATATGATATTATAAAAATATATACTAGTCCATAAAAGTGGAGGTAATAGATATGGTAATATTAGATCTTTATTTAGTAACTATTATATTTAGTATATTGACAATAATGTTGATTTTTTATGCACTAAATAACAATGAAGAATTTCAAAATAAAATGTTAGATACAATGATGAAAAGTGAAGAGAGTGGACAAGAACCACCACAGAGTAAAGTTGTTGATTTTATAGTTTCAATATATTTTTTTGTACCAATTTTAAATATTATTGCGTCTATAGCTCTTTTAACTACTTTATATAGTAAAAAGCAAAACTAAATGCTACAAAATATACTTTGTAGTATCTAGTTTTGCTTTTTATTTAAATAAATATATAAATTTTTAATAGAGGGTTCCAAGTTCATCTTCATAATTATTAGTTCCAAAACTTGGATACCCTTAAGAGTGAGACTAGCTCAGAATCATTTTATAGTAAGTATTTCTTTTGAAAGCAATATATTTACAGCTAAAAAAATAGTTTTGAATTCGAGCTTGTTTCCCTATATATATAGGAATCCAAGTTGAAACTTTAAGTTATTCATGTTTCGGTTGAGAAAGTGCTATACAAAATTAACAATTAACGATAAACAATTAACAATGAAGGATAAAACTGAAAGCTCAGTTTTTTATGGATTTTTAAAATAATTTGTAGAACAAATTAATTAAGGATTATATAAAAACTTAGTTTTTATGGACGTCTATTCAAAAATATTAAGAACGAAGTGAATAATATTAACTACCATTGTTAATTGCTAACTCTTAGTTTTTAATTGGTTTCAATCATGATATAAGAATAAACTATAAGATTAGTATTATCATTTGAAAAAGAGATTATTTTGAATTTAAGCTTAGAACCCTATAGTTTGAAGTTTTTATAGTGAGGATGTAAATATTATGACACAAAAATTAAAAGATACTATTAGAATAGGACAATTAAAAGAAAAGTCAGTACATAAAAGTTTAAAAATGATTTACAAAGATAGTGGACAAGTTGAGGTTGAAGTACTAGGATATATCGTTGATGTTTTAAAAGAAAACACTATATATGAGATACAAACAAAAAATTTTTATAATATAAAAGAAAAAATAATTAATATATGTAAGGAACATCCTGTAGTATTAGTTCACCCAATAGCAATAGAAAAATATATTGTTACAGTGGATGAAAATGGGAATGAAATATCAAGAAGAAAATCACCTAAAAAAGGTAATAGATTAAATATTTTTGATGAGTTAGTATCAGCACCAGAATTTATAAAAGAAAAAAATTTGACTATACAAGTTTTACTTATAAAAAAAGATGAATATAGAATTAAAGATGGAAAGGGATCATGGAGACGAAAAGGAGTGTCTTTACTTGATAATGATTTGGTGGAAATAGTAAATGTAGTTGAATTTAAATCAATAGATGATTATATAGAGATAATTCCTAGCTATTTGTATGAGTTTACAAATAAAGAACTCTCAAAAGAACTTAATATATCGATTAATTTAGCAAGAAAAATAACTTATACTCTAAGAAAAGTAAATGTTTTAGATGGGAGTACTAAGCGAGGAAGGGAAATTTTATACAAGATAAACAAAAATTAATACAATAAACATATGTTTAAAAATATCGATATTTGTAGTATAATGAAGATAGTAGTATAGCATAAAAAAGAAAGTATACTACACTTTCTTTGAGGTTTACTATAAATTTGATATTCTTTTACAGTAATGGTCAAAGTTGTTGAAATTTATTAAAGAATAATTAATTT
This sequence comes from Clostridium ihumii AP5, assembly GCF_000612845.1. Lineage (GTDB taxonomy): Bacteria > Bacillota > Clostridia > Clostridiales > Clostridiaceae > Clostridium_J > Clostridium_J ihumii. Next base: position 206,577 of record NZ_CCAT010000083.1, read on the forward strand.
TCACAAAAAAACTGTAAATAATCAATATTATTTAATAAAAATTATTGTAAAAGTTAGAAAAAAACAATATACTTAGGTTAAATCTAAAGAAAAGTTAAAAAGTTTATACATAAATTTTATAAGATGGAGTGATTAAGTATGGATATGGAAAAAGAAGTATTATCAATAATTCAAAATAACACATTAACTTATCAAATGAAAGTTATATCATTAGCTAAATTAGCAGAGAATAGCATAAACATATTAGATATAAGTGACGAAATAAAGGAATATATGAATGATGAGATAATTTGTGATTTAGGTGAAGGAAATGCACCTTATAGACCAAGATACATTGTTCCTGATTATGAAAAATTTATGAAAGAAGGAAGCAAATTTTTAGGGTTAGAACCAGCTAAAAATATATGGGAAGCTACACATAACTTATTAATGCTATATAAGCATGTTCCGTCAGTAACTACATTTCCAGTATATGTTGGAAATATAGATACACTATTAGAACCATTTGTGAAAGATGAAGAAGAAGCATATAATGCTATAAAATTATTTTTAATGCACATAGATAGAACTATAACAGACTCATTCTGTCATGCAAACATAGGACCTATAGATACAAAAGCAGGAAGATTAATTTTAAAAGCTGAAAGGGAACTTCAAAATTCTACACCAAATATTACGCTAAAAGTTAGTGAGGAAACTTCAGAAGAACTTATGATTGAATCAGTTAACACAGCTTTAAGTTGTGCAAAACCAAGCTTTGCAAATCATGAAATGTTTACAAATGATATTGGTAACTATGCTATAGCAAGTTGCTATAATGGTTTAAATATAGGTGGAGGTAGTTATACATTAGTTAGATTAAATCTAGGAAAATTAACATCGAAAGTTAAAACTGTAGATGATTTATTTAATAAAGAGTTACCACATTCTATGGAACTTATGTTAGATTTAATGGATAAGAGAGTTAATTTTATAGTAGAAGAAAGTGGATTTTTTGAATCAAACTTCCTAGTTAAAGAGGGATTATTAGCAAAAGATAAATTTACAGCTATGTTTGGAATGGTAGGACTTGCTGATATGGTAAATCATTTATTAGGAGCGGAAAAACAAGAAGATAGATTTGGATATTCTAAAGAGGCTAATGAATTAGGACTTAGAATAGTTGAAAAAATGCAAGAAATAGTAGATGCTCATGAAAACAAATATTGTCTAGGAAATAATAAAAAGTATGTTTTACATGCACAGGTTGGATTAGATACAGACAAAGGTGTAGCTCCAGGATGTAGAATTCCAATAGGAGAAGAACCATCAATGCTAGAACATTTAATGCAAAGTGCACCATACCATAAATATTTTCCATCAGGAATAGGTGATATATTTAAATTTGATGAAACATCAAAAAGAAATCCAAAGGCCATAGTTGATATAATAAAAGGAGCATTTAAATTAAATATAAGATATATATCTGTTTATTGTGAAGATTGTGATGTTATAAGAATAACAGGATATTTAGTTAAAAGATCAGATATAGAGAAACTAGAAAAAAATGAGCAAGTTTTAAATGATACTGTTGTTTTAGGATATGGTGCAGCTAAAAATGCAAAAATATTAGAGAGAAGACTAAGACATAATGAAAACTAAAGCTTTAGTTAATAAAATAATTCCATTTAGCTCAGTAGATGGAGAAGGAAATAGGATGGCAATATTTCTTCAACAGTGTAATTATAATTGTTTATATTGTCATAATCCTGAAACTATAAATTTATGTATAAATTGTGGGAAGTGCGTAAGTGAATGTAAGTATGGAGCACTTTCCATAGTCAATAAGAAAGTTAGTTATGATAGAAGCAAGTGTAAAAATTGTGATGCTTGTATAGCTGCATGTAGTATAAATAGTACTCCTAAAACTACAGAAATGACAGTAGATGAAATAATAGAAGAAATTAAGAAAGTTCAAATGTTTATATCTGGAATAACAGTTTCAGGGGGAGAATGTACTCTTCAAAGTGATTTTCTTATAGAACTATTTAAAAAGGTAAAGGAATTAGGATTAACAACATTTATTGATACTAATGGATCAACAAATTTATATAAAAATGAGGAATTACTAAAAGTTACAGATAAAACTATGATAGATTTAAAAGCATTTAATGCAGATGAAAATAAGGAATTAACTGGACTTTCCAATGAGATAGTTATAAAGAATATCGAAGAACTTACAAAGCTTCATAAAGTTTATGAAATAAGAACAGTAGTAGTACCAGAACTTTTAGATAATGAATATACTGTTGATATGGGAAGTAAGCTTATTGCTAAATTAGATGAAAATATAATATATAAAATTATTAAATTTAGACAGTTAGGCGTTAGAGAAGAGCTTTTAAAAGCATACACACCTAAACAGGAATACATGGAAGAATTAAGAAAAATTGCAATTGAAAATGGTGTAAAAAACGTAGTTATCGTATAATATATTGAAAAATGTATATAATAATTAGTGATTTTAACAGTTTTAGGTCTTGACATTTCAATTGTGTCAATATAAAATCATATTAAGAATTCAAATTTAAATAAAAAGACGATGAAGAGAAGAGTAGATGTAAGAGGTAATTAAAGCGAGTTGACGATGGTGTGAGGTCAATATGAAACTTATGTTGAAGAACATCTTGGAGTTTCTAACCGAAATTGTAAAAGAGTAGGCTTAGACGGATTCAAACCGTTATAATTTTGAACAGTATCGATAAAAATCCGTACTGGTAGAGTGGTCATTTATGACAATTTGGGTGGTACCGCGAAATAATACCTTTCGTCCCTATTTGGGATGAAAGGTTTTTTTATTTACCCAAAATTAATTTGTTTAATTTAAAAATATTAATATATAAAGTATTTTATGCAAGGTATGTTGAATATGCCTAAATCAAGAAGGAGGAATAAATATGGAAAAGGTAGTTGTAAAACAACTTTACAGAGAACAAGAAAAATATGCAGATCAAGAAATAAGTATAAGTGGATGGATTAGAACATTAAGAGCTTCTAAAAACTTTGGGTTTATAGAAATTAATGATGGTAGCTTCTTTAAAAATATTCAAGTAGTATTTGAAGAGGAATTAGAAAATTTCAAAGAAGTATCAAAATTAAGTATAAGTTCATCTTTAACAGTAGAAGGAAAACTTGTTTTAACACCAGGAGCTAAACAACCATTTGAATTAAAAGCAACTAGAATTGAAATAGAGGGATTATCAGACAATGATTATCCACTACAAAAGAAAAGACATAGCTTTGAGTTCTTAAGAAGCATAGCTCATTTAAGACCAAGAAGTAACACATTCTCAGCTGTGTTTAGAGTTCGTTCATTAACAGCATTTGCTATACACAAATTTTTCCAAGAAAGAGGGTTTGTATACACTCATACACCAATAATCACTGGTAGTGATTGTGAAGGTGCTGGAGAAATGTTCAGAATTACAACTATGGATTTAGATAATGTTCCTAAAACAGAAGATGGAGCAATTGATTACAAGCAAGATTTCTTTGGTAAAGAGACAAATTTAACAGTTAGTGGTCAACTTGCAGCAGAAGCATATGCATTAGCATTCAGAAATGTATATACTTTTGGACCAACATTTAGAGCAGAAAATTCAAATACAGCAAGACATGCTGCAGAATTCTGGATGATAGAGCCAGAAATAGCATTTGCAGATTTAATGGATGATATGGAACTTGCTGAAGATATGATAAAATATATTATAAATTATGTTATGGAAAATGCTCCAGAAGAGATAGATTTCTTTAATAGTTTTGTAGATAAAGGACTAAAAGAAAGATTAATGCATGTTGCAAGTTCAGAGTTTGGTAGAGTAACTTATACAGAAGCAGTTGAAATGCTTAAAAAATCAGGAAAAGAATTTGAATATCCAGTTGAATGGGGTATAGATTTACAAACTGAACATGAAAGATATTTAACAGAAGAAATATTTAAGAAACCAGTATTTGTAACTGACTATCCAAAGGAAATAAAAGCATTTTATATGAGAATAAATGATGATAATAAAACAGTTGCAGCTATGGATTTATTAGTACCAGGAATAGGAGAAATAGTTGGAGGAAGCCAAAGAGAAGAAAGAATTGATGTATTAGAAAGCAGAATGGCTGAATTAGGACTTAAAAAAGAAGATTACTGGTGGTATTTAGAACTAAGAAAATACGGTGGAACTAAACACGCTGGATTTGGATTAGGATTTGAAAGAATGATAATGTATATGACTGGTATAAGCAATATAAGAGATGTAATACCATTCCCAAGAACAACAGGAACAGCTGAATTCTAAAAAATACTATATGAATAATAATAAGAGGGCAAAGATTTAATTTTGCCCTCTTATTAATTTTAATGCTTTTTTATTTTATATAATATAAATTTATATTTTTGAAACTTTATAGTATTTAAAATAGTAAATAAAAAATATTATATTATAATCAGAAAATAAATAAAAAAGGAAACACTGTAAATTTAAAGTTAAGTTTTAAAATAAAGAAAATTATATGAAAAAATGTTTATATAATTAAAGTTTTATGATAATATAGATATATTAGTAGTAATATTTTAGAAATTATTAAAAAAATATCTTATAAAATATAAATAAAATTAAAAAAATACGAATAAAGAATATATAAGATGTCCAAGCTTAAAATACTTAGCATCAAACAAAAATATATTTTGGAGGTAGTTTTATGGGATTAGTATCTGATATGAAAAGAAGAAAAATAGAACTGGAAAAGAAAGAGAAAAAGAGACAAAGAAGAAAAATAGCTATGACTGCAGCAGCAAGTACTACATTAGGGCTTATAGGAGGAATGTTATTAGCACCTAAGTCAGGAAAGGAAACAGTTGGAGATATAAAAGATAAAGCTAAAGAAGCTAATGATTTATTAAAAGATAAATCATTAGAATTAAAAGAAAATGTAAATGAAGCTAAAGAAAAAATAAGTGAATATATAGTTGAAAAGAAAAAATCTATGTGTAAATGTGATTTAGAGTCAGATGAAAATATTGAAGAAATTGTTGAAGAAGCTTTAGAAGAAGCATTCAAAGAAGTGATTAAAGAAGAACATAACATAGTTGATGATGAAGAAACACTTGGAGAAATTCCACAGGAAAATATGGAAGAAGAAAAATAAGATTAACATTGAGAGTGTTCAAGTTTTTAAATTAATAATTTAAAAGATAAATTTGAAATTCTATATATAGGAATATAAGTTTAAACTTTAAGTTATTTATGTTTTAGTTGAGAATTTTAATTTTAAGTTTTAATCTATATTTTTAAAAATTGACAATGGACAATTGACAGTGGACAGTGGACAGTGAAGGTGAAAATTGGATTTCCAATTAGTTAAAAACAATATAAAAACATAGTTTTTATGTATTTCTATTTTAAATATTAGGAATGAAATGAGTAATATTAACCATAACTGTCAATTATCAATTATCAATTTTCAATTGTCAACTGGTTCCAAATATAAAAATAGCAATAAACTGTAAGCTTAATAATATCATTTGATAAAGATGTTATTTAAAATTTTAGCTTGGAATCCTATATTATCACAAGAAATAAGGTGAAGTTTTAATGTATATATCAGTTGAAAATTTATTTTTTATAATACTAAGTATACTTGGTGGAACAGCATTAGTATTTTTAATTATTTTCTTAAGTAAAGGAATAAAGTTCCTACAAAATTTAAATAGTATTATAGAAAAAAATGAAGGAAATGTAACTAAAGTTATTGATTCATTGCCAGAAGCGGCAGAAAACATAGTAAATATAACTGATAATGTAAAAAATGTTAGTGAAGCTGTAAATGATGTTACAGAGGAAGTTGTTGAAACAAAAGACAGTTTGACTGAATATTTAAAGATAGGAAAAGACATATTTGCAATAGTTAAAGATGTATTTAGCAAGTAAGGATAATCATGGGAAAATTTTTTCTCATGATTTTTATTGAAGTTTTTTAAATGTTAACATTCTATTAACAAAAAATATATTACAAAATTAAACTATATGAAGAGTATTATTATGAACTAATGAAAATAATAACATTAATAGATGATGTTATTATACTGAAAGGAGAGAATTATGAGTAAGAAACTATTTAAAGAGTTATTTTTTATAACTATTGGATTAATATTTTTAGCAGCTGGATTATCTATATTTTTGGTTCCTAATAACTTAGCAGCAGGTGGAATATCAGGTATAGCCATAGTAGTAAATAATTATATACCAGCATTAAGTGTTCCAGTAATAATGCTAGGGTTAGATGTTATTTTATATATAATTGGATTTATATTTATAGGAGCGAGTTTTGGAGTAAAATCAATTTATTGCAGTTTAATGTTGCCTACATTAATGGCTGTAATACCAAAAGTACTTGGTTTAAATGGACCAATTGTAGATGATTTATTAATTAATTTAGTTTTTGGTATTATAATAGGTGCTGTAGGAATGGGAATTATATTTAATCAAGATGCATCAACTGGTGGTACAGATATAATAGCAAAAATACTTAATAAATATTTAAGATTAGATATAGGTAAAGGATTACTTATTACAGATTTTTCTGTAACATTAATGGCAGTTGCAGCCTTTGGACCGATGATAGGTATGTATTCTTTACTTGGTGTTATAATTAATGGATTTACAGTAGATTATATAATTGATGGATTTAATGTAATTAGAAAAGTTGAAATAGTAAGTTCAGAAAATGAAAAAATAAAGAAATTTATAATGGAAGAGTTAGGAAGAGGAGCTACAGTGTATGAGGCTAAGGGTGCATATACTGAGGAAAGAAAGCAAGTATTAACAGCAGTAATGGACAAGAAAGAGTTTATAAAATTAAGAGGATACATAAGAGAAAATGATAAAAATGCATTTGTAATAATATACAATGTTCATGAAACTTTAGGAGAAGGATTTGGAAGCATAGTATAAATTTAATTACATATAATAGATAAACAAATTTTAATTTATAAAAAATTTTTGCAAAATTTTAATTTAAATTAAGTTTTTGAATTTAACATCATTTAAAATATGTTTAGCTATTAAAGGAATTACAGTTCAAAACAATTATAAAACAAATCTTCAAAAATTAATTTTGTAATAATTTTATATTGCTACACATTTATAATTATAATGTGTAGCTTTTTTACTTTAAATGTAAAATATAAGCTTGTACAAAACAAAAGGCTGATTTTAAAAAAAATCAGCCATTTCCTATTAAATATAATAGGTTAATATGTTAAATTATTCTTGAGCTGGAGCTCCAACTGGACAAACGTTAGCACAAGCACCACATTCGATACAAGTGTTAGCATCTATAACATATAATCCGTCTCCTGCACTTATAGCGTTAACTGGGCATTCTGCTTCACAAGCACCACAGCTAATGCAAGCATCAGCGATTTTGTAAGCCATAATACAAACCCCCCTTACTACGATTTCTAGTTAATAATATCATAAATTTCAATAATAATAAAGGCTTTATCTAAATATTTTGAAGTTTATCAATAAATGGTATAATATTTATTGATAATAATAAAAAGTAAAATAATAAATATACATAAATATAGTGTTAATAGGGATACAAGTCTAAACTTTAAGTTATTCATGTTTCAGTTGAGAATTCTAATTAGTTTAATTGAAAATTGAAAGTGAATGTAAAAATTGGATTTCCAATTTAAAAGAATGATTTTTTATTAAATTTTCAAAGCAAATTATTTAAACGTAATATAAAAACTAGTTTTTATATATTTCTATTTTGGGATATTAGGAACAAAGTGAGTAATAGCTACCATAACTTTTCACTCTTACTTCTTAGTTCTTAATTGGTTCCAAATATAAAAACATGAATAAATTTCAACTCTAGAATTATCATTTGATAAATGTATTATTTAAAATTTGAACTTGGAACCCTATAGTAGGAGGAAAAATGAATTTACAAGGTAAGATTGCAATAATTACAGGTGCAAGTAGAGGAATAGGAAAAAGTATAGCTTTAGAGTTAACTAAAAGAGGTGCTAGTGTTGTAATTAATTATAAAGATAATGATGAAGCTGCAAGGAAAACATTAGAAGAAATAAAAGAAATTGGAGGGTATGGTATTTTAGTAAAAGGTGATGTATCAAATTATGAATTTTGTAATGAATTAGTAACCAAGACACTTAATACTTTTAGTAAAATAGACATATTAGTAAATAATGCAGCAATATCTAAAGTTGGATTATTTATAGATATGGATGAAAAAGATTTTGATGATATAATGAATATTAATATTAAAGGAATATTTAATATGTGTAGAAATGTTTGTCCACACATGATAAGTAGGTCCCAAGGTAGCATAATAAATATTTCTTCAATGTGGGGAAATGCAGGTGCAGCTTGTGAGGTGATTTATTCTACATCAAAAGGTGCAGTAAATTTATTTACTAAAGCACTAGCAAAAGAATTAGCACCAATGAATATAAGAGTTAATGCGGTAGCGCCGGGAGTAATAAATACAGAGATGAATTCATTTTTATCTGATGAAGAAATGAATGAGCTTATTAATGAAATACCAATAGGTAGATTAGGAGAAGGAAATGAAGTGGCTAATACTGTTGCTTTTTTAGCATCTAAGGAATCTTCTTATATAACAGGTCAAATAATTAATGTAGATGGAGCTTTTTTATAAATTTTTTCTATTGAAATTAAATTGAAACAAACTTATAGTATAATAATAATGCTAAGTTTATATAGGAAGAGGTGAATACAAGAATGAAAGGTAAAAATATAATATATGTAATATTAGGTATTATTCTTATTATAGTTTTAGGACCATCAATATTAACCATATTTGGTACGATTATAAGTGGTATTTTTACTATAATAGCTTTTGTTATATTAGTAGCCGTTTTAGGGCTTGTATATTTAAAATATAAAGCTAAAAAGGAAATTAATAAGTCTAATGAGAATTATAGTCAATACAACTATTCTAACAAAGAAAATTTAGGTACAGAAGAAAATGATAATGATGATTCTGTGATTATAGATGTTGATTATAAAGAAGTAGATAATGATAAGTAAAGTCACAGAAGTTTATGTGACTTTTTATTATATAAAAAATTAGAGAAAGGTGATATTGAGAATGGAGAAAATCTTAATTGTTGAAGATGAAAGTTCAATTAGAAAGTTTTTAAAAATAAGTTTAAAAAGAGAAAATTTTATAGTTATAGAAGCTGAAAATGGAGAAGACGGAGTTCAAAAAGCTAGAGAAGAAAATCCTGATATAGTTATACTGGATGTTATGTTAGGCAATGGAATTGATGGGTTTAAAGTATCTGAAATTTTAAAAAAGGAATATCCAGAGATGGGTGTTATAATGCTAACAGCAAGGGGGCAAGATACAGATAAAATTCAAGGATTAAGTTTTGGGGCAGATCATTATCTAGTAAAGCCATTTAACCCCATGGAATTAATTGCTATTATTAAATCCTTGCTTAGGAGATTAAAACAAACCAATAAAGATAAAAATAGCAACATGTTATTATCTGGAGAATTTAAAATAGATTTATATAGTAAGAAAGTATATAAAAATGGTGAAGAAGTAGATTTAACACCAAAAGAGTATATGCTAGTTAAAATGTTTATTGAAAATAAAGGAAAGGCATTTAGTAGAGATGAACTTTTAGATATGGTTTGGGGATATAATTATGTAGGTGATAATAAAATTGTAGATGTTAATATAAGAAGACTTAGAAGTAAAATAGAAACTAATGCTTCTGAACCAGAATATATTGAGACTGTTTGGGGTACAGGATATAGATGGAAGGAGATATAGATTGGCTTCAATAAAAAGTAAAATAGCGGGTGGATATTTAATTAGTATAATAATTACTATTGTATTTGTGGAAATTATAGCAATAGTAGCAATCAGAAGTTACTATTATAGGAGTCTTGAAGAAAGATTAACAAATCAAATATCCATTTCGAGTAATTTCTATAATACGTATTTTTATAATTCCACACTAAGAAGCAATGTTGCAAATGATGTAGATTTATTCTGGGAAGATACAGATGTTAAAGCACAAATTATTGATAAAAATGGAAATATAATAATGGATTCACAAGGAGAAATTTTTGATAAAATAGAACGAAATGATAACTTTAAAAATTTAATAAGTGGAAAAAACAGAATGTATAAGGAAAAGACAGATATAAATGGTGTATCAGTAATTAGTGTATATATGCCATTGTATTATAATAGTGAGATTGATGGAGTACTAAGGTTTATTTCATCAACAGAAAATATAAAAACAAGTATAATTAAGTTATCTAAATATGCAGTAATGTCAGGTATAGGAGTTGTTATTTTATCAAGTTTTGTAAGTGTTTTAATTTCTAATAGCGTAAGCAGACCATTAAAAAATATATCTGATGGTGCGGAGAAAATGGCTAAAGGAAACTTTAAAGAAAAAATTCCTAAGTTTGCAGATGATGAATTAGGAAAGTTATCAGATACATTAAATTATATGTCAGAAGAAATTCTTAAAAATGAAAAAGTTAAAAATGAATTTATTGCATCTGTTTCACATGAACTTAGAACGCCTCTTACTTCTATAAAAGGATGGTCTATAGTTTTAAAATCATCTGATTTTGAAGATGAAGAAGAAATTAAAGAGGGATTAGATATTATAGAGCAGGAAGTAGATAGATTAACATATTTAGTTGAAGATCTTTTAGATTTTTCAAAATTATTATCAGGAAATATAACTTTGAAAAAGCAAAATACTGATATGGAAGAGTTAGTTGAAAGTGTGTGTAGACAAGTAAATCCTAGAATTAGGAATGAAGGCTTAGGGTTGTCATTAAAAATAGATGGTCAAATACCAATAGTAATGGTTGATAAAAATAGGATAAAGCAAGTGCTTATAAACATAATTGACAATGCAATTAAATTTACTGATAAAGGTGGAAATATAGGTGTGCATTTAAGAGCAGATGAAAATAATATATATATGTCAGTAAAAGATAATGGAAGTGGAATTAGCAAGGAAGATTTACTGAAGGTTAAAGAGAAATTCTATAAAGGTAATAGTTCTAAATCTAGTAATGGAATAGGGTTATCAGTATGTGAGGAAATAATGGAGTTGCATAATGGAAAGCTAAAAATAGAAAGTGAAATAAATATAGGGACAGAAGTTACCCTTAGTGTACCTATAAAATTATTATCATAGAGGATATGAATTTATGAAAAAGATATTTAAGTATATATTAGTATTTTTAATAATAATTATATTCACTGGTTGTAAATATGAAGCAGATGAATTTGGAATAAATACAGAAAAACCAGAAGCAACACCAATAATTTCAGGACAATGGCTAATAAATAAACATACTGTATTGGAAAACAAAATAAAAGATGATAGTATACCTTCAGCAACATGGGATGAAAAGATAATTATACTAAATAAAGAAGTAGCTATATTTCCTAACAATACCTATAAAAATCCTAATTATAAATTAAAAATTGTAGATTCAAATGAGTATATTTTTAATAAATATGGAAAACTTCCAGAGGAAATAGGGATAAAAGAAGAAGAGGTGAAAGTTGTATCTATATCTTCAAAAGAACGATATTATGAAGAAATAATATTAATAGATGATAATAATGCTATTATAGAAAATAATGATATCTTATATCACTTATCTAGAATTAGTGAAGGTGATATGGATACTATTAAGAAAAAGAGACAAAATAGGGGTGTATCTATAAGTGGCTTTGAGAAAAGTTCAATTGATCACAATGATCAAAAAAGTGGTGTATTAATAGGATTAAAATCTAAAAATGAAAATTATAATGTACATTATCCAGAAAGATTTTTAAATTATACAGATAATATAAATAATTTTTTGTATAGAACAATATGGATTGGATATAATGGAAGCACTATAGAAATAAAAGAAATTCCATATATATTATTACCAAGAAAAAGTGGATTTTGGAAAATTAATTCTGAAAAAGTTGTGACAGAAGAAAAAATTTATGATGACATACTAATATCTCCTTTAGAAAAAGAACAGAGAAGGATTGCATTAGAAAGTGTATTGAAAACAAATAAGATTTTTTATGCTTCAACAGAAATAAATTTCATATGTAATGACTATGTTAGTATAAAAGCTTATTCAAGTATTTTAAGCGAAGAGGGAATAGGAAAAAGTTATGAAGATATAAGTATAATACCAGTAGATACTATTTATGCTGGTGATGTAAAAGATATAACAGCGTCAAAAATCTTAAATAAGGATGGAATGAAAGTTCTTGAGAAGTCTATAATAGGAGCATTAAACCAAGGATATGATAATAAAAATGTTAACATAGAAAATTTTACAAGTATGTCAGTAGAACGAGTTCCAGGAAAGTGGTCACTTAATGGAAGAATAAGTACTACAAATAGTAACTTTGATTATGTAGATTTTTGTATACCTATAGAAATACCTCAGACAATATTGAGATATGATTCGGTGTACTTGCCATTGAGTAAGGTTAAAGATCAAGTACCTAAATTAAAGGATATAATATTTTCTCCTAATAAAAGCTTAGCAGTAGGATTCACTAATGATAAAATGCTTATTTATGAAGTTAAAGGAAGTAATATACAAGAGGAAGCATTAGCTGAAATAGATTTAAAAAGTAATGAAAAAATTATAATGGCTGAGTGGGCTACTGATGAGTATGTTGATAATTGGAGTAAAGAAGTAAGTAAAGTTACAAAAGAGTTAAATAAATAAGAAGGAAATTTTCAAATGAAAATTTCCTTCTTATTTTTTAGCTACATCCTGTAGTGGTTCCGCAATCTTGACAAACCTTACAAGTACCATTTTTAACAAGGTGAGTACTTGAACAATTGGAACAAATTTCTGAGTAAATTCGTTCACCTTCAATAGTGCTACTTGAAATTTCATCAGTAACAGTAGCCTCTAAATTAGTTTTATGAAAGTTAATTTTTAAGTTAGTAAGTTGAGGTTTTACTTGACAACGAGAAAAGTCCCCAAGTTCAATATCTATAATTTTACTTATTAAATCTGAAATAGAAGTTACACTTTTAATATAAGGATGCTTTTGAACAAATCCATAAGGTTCATATTTTTGACCACGTAACATTTTTGAAATATCTGATGCTGGAACATGATATTGTAACATCACAGATATAGATTTAGAAAGTGAGTTTAAAAGTCCAGTAATAATAGTACCTTCTCTATCTGTAGTAATGTAAATTTCAGTTATATCGCCATTAACATTTCTATTGACTGTAGTATAAATTTTGACATCATCTATTTGAGCTGGATGAGTTGTTCCATATCTTATACCTTCAGGTTTCTCACGACTAGATATATGTGTTTTAAATTCTAAACTTTTAGCTTTATTTAATAGTTCATTATAAGTTAAGTCTTCTAAATTTAACTTTTTATCATCATTTAAAGTAGTATTTAATGGCTGGCTTGCTTTACATCCATCCCTATATAACGAAATACCTTTTACACCAAGTTTCCAAGAGTCAATAACAACTTTTTTAAAATCATCTATAGTTGCATTATTAGGTAAGTTAACGGTTTTAGATATAGCACCTGAAATCATAGGAGTTATACTAGCCATCATGAATACATGACCTTCTGGTGTTATATATCTTTCACCTGAACCACATTTATTTGCAGTATCAAATATAGCAAGATGTTCAGGTTTTAAATGTGGAGCACCTTCAATTTTGCCATCAATTATCTTTTCATATTCAAAACCATCTTCATTTACAATTTCTTTTCTTAAGATATAATTTAAAATATCATTTACTTCGTTTTTATCATATCCTAAGTTTTTAAGGCTAGCTTCAATAACTGGATTTACTATAGTCATAAATCCACCACCAGATAATTTTTTATATATAAAGTGTGAAAAATAAGGTTCAATAGACGTAGCACCACAGTCCATTGCAAAAGAAATAGTTCCAGTAGGCGCAATAACAGAAACTTGAGCATTTCTATAACCATATTTTTTACCTAAAGAATACGCATTAAGCCAAGATTCTTTCAAGCAATTACTTACGTTAGATAATCCCATTTTATCTAAAAGTGCATGATTAACTTCTAATGGAGTATAGTTTAAATCTTCATACTTAGTATCTAAAGCTTTAGCTGCTCTACAATGATTTCTAATTACTTTTAACATATGTTCTTTATTTAGTTCATACTTTTCAAATGAACCAAGTTTTTTAGCCATCATTGAAGAAGTAACATAAGAATTAGAAGTTAATATACCAATTAAACTAGCTGAAAATGCTCTAGCTTCTTCAGAATTATAAGGATATCCCATAACCATAAGTAATGATGCCAGATTAGATATTCCAAGCCCAGTTGTTCTGAAAAGATAAGTTTTTCTTGCTATATCTTCTGTAGGAAATTGGCCCCAATGGATTGAAGCTTCTAAAGCTAATTGAATAATAGAAACTATATGAACATATCCTTCTAAATCAAAATGGTTAGTAGTTTCATCAAAAAACTTATAAACATTTATTGATGCTAAATTACATGAAGTATCATCTAAAAATGCATATTCCCCACAAGGATTAGTAGAATTAATTCTATTATATTTGGCACCATAAACACCATCTTCTCCACAAGGACATGTATGCCATGCATTAAAAGTATCATCAAATTGAGGGGCTGGGTCTGCACATTTCCACGCGCTAGTATTAAACTTATCCCAAAGAGTTTTTACTTTAATAGTCTCATTAACTCTGTTATCAACTCTTCCTACAAGTTCTATTGTTTCATCTTGATTATTAGGTAAATTGTCTACTTTTTTCATAAATTCATCACTGAAACGTATAGAATTATTTCCATTTTGACCAGAAACAGTTTCATATGCTTCACCTTCAAAGCTTGCATCATACCCCATTTTGCCAAGAGCCTTAACTTTATCTTCCTCTTTAGACTTCCATTCGATAAAGTCCACTATTTCAGGATGATTTATATCTAGTGCAACCATTTTAGCAGCTCTTCTTGTAGTTCCACCAGATTTTATAGCACCCGCATTTCTATCTAGTCCTTTTAAAAAGCTCATAACTCCAGAAGAAACTCCACCACCAGATAATTTTTCACCTTTAGCTCTTATTGTTGAGTAATTAGTGCCAGTACCAGAACCACCTTTGAATAATTTAGTTTCGGTAACATATTGCTCAGAGATAGAATGATTACCGAGCAGTTTATCCTCAATAGAAAGAATAAAGCATGCAGAAGCTTGAGTTCTAGTATAAGCATCCTTGCTTTTTAATACTTTTTTTCCTTTAGGGTCAAAATAGAAAGTATTTAGTGAATTACCATGTATGTCATAAGAATGTTTTAATCCAGTATTAAACCATTGGGGAGAGTTTGGAGCATACATTTGATTTAAAAAACAATAAGCAAGTTCATCATATAAAATTTTATGTTCATCACCTGTACTTATTAAGCCTTCATCAATTAAAGCTTCACACCAAAAATTTACAATTCTGTGAACAACCATTTTTAGGCTGTTTTCATATCCACAATCATTAGGTACTAATGCTTTTCTGAAATATTTTGAAGCTATTATATCACATGCATTTTGTGAATAATGAGAAGGAAATTCTAAATCCTTCATATCTATCAAAATTTTATTAGTTTTATAATCTTTTAAAAACACATCAACTTTTTTCCATTGAAATAAATCATATACAGTAAGTTTAGTGTTGTTTTCTAATTCTTTAGTAAAATATCTTTTTAATATATTATTCATTATCATTGCTGAATGCTAAAAATAAGCATATAACAGCATTGTCACCTCCTAAAACTAAACACACTCATACACTATATGTAGAATAAGTGATATTTGAGTGCACTACATGTTGTATTATATAATAAGGGTGATTTTTAATCAAGAAATATTATTATGTAAAAATCATAATAAATAACGATAAAATAACAAAATTCGTTTAAAACCTCTTGTTTATATATAAATATAAAATAAATATATAATATAAAATGTAAATGTATAGATTTTTTTAATGTTATAAATTAAAATGTTATAGAGAATATTAAATGATATAATAAGATTTTATAGAAGTAAATTTTAAACAACACAAATTAGTTTTTACTAATATTTTAAGTCTATTCTTAAAATATTTTTCAAATATATAGTAATTTAAGAATAAGAAAGTATTTAAATCCCATTTTAGATGAAAGATACAAATTTATTAAATAAAGGAGGTTTTTTTATGATAAAATCAGTAATGGGGAAAACTCCAATAGTACATGAAAGTTGCTTTATTGCGGAGAATTCTGTGATAGTAGGAGACGTAGAGATAAATGAGGACGCAAATATATGGTATGGTGCTGCTTTAAGAAGTGATATGAGTTATTTAAAAGTTGGCAAGAATACTAATATACAAGAAAATTCAACAGTTCATAATGATTTTGGATTTCCTACAATAATAGGAGAGAATGTTACAATTGGACATAATGCAATAATACATGGTTGTAAAATTTCAAATAATGTCCTAATTGGAATGGGTTCAATAATACTTAATGATGCAGAAATAGGTGAAAATACTATAATAGGTGCAGGCAGTTTAGTTACACAAGGAAAAAAGATTCCTTCAGGTGTTTTGTGTATGGGATCACCAGCCAAAGTTATAAGAGAACTTACTAAGGAAGAAATAGAAAGTATTGATAAATCAGCAAAAGAATATGTAAAACTTTCTAAAAAACATAAAATGGGAAATTTATAGGAATACAAGTTGAAACTTAAAATTATTTTTATTTCAGTTGAGAAAGAGCAATTTGAAATTTTGTACAAAAATTAACGATGAACAATTAACAATGAAGGATAAAACTGAAGTATCAGTTTTTTAAATCAATTTTTATAATGATTTGCAAAGCAAATGATTTAAACATCATATAAAAACATAGTTTTTAAGTATTTTTATTTTTAGATATTAGGAACAAAGAGAGTAATATCAACCATCACTTTTCACTCTTACTTCTTACTTAGTTCCAAATATAAAAATAGGAATAACTTATAACTCTAGAATTATTATTTGATAAAGATATTATTTTAAATTTGAGCTTAGAAAACTATAATAAGTGTGTATAAACTAAAAACTTATAGTTGGAACGTATATGATGATTGGGGATGGAAATATGTTTAAGCTTAGCAATATAGAAAAGATGACTAGGGAAGAAAGATATAAATTAATGATAAATTTTGTTACATCTCAAATGAGTAGTGAAAATGATATATTAGCAAATTTAAGCAATATCAGTGCTATAATATATGTTATGCTTGATGATATAAATTGGAGTGGATTTTACCTAAAAAGAGGTGATGAATTAGTTTTAGGGCCATTTCAAGGTAAACCGGCATGTAACAGAATAAAAATAGGACATGGAGTTTGTGGAACAGCAGCTAAACTAAGAAAGATACAAAGAGTAGAGAATGTAGAAGAATTTCCGGGGCATATAGCTTGTGACTGTGAATCAAAGTCTGAAATAGTAATACCAATTATTAAAAATGATGAATTGTATGGTGTTTTAGATATTGATAGTCCATTCTTAAAAAGATTTTCAGATTTAGAAGAAAAGTATCTAGTTAAGTTAGTAGATAAATTAGTAGAGTATATGAAATAGGAAAAATATAAAAATTAGGAGAATTTAAATGATAAAAATTGGAGAAATAAATAAATTAAAAGTAATAAGAAAAGCGGAGTTTGGATATTATTTAAATGCAGAGACAGGAAACACATCTGATGATGTGTTATTACCTAACAAGAGTGCATTAGGACAAAAAATAGAAATTGATGATGAAATTGAAGTATTTATATATAGAGATTCAGAAGATAGAATAATTGCAACTATGAATATGCCATTGGTAACAGTAGGAAATATAGCATATTTAGAGGTTGTTGATAAAGCTAAAATTGGTTCATTTGTAAATATAGGATTAGAAAGAGATGTGTTAGTTCCATTTAAAGAAGTTACTAATAAATTAGAAGTTGGTGAAAAATATTTATTTGCCTTATATTTAGATAAAACAAATAGGCTAGCAGCAACCATGAAGATTGACAAATATTTACATGATACAAACTCATATGATATAGGACAAGAATTAGAAGGAACAGTATATGGATTTCAAACAAATGGCTCAGCAGAAGTTGCTTTAGAAAATACTTATAGGGGTGTAATACTAAAAAATGAGTATTATGGAAGATTAAAAGTTGGAGAAGAAGTTAAAGTAAGAGTTAAGAAATATTATGAAGATGGAAAAGTTGGAGTTTCATTAAGAAAAGTTAGATTAGAAGAGAAAAAAGATTTAGAAACTCAGATATATGAATATCTTAAATCTAACAATGGATTTATGACTTTAAATGATAAGTCAGCACCACAAGATATTGAAAAGATATTTAAAACAAGTAAAAATGCGTTTAAAAGAGCTTTAGGTGGGCTTATGAAAAGAAAACTTATAGTTCAAGATTCAAATGGAACAAAGCTTTTGTAATTAGGTTATTGTAAATAAGAAAACACTCATTTATGAGTGTTTTCTTATTTTAGATCTTTTAAATATTTTAATAAGCTCATTTGAAATTATTGGAATTAGGCTTATAATTATAACAAAAATCCAATCATTAATAGTAAGTTTATAGACACCAAATAAAGAAGCTATAGGTGGAATAGTTATTACAAGTAATTGAAGTAAAAATCCTAATAAAATAGCACCTATTAAGTATTTGTTAGAAAAGACACCAATTGAAAATATTGATTTACTTTCATTTCTCATATTTAAAGAATGAGCTAGTTGAGTTCCACTTAAAACGGTGAAAGCTAGAGTTTGAGCATGAATTAATACCTTGGCACTTACATTAGATAAAGTCATAGTACTACCGCCATAAACCCTAACACCATATATAAATGCAACCAATGTTAATATACCAATTAAAAATCCATTGAAAATAAGTGATAATATAGAGTTTTTAAACAGACTATCTTTAGGATTACGAGGTTTTTTATTCATTACTTCTTTATCACCAGGGTCAATACCTAAAGCAAGAGCTGGAAAAGTATCTGTAATTAAATTTACCCATAATATATGAGTAGCACTTAGTGGTGATGCCCACCCAAGTAATATTGCTAAAAATAGTGCGACAATCTCCCCAGCATTGCATGAAATTAAGAAAATTACTGATTTTTTTATGTTATTAAAAATATTTCTTCCTTCTTCAATAGCTGAAACTATAGTAGAAAAATTATCATCAGTTAAAATCATATCAGAAGCACCTTTAGCTACATCTGTACCTGTTATACCCATAGAAACACCAATGTCAGCAGCTTTTAAAGAAGGGGCATCATTTACACCATCACCAGTCATAGAAACAATATTTCCCTTTGATTTAAAAGCTTTTACAATTTTAACTTTATGCTCAGGTGAAACTCTAGCAAATACTCTTAAGCTATCAATTTTATTTGTCAATTCGTCATCAGATAAATTATTCAATTCTGATCCAGAAATTACTTCATCAATATTTTCAGCTATGTTTAATTCTTTAGCTATAGCGAAAGCTGTATTTTTATGATCACCAGTTATCATTATAGTTTTTATACCAGAATTTTTACAAAGTGCAATAGAATCTTTAACCTCAAGTCTTGGTGGGTCTATCATTCCAACTAAACCTATAAAAATTAAATCTTTTTCTATGTCTGAATCAGTCAATGTATTAAAATCAGAAATTTCTTTAAAGGCTGCACCTAATACTCTTAATGCATCATCTGACATTTTATAAGATGCATTTAAAATTTCTTCTTTGAGAGATTCAGTAAAATCTAAAATATCATTATTAATATAAATTTTATTACACAAATTTAAAAGGTTATCTGTAGCACCTTTTGTAAAAATATAGTAAGCGGAATCATACTTATTTATAGTGCTCATAAGCTTTCTATCAGAATCAAAAGGTAATTCTCTAACACGAGGATGTAGATTATTAAGTTCAGATTTTTCTATATTGTAATTATTACCCACATCAATTAGAGCGACTTCAGTTGGATCACCAGTTTGATTGCCATTATTAGATGTTGCATCATTACATAAAACTAAGTTTTCAATTAATAATCTTTCTATAGAATTATTAAGATTAAGACTGTTAATATCTTTTAATAAATTGTTAGCATAAAATTTTTGTACAGTCATTTTATTTTGTGTTAATGTTCCTGTTTTATCAGAACAAATTATATTTACTGATCCTAGAGTTTCAACAGCAGGAAGCTTTCTAATAATTGCATTTTGTTTAATCATTTTTTGGACACCAATTGCAAGTACTATAGTAACTATAGCAGGAAGACCCTCTGGGATTGCAGCTACAGCTAAACTTATAGAAGTTATAAACATATCTAACATGTTTCTTCCTTGAATCATTCCAACAATGAACATTAAAACACTTATGCCAACAGCTAAGAAACCAAGGTATTTCCCTAGTTGCTCTAATTTTATTTGAAGTGGTGTTTGTTCATTTTCACTTTCATCTAACATTTTAGCAATTTTGCCAATTTCAGTATTCATGCCAGTAGAAACTGCGATACCGATTCCTCTGCCATATGTAGCAAGAGTTGACATGAAAGCCATATTTTTTTGGTCGCCTAAAGGAACATCATCACTACTCAATGTTATATTTGCGTCTTTATTTGTAGGAACAGATTCTCCAGTTAGAGCAGATTCTTCTATTTGTAAATTTGCACTTTCTATAAGACGCAAATCACAAGGAATATATCTGCCAGCATCTATTATAACTATATCACCCGGAACAACTTCTTCAGATGGTATTTCATATATAGAATTGTCTCTTTTTACTAGAGCCTTAGGTGTAGATAATTCTTTTAAAGCTTCCAATGCTTTTTCAGCTTTAGATTCTTGAATCATACCAACTATGGCATTAATAAGAATTACTATAGCTATAATTATAGTATCACTGACCTCGCCAACTAAAAAAGATAATATAGCTGCTATTATAAGTATATAAATCATTATGTCATTTAGTTGAGCAAAAAACATTTGAAGTTTTGTTTTAGATTTTTTGGTAGAAAATTTGTTTAAACCATATTTAGTTCTTTGTTCTGCAACTTGGCTAGATGTAAGTCCCATATCTAAATTTGAATTTAAATCTTTAACTACATCTCCAATACTTTTTTTAAACCACATTAAATAATCACCTCTATTAATGGTATTTATTATATCTTATGATTGAAATAATATTATTAGCATAATATTTAGTATCAACTAAAAAAAGAAAAATATTTATAGATTAAATTATATGTTGTATTAAATTTTGTATTAATTTTTAATTCATAAATTCAATACAATATATAAAATATTGATTAGTGATGGGTGAAAAACAAATAAATATTAATAAAATATTAACGGACTTAAAAAGAAGATTAAGTTTAATTTAATATTTAAAAGAAAATATTATTTTAAAAAATTAAAAATAATAAAAAAATATAACACAAAAAACCCTAAGAATATAGAAAAATATACTAAAATAGCCAAAAAAATAATAAAATAAGACATAAAAAGTCAAAAATACAGAAAATTATTAATAGTATTAATTTTTTTTAATGTGTTGCTTTTATAAAAAGTATGTATTATATTATTAATTGTGAGATTGATATATTAACAAAATGTTAATAAGAAAAATAAAATTAATAATTTTCTTTTGGCCAAAAAATAAAAATATTAATTACATAAAATAAAGCAAAATAAAATCAATTACATAATAACATTTTGAATAATCTCAATATTTATAAAAGAAATTATAGTTTTAATTCGAACAATAGGAGGAATATTTAATGAACGAAGATTTACAAAAACGTTATAAACATAACAGTAATATGTTTTTAATTAGTTACATATTCATGGGAATAATGAGTGGTATGGCTTTTGACGTACTAGTTACATTCTTAAACCAAGTAGCTCCAACAGTTGCAAAAAGTTATTCAGTTTGGATGGGTGCTGCAACATTATTAACAGCTTTAATGGTTGCATTAGCTCCAAAAATTGGTTATAAAAAAATAATAATATCAGGACCAATTATATCAATAGCGGCACTTGTATTAGTTAAATTTTCAGATAATACATTTTCATCAATAGCAATAACATTAGGATTATTAATAGGTGTTGTATTATTTGATGCTATATTACCACCATTTTTAACACAATATACAACGGTAGAAAATAGAGATAAAGTTTTCTCAAGAGTTATGTATACTAACGTTATGGGTATGGCACTAGCTAGTTTTACAGGCGGTATGTTAGTTGTTTATAGATTTGCAACAAGATTAGGTATATCATACTCAGAAGCAAAAGCATTATCAGGAAAAATTGCAGAATTTACAAAAGAGCAAAACTTAGGATATACACTTGCACATAAAGATGCATTATTAATGTTTATAATAGTATCAATTGCAGCATTAATACCACTATTCTTATTAAAAGAAGTAAAAGAAGATTATGCAGCTAAAGAAGAATCTGGTAAAAAGAAATTTGATTTAAAAGTACTTGCAAACAAATATGCATTATTATACTTAGTTTATAACTTCTTAATAAGATTTGGTGCAGGACTTATTACTCCATATTTCGCAATATTCTTAGGTAGTTTAGGAATAGATAGAGCTACAGTTTCAATGCTTGTTACATTACAAACATTAGCAATGTGCATATTCATGATGTTCTCACCATGGCTTGTTAAAAAGTTTGGTAGAGTTGTATCAATTGGAGGACTTGCATCAATATCAATACCATTCATGTTAATCATAGGAAACGGAGATAAATTTGGTAGCATGATGGTACTTGCAGTAGGAGCAGGATTATTCTTTAGATCAGGATTCATGAACGCAGCAAATCCAATAGTACAATCATTACCAATGGAATTCGTTACAAAAGAGTTAAGACCGGCATATAGTTCAATAATATTCGTATCACAATCAGTTGCAACTACACTTGCAGGTTTCTTTACAGCAGGTTTCTTATTTAATGATAAGTTCTTTGGAAACTCAGGATATAGAATAGCATACTATGTAACAGCTGTAATGTATACTATAGCTATAGTAATTATGCTAACTCAATTTACTAAGAAGTTTAATAGACCACAAACAGACGATAAAAAAGAAGAAAAGGCAGCATAATAATATATATTATTATGAAGCAATAAAAATTTGATATAGTTCACAACGTTTACATTGTTTTAAAAAATACCAATCATTTTGATTGGTATTTTTATTTTATGGAAGTTTAAACTTTTACTAATAAATCAAAATGTAATTAAGCATTGAAATTAATATATCTAAAATTAGATTATAAATGTATAAAATGAAAATTTAGAATAGAATTTTATAATGCTTTAATATAAGATAACTGCAATAAAAAACAGAAAATTAATAAAAAAAAATAAATTTATAATATAATTAAAATTTTTAATATAGGTAAAATATATTTAAGTTCAATTACATCATATTATTGTAATAAAACTAAATAATTGGTAGTGATTACAGTGATTTATATGAAATATAATAATTTTAATAAAATTAAGTGTAAGGATAAAAAAAGAATATAAAAGTTTAATTTATAAAAACACAAAGAATAAAATTGAAAATTAAGAATATTTTTAATTTTAAATAATGTCTTGATTTTAGCATTTGTGTATATTATATTACTAATTGAGCGAAATTATTAATAAATTATGAATTATTTAATAATATGTATACAATTCTGGCCGGAATTTTATAAAAATTTAATAAAGGTTAATTTAAAAATAAAAATTAATTAATAGTAAGCTTAAAATTAGAAATTATTAATATCTCATAAAGCAGGGGGAGAATTTAATGAACGAAGAGTTATTAAAGCGTTATAAACATAATAGTAGAATGTTCTTTTTAAGTTATTTATTCATGGGTATATTAAGTGGTATTGTTAATGATACATTAATAACATTCCTAAAACAAGCTCAACCAGGAATAGCAAACAGTTACACAATATATTCAGGAATAGCAACTTTATTAGCAGCAGCATTAGTTGCAGCAATAAGTAAAGTTGGATATAAGAAAATATTAGTTTTTGGTGGAGCAGTTTCAATAGCTGGATTAGTACTAGTAAGTTTTACTAGAAGCTGGATAGCTGTAAGCTGTATAACACTTGCATTATTATTAGGACTATTATTATTTGACTGTGTATTGCCACCGTTCTTAACACAATACACAACAGAAGAAGAAAGAGATAAAATGTTCTCAAGAACTATGTACTCAAACGTTGCAGGTATGGCAGTAGCTAGTTATACTGGCGGTATGCTAATCGTTTGGAGATTTGCAGCAAGAATGGGAATAGGATATGCAGAAGCAGAAGCTTTATCAAGTAAAGCAGCAGAATTTACATCAGCACAAAATACAGCATACATATCAGCACATACAGATATACTATTAATATTTGTAGTAATGGCTATTTTAGGAACAATTCCACTATTACTACTAAAAGAAGTAAAATCAGACTATAGAGCTGAAGGCAAAAATGGTGAAAAAGTTAAAACTGATTGGAAAGTTTTATGCAATAAATATGCATTATTATACTTAATATACAATAGTTTAATAAGATTTGGTGCATCTCTTATAGTTCCATACTTTACTATATTCTTAGGAACTCTAGGAATTGGTAGAGCGGTAGTTTCTAAACTTGTTGCAGTACAAACACTAGCAATGGTTATATTTATGGTATTCTCACCATGGTTCTCTAAGAAGTTTGGTAGAGTTACATCAATATCAGTATTATCACTACTTTCAATACCATTCATGTTAATCATAGGAAATGGTGATAAGTTTGGTAGTATGATGGTACTTGCTGTAGGAGCAGGATTATTCTTTAGATCAGGTCTTATGAATGCAGCTAACCCAATAGTACAATCATTACCAATGGAATTCGTTACTAAAGAATTAAGACCAGCATATAGTTCAGTTATATTCGTTTCTCAATCAGTAGTAACTATACTTGCAGGTTTATTCACAGCAGGATTCTTATTTAATGATAAGTTCTTAGGAGCTTCAGGATATAGAATAGCTTACTATGTTACAGCAGTTCTTTACCTTATAGCAATAGGAGTTCTAGCAACTCAATTCACTAAGAAATTTAATAGACCACAAAGTGAAAATAAAGAAGACGTAGCATAATAAAAAATGAAAGCAATATCAAAAAGAAAGTAAAATCTTTTTGATATTGCTTTTTTAATAAAATATTATTCCTAAGATAGCAGAAAATACAATTATTAATATAGGATGTATCTTGGTCTTGAATAATAGAATAGCAATTATTCCACCAATAATTAAACTTTTAAAATCTATATATGAGGTTTTACTAAGAGAAATAAAAACTCCAATTATTAAACCTATTAAAGCAGGTTTCATTCCAGAAAGTGCAGAAGTTAATAATTTAGATTCTTTAAATTTCTCAAAAAAGATATATGCAAGTGTTACTAGTATGAAAGAGGTTGTTACAACACCTAAAGTAGCAACTATACTTCCGAGTACACCATATACTCTATATCCAGCAAAAGTAGCACAATTTATAGCAACAGGTCCAGGTGTCATTTGAGAAATACCTATTATATCAACAAACTCACTAGAACTAAGCCAATGATTGTTTGTAACTACTTCTTTTTCTATAAGTGATAATATTGCATACCCACCACCAAATCCAAAAGTTCCAACTTTTAAGAAAGCTAAATAAAGTTTTAAAAGAATAGGCATTTAAGACACCTTCTTTCTATTATAAATTATGCCATATATAGCAGATAATATAATAATTATTACAGGGTTAATATCAAATAAAACTACTAAAATTACAGTAAATATAATTATAAGTATATTATTGATGTTTTTCTTTATAGATTTACTAAGACTGACAACTGCAACTAACACTAATAATGGAACAGCAGCATTTATACCTTTAAACATTCTTTCAACAATATGTAAACTTCTAAATTTTTCAAAAAACATTGCTATAAGGACTATTATAAAAAAAGATGGTAATGAGACCCCTAATAATCCTAGTATGGCTCCTGGAAGTTTGCCTATCTTATAGCCTATAAAAGTACAAGTATTAATAGCAAGAGCACCTGGGAAGCTCTGAGCTATAACTAGTATATCTAGAAATTCTTCCTTGGTAAGCCAGTTATGATTTTCTACAACTTCTTTTTCAATTAAAGGAATCATTGCATAACCACCACCAAATGTAAAACTTCCTATTTTGAAGAAAGTCCAAAACATTTGAAATAAATTTTTCATAAAATAATTCACCGCCTTTTATAATATTATTTACTAATGGTAATAAAAAAATGAACATAAAATAATAAACATTATATACCATTTTGAAAAAAATTACCAACAACATATTTTTTTATTAGCTTTCAATTAATAAAAGTTTTGTATATAAATTAAAATACCTATATAATATATGTAAGAATACAATCTAAAATTTTATTTATACATATAAGTGGAGGAGTTAAATGGAAATATCTAAAGTAAGGAATACACCGCAGTTGCAACAAGAAAAAAGTAGAGTTAGTAGGCAAATGGATTTTTCACAGAATTTTAACTTTGCACAACAAAAAAAATCAGAAGAAGAATTAAAAAAAATGCTTAAGGGCATAAAAAACAAAGGATTAAAGTTGGTGGCAAGTAAAAGTTATGCTGATGTTAAAGCATATAAAAGAGAAATAAAAGCATACTTAGAATCTGTTTTGGCATTTATGTATTCAGTTAAAAGAGATACAAGCTTTTGGCAAACTCAATATTTTTTAACTGTTGAAACTATAGATAAAAAATTAGAAGAATTAACTATAGCTTTAATAAATGAAGAAAAAGAAAATTTAGATGTGGCAAGCACTGTAGATGATATAACAGGATTGATAGTAGATGTATATAAATAAAATCAATGACATACTCAAATGAAGTATGTCATTGATTTTATTTATGCTTAGAAGTTTTATTTTTATGTTTTTCTGAGTTTTTGCGTTTAGCTGTTTTCTTTTTCATAACAGAATATCCAAAAGAACCTAAAGAATTAGGTTTTATTTCAAAGTATTCTCCATGAGCATATGTAATTAAATTTGCCTTTTCAAAGTGAATTTTCCCTTTTTCATCTATTAATGTATCATCAACATAAGATGACAGTATTTCAGCTAAAAATAAATCATGTGTACCTAGTTCTGTAATGGATTTTACTTTACATTCAAGTGTAATAGGACAAGATTCAATCATATCAACACTGATATTATCACAAGGAATCATATTAAAGTTACACGCTTTTATTTTGTCTATAGATCTTCCAGAGCGAACTCCACAAAAGTCTACTTCTTTAACTAAGTGCTTTGAAGGGATATTAACAACAAATTCCATTGTGTCCTTTACATATTCATAAGAGAGACGTTCTTTTCTAATTGCAACAGTAATCATAGGTGGCTTAGTACATGCAGTTCCAATCCAACCAACAGTAAAAACGTTTTGAAGGCCAGCTTTATTTTTACAACTAATAAGAACTACTGGCACAGGATTAAGCATAGCACTTCCTTTAAATTTTGTTTTGTTCAAGTTTTTCACATCGCTTTCCATTTGAAAATTACAAATTAGATTATAACATACAATTAATCGGAATACTTATTTTCAAAGAAAAGAATATTTGATATATTTGAATTCAATGGTGTAATATAATTATACTATTGAATTTAAAGAAGCTAACATATATAGGAAAGCAAGATCAAATGAAATTACTTTTATTTCAGTTAAGAAAGAGAGCGTTAAAGTATTGCACAAAAATTAACAATGAAGGATAAAATTAAAGTATCAGTTTTTAAAAATTAATTTTTATAATGATTTGTAAAACAAATTATTTAACGAGTATATAGAAACTTAGTTTTTACAAAATATCCAAAGTAATATTTATATTTACTATTAAACCTATGTTTAGTCAGAAGATTATAATGGGGAATTTATTCTCCAAAATGAATTTTTTATGGATAAATATTATATTAATTTTATTTGAAGTACAAATAAAACATTGTAGCGGGAATTTCAATCCCAAGGATATTTACCATCATTGTTAATTGCTAACTGTTAATTGGTTCAAAACATAACAATGGAATAAACTACAATATTAGTAGTATCATTTGAGAAAGCTATTATTTTGAATTTAAGCTTGGAACCCTATATATAAGAACAAACAATTTATTAGAAGAATTTATAGGCATGAAAGTAGGAGATTATATGAAAAGCAGAAAAGTAAGAGATTTAGTTATTGTTGATATAAATGAAAAGGAAAGAATGGTTATAGCTTGTGATAGTTCAGGATCTATTGGAAATAAAAGATATGATCTACTACAAGTAGAACCTTTTATTACAGGAAAGTATACTGTTAGAGTAGGATTATTAGAAATTTTATGTAGTGGTGCAGAAGTCATAACAATAGTTGATAATGTTTGTGCTGAAATGGAACCTACAGGGCGTGAAATTATAAGAGGAATTAATAGTGAACTAAAATTAGCTAAAATTGATGATGTACCTTTAACTGGTAGTACAGAAGAAAATTTTGAAGTATTTGCTACAGGGGTAGGAATTACTGTGATAGGTATAATAGATAAAGATAAGTTAAAAGTTAATAATATAAAGTCAAATTCGGTAATATATTCAATAGGTATTCCTAAAGTTGGAGATGAAATTGATTTTTATAACGATAATGATATATTTGGATATGAAACCTTGTATGATATAAAAGATTTAGAAGGAGTATATGAAATAGTTCCAGTAGGATCTAAAGGTATATTATATGAAGCTATTGGTCTGGCGACTAATAATGGAAAGAAATTTATTCAAAATGAAAATTTAAACGTGGATATAAAAAGAAGTTGTGGGCCAGCTACAGTGGTAATAGTAGCTATTGATAAATCTTTAGAGGATTATATAAAAGGAATAAAAAATTCTTGTAAAATTGGAGAAATAATATAAAAAAATAATCATACTATAAATTTAATACAAGCATGATTATTTTCCTAAAGTATATAATATGAATATTAATATGTATTCTAATATAAGTGTAATTGTGAGAATAAAAAATAACTTTTTAAAAATTTTCATACATACCTCCTAGTATAGAATTAAAATTATATAATCATATACTATAAGGTATGATGTTTAAATTAAAAAAGTTACTTAATATGTAAATTTAAATGTAACAAAATTTTAAATAAGGATGTTATCTAGTTTGATAACATCCTTATTTTTATCTTCTATGAGAAACTTCTATTCTCACTTTTCTTTTATTATTAATTTTTTTGCCAGAGCTTTTTTCTATTATTATATCAACTAATTGTGATGGAACATCTATAAAAGTAAATTTATCTAATATATCAATTCTACCAAGTTCTTTAGATTTTACACCAGCTGTAGTATCTAAAAACTTAACTAAATCTAGAGTGTTTACTTTGTCTAATCTACCAACAGATAAGAATAAACGAGATATATCATCATTATTAGCATTATTAGTATTATTAACAGTGTTATTCTGTAAAGTATCTTCTGTATAATCAAAGTTTGATTCTTTATCAAAAATTAATTTTATTAAAGAAGCAGAAACATCTTCAGCACCATATTCAGTTATAAGATCTTTAGAAATTTGTATAAATTGTTCATATGAATTAGCTTCTAAAGTTTCTTTTATAGAATCTATTATAGCCTCAGATTTTGATGCATATATATCAGCTAAAGTAGGGATTTGTTTTCTTAACATTTTACTTTTTGTTGTATTTTCGATTTGTCTTATCATAGACATTTCTTTACGACAAGCAAAACTATAAGCAGTACCTTCTCTATTAGCTCTTCCAGTTCTACCAATTCTGTGAACATATGATTCAGAGTCTTGAGGTAAATCATAATTTATAACATGAGTTACATCTTCAACGTCTATTCCACGAGCAGCAACATCTGTTGCAACTAAATAGTTTAATTTTCCAGATTTAAACTTATTTAATGTGTTTAATCTTTGGATTTGTTTCATATCTCCGTGCATACCTTCAACTATGTAACCTTTACTTTGCATAGATCCAACTAATTCATCTACACCTTTTTTCGTTTTACAGAAAAGAATAGCTGATTTTGGAGCATCAACATCTAAAATTCTGCAAAGTGCTTCAAGTTTATTTTTAGGACTAACTTCAAAGTAATATTGTTCTATTTTAGAAACTGTTAAAGACTTTTTAGCTATAGCTATATGTTGTGCATCTGGTTTCATATAATTTTTAGCTAAGTTTTTGATTTGTCTTGGCATTGTTGCAGAGAATAACATTGTTTGTCTAGTTTCTGGTAAGTTGTGGATTATTGCTTCTATATCTTCAATGAATCCCATATTTAACATTTCATCAGCTTCATCTAAAACTAAAAAATTAGCATTTTCAAGTCTTAAAGTTTTTCTGTTTATGTGATAAAGAACTCTTCCAGGAGTACCAACAACAATGTCAACTCCTTTTCTTAAAGGTGCAAGTTGTTTATCTATAGATTGACCTCCAAATATTGGAAGGATTTTAAACTTAGTATATTTATTAAGTCTTCCTAATTCTTCACTAACTTGTATAGCAAGCTCTCTTGTAGGTGCTAATATTATAGCTTGAACTTTACCATTAGAAGGCTCCATACGACTTAAAAGTGGTGCTCCAAAGGCTAAAGTTTTACCAGTACCGGTCTGAGCTTGACCTATAAAATCTTGTCCCTCTAAGCTTACAGGAATACTTTTAGCTTGTATATCCGATGGATTTTCAAATTTCAAATCATTTATTGCCTGTAAAACATCTGGGTTAAGATTTAATTCTTCAAATTTTATTTTATTCATTAACATTCCTCTTTCTATTATTGGTTTAGTATAAAAATTTTAAATAAGTTATTATCAATTAAGTAAGGGTATGACGTTGAAGTTCTAATATGAATTTTCAATATGAAAAGTTACCCTTTAGAAATCCAACAAAATGAATAATTAAACTTTGAAGCCGGATTTCTATATATGAAAATTTACTAATGAAATTTTTTATTTAAAGTTAACATACAATTCATAGTACCACAATATTAATATAATAGCAATCAATATATTTAAAAATATTAAAAAAATACAAGAAAAAATATGGCATATATGAATATAAGTGCTATATTTTTAGAGTGTAGATTACGTTGATTTACTATAGCCAATATATTATAGTATTCTAGAGAGTAATTTGCTTAAGACATTTCATTTATAGAAAAGCAAATTTAAAAATTAACTTAGTATATTTAAGTTAAAATCAAAAATTAGAACTAATGTTTTTTTTATTTAGGTTCAATTATTATATAATGTAGAGTTTAAAATAAATCTTTTAAATTATTAATTTCCAAACTTGGACACTATTAATAGTGAATTTAGATTAGAAATATTTTTACTACATATATATTATATTGTTTCTAAATACTAGTTTATTTATACATTAAGGTTATATTATTTATAAATAAATTTTATTAGAAGATTTAATCTAAGAAGAGGAGGCAGTATGGCAACTTATAAATTTGATACAAGAGATATTATATTAGAAAATGGAATAAGACTTATAACAATAAAAAGAGATACTCAAATAGCATCTGTTCATGTTGGTATTAATATAGGAGCTTTATATGAAAAAAAGGATATGAGGGGTATTGCACATTTCGTAGAGCACATGCTATTTAAGGGAACAAAAACTAGAAGTAATGAAGAGTTAAATTATGATTTAGAGTGCTTAGGTGGAGAATATAATGCATATACAGATTATAAATGCACTGTATACAATACAACAACATTAAATGAAGAGGTAGAAAATTGTATAAAAATTCTAGGAGATTTGGTTACAAATTCTATCTTTCCTGAAGAACAAATTGAAAAAGAAAGAAATGTTATTATATCTGAAGTGAAAAGTGGAAAAGATGATTTAGAAGACTTAAGTTTTAATAAAATAAATAATGCAGCATTTATTCATAGTCCATTAAAATGTGATGTTATAGGAAAGGAAAGTAACATAAAAAAATTTAAAAAGAAGGATTTAATTGATTTTTATAAGAGATATTATGTTCCTAATAATTGTGTTATATCAATTGTATCTAATTATGATCATGACTATATAAAGAAAGTGGTAGAATTAGAATTTGGAGGATGGATTAAAAATAATTTTGAAAGACCGGAAGTTAGTTTTGAAAAAAATGCAAATAAAACAATTGTAAGTCATAAAAAAGATATAGAACAAAGTACAGTAGTATATCTTTTTGCTTTTGATAAACTTACTAAGAAAGAAGAATTAGCACTTAGAGTTTTAAATCATAAATTAGGTGAAAGTGGAAACTCAATATTATTTAGAAGGTTGAGAGAAGAAAAAGGACTAGCTTATGATGTATATACTTCTTTAGATTTAAGTGAAAAATTAAAATCACTATATATTTATACTTCAATTTCAGAAGAAAATGTAAATGAAACATTAGATAGTATTGATGAATGTATTGATGATATTATAAATGAAAGAATTTCTTTTGATGATAAAAGTATAGAGCTTATGAAAAAAGTTTTTAAGACAGCAGTAGCATCTACTTTAGAAGATTCAACAGATCTTGGAAATTATGTTGTCCATCAAGCTATGGAAGGTGAAAACATCTATGAATTTGTAGATGAAATGGAGAATTTGAACAATATAAATCAGGATGACTTATATGATGTAGCTAGAAAAATATTAAAAAAACCTACTATTCATGTATTATTAAGGGAAGAATAGAGTATAACTTAGAGATGTGTGCGTAAAGTTAAATTACAAAGATTTCATAGAACAAAATAAATAAATTAATTTAATTGAAAAAATTGATTTTAAATCTCCGTGATATTCATTAGTATTATTAACTGTTAGTTTAGTTAAATATAAAAATATGAATAATTATGGACAACTTTACGCACAAAGGGCTATGAAAATAGGAATAACTTGTAACTCTAGAATTATCATTTGATAAAGATGTTATTTAAACTTCAAACTTGGAACTCTATATAGGAATTCAAATTAAAACTTTAAGGCATTCATGTTTCAGTTGAGAATTTTAACTCTAAGTTTTAATCTATATTTTTAAAATTAGCA
Source organism: Clostridium ihumii AP5 (assembly GCF_000612845.1). Classification (GTDB taxonomy): domain Bacteria; phylum Bacillota; class Clostridia; order Clostridiales; family Clostridiaceae; genus Clostridium_J; species Clostridium_J ihumii. The sequence continues at coordinate 239,857 of NZ_CCAT010000083.1, forward strand.
ATTGACATCGGACAGCTTTAGATATTAGGAACAAAGTGAGTAATATCAACCATCACTATTCACTCTTACTTTTTACTTGGTTCAAAATATAAAAACAAGAATAAATTATAACGCTACCAATATCATTTGATAAAAGGATTACTTTGAATTTGAACTTAAAGCTCTATATAATATAACGATTATATAAGTTTAAAATTAAATATTGAATTCTATATAAATTATTAGAAGGAAAGATGTTATGGAAAGTAAAATTACAAAAATTGAAACACAAAAAAATAATAAGGATAGAGTAAATATATATATAAATGAAGAATATGCATTTTCATGTAGCTCAGAACTTGTATATTATCATAAATTAGAAAAGGGAAAATTAATAGAAGAAAAAAACTTAAATGAAGTACTTAAAGAGGATGATTATATTAAAGCTAAAAGTGCTGCTTTAAAGGTTATAGAAAAATCATTTAAGACTGAAAAAGAAATTTATAAAAAACTTAGTAGTAAAGGATATAATGATGACATTATTGAAAGAGTACTAAAGTTTTTAAAGGAATATAAGTTTGTAGACGATAAAAAGTATACAGAACTATATGTTAAGGAAAAATCTAGATGTCAGGGTAAGAATAAAATTAGAAATTCACTTTTAAATAAAGGTATAAATGAAGAGTTTATAAATGACAAAATTTCAACAGTATCAGAAGAAAAGGAAGTAGAAGTGGCGCTAGTTCTAATTAATAAAAAATACAAAATATTGATAAAAAATGAAGATAATATATTAAAAGTAAAAAGAAAGTTATATGATTATTTGATTAGAAATGGATTTAATGGAAATGTTATAAACAGTGTTATATTACAGACTGTTAAAGAAGAAGATTTCATAAAAGAAGAAAATGAAGAAGATAAAGAAAAAAGTTTAAACGAATTATATACTTTAACAGAAAAAAGATTAAAAATAGTACAGAAATCTGAAAATGATGAACAAAAAATAAAAAGAAGAATATACGATTATTTATTAAGAAGGGGATATAAATATGATGATATAAAAAGAGTATTTGAAGATTTCTATTCTTAATCTTTAAATTTATGCTATACATTGTAGATTTTACAATTTATGCAATTCAATATGTATGGGGAAAGGGGTGGATTTTTGAAATATAATATAATTACTATAATTTTAGTGGCTTTTTTTATTTACCCTATAATAAAAGGTTTTTTATTTAAATATTCAAGCAAAGCATTAAAGAATACAATAAATTCTATATTTGGAAGTATTGCATTGATTTTATCTATTATAATAACAAGTAAAAATATAGGAAAAGTATTTAATTTAAATAACATAGGAAAGTTTGATAAGTTTTATAGTTATATTCCACAAAAAATATTAGAGTTGGCAAGAGAGAATCCGTTAATAACTAGAATAATAGTAACAATATTTTTTATATTATTGATACAAGGAATCATAATTTTGATTTTTTATATGTTCAATAGTATTATTTTTTATCCATTATTAAATCTTATGGATGAAAAGTTGAAAGGGAAAAGCAATATAACAAGAAGAATATGTGGAGCTGTATTTCAACTACCTAAATCAATATGCTATATAATATTAATTACTTTTCTGTTAACAATTACAGGCATGTTTAATAGAAATGAAAACTATTTAAAGGCTTTAGAGGATTCTGAACTATATACTTTGATATCTGAAAAAGTTGTGAAACCAATTACTAAATCAGATATAGTAAGAAGTCTTCCAAAGGTAGTTAATGATTCATTAAAAATTATAGTTGAAAATGATGATGTATCAAAAAAAATAGATAATAATATTTTAGAAAATTACTTAGAAAAGAAAGTTACAGTATATTATAATGGTATAACTTTAGATGAGGGGATAAAATCAAACGATACTATAAAAAACAAGACTTTAAGTATAACAAATAGTAAAAGTAGTACGTATGACAAAGCATATTCTATATATGAATGGATAGGAAAAAATATAGATTATGATGATGGAAAGGCAAATGATGTTATAAATAATAGTAAAGATGTTAAATCCGGTGCTATTGAAGCTTTTAAAACAGGTAGAGGTGTTTGTTTTGATTATGCATGTTTATTTGTGGCTATGTGCAGGGAAAGTAATATAAAAGTAAGGATGGTAATAGGAGAAGGATTTAATGGGAAAGAATGGGTGAATCATTCTTGGAATGAATTTTATGATGATGATAATAATAGGTGGATAAATGTAGATTCAACTTTTTACTCTGGTGGTAATTATTTTAATAATAGTGATTTTAGTAATGATCATAGAAATACTCAAGTTGTTGGTGAATGGTAAAAAAGACTTCTAATATTAAGAAGTCTTATTTTCGTTAAGGTAAGTATTTAAAATTAAACTTATTGCTTTCTCACATTCATTATCATCACCATTTAATGACCATGCTATATTAAAGTAATTTAATGCTTTCCTTTTGTCATTTAGCATTGCATAGCAATAGCCTAAATTGAAAAAATAGGAACTTTCTTTCTTTAGCTTTATTGCATTAAGTAAATATTGAATTGCATTCTCAAAATCTCTTAACTTGATAAAGCACACAGCAGTATTATAAAGAGATGATGATTCATTATCATTAAGTTCCATAGCTTTTTTGTACATATCTATAGCATGTTTATATTGCTTTTGATTATAAAATTCATTAGCTTTATCAAAATAGTTCATTAAAAAACCTCCAAATATAGTAATTTATATTTGTAATCATTGACAAAAAAAAGATTTATATACAATAAAGACTTTAATATTTACAAGAGTTTAAATAAATTGAAAAATAAAGAGTGAATTGTATAGATAATTAGAAATAGGGAAGAATTAAATGTATAAACGGCTATTGACTTTTCAATCAGTGTTTATTATAATTAATTAAAATTTAATAGTAAAAAGCAGTGAAAAAGAGGAGTAAGACTTGAAAGTATTAAAGAGAGGAAAACTTATAGCTGAAAGGTTTTCTATATAGAATTGTCTGAAGGTAGCTTTGGAGTTTCTTTATTGAATTTTTAGTAGATAGAGACGGTTGTCAAATCGTTAAATTAATGAGCCTATTATTATGATAGGAAAAAAAGGTGGTACCACGAGCTTTTCGTCCTTTTATGGAGAAGAGCTCTTTTTTATTGCATAAAAATATATGTAATTAATAATTTATATATTTATATTAGTTAGTAAACAAGGGAGGAATAGGTATGGAAAATAATAAAGAATTAGCAAAAAATTATGATCCAAAAGAATTTGAAGAAAGATTATATAAATGGTGGGAAGAAGAAGGATTTTTTACTCCAGAAGTAGATGAAAATAAAAAGCCATATACAATTATAATGCCACCACCAAATATAACTGGACAATTACACTTAGGTCATGCTTTAGATAATACTCTACAAGATATAATAATAAGAACTAAAAGAATGCAAGGTTATAGTACTTTATGGTTACCAGGACAAGACCATGCAAGTATAGCAACTGAAGTTAGAGTAGAAAAATCTCTTTTAGAAAAAGGTCTTAATAAAAAGGAAATGGGAAGAGAAGCTTTCTTAGAAAAAGTTTGGGAGTGGACTGAAGAATATAGAGAAAGAATTAGAAAACAACTTAAAAAAATGGGATGTTCTGCAGATTTTACTCGTGAAACATTTACAATGGATGAAGGAGTAAGTAAGGCTGTTAAAGAAGTTTTTGTTAAACTTTATAATGAAGGACTTATATATCAAGGAAATAGAATAACAAACTGGTGTCCAAAGTGTATGACTGCCATCTCTGATGCAGAAATAGAATATGAAGAGCAATGTGGAAATTTCTGGCATGTAAATTATCCTGTGGTTGGAAGTGATGAAAAAATAGAAATTGCAACTACAAGACCAGAAACTTTACTTGGAGATACAGCAGTTGCAGTTAATCCAAAGGATGAAAGATATGCACATTTAGTAGGAAAAACTCTTAAATTACCATTAGTGGGAAGAGAAATTCCAATAGTTGCAGATGATTATGTTGATATGGAATTTGGAACAGGTGCAGTTAAAATAACACCAGCTCATGATCCTAATGATTATCAAGTTGGAAAAAGACATGATTTACCAGAAATTGTGGTTTTAGAGGAAAATGGAACTATAAGTGAAGGATATGGAAAATATTCAGGACTTGATAGATATGAAGCAAGAAAACTTATGGTTGAAGATTTAGAAAAAGAAGGTTCATTAGTTAAGATTAGAGAACATGTTCACAATGTTGGAACTCATGATAGATGTAATACAGTTGTAGAACCAATGTTATCTAAGCAATGGTATGTAAAAATGGAAAAACTAGCTGAGCCAGCAATAAAAGCTGTAAGAGAAAAAGAAACTAAATTTATACCAGAAAGATTTGAAAAAATTTATTTCAACTGGATGGAGAACATTCAAGATTGGTGTATTTCAAGACAATTGTGGTGGGGACATAGAATTCCAGTTTGGTACTGTAAAGATTGTAATGAAATAATTGTTTCTGTAGATGAGCCAACTGTTTGTGATAAGTGTAAATCTACTAAGTTAGTGCAAGATAAAGATGTTTTAGACACTTGGTTTAGTTCAGCATTATGGCCATTCTCAACACTTGGTTGGCCAGAAAAATCAGAGGACTTAAAATATTTCTATCCAACTAATACATTGGTTACAGGATATGATATTATTTTCTTCTGGGTTGCGAGAATGATATTCTCTGGAATTCATAATATGGATCATGTTCCTTTTGATAATGTTCTTATACATGGTATTGTAAGAGATGATCAAGGAAGAAAAATGTCTAAATCATTAGGTAATGGTGTAGATCCATTAGAAGTAATAGAAAGCTATGGTGCAGATGCATTAAGATTTTCACTAGTAACTGGAAATGCTCCAGGAAGTGATATAAGATTCTATGAATCAAGAGTTGAAGCAGCAAGAAACTTTGCAAACAAGATTTGGAATGCATCAAGATTTGTTATGATGAATTTTAATGAAGAATTAATGGAAAAATATAAGGATTGTAAGAATTATTCAATAGCAGATAAATGGATATTATCAAGAATGAATACTGTTGCAAAAGAAGTTACAGAAAATGTTGAGAAATTTGAACTTGGTGTAGCACTTCAAAAAGTTTATGATTTCATGTGGACAGAATTCTGTGATTGGTATATAGAACTTGTAAAACCTGTATTATATAGCGAAGAAGAAGAAGCTAAAGGTGTAGTTTTAAATGTTTTAAATACTGTTTTAGTAACAGGATTAAAACTTCTTCATCCAGTTATGCCATTTATAACTGAAGAAATATATACTCATTTAAAAGTAGATTCAGAGTCTATTACTGTGGCAAAATGGCCAGAATTTAATAGTGAACTACAAGATGAAAAAGCAGAAGAGTATATGAACTATATAATAGATGCTATAAAAAATACAAGAAATGCTAGAAGTGAAATGAATGTACCACCTTCAAGAAAAGCTAAAACTTATATTTTTGCAACTGAAGCATTAGAAGCATTTAAAGAAGGAAGTCAGTACTTTGAAAAAATGGCATCAGCTAGTGAAGTAATAATATTGAATTCTAAAAATGATGCTCCAGAAAATGTTGTAACAGTAGTATCAAAAGGTGCAGAAATATATATGCCACTTTTAGAATTAGTAGATTTAGAAAAAGAACTTGAAAGATTAGAAAAAGAAAAATCTAAATTACAATCAGAAATAGATAGAGTAGAGAAAAAACTATCTAATGAAAGATTTGTATCAAAAGCACCAGCAGAAGTAGTTGAAGAAGAAAAAGCTAAAGGTGAAAAATATAGAGAAATGTATAACTCAGTAATTGAAAGTATAGAAAACTTAACTAAGTAATATTAAGTTATTCTATTAAAATAAAAATAACCTTCAAAAAGTGAAGGTTATTTTTATATATAAATGTAAAAAAATGTGATAACATTATTATAATGAAATAGAACTATAGGAATTCAAGTTAAAACTTTAAGTTATTCATGTTTCAGTTGAGAAAGAGTAGTTTAAAGTTATGTAAAAAATTAACAATTAACGATAAATAATTAACAATGAAGGATAAAACTGAAGTCTCAGTTTATTTGAATCAATTTTTATGATAATTTGCTAAACAAATTAGTTAAAGCATATAAAAAACTAGTTTTTTTATATTTCTATTTTAGATATTAGGAACAACGTGAGTAATATCCACCATCATTGTTAATTGATAACTGTTAATTGTTAATTGGTTCCAAACATGATAATAGAATAAACTGTAAGCTTAATAGTATCATTTCAGAAAGAGAACTTTAAGTTTGGAATCCTATAGTGATTAGTATTAATTTAGGGGGGATATATATGAATTATAATGAAGCGATTACGTATATAAAAGAGACTGCAAAATTTGGTAGTAAATATGGGCTTGAAAGAACTGAGAAGATATTAGAGTTCTTAGGAAATCCGCATAAAAAGATAAAATGTATACATATAGCTGGAACTAATGGAAAAGGATCGACAACAGCTATGATAACTTCAGTGCTTATGGAGGCAGGATATAAGGTTGGTAGTTATACATCTCCATATATTGAGGAGTTTGAAGAGAGAATTCAAATTAACAGAGAAAATATAGATAAAAACGATCTTTCTAATATAGTAACAGAAGTTTCAAAGGCCGTAGAAAAAGTATGTCAATGTGGATTTGGAAATCCGACAGAGTTTGAGATTATAACTTGTTGTGGTTTTCTATATTTTTATGAGAAAAATGTGGATTTTGCAGTAGTGGAAGTAGGCTTAGGTGGCAGATTAGATTCTACAAATGTGATAACACCAATGTTGAGTGTTATAGCATCTATAAGCTATGATCATATGCAATATTTAGGTGATACATTAGATAAAATAGCTTATGAAAAAGCTGGAATTATAAAGAATAATGTTCCTACAATCTTATTTCCACAAAAAAAGCTTGTTGAAGAAGTTATAGAAAGAATAGCAGATGAAAGAAATAGTAAACTTGTTAAAGTTCCTAAAAATGAGGCTGTTTATGAAGGTACATCTAAACGTATAATTAATGGTAAAGATGTGATGATGCAAACTATAACAATTAAAAATAATAAAATAAATGGAATAGAGAAATATGATTTATCACTGTTAGGAAAACATCAAGTAGATAATTCTGTTACAGCCATATATGCCTTAAATGAATTAAAAGGATTAGGGATTAACATAGAAAAACAGCACATATTAGAAGGTTTTAAAAAAGTTAAATGGCCAGGAAGACTTGAAGTAATGAAATCAGAACCTTTAGTTGTAATAGATGGTGCTCACAATATAGATGGAATAGAAAAATTAACTGAAAGTATAGATATGTATTTTAAGTATAATAAGTTAGTGCTTATTTTGGGAATATTAGCAGATAAACAAGTCAATGAAATGATAAAAATGATAGCACCAAAGGCTACTAAGATAATTTGTGTAACACCACATAGTGATAGAGCGGAACTTGCATCAGAATTGAAAGAAGCTATAGATAAATTAAATATAGATTGTAGTGTAGAAGCTGTAGAAGATTATGAAAAAGCTTATACAAAGGCACTAAATTATTGCGATAAAGAAGATTTATTGTTAGTAAGTGGTTCTTTATATATGATAGGGGATATGAGAAAAATAATAAGAGAATAAAAGCTAGTCTTAAAAAAGACTAGTTTTTTTTAGCATTAATATGACAAAAACTGTATCATATTAACTAACATTGTCATAAGATATATGGTAAAAGTTAATTCAAACAAACAATCAGACATATTGAGAGTTTAAATATAAATCTATATTTGAAACATAGAGAATATAGCCAAGCCATTTAAAATCAATGGTAAGGCTTTTTCTATCCCAAAATTGTATAAAGTGTTATTAAAAAGTTTAAAATCATGATAATTTTGGTTTGTATTATTTTCCTTTATTAAAATGTTACTAGAATATGTTTATGAAAAATTTAGTTAGGAGGTGATTTTTTTGAAAAATCTTTATGTTTGTAATACCGCTAGAGATGAAATCGAAAAGTTTGATTTAAAAACTTTAAAAGTTGTAGATTCTATAAAATTAGAAGGAAAAGAAAGAGTTTGGCCATATAGAATTTGTGTAAATAATAAAACTCTTATAATTTCAAGTTATAAGAATAATGCAATATTTTTAATTGATGAACATGGGGTGGTTGAGGAATTTTATTTAGGTAGTGGATGTACAGACATGAAAATTGTAAACAATTATTTATATGTTGTTTGCGAAGAATCTAATACTGTGGTATGTTTTGATATTATTTCTAAGGAAATAATAGAGGTTATACCTTGTGGAATATCACCTCGTAATATAGATTTTTCAAAAGTGAATAATAAGTTTATAGTATCCAATGCTTTGAGCAAAAATGTTACTATTTTTGACTTATTAGAAGGTGGAAGTATTCATAATATAAATGTAGATTCAAATCCTGTAAAAGCTATTTGGAATGTAAATGGTGAAAGTATTTTTATTTGTGAAAATAATGTTGGAATAAAAAGAAAAGGAATTTTAAGAGAAATATCATTATATACTAAAAAAGAGAGAACTATAGAAGTTGGAAATATTCCCGTAGATATGTGTTATGATGGTGAATATTTTTATATATCAAATTGGGGAGATGGAACTATAAGTATTGTAGATGCTTATAGGTTTAAAGAGATATCACGTCTTAAAGTAGGTGGCATGTTAAAAAAAATACTGATTGATGATAAAATTATATATGTATCTGAAATTCAGAAAAATAATATTATACGAATTGATAATAATAGAAAGAAAACATTATCTTTGGATTATGAACCACAAGGTATAATTATTCAATAATAAAATTTAATTTATAAATTATATGATGAAACATAAGAGATATAAAATAACTAGTAAAAAAATTTACTAGTTATTTTCATCAATTAAAATATTAATCATTTTATTATAAAGTTCTGATGAATTTGACTTCCATTTATAACATAATTCACGAGCTTGTTTATTTGAGGCAACACTTATTTTTATATCTATAAGTGTTGTATTATTTTCAGAGGCTATTAAATTAACTAGATAACTATTTTTGTTTTCTATAGTATAATCTGCAGTTACAGTTAGTTCCTTTTTTATAGTTGATAGTTTATTAGAAATATAAGTATTTATTAAATCTAATTTATCTTCTGAAATTCTGTTTTCAAATAAAGCAAGAACTTTTATACCTTCATCTGTTATAACTAACCTATCTTTTTCATTTTTAGTTATATGTCTTAAAAGATTTGAAGTAGTTAATTCCACTATATATTGTTGAAGTGTAAAATAACTCATAAAATTATTTTCAAGAACAATATCTGTTATCTGTAAATTAGAAATTGGAAGGTTTATTTTATTAAATATATATAGTAACAGAAGCTTATTTTCTGCTAAATTCATAGAGTCTTCAAACATTAAATTTCCTCCTCCTAATAAAATAAAAATTTTTTAGGCATATGAAAAATAGGCAACAAAATAAATAAGAAAATTTGAGGTAAGGCTAATGAGTTATTTTTATAATAATAAAGTATTTTAAAATTAGATTAACTATATGTTACACAAATTTATTTATAAATTTTGTTTAGTATTTTTATATATATCTTACTATAATATTATATCAATGATTAATAAATTTTTCATTAATAAATCATATAAAAATTTAAATAGGTATAAAAAGTAATATATATTCTTCTTTGTGAATATGATTTATTAAAATTAAGAAATTGTAGGGGGGATATATGAGAAAGAAGAATTTTATAATACCCTTTGTAGTTTTAATTTTAGCTTCTTTATTGATTATAGGAATTAGTAGTACAAGCACTATGCAGGCAATATCACAAAAAAATAAAAAATTACCTATATATTGTGTTGATACTAAGGAAAAGAAAGTTGCTATAACTTTTGATACTACATGGGGAGAAAAAAATATTATAGAAATACTAGATGTTTTGGACAAGTATAATGCAAAAGCTACATTCTTTGTAGTAGGACTATGGATAGATGATTTTCCTGACTTTATAAAAGAAATAGACAAGAGAGGACATGAAATAGGAAATCATAGTAATAAGCATCCTAATATGACAACTATAACAAAAGATAGAATAATAAAGGAAATGGATATAACAGATGCTAAGTTAATAGATACAATAGGAAAAACTAGTACTGTTTTTAGATTTCCAGAAGGAGCATTTAATGATGATGCTATTCAAATAGTTGAAGATACTGGTAGAAAGTGTATACAATGGGATGTTGATAGCATTGATTGGAAAGCACAAGGTGAAAAAGTAGAATATGAAAGAGTTATGAAAAAAGTTAAAGATGGGTCAATAATATTATTTCATAATGCTAAATATACACCTAAATCTTTAGAATTAGTATTAAAGGAATTAAAGGCACAAGGATATGAATTTGTAACTGTATCAGACCTTATTTATAATGAAAACTATAGTATAGATGGAGAAGGAACTCAAAGAAAAAATAAATAATTATTGCATAAGTGCATAATATGTATTATAATGGAAGAAATTAGAATTGAATGAAATTTGAGAAAATTTATAAAAATATTTATGGATTTAGTCATAGTTTTAAAAATAACATAGTATATTATGATATAAAATATATGAAATTAAACAAAGGGAAAGAGGGGTTACTATGGACAATACAATGTTGAACAACAAAATTTATTTAGAGGGAAAAGTTATTTCAGATTTAGAATTTAGTCATGAAATGTATGGAGAGGGTTTTTATAATTTTAGATTTGAAGTATCTAGATTAAGTGATACAACTGATATTTTAACAATAACAGTATCAGAAAGATTAATAACAGGTATAGATATGAACATAGGTAGGGAGCTTATTGTTGAAGGACAACTTAGATCTTACAATAAGTTTATGGATGGAAGTAATAGACTAATACTTACTGTGTTTGCTAGAGATATTAGAGAATTAAAAGAAAGAAGTAAAAATCCAAATCAAATATTCCTAGATGGATATATATGTAAAGCACCAATATATAGAACTACTCCTTTTGGTAGAGAAATAGCTGATATGCTTTTAGCAGTTAATAGATTATATAATAAATCAGACTATATACCAACTATTGCTTGGGGAAGAAACTCAAGATTTTGTAGAAGTTTAGAAGTAGGAGACAATATAAGAATTTGGGGAAGAGTTCAAAGTAGAGAATATCAAAAAAGAATATCTGATACAGAAGTTATTAAAAAAATAGCATATGAAGTATCAATCTCTAAAATGGAAAAAGTTGAAGATGATGAATTTGACATTGCAATAGATGAATCAGTAAAAACAAGTGAAGAAAGTCAATGTGAAGAAAACAATGATTGTAAAGAATCTGGTGCGATAGGGGAAGTTATATAAATAGATTAAATTAATAAAAAAGTTCCAAATTTAACTTGGAACTTTTTTATTATTTAAAATTATAAATTATTTTCTAAGGTCATCTAAAATTTCTGTTTTATCTTTAGTCTTATTATCTACTTGTTTTATTATTTTAGCAGGACAACCAGCGACAACAACATTCTCTGGAACATCTTCTGTAACCACAGATCCAGCTGCTACAACTGAGTTAGCTCCTATTTTGACACCTTCAAGTATTACCGCATTTGCGCCAATTAAAACATTATCACCTATTTCACATGGTGATTTGCTAGGTGGTTCTAAAACACCAGCAACAACAGCACCAGCACCAAGATGAACTCTTTTACCTAGCTTTCCTCTAGCACCAATTACTGCATTCATATCAACCATTGTTTCTTCGCCAATCTCAGCTCCGATATTTACAACAGCACCCATCATTATAACAGCATTTTTACCTATAGATACTTTATCTCTTATTATAGCACCTGGCTCAATTCTAGCATCTGTTTCTTTCATATCAAACATAGGAATTGCAGAATTTCTTCTATCATTTTCTATTTTAAAGTTTTTAATTATTTCTTTATTTTCATCTAGAAATACTTTAACTTCATCATAGTTACCAAATAATATGTAAAAATTTCCCTCGCCATAATATTCTATGTTATTAAAGTTACAGTTGGCTAAATTACCATTAACATAAACTTTAACCGGTGTAGCTTTTTTTGATTCTTTTATAAATCTAGCTATTTCATAAGGATCTGTTAAATTATAATCCATTAAAAAAACTCCTCTCCATTTAAATCTTAGAATTTAAAATTAAAACCTATAAATTTATAATAAGTTTTAATTCTAAATTTAAATCATATGTTTAAGTAAAAGTGGTTGAATCTACTTATTACATAAAATATATTACCATATAAATGATATAATAAAATAGTATTTAAATAAATAGTATATAGATATTTATTTGTTTTTTATGAAAATCTTATTCATAATCAATAAAAGAACAAGAGTTTGATATAATAATATATAAATAGAATAAAAATTAGCAATTAACAATGAGGGAAAAAACTGAAAGCTCAGTTTTGTTAATGGATTTTTAAAATAATTTGTAGAACAAATTATTTAAGGATTATATAAAACCCTAGTTTTTATGGACTTCTATTCAAAAATATTAGGAACGAAGTGAATAATATTAACCATCATTGTTAATTGCTAACTGTTAATTGTTAAGTGGTTCCAGACATTATAATAGAATAAACTGTAAGCTTAATAATATCACTTGATAAAGAGATTATTTAAATTTTGAATTTGGAACCTTATATTATAGAAAGGAAATGATTGTATGAGCAAGTTAAAAGAAGGATATGTACAAATTTATACTGGAAACGGAAAAGGAAAAACAACAGCAGCTGTAGGATTAGCTACTAGAGCAGCTGGAAATGAATATATGGTATATATGGTTCAATTTCTAAAAACGGGGGCAACTGGAGAGATAGAAAGTGCAAAAAAACTTGCACCATATTTTAATATATTTAGATTTCAGGAGGTTAAGGGCTTTTTTTGGAATTTAAATGAAGAAGAAAAGAAACAATTAAAAATTGAAGTTAAAAAGACTTTTGATTTTTGTTTAGATGCAATAGAAAATAGAAAATGCGATATACTTATAATGGATGAAGTTATGGGAACGCTAAGTAATGATCTTTTGAGTGAGGATGAGATTATAGCACTTATAGATAAAAAGCCAAAAGATATGGAATTAATTATGACAGGTAGGAATGTTCCAGAAAGAATAGCTGAAAAGGCAAACTTAATAACTGAGATGAAAGAGGTAAAACATTATTTTAAAGAAGGTGTACCAGCTAGAAAAGGTATAGAATTTTAAAAAAAGTTGTAAAGTAGAAGAGGTGGGTAAAAATGAACAATATTTTTTCGCAACAAGTGGAAAAAATTGAAATATCGGGCATAAGAAAATTCTATAATAAAGTGTCAGGTATTGAAGGAGCAATTTCATTAACATTAGGTCAACCAGATTTTAAAGTTCCTGATGTTGTTAAAGAGGCTATGATAGAAGCTATAAACCATGATAAAACAGTATATACACCTAATGCAGGGATAATTGAGTTAAGAATGGAAATTAGCAAGTTTTTATCTAAGTACAATATAGATTACAATGAAAATGAGATATGTGTAACGGTAGGTGGTAGCGAAGGTCTTATGAGTTCATTTATGGCTATATTAAATAAGGGGGAGAAAGTTCTTGTACCATCCATAGCTTATCCTGCGTATGAAAGCATAACTACTATGTTGAATGGCGAAATAATAAATTATGACTTAAATGATGATTTTACTATAAATATAGAAAATTTAGAGAAACTTATTATAAATGAAGAACCTAAAGTATTAGTATTATCTTGTCCAAGTAATCCTTGTGGCAATATATTGACTTTAGAAGAAAGAGAAAAATTACATAAAATAATAAAAGAAAGAGAAATATTAGTTATAACAGATGAAATATATGCACCGCTTTGCTATAGTGAATATTATTCCATAAGTCAATGCAATGATATAAAAGATAAAATTATATATGTAAGTGGTTTTTCAAAAATGTTTTCTATGACAGGACTTAGAGTTGGATATGTTTGCGCATCAGAATACATTTTGAAGAATATATTAAAAGTTCATCAGTATAATGTATCTTGTGCCACATCTATAAGTCAATATGGTGTTTTAGCGGGGTTGAAACATGGAATGAAAGAAGTAAGTGATATGAAGGAAAGCTTCAAAAAAAGAAGAGATTATATCTATGATAAATTAGTGAGGATGGGGTTTGAAGTTAACAAACCAGAAGGAGCATTTTACATATTACCATCTATAAAAAAATTTAATATGACAAGTGAAGAGTTCTGTGATAAATTGCTGAAAGAAGAAAAAGTGGCTATAGTTCCAGGAACTGCATTTGGAAAAGGTGGGGAAGGTTATATTAGAATTTCATATTGTTATAGTCAAAATGAATTAGATGTTGCTTTAAATAAATTAGAAAATTTTAAAAAAAAGCTAGGGTTTTAATCCCTAGCTCTTTTCTAATTATTAACTACATTATCCATTGAATATAGTCCTTTTTCTTTATTAAACATAAATGCACATGCTTTTAAAGCTCCAACTGCAAAAACTTCTCTTGATATTGCAGAATGTTTTATAGATATAACTTCACCAGCACCAGCAAATATAACTTCATGCTCTCCGATTATATTACCACCACGAATAGTATGAATTCCTATTTCTTTTTCATCTCTTTTAGCAATTCCTTCTCTGCCATATATGAAATGTGTATCATCTTGTATTGAATCTTTAATAGTATTAGCAAGTAATAATGCAGTACCACTAGGTGCATCTACCTTTTGATTATGATGTTTTTCAATAATTTCTATATCAAAATCATTGAAAAGAGTGTTGCTAATATTTTTAAGAATTGAATTTACTATATTTATACCTATAGACATATTTGCAGAATGGAAAACAGGAACTACTTTAGATAGTTCTAAAATTTTATTTTTCTCAGATTCGTTGTATCCAGTTGTACAAAATACTACAGGCTTATTATTTGTTTTTACAAATTCACAAATTTGATTTAGTGTAGCTGGTCTTGAGAAATCTAAAACAACATCTATATCTACATTGCAATCATCGATATTTTCAAATATAGGATAACCTAAAGAAGTATCATTATTTTTATCTACTCCAGCAGCTATCTCTAAATTTTCAAAATTTTTAACAGTAGAGGAAATCATTCTACCCATTTTACCGCTACATCCAACTAAAAGTATTTTTGTCATTGTATCCTCCTTAAAACTATATTAGTTTATGATTAATTAAAGTATCTTCTAAAACCTTCTTATTAGATTCTTCCATATCTACAAGTGGAAGTCTTAGAGGACCAACATTTTTATTCATTAAGTTAAGTGCTACTTTTACAGGAATAGGATTTGTTTCAATAAATAGATTATTAGCTAAATCTAAAGTATTTAATTGAAGTTCTAATGCTTCTTTGCACTTACCCTCTTCAAATAATTTACAAATATTATGAACTGTTTCAGGTATAACATTTGCAAGAACAGAAATAACACCTAGTCCACCCATAGCTAAAGTAGGAACTATTTGATCGTCATTTCCAGAATAAATATCTAACTTATCTTTACATAAAGCTTTAATTTTAATAATTTGGCTCATATCACCACTAGCTTCTTTAACTGCTGTAATATTTTTTAGTTCACATAATTTTTCAAGCATTGAAGGTGAAATATTCATTCCAGTTCTAGATGGAACATTATAAACTATAATAGGAGTGTTCACACTGTTATCTATAGCTTTAAAATGTTCAAATAATCCTTTTTGACTTGTTTTATTATAATAAGGATTTATAACAAGTAAACCATCTACACCTACAGATTCTGCATATTTACTCATTTCTATAGCAGCAGCAGTATTATTGCTACCTGTACCAGCAATTACTGGTATCCTTTTATTTACTGTATCAACAGTAAACTTGATAGTATCTTTTTTTTCTTTTTCTGTCATAGTGGAGGCTTCACCAGTAGTTCCACAAATTATAATAGCATCAGTATGATTTTTTACATGCCATTCTAATAATTCTTTTAATTTTTCAAAATTTACTCCGTTTTCATTAAATGGTGTTACAAGTGCTACACCAGATCCTTTAAAAATACTCATAAAAAACATCCTTTCTAAAATTAATCAACAAATATAATTTGATATTAAAATATTTCTTAGTAAAATATCTGTAGATTTATTTGAACGCATTTAAGATTAATAAATTAAAATTCCTATAATTAAATAATATCAAAGTGTATTAAATACTACAAATTTTAGATAAGTTTCTTTTCTATAAAACATTCTGCTATTTGAATAGCATTAAGAGCTGCACCTTTTCTTATATTATCAGCTACAACCCAAATGTTAAGTCCGTTGTCTAAACTAAAATCTCTTCTTATTCTACCAACATAAACTTCATCTTTTCCAGCGATGTCTATAGGCATAGGATATATATTATTACTAATATCATCTTTTAAAACTATACCATTAGAAGAATTATATAAATTAAAAATATCTTCTATATTAAATGAAGTTTTAAGTTCGATATTTATACTTTCGCTGTGACCATGATACACAGGAACTCTTACTGTAGTAGCTGTAATTTTTAATGCATCATCATGAAATATTTTTTTTGTTTCATTAATCATTTTCATTTCTTCTTTAGTGTAGCCATTATCTAAAAATGAATCTATTTGAGGTATTACATTAAAAGCTATAGGTGAAGTGAATTTTTGAGGAGCTTTACCAGTAACACCTTCTTCTAAATCTTTAAATCCTCCCATACCGGCTCCTGAAACAGCTTGATAAGTGGAGTAAATAATTCTATTTATACCATAATTATCATAAAGTGGCTTAAGTGCAACCATTGCTTGGATAGTTGAACAGTTGGGGTTAGCTATTATTCCTTTGTGATTTAATATATCATCACCATTAACTTCAGGAACAACTAATGGAACATTAGGATCCATTCTAAATGCGCTACTATTGTCAATTACTATTGCACCATATTTAACAAAAATTTTTGCAAAAGCTAAACTAGTATCTCCACCAGCTGAAAAAAGAGCAAAATCTATTTTTTTATTTTTAATATTATCTTCATTTAATTCTTCAACTGTTATATCTGTATTTTTGAACTTTAATATACTTCCTGCAGATCTAGAAGAAGAAAAAAAGTAAATATTATTAATTGGAAAATTCCTTTCTTCTAATATACTTATAAATTGTCTACCTACCATTCCAGTAGCACCTACTACAGCAACGTTATAACTCAAAACAATCACTCCTTAAAAATTTTTAAAACATTATCTTAATATAATATGAAATAAAATTAAATTATATCAATTTTATTATATATGGAAATAAGGTACAAAATAAATGTTAAATATAAAAATTTAGCACTTTAATTAATAAAATTAATTTTGAAACATATTTTATATTATTACCATAAATTCACTAAAATAAAATAAATTTAAAATCATTATAAAAACTGAAAATCTTATACTAATATTATATTTTAAATTTTTACCATGAATATATCTAAAAAGTGCTTAAAACATAGTAAAAAATGCTAATGGATATATTGCTAAGAAGAATTTTGTAATATTTATTTATATTATAAGTTTTCAATTTTAAATGACATTTTATTAAATAATAAATCTAGAATTGCAAGTTATTTCCATTGTAATATTGGGAATCAATTAAGAACTAAGAAGTAAGAGTGAAAAGTTAGGGTATATATTACTCACTTTGTTCCTAATATCTAAAATAGAAACACATAAAAACTAATTTTATGTAGTCTTTAACTAATTTGCTTTGTAAATTATTATAGGGATTGATTGAAAAACTAATACTTCAGTTTTATTCTTCGCTGTTCATCGTTAATTTTTGTACAACACTTTAAATTGTTCTTTCTAAATTGAGATAAGAGTAATTGCATTTTAAATTTATATTCTTATATAAAGGTGTATTATTTGCAATTAATAATTTGTCGCTATATATTTATAAAAAAATTAAAAAATGAAGTGAGAATATTAAATTATGTATATATCATATATATAATTTATATGAATAAAATATACAAAATAAACTGAAATATAAAACTTAGTATACGTATTCATTCAATTTAATAAAAAATCTTATCAATGTAAAATATCAGCAGAGCAAAATGCTAAGTTTGAAATATTCACACAATGTTAATAAAATATACCATAAAAATGAAGAAATATAAGAAAAAGATTAATTAAATGTGAAAAAAATGAAAAAAGTATTAAAAAATGTAATAAACAACAAACAAATAAAACCAAAATTGTTTGACAATTGAAAAGCTATATGATAATATTAAAAAAATAAAATTTTTAATAATTTTATTTGAATTAATAAAAAGTTAAGTATGAAAGTTTGCAAAAAATAAAAATCAAAATTTAGTTATTTGTTAAATTTTGAATTGCAATTATTTAGTTTAAATTTTAAAAGATATTATATAGGGAAAATGAATTGTCTAAAAATTCAAAATTAAAAAATAATTAGGGTTTAATTTTTGCATTCTAATAGGGGGAATAAGAAAATGAAAAGCAAAAGAATGTTGTCAACATTATTAACAGTGTCATTAGTAGCTTCAATGGCATTAGTGGGTTGTGGAGGAAATAATAGCTCTGCTACAGCTGCTGATGGAGAAAGTACAGGAGAAAATGGTATTGATAAAGAACAATACTTAAATGTTTTAACAAAGGAGCCAAAAACTCTAGATGTATCTAAAGCAACTGATTCGTATGCTTCAGATATTCTTGTGGATGCAATGGATGCATTAACAAGAATGGAGAAAAAAGGAGATGGACCTGAAGAACCAGCTCCAGCAGCGGCAGAAAGTTGGAAAACTTCAGAAGATGGTTTAACATGGACATTTAAAATAAGAGAACATAATTGGAGTGATGGAAAACCTGTAACAGCTAAGGATTTTGAATATTCATTAAAAAGGACAGTAAAGCCTGAAACAGCATCACAGTATGCATTTTTACTATTTCCAATAAAGAATGCGGAAGCAATAAATTCAGGAAAGATGAAAATTGATGATTTAGGTGTAAAAGCAATAGATGATCATACATTAGAATTTACTCTAGAAAATCCATGTGCATATTTTTTAAATTTAACTTATTTTAAAGTTATGCAACCACAAAGACAAGACATAGTTGAAAAGTATGGAGACACATATGGTTCAGATGCAAATACCTTAATATTTAACGGACCATTTAAAATTACTGAGTGGTCTCATGATCATCAAGTAGTTCTTGAAAAGAATGAAGAATATTGGGATAAAGATAAGGTTAAATTAGATAAAATTACAATGAGAATAATAAAAGAAGAGCCGTCTAGAATGGCTGAACTTCAAAATGGTACATTAGATACAGCTGGAGTAACTAAACCAGAATGGATTAAGAAAATGGATGAAACAGGAAATTTCAATGTAATAAATGCTTATGATGGAGCTACAACATATCAAATATTTAATACACAAGATAAGTATATGAAAAATGCAAAGATAAGAAAGGCATTTATAATAGCATCTGATAGAGAGGGTTCTGTTAGTACATTATTTAAAGGAATGGCTGAACCTGCTAATGCTTGGTGTCCACCAGCAGTTAAAGCTGGAGAAAAGACTTTTAGAGAGCAATCAGAGGATTGGATTACAAAATTAAAAGAAGAAAATCCTGATCCTAAAGAGTTGTTAAAAGAAGGTTTAAAAGAAGAAGGATTAGATCCAGATCCAGCAAAGCATACATTTAAATACTTACAGTCTGGAACAAGTGCTAGTGATAAAGAATTTGCAGATTTTGCTCAACAAAACTTTACTAAAGTTTTAGGAGTTCAAATAATAGCTGAATTAGCAGATTTCCCTACATTCCAAAAGAGAACTGAAAGTATGGATTTCCAAATAGCTGGTCAAGGATGGACAGGTGACTATAATGACCCAAGAACATTCTTTGATTTGTTTTTAAGCAATTCAGGATTATCTCATACTGGTTGGAAAAGTGAAAAATATGATGAAATAATAGCTAAAACTGAAAAAACTATGGATCAAACTGAAAGAGCAAAATTATTTAAAGAAGCAGAAAAAATGCTTATATATGATGAGGGAATTATTTCACCACAAGTTTATAGAAAAAGAAATACTTATGTTGCAAAATATGTTAAGGACATGATGTATCCATTATTTGGTTCTAATGAATACAAATATGTTTATACTTCAGGTAGAAAATAAGCATATTAAAAAATAAAATTGCAACGAACTGTTAGTTCGTTGCAATAACTTTATATTAAATGGAGGGATGATGTGATGTTAAAATTTATTTTAAAAAGATTCGGGTATATGATTGTAACACTTTTTATTGCAATTACGATTACGTTTATGTTAATTCATACTATACCTGGAGATCCACTAGCTGCAATGGCTAGAAATTTACCGCCACAAATAAAAGCAAACTATTATGAACAACATGGATTAAATAAGCCAGTTATTGTTCAATATCAAAAATTCCTTGAAAATTTAATAGTACATCGTAGCTTGGGTGAATCATTAGCTTATCCAGGAAGAGATATAGCTAAAACTATAGGAGAACATGCACCTATTTCAGCAAGAATAGGTATACAAGCAGTTGCTCTTGGATTTACTATAGGAGTTATATTGGGAATTGTGGCAGCATTTAATAGGGGGAAATGGCCAGACTATTTAGTTATGTTCATAGCAATACTAGGAATTTCAGTTCCGGGATTTGTTGTAGCATCTTTATTACAATTAGGATTTACTGTACACCTTAGATGGTTTCCAACTACAGGATGGGGAACATTTAAACATACAGTATTGCCTAGTATAGCAGCAGCATTTGGAGGAATTGCTACTTATGCAAGATATATGAGAGCAAATTGTTTGGATGTAATAGGACAAGATTATGTAATTACAGCTAAGGCTAAAGGTGTTTCTAAATTAAGTTTAATATGGAAACATATTATCAGAAATGCAATATTACCAGCAATAACAATTTTAGGACCACAATTAGCTATGATTTTCGTAGGTGGATTTGTTATTGAAACTATATTTGCAATACCTGGACTTGGACAATATTTAGTTTCAGCTATAAATGATAGAGATTATCCTATGGTTATGGGACAAACAATGTTTATATCAACATTACTTATAGTATCATTATTTGTAGTTGATATAGTATATGGATTAGTTGATCCAAGAATAAGAGTATCTAAAGGAAGTAGATAGGGGGGATAGTGCATGGCTGAATTATCAAAAGAGAAGTTTAAAATTATTGGTTGTGATGAGAGTAAGTCTAATGAAATTTTGAGACCGAGTATAACTTATTGGCAAGATGCATGGAGAAGATTAAAACAAAATAAAGTTGCAATATTTTCACTTTGTATATTAATTTTTATGGTTATAATGGTTGCCATAGGACCAGCATTAGGAAAGGCTATATCTGGTGTGAGTTTTGAAATTACAAATAATGATTTAATAAATCAAGGCCCAAGTTCTAAATATTGGTTTGGAACTGATCAATTGGGTAGAGATACATTTGGAAGAGTTTGGAAAGGTGGAAGAATATCTATATTTATAGGTATTGTTGGAGCAATAATTGATACAGTTATTGGTGCTATCTATGGAGGTGTATCTGGATTTAAGGGTGGTCTTGTAGATGATATAATGATGAGAATAGTAGAAATATTAGCTAGTATTCCATATTTAATAATAGTAATTCTTATTTCTTTCTATTTTAAAAGTGATAAAAGTAATAGTTCATTAATGCCATTGATAGTTGCTATGACAATTACAGGTTGGACTGGTATGGCTAGACTTGTAAGAGGACAATTACTACAAATAAAAGAACAAGAATATGTGCTTGCAGCTAAAGCTCTTGGTGCTAGTTCATCAAGAATAATAGCAAGACATTTAATACCAAACACTATAGGCGTTATGATTGTTGCTATAACTTTTGATGTTCCAGGTCTTATTTTCTCAGAAGCATTCTTAAGTTATATTGGATTAGGTGTACAATCACCAAACACAAGTTGGGGAGCTTTATCATCAGCAGCACAACAAAACTTGATATTCTATCCAGAGCAGCTATTATTCCCAGCACTTGCGATTTCGCTTACGGTTTTATCATTCCAACTTCTTGGAGATGGACTTAGAGATGCTCTAGATCCGAAACTACGTCAGTAATAAGGGGGGGACAGTAATGGAAAAAAGAGGAAAAACAGAAAGAATATTAGATATCAAAGACTTAAGAGTTTCGTTCCATACTTATGCTGGCGAAGTTCAATCAGTAAGAGGGACAACTTTTCATTTAAATAAAGGAGAAACTTTAGCTGTTGTTGGTGAGTCAGGATGTGGAAAGACAGTAACATCAAAAGCTATAATGAGATTATTACCAGAACCTATGCCAGCAGAAATAAAAGAAGGTTCACAAATAATGTTTGATGGAAAAAATGTATTGGATATGAATGAAAAGGAACTTAGAGAACTAAGAGGTTCAGATATTTCAATGATATTCCAAGATCCTATGACATCTTTAAATCCAACTATGATAGTTGGTAAGCAAATAGCTGAAAGTTTAATTATTCATAGAGGCATGAATAAAAGTGAAGCTATGGCAGAAGCAGTTAAAATGTTAGAGCTTGTTAATATTCCTAATGCAGATAAGAGAGCACGTCAATATCCACATGAATTTTCAGGTGGTATGAGACAAAGAGCTATGATAGCTATTGCACTTGCTTGTAATCCTAAGATATTAATAGCTGATGAACCTACAACTGCACTAGATGTTACAATTCAAGCACAAATTATGGAATTGATTGGTGAATTACAAGAAAAATTAGGCACTGCTGTTATATTGGTAACACATGATTTGGGAGTTGTTGCAGACGTTGCAGATAGAATTCAAGTTATGTATGCAGGTCAAATAATTGAAAGAGGAACAGTAGATGAAATATTCTACAATCCACAACATCCATATACTTGGGCGCTTTTACAATCAGTTCCAAGACTGGGAACTAAAAACAAAGATGTGCTTTATTCATTACATGGTACACCTCCGGATTTAATAAAACCACCAGTAGGTTGTCCATTTGCAGCTAGATGTGAATATTGTATGGAAATATGTAAAGAAGCAATGCCAGAAGTTACAGTGTTGAGTGATACACAAGAAGTATCTTGTTGGCTTAAACATCCTATGGCTCCAAAAGTTGAGGTACCTGAAATATTGAAGAGAGGTGAAATGTAATGGCAGAACAAAAAATTGTAAAACCTAAGGCACAAGAAAAAGAAGTGTTGATAAAGGTTAAAAATTTAAAAAAATATTTTGTTGTTGGAAAAAATGCTGTACTAAAAGCTGTCGATGATGTTTCATTTGATATATATAAGGGGGAAACTTTAGGACTTGTTGGAGAATCAGGCTGTGGGAAAACAACTTGTGGAAGAACTGTAATGGGACTTTATGGAGCTACTGATGGAGAAATATTATTTGATGGTCATGATATAAGTAAATTTAATAAAAAAGAGAAAAAAGATTTTACTAGAAGAGCTCAAATAATATTCCAAGATCCATATGCTTCATTAAATCCAAGAATGACTGTTGGAGATATAATTGGTGAAGGTATTGATGTTCATGGATTGTATAGTGGTCAAGAGAGAACAAATAAAATATTTGAATTATTAAAATTAGTTGGACTTAATAAAGAACATGCGTCAAGATTTCCACATGAGTTCTCAGGTGGACAAAGACAAAGAATTGGTATAGCTAGAGCACTTGCTATAGAGCCAGATTTTATAGTTTGTGATGAACCTATTTCAGCTCTAGATGTATCAATACAAGCTCAAGTAGTTAATTTACTTATAAAATTGCAAAATGAGTTAGGATTAACATATTTATTTATAGCTCATGATTTGTCAATGGTTAAGCATATATCTGATAGAGTAGGAGTTATGTATCTTGGATCTATGGTAGAACTTGCATCTAGTCATGATTTGTATGATAAACCATTACATCCATATACTCAAGCATTACTTTCTGCAATTCCTATTCCAGATCCAGAAGCAGTAAGAAGTAAGAATAGGATTCAATTAGAAGGGGAAGTTCCAAGTCCTATAAACCCTAAACCAGGATGTAGATTTGCTGGAAGATGTAGATATGCTAAACCAATATGTAGTGAAAAGACTCCGAAATTTAAAGAAGTTGAGCCATTGCATTTTGTTGCATGCCATTTAGTTTAGAATGATAAAAAACACACTGA
Organism: Clostridium ihumii AP5; assembly: GCF_000612845.1. Taxonomy (GTDB): domain Bacteria; phylum Bacillota; class Clostridia; order Clostridiales; family Clostridiaceae; genus Clostridium_J; species Clostridium_J ihumii. Next base: position 264,199 of record NZ_CCAT010000083.1, read on the forward strand.
AATTATTAATAATTTCAGTGTGTTTTTTTATTTATATTTTTGTTTATTAGAGAATAGAAAATTTAGAAGTTGTCTTTCTATATTAAAAAAATGAGCTATTAGAGGTTTGTTCTGTGTATCTAAATATTATTAGAATAATAAAGTGAGTATAAACAATTTATGTTTGTGCAAAATTTTAATGAAAAGATATTAATAAAAAATGAATTAAAGAAAGTTATTTTTAATTAAAAATTAAATTAAAATAAAAAAATACTTCAAAACGTGATAAAAACATTCAAAAAAAGACAGAAAATTTAAAAATATAAAATATTTTTTATGAAATTATTTCAATATTCATAAAAAGTTAACTTGAAGAAGAATAGAAATCAGTTTAATCTATATACATAAAATAGAATAATAAAAATATAAAAAATAGATAAAAGAAATGTTGAATATTGTTTAAATTAAAAGAAAATAGTCTAATCAAGTTACAATATTCTACAAATTTGAATTTAAAATTAATAGATTTTAAGGGGGATTATTATGAAAAGTAAAAAAATATTATCAGCATTAATTGTTTTATCTTTAGCAACGTCTATTGGATTAGTAGGATGTGGTGAAAAAAATAATAGTAATGATGGAAATTCAGAATCTGCATCTTCAGATAAGAGTATGGATAAAGATCAACATTTAAATACTATATTAGATCAAGAACCTAAGACAATAGATCAATCTAAATCTACAGATTCGTATTCTTCACAAATATTAACTAATATAAGTGAAGGGTTAACTAGATTGGAAGCTGATGAACAAGGTAATACATCTATTGAAGCAGCAGGTGCTGAAAGTTGGGAGACATCAGAAGATGGATTAACATGGACTTTTAAAATTAGAGATATGAAATGGTCTAATGGAGATAAGGTTACAGCAGGAGATTATGAATATGGAATAAAAAGGACAATAAATGCTGAAACAGGATCACAATATGCGTTTCTATTATTTCCAATAAAAAATGCAGAAGCAGCAAATAGTAAGAAAGTTTCTTTAGATGAAGTTGGAGTTAAGGCTGTAGATGAAAATACTTTAAAAATTACATTAGAAAAACCATGTCCATACTTTCTAAAACTAACTTATTTTAAAGTTATGCATCCTCAAAATCAAAAATTCGTAGAAGAATGTGGAGAAAGATATGGAAGTGAAGCAGATAAAATGATTTATTGTGGACCATATAAGCTAGCAGAATGGTCTCATAATAATAAGTTAGAATTAGAGAAAAATGAAGATTATTGGGATAAGGAAAATGTTAAACTTGATAAGGTTACAATGAGAATAATAAAAGAAGAATCATCAAGAATGAATGAACTCTATAATGGATCTTTAGATATGGCTGGGGTTAGTAAACAAGAATGGATTAAAAAGTTGGATGAAACAGGAGAATATAAAGTTATTAAGGGATATGATGGTTCTGCAACATACACATATTTTAATCAAAATGATAAGTATTTTAAAAACCAAAAAATAAGACAAGCATTTATGCTTGCAGAAGATAGGCAAGGCAGTGTAGACACATTATTTAGGGGATTAGCTGAGCCGGCAATGGCATGGTGTCCACCACAAGTTGCAGTAGGAGATACTGAGTTTAGAAAAGTTGTAGGAGATGATTTGATATCTAGTATTAAAGAAAAAAATCCAGATCCTAAGGCATTGCTAATAGAAGGATTAAAAGAAGAAGGATTAGATCCAGACCCATCAAAACATAATATAAAATATCTTCAATCTGGAACAGATGCAAGATCAAAAGAATTTGCAGAGTTTTCTCAACAAAATTATAAAAATGTTTTAGGTGTAAATATACAACCAGAGTATTGTGAGTGGGCAATATTCCAATCTAGAACTGATCAAATGGATTATCAAATAGCATCTCAAGCGTGGACAGGAGATTATAATGATCCAAATACATTCTTTGATATGTTCTTATCAAATGCAGGAATTGTTCCAAGCGGTTGGAAAAGCGAAAAATATGATAATTTGATAGAAGAAGCTAATAATATAACAGATAATCCAGAAGAAAGAGCTAAAAAGTTCTTAGAAGCTGAAAAGATTTTATTAGATGAAACAGTAATATCACCAGGTGTATGGAGATTTAAAAACACATATGTAAGAAATTATGTTAAAAATTACACACCAAAGATATTTGGAACAGTTGATTTTAAAGGAATGTACATTTCAGGAAGAAATAAATAACTAATAAAATATTGAAAATATTAATAACATAAAAGGCTACAAAATAATTATTTTGTAGCCTTTTATGTTATTAATAATTAAGTCATTGGAATTATACTAAATTAGATTATAGTTTATAAAAAGTGGTATTTGAATTTCGGAGACATTGAGTATATTTATTAATTTAAAGTTGAAGAGTGTATAGAAATATTAATAACATGTAAATTAAAATAAACAATAAAATATTAAAAATATAAAAAAAGTATAAAAAAAATAAAAGAAAATTAACAGATAAACCTTAAATTAAGAAAAAGTTAAAAAAGTTTAGTAATAAATAAAATTAATGCATTACATATTGTGGAATATATTAATAAATAATTAATTATACAATTAAAGTTAACAGTGGAAAATGTTGATAAAATTATTTAAAAGATGTATTTTATATACAAGGAGATTTTCAATATTAAGAATATTACAAAAACAAATAAGGGGTTGATTTATTTGAAAAGCAGAAAATTAATGGCTGCATTATTAACTGTTACAATGGCCACATCAATACTAGCAGTTGGATGTGGAAACAAAAAAGATAACAATAAGAATGAAAATAGTAAGAAAGAAGAAAAGAAAGAAGATAAAGAAAATAAAGATAATGCAAAAGAAGATAAAATGGATAAAGAGCAATATTTCAATGTTCTTAATACTGAACCTAAAACTTTAGATCAGTCAAAATCAACAGATGTATACTCTTCAGATGTATTATGTAATATTAGTGAAGCTTTAACAAGAATTAAATCTGAAGAATATGGAGTAGAAGAAAATGGACCAGGTGCAGCAGAAAGTTGGGAAGTTTCAAAAGATGGACTTACTTGGACATTTAAGTTAAGAGATATGAAATGGCAAGATGGAGAAAAAGTAAAAGCTCAAGATTTTGAGTACAGTATAAAAAGGACATTAGATCCTAAGACAGCATCACAATATGCATTTTTATTATATCCAATAAAAAATTCAGAAGCATATTTTGGTAAAAAAGTAAAGGCAGAAGATGTAGGAGTTAAAGCAATTGATGATAATACTTTAGAAATTAAACTAGAAAAAGCATGTCCATATTTCTTGAAATTAACAGCATTTAAAGTTTTTCAACCACAAAGAAAGGAATTTGTTGAAAAGTTAGGAGACAAATATGGAACAGATGCGGATAAAATGATTTCTTGTGGACCGTTCATTTTGAAAGAGTGGGCGCATGATAATAAAATTGTTTTGGAAAAAAATCCAGAGTATTGGAATGCTGAAAATATAAAATTAGAAAAAGTTACCATGAAATTAATAAAAGATACTAATTCTGCAATGACAGAACTTTATAATGGAGGATTAGATACTGCTGGAGCTAATAAAACAGAATGGATTGAAAAGTTAGATAAAACAGGTGAATTTAATGTACTTAAAGGTCCATCAGGTAATACTAGTTATGCTGTATTTAATCAACAAAATAAATATTTAAAAAATGCAAAGATAAGAAAGGCACTTTCGCTTTCAATAGACAGAGATGGAATGGCAAATACTTTATATTATGGAATTCATGAACCTGCTACTGCGTGGTGCCCTCCTAAAATTTCTGTAGCAGATGGTAAAGAATATAGAACATTAGAAAGTGAAGATTTAATAGGTAAATTGGCAAAAGAAAATCCAGATCCAAAGAAATTATTTATAGAAGGATTAAAAGAGATTAATGAAGATCCAGATCCATCTAAACATACATTGAAATTATTACAATCAGGAACAACACCTAGAGATAGAGAAGTTGCAGAATTTTCTCAACAAAACTTCAAAAAGAAATTAGGTGTAAATATAAATGTTGAATATTGTGAATGGGCTATATTCCAAGATAGAACAAAAAATAAAGATTTTGAAATTGCATCTTTAGGATGGACTGGAGATTATGATGATGTAAATACATTCTTTGATTTGTTTATGACTGGTAATGATATAATTCATTCAGGATGGAGTAGTACAGAATATGATAAATTAATAATAGAAGCGAACAAAATTATAGATAATCCTGAGGCAAGAGCTAAGAAAATTGCGGAAGCTGAAAAAATGTTAGTTTATGATGAAGCGATAGTAGCACCAGAAATGTGGGGTAATAGAAATACTTATATTCGTAAATATGTTAAAAATTATGTTCCGAAAATATTTGGAGCTGCAGATTTCTCAGACGTATATATTTCTGGACGTGAATAATTTTAAAAGAAACTACATTAAGGTAATTTAGTTTATAAATTTATTCTAAAATTACAGAATGTAAATATAGGACTATTGATAAATTTCAGTTTATCAATAGTCCTTTCTAATGTGTAGAAATTTAAATTTTTGAAATGAAAAAAGTAATAAACTATATGTAGTGGGAATTCATACTAGCAAATCTAACATAAAACTGTATTTGTAATCTAGTTTTGCGTAAGAATAGTGCTAAATTATATGTAAATAAAATGGAAAGTATATTCAAGATGATTTGAAAAAAGATTAAGGAATAAATTTGTAAATAAATGAAAAATCGCTTGATAATATTATTTTTGATGAAATAGAATACAATTATAATTAGTAGGAGGGGGGAATATTAAAATTTAATATGATTATATAGAGATTTTAATAGCATTTACATTTCGGAAAGAGAAAATAACAATAAATATTAAATGTAAATTTACAAATTAAAAACTTAGATTAGAATTATACAAATATAAATAAGGTTATTATAAAGTGAATTCTAAAAGTAATTTTGTAATGATTTTATTTTTTTTTATAAAATTATTTTTGTTTGTGTTAACAAATTACTAACTTTATATCAAAGGATTTTTCTTAATTTTTAAGAGATACAAATCTTATGATTAACAATTTTATTTTCAAAATTCAAATTTCTAATAAGAACATGTCAAGGTATTAAAGTTATAAATTTAGTATACCTAAATTCATATATGTATTAAAAGATATAGTATCTGTTACTGAAGATATTACTTTGAACTTGAATTTGTAACATTATAAAACAAATATTAGGAATATTTTAAAGGGATGATTAATAAATATAGTATTATAGAAATAAAAATGTATTTAATCATAGTAATGATTAAAAAGTAATTTATAGATATAAAAATTGATTTAGAAACATTGAAATTATATTAAAAAAATATGAAAATAATAGTAAAAATTAACATAAAGTACATTTATATATATAAATTACAGGAAATATTAAGTTATATACTTAAATTAGTTGTATAAAACATAAAAAAATATATAACTTAAATATTAAGAAAGTGTAAAAAGTACAATTAAAATTAACATGGTAAATTATTGATTTTAAACAATGAAAGGGTTATTCTTATATCCAAGGATAAATTGGAATAAACTTAAAAAAATTACATTTATTATTTAAGGGGGTTGATTTATTTTGAAAAGCAGAAAATTAATGGCTTCATTGTTAGCAGTGACAATGATGACTTCAAGTATTTTAGTTGGATGTGGAGGAACAGACAATAAAAAAGATAATAATAAAAAGGAATCTAGTGCACAAGAAGATAAAAATGGGGATAAGAAACAAGCTAATGAAGATAAGATTGATAAAGAGCAATATCTTAATACATTGTTAGGTGCAGAACCTAAAACAGTGGATCCATCTAAGGCTTCAGATACAATATCATCTGAAATTTTTACAAATACAATGGAAACATTGACAAGGCTTGAAGAAGATGAAACTGGAAAACTAGTTATATCACCAGGAGTTGCAAAAGAGTGGAAACAATCTGAAGATGGATTAAAATGGACATTTACTTTGAGAGATTCCAATTGGAGTGATGGTAAGCCTGTTACAGTAGATGATTTTATATATAGCTTTACTAGAACATTAGATCCTAAAACTGCATCACAATACTCACAAATATTATATTACATTAAAAATGGACAAGAATTTAATAAAGGAAAAGCAAAAGCAGAAGATTTAGGGCTAAAGAAAATCGATGATCACACTCTAGAAATTGAACTAGCTGCTCCATGTTCATATTTCTTAGATTTGACATATTTTAAAACTTTAGTACCACAAAGAAAAGATATAGTTGAAAAGTATGGAGATAAGTATGGTACTGATAAGGATAACCTTATATACAATGGACCGTTTATTATAAGTGACTGGAAACATGATAATGAATTAGTCCTTGAGAAAAATCCAGAATATTGGGATAAAGATTCTGTAAAATTAGATAAAGTAAGTATGAAAATAATACAAGAAGAAAGTTCTAGGATGAATGAAGCTTTAAATGGAAATCTTGATACACTTGGAGTAAGTAAACCTGAATGGATTGAAAAGTTTGATGCTACTGGTGAATATGAAGTAAAAAATAATTATGATGGTTCAAATTGGTATATGCTATTTAATCAAAAAAATAAATATTTAAAGAATGCTAAAATAAGAAAAGCACTATCATTAGCATTGGATAGAGAAGGATATGTTAAAACTGTAGATAGAGGCATACCAGAGGTAGCTACAGCATGCTGCCCACCTAAAGTTAATATTGGTAAAGATGAGTACAGAGATCTTGTAAAAAGAGATTATGTTGAAGAATTGAAAAAGGAAACTGAAGGAAAAACTCCAAAAGAGTTATTTGTAGAAGGATTAAAAGAAATTAATGAAGATCCAGATCCATCTAAAGTTACACTAAAATTATTGTCACAAGATGGTGGTGGAGCAAGATCAAAAGAGGGTGCAGAATATATTCAAGCTAATTACAAGAAAGAATTAGGAATAGATGTAAAAGTTGATTTGCAAAAATTTGCTATATTCCAAAAATTGATGGAAAATTTAGATTATGATATGGTTTCTGCTGGATGGCATGGTGACTATAATGATCCTAATACATTTTTTGAAATATTTAAATCAGACTCTACATTACAACCATCAGGTTGGAAAAATGAAGAATTTGATAATTTAATAAATAAAGCAGGTAATACAATAGACCAAAAAGAAAGATTAAAGATGTTTGAAAAAGGTGAAGAAACATTATTAGTTAAAGATGCAGTAATGTCTCCTATGTATTATACTAGAACTAACACTTATGTAAAAAAATATGTTAAAAAATACTCAAAACCAACTTGGTCACAAAGAGATTTCAAACACACTTATACTTCAGGTAGAGAAAAATAAAAAATGATTTAGAAAAGATTATGACAAACATTATGTTTGTCATAATCTTTTTATTTAAAAAAATAAGGAAAATAAATTATAAAATATGTGATAACGTTGAATATTAACATAGAATTAATATATAATTAATATAAGTAGTAAATTTAAAAAGTAGAAATACATATTATTTTATGATTCAAGTTGAGTTTAATACTAAGTTTTATAAAATACATAAAAGTAATTACCATTTAAAGTTATTTAACAAAAAGTTTAAATGCTGATTATTATAGAGTTCCAGCTTTATATTTAAAATTATTAATTTTTAAATTTGGATACTCGTAAGATATTGAAGCAGCTCAAAAATCTTTTCAAGCTAGTTTCAAGATTGAATAGGGCGAAATTTGAAGTAGACAAATTAAAAGCCTTATATATTATTCAAGGAGAAGTTTTAATGATTATGAAGATAAGGAAAATGTCAAAAATTATAATTAGTTTAGTTATGGCATCTGTAGTACTTAGTGCTTGTTCAACAAAACAGCCTAAAAATATTAAAGAAAATCAGGGTGATGCAAAAGTAAAACATAAAAGCAATATCAATGTAATGATAGAAGCAGAACCTAGAACATTAGATCAAGCAAAAACTATAGATACGTACTCATCAGACATATTAACCAATGTGATGGAAGGACTTACAAGAATTGAAATTGATGAAAATGGAAATGATGAGATAAAGGCAGCTGGAGCAGAATCTTGGAATGTTTCAGAAGGTGGCAAAGTCTGGACTTTTAAATTAAGAGATATGATGTGGAGTGATGGAAAAAAAGTAATACCTGAAGATTATATATATGGTATAACAAGAATGTTATCACCTGAAATAGCATCAGATTATGCGTTTTTATTATTTCCTATAAAAAATGCAGAACAATTTAATTCTGGACAAGCAAGAGCTGAAGATTTAGGAATAAAAAAAATAAGTGAAAATGAATTACAATTTACTTTAGAACAACCAACAGCTTATTTTTTGAAATTAACATATTTTAGAAGTATGAATCCTCAGAGAAAAGATATAGTAGAGAAAGAAGGGGATATGTATGGTAGCAATGCAAATAATATGGTATATACAGGGCCTTTTGTAATATCTAAGTGGGTTAGGAATTCTACTATTGAACTTGTGAAAAATGAAAACTATTGGGATAAGGAATCAGTTAAAATTGATAAGATAACAATGAAACATTTTGAAAATGAAAATGATAAACTTAATGCATTTTTAGATGGAAGTATAGATATAGGTGAATTTTACAATAACACATTTAGAAATACTTTAGATGAAAATAAAGAGTTTATAAAAAAAGAAAAATATGAGGGATCTACTAGTTATACGTTATTTAATCAACATGATAAATATTTTAAAAATGAAAATATAAGGAAGGCCTTTATAATTGCATCAGGAAGAGAACAAATGCCTAAAGAAATGTCTAGTAATTTGGGAAAACCTGCTACAGGGTGGTGTCCGCCAGGGGTAAAGGTTATATTAAATGACTATAGAGATAAAGTTGAGTATTCGCCTGTTGAAAATTTAAAAAATAGTTATGGAGATCCTAAAGAGTTGTTGGAAGTAGGATTAAAACAACTAGGACTAGATGAAACACCATCTAATCATACATTTAAATATTTACAGGCAGAAGGAAGTGAAAGAACTAAGCAATATGCTGAACATGAAAGAAATGTTATTGAAAAGACGTTAGGAGTAAATATAGAAGTTGAATATGTTGATTGGAATACTTTTCAACAAAGAACTAGACAAATGAAGTACCAAATGGCTTGTCAAAGTTGGACTGGGGATTATGATGATCCAAGTACATTTTTTGATATTTGGGTATCTACATCAGGTATAGTTCCAACGGGTTGGTCTAATGCAAAGTATGATGAATTAATAAAAAATGCTAATAGAAGTATTGATGAAGATGAAAGAACAGAACTATTTAAACAAGCAGAAAAAATATTAATAGAAGAAGATGGTGTAATAAGTCCATTGATATGGAGTAAGAAAAGCACTTATATACGTAAAAATATAAAAGGGTTTATGAAACCTATGTGGGGAAACATGGATTTTAAATATGTTTACAAAGAATAATAAAAGAGACTTGGATTTTATCCAAGTCTCTTTTAGGATGATTTAGCTTCTTTTAATAATTTACCTATATCATCTTTAGTAAATTCATATTTAGTATTGCAAAAATGACAGTGAATTTCTTCAGTTTTTCCATCATCATAAATTTCTTGCAAATCTTTTTCTCCAATGCTTAGAAGTACTTTTTCTACTCTTTCTCTAGAACAATCGCATTTAAAATTTATTTCTGTATTTTCTTCGTAAATCTTTAAATTCATGTCATCGAAAAGTGTATTTAAAATATCTTCAATAGATTTACCTTGGCTTATCATAGTTGTAATAGGTGGTATTTCTTGTAATCTATAAGTAAGTATATCAGCTAAAAACTCAGAAGCATCAGGCATCATTTGTATTATAAAACCACCAGCAGCTTTTATACTTAAATCTTTATCTACTAACACACCTACAGCTACGGCAGAAGGTGTTTGTTCAGAAACAGTAAAATAGTAAGCTAAATCATCTCCAATTTCTCCAGTACATATAGGAGTTTGACCAACATAAGGGTCTTTTAGTCCCATATCTCTTATGATTTTTAAATAGCCATTTTTACCGATTGCTCCACCTACGTCTAATTTACCCTTAGCATTTAATGGAAGGTCTACATTAGGATTGCCTATATAACCCTTTATATTTCCATCGGAATGAGTTGTTACAGTAATGCCTTTAGCATCTCCACCACCATCAATTTGCAATGTTAAGCTATCGTTTTCTGATTTTAGCATAGCTCCCATTAAACTACCAGCAGTTAACATTCTACCAAGAGCAGCTGAAGCTGTTGGTGAACAGTTATGAATTTTAGAGGCTTTTTCTACCATTTCAGTAGTAATTGCAGCTATTATTCTAATATCACCATTATTAGCTGTTGCTCTAACTAATTTGTCCATTTTGAATCCTCCTATTATAAATAAAAAATATAAAATTAAATAGGTTTATTTTCTTACTATATAAGTTATTCTTTCGCTTTCTTTTGTATATGGAGTGTTGTTGTAGCAATCTACAATATTATATATAGTAAAACCTAGTTCTTTTAGAATAGATATGATTGTATCTTCGGTATATGCTTTTTCTGTATGCTCTTCATCAAAGCGATTGTATACTTGTCCGTTTTTTACGAAAAAAGTAAGATACATATTTACAATATCGTTGTCTAAATAATTTTCCCATATGTAGGTAACATCTTCACTATCATAGTTAAATGTATTATTTCCTAATATATTGGTAAGTTTATTGTATGAATTCATATCAAAAATGAATACGCCATCATCTTTTAAAAGTTTATATACACCAATAAAATAATTTTTTAAATCATCTTCATCAATTATATAGTTGGTTGAATCTAGCGCACAAGTTATTAAATTAAACTGATTTTTTATATTAAGACTACATATGTTTTGGCAAAATACCTTTGAACGAATATTTTTTTGCCTTAATTTTTCTTCTGCAATAGAAAGCATTTCTTGAGATAAATCTACGGCATAAGTATTTAAAAAGTATGGTGCAAGTTCTATTGTTAAATTTCCTGTTCCGCAGGCCAAATCCAAGTAATTTTTTCTATCAATGTTTAGATTGTCGCAGATGTTTAATATTTTTAAAGCCCAGTATTTATAATTAACATCATCATATATCAATTCATCATAAATACTAGCGAAGTTCTCATAACAACTCAAAAAAATCCCCCTTCCTTAGTAATATTATCAAATTTATATAAAGCGAATAATACTATTAATAATATCATTAAATATTTTAATAAAAAATAAATATTAGTCAATATTTAAGAGTTTATTATATTATATTATATTATATTAAAGCTTTTAAATTTATTTGTCCAAGATTTTATAGGTTTACAGTGTATTCAAATGGTATTTTAAAGTATATCATCGTTTTTAGGAAGTTTCATAAGCTTTTTCTTTTTAGTCATAAGTCCACCTATTCTACCAGTTTCTTCAGTTGTGAGGCTACTCCAGCCATATTTATTAACTTTATCTATTAATCCTATTTCTTCAGCAATTTCATACTTCATTTGTTCACGTAGTTTTTCGTAAGGTGTTAATTCTCTATTGCTTTTAAGTTTTGCTTTAATAACTTTTTTTAATGGCGTTTTTCCCAAGTGTACCCCTCCTATTCATATTAAATATTTTGTGCTTTAAATGTTTTTTTATTCATAGTGAAGGTTTTTTATATTAATTTTTTAATATATTTCATAGTAAGGGAGTAGATCTAAAAGTATATCATTGGAAGTGGTTTTGAAATTTAATGTAGAAATCTAAATTTAAACTCTAAGTTATTCATGTTTCAGTTGAGAATTTTAATTTAGATTTTTTAAATGAAAAAAGGATAATTGATATTGAATAGTGAATGTAAAAAACAAAGTATTTAAGAGCAAAAAAGTTTAAAATAAAGCATAGTAAGAATAATTTGAAATAGGGATAAAAAACCATGTTGACAATTAAAGTGATTTTTTGTAAGATATAAATGTACTCAATGACGTACGAAATGGTCGCATAGCTCAGCTGGGAGAGCATCTGCCTTACAAGCAGAGGGTCACAGGTTCGAACCCTGTTGTGACCACCAATAATATGGCCTAGTGGCTCAGTTGGTTAGAGTACCGGCCTGTCACGCCGGGGGTCGAGGGTTCGAGTCCCTTCTAGGTCGCCATAATTTTAGGCTCGATAGCTCAGTCGGTAGAGCAGAGGACTGAAAATCCTCGTGTCGCTGGTTCGATTCCTGCTCGAGCCACCAAAATTATATATGGTATTAAAATGCGGGAGTGGCTCAGTGGTAGAGCGTCACCTTGCCAAGGTGAACGTCGCGAGTTCGAATCTCGTCTTCCGCTCCAATATGGCGCTATAGCCAAGTGGTAAGGCAGAGGCCTGCAAAGCCTTTATCCCCAGTTCAAATCTGGGTGGCGCCTCCATAAACTCACTATAATTATTATAGTGAGTTTTTTTGTGCATAAATTTAGATTTTAATGAGATTGAGCTTGTAAAAAATGACATCTTGTTAATCAATGTATTTGTAAATTTATTCCGTAAAATAAAAAATAAACATAAAAATATCATAATAACTGAAAAAAATAAACATAAAAAATTTTAAAGTAAAAATTAATAGTATAAAGTCGAAGTTAATTTTTAACAAATATACTATTAGTAAAATATAATAAATTAAGTAGTGAAACATGAGTTTCATAGAATTCAAAGTTGAATTTTTGAAAGTAATTATTCGAGTAGATCAGGGTGAATTTCATTATTTTAATAATTTATATATCTAAGAAAAAAATACTACCTCTATCGATCAATTTACCTTCATTTAAATATATTGGAGTTATTTTATATTTACATAAGAAATTTAATACCTCATCTTTATATTTATAATAATCTAAAGAACCATAAAACACTATGGAGTTTTTATTAAATAGCCCACAAGTTCCACCTATGAAACCATAGTCTAATCCAGGTAAAGTGATATCTCCAGGAGGTAATAAAAGTACATCTATATCAGTATTTAAAAGTGCTTTATGTATAGATGTATCGCTGGTAATTATTGCATTGTCGTTTAAAATTGCAGTGGAGCATTTAGTGTATCCTTGTTTAACGTGTATTAAATTTTTGTTAGTCACAAAAGATAATAGTTTCTTATCTGTGAATTTTAAATTATGTACAAAATAATTTTTTAAATTTAATGCATTTAAGGATATATCATAAGGATAGTTAGTTTTGAGACTATTCTCTGATAATATACAATTTAAATTAAATGTTTTTAATAAATGTATAAAGTTTATATCTATGTCTTTGTCCAATATTAATGTATCATTTGAAATGACATGAAGAGACATGTCGGGATGTCCACAAACTGCCTTGTATAGAGTGTTATTTATTGGACATTTTATAATTTTACAATTAAGCTTTGATAAATTTAGATACTCTGAGTCTGATATTCTAGGATCAACTAATGCTATTTTCAAAATAGTACCTCCTTAAGGTTGAAATTGGATGTTAAACCTGTAGTTTCTATGTATATATATTTAAGAATTTGTGTCGAAAATTGTTAAAATTATTAATGTATATCAATTTATATAATAAGCATAATAAGAAAGAAATATATTTTACCATGATAGCACTTACAAAAGTTTTTAACAAGTTTATAGCTTTTATAGTGAGGTATTCACCATACTAAAAAGGAGTGAGCTATATGTTGCTGTTAACATTAATAAAAGATGATACTAGAGAATATTTAATAGAGTCAATAAGGGAAGCAAGAGAATATTTTAAAGTGAAGAATGTAAAGGTAGGGATTTCAGAAAGTATAGAAAATAAGCATCATATAATAAAAATTTATTGTGATGATGTAAATTATGATGATAGATTTAGAAAAATGTTTAATCTTTATATAGGAAATATACTATTTAAAGAACTTGTTGATGAATTTTGTTCAAACAATATAAACAAATATCTTACTGAAAATTATTATTTTTTAAGGTATGAAGATATAATAGAAATTAGAAAAAATGTTGAAAGTGTAATGCAAAAAGAAAATAGCTCTATGGATGAGCACATGATATATTATATGAATAGGAAAAATGATATAATAGATGAAATTGTTGAGTTTATAGAAGAAAATGAAGTTATAAATATAAATGGTTTTATTACTTTTAGAATGAAGCAATTCATAAGTCAATTGGAAGGCATCTTAGAAAAAATAGTTGAAAAGTTTATGGTAGAAAAAGAATATGATGAATTTATAAAGCTTTTAAAATATTTTATAGATGTTCAGGAAAGCAAAATAGATGAGGTTCATATTATAATAAACAATGAAGGAAAATATGCGGTTGTTGATAAATTTGGAAATGATATTCTTCAAAATCTTATTAGTGAATTATATGATGGAAATGCAAACATTCAAGTTACTATGGAGGATTTGATTATAAGTGGACTTATAACAACAGCACCGAAAAAACTTATAATTCATTGTGTGGATAACTGCCAAAACAAAGAGATTATAGAAACTATAAAAAAAGTATTTGGAGATAGGTTGAATTTTTGTAATGAATGTATAAGATGTAAGCAAATAAAAAGTATAAATAAAATATAAAAATATAGTTGACAACAATGCAAAAGTATATTAAAATGAAAAAGGTTTGAAAAATAAATATAAAGTTACTTTTGAAGTAGAAACAGCCGTTTCTCACCTTGCAGCATTGCTAGAAAGGTTTACTGTAATGACTAATAATGAGTGATTGATACAGTAGGACGGCTATGCCGTCCTTTTTATTTTAAATAAATTTCGAAAGTATATTTTTATATATTTTATATAATACACCAGGAGGTGAAAATTATTAGTAAAAATAAAGACTTCATGATGAATGAAGAAATAAGAGCTAAAGAAATAAGAGTTATAGGTGATGATGGTGAGCAATTAGGCATTTTGCTTACTAAAGATGCTTTAAACCTTGCAGAAGAAAAGGAAATGGATTTGGTTGTAATATCACCAAATGCGACTCCGCCAGTATGCAAAATAATGGATTTCGGTAAATATGTTTATGAACAACAGAAAAAAGAAAAAGAAGCTAAGAAAAAGCAAAAAGTAATAAACATTAAAGAAATCAGATTAAGTGCTACTATAGAAGACCATGATATAACTATCAAATCTAACAATGCTAGAAAGTTTTTATTAGATGGAGACAAAGTAAAGGTTACTGTAAGATTTAGAGGTAGAGAGATAGAAAATTCAAAAGTAGGTCATAAGATATTAAACTCTTTTGTTGAAAAGTTAGGCGATGATTGTGTTGTAGAAAAGCCTGCTAAACAAGAGGGTAGAAATATGATATTAATATTAGCTCCAAAAAGAGCATAAACACTGAGAGGAGGAATCTATTATGCCAAAAATGAAAACTCATAGAGGTGCAGCTAAAAGATTTAAAAAAACAGGAACAGGTAAGTTAAAAAGAGCTAAAGCTTTCAAAAGCCATATATTAACTAAGAAAAGTTCAAAAACTAAGAGAAATCTTAGAAAAGCGGGATACGTTGCAACTGCTCAAGAAAAAGCAATGAAGAAACTATTACCATATTTATAATTTTAGGAGGTATTTTAAATGGCAAGAGTAAAGAGAGCTGTCAACGCTCGTAAAAAACATAAAAAGATATTAAAACTTGCAAAAGGATACTACGGTGGAAAAAGCAAGTTATACAAAACAGCTAATGAATCAGTTATAAGAGCTTTAAGAAATGCATATGTAGGAAGAAAATTAAAGAAAAGAGACTTCAGAAAACTTTGGATAGCAAGAATAAATGCTGCTACAAGAATGAATGGACTTTCTTATTCAAGATTTATGAATGGAATGAAGCTTGCTGGAGTAGAAGTTAATAGAAAAATGCTTTCAGAAATAGCTATCAATGATCCAAAAGCATTTGCTGAATTAGTAGAAGTAGCTAAAAAACAATTAGAAGCTTAATTAAATATAAGTACATAAAAATGTAGCCTAAGGCTACATTTTTATGCTTTATAATTATTTTTATAAATAATAGGGGAATACTATAATATGTTGATAAAAAAGTATATAATATACAGTATATTGAGATAGTATAAGGATTTGAGGTGTCTTAAATGCAATTGAGAGTGAGAGATGTTTTAAAGAATAAGGATTTTACTCCTGTGCAAATACTTGCAATAGGATATGCAAGTATAATATTTTTAGGGGCTGTATTATTAACATTACCTATATCTAGTAAAAATGGAAATGCAACACCGTTTTTAGATTCGTTATTTACGTCTACTTCGGCAGTATGCGTTACGGGGTTGGTTACCGTAGATACAGGTACATATTGGAGTTATTTTGGTAAAACTATTATAATGCTCTTAATACAAGTTGGAGGATTAGGATTTATGGCTTTTGCTACAATGTTATCATTAATAGCTGGAAAAAAGATAACATTAAGACAAAGATTAATTATGCAAGAATCTATGAATTCTTCTTCATTACAAGGAATTGTAAAATTAGCCAAATATATATTATTGTTTACATTTTCTATAGAAGGATTAGGAGCATTATTATTAAGTACTCAATTTATACCTATTTTTGGTCCAATAAAGGGTATTTATTATAGTGTATTTCATGCAGTATCTGCATTTTGTAATGCTGGATTTGATTTGATGGGGAATTATTCAAGTCTTATTGGATACTCAGGAAATGTTGTTATTATAATAACTATTTCTGCACTTATAGTTATTGGAGGTCTTGGATTTATTGTATGGAATGAAATATACACTTATAAAGTAAGAAAAAGATTATCTTTACATAGTAAAGTTGTAATATCAATGACTACTTTTTTAATATTAGGTGGAACAGTTTTATTCTTTATATTTGAGTATTCAAATCCTGGAACTATGAAGGCAATGGGATTAAAGGAAAGATTATTATCTTCTCTTTTTGCATCTGTAAGTCCTAGAACTGCTGGATTTAATTCAATTGATTTATCAAAACTTACAGTTCCATCAATATTTTTAATGATTATACTAATGTTTATAGGTGGTTCACCAGGTTCTACTGCTGGTGGAATTAAAACTTCAACAGCTGGAATTTTATATATGACAGTAAAATCTATAATAAATGGAAGAGAAGATACTGAAATATTCAAAAAGAGAGTTAATAAAGATATAGTTTATAAATCTTTTGCGATAACAATTATTGCACTTGGGGTTTTATTTACAGTAACTGTATTATTGGCAATAACTCAATCAGCTAGTGGAGAGCCTTTTGAATCTTATGTATTTGAAGCTGCGTCAGCACTTGGTACAGTTGGAAGTACATTAGGATTGACACAAAAATTGAATTCTATCGGGAAAATCATTATAATATTAACAATGTATGCTGGTAGAGTAGGTGCATTAACATTAATTTTAGCTATTGCTATTAACAAGAAAAAGAAAAATTTATCAATAAAATATCCAGAGGATAAAATATTAGTTGGGTAAAGGGTGAATAAAATGAGCAAAAAACAATTTATTGTAATAGGATTAGGTAGATTTGGAACATCTGTTGCACAAACACTATACTCATTAGGAAATGATGTATTAGCTGTAGATAAGGATGAAGATGTAATACAGAATATTGCAGATAAGGTAACTCATGCAGTTCAAGTAGATGCAAATGATGAATATAGTTTAAGAGCACTTGGAATTAGTAACTTTGATGTTGCAATAATAAGTATAGGATCAGATGTTCAAGCTAGTATATTATCAACATTACTTGTAAAAGAGTTAGGTGTTAAACATATAATAACTAAAGCTAATGATGCACTGCATGCAAAGGTACTTTACAAAATAGGTGCTAATAGAGTTATATTCCCAGAAAGAGATATGGGAGTTAGAGTAGCACATAATTTATGTTCATCTAATATATTAGATTATATAGAATTATCACCAGATTTTAGTATTGCAGAAATTGCAAGCTTAGAAGCATGGTATGGTAAATCATTAAAAGAACTTAACTTAAGAGCTGAGTATGGAATTAATGTAATGGCAATAAAATCTAATAATGAAATTAATGTAGCGCCTTCAGCAGATGAAGTTATTTCAAATGGTGATGTAATAGTAGCTATAGGAGATACAAAAGAATTGAACAATTTAGAAAAACAATCTAGATAGGAGATTAAGATTTGCAGTATATTACAAGTAAAGAAAATTCTTTGATAAAAAATGTTAAAAAATTAAAAGAAAAAAAACATAGAGTAAAAGAAGGTTTGTTTTTAATTGAAGGGTTTAGATTTATAGAAGAAGCAATAAAATCTTCATATAATGTGAAATATATATTTATTGATGAAAGTTCTCCTAGTGAGCTTTATGATAAATATATAAAAAAATATAATCTTAATGATTCTACATACATGGTAAGCAAAAACATATTCAATGCTATTGCTAGCACAGAAACTCCACAAGGTTCAGTTGCTGTAATTGAGGATAAAAAGCTACCAGTAGTAGATTGCGAAGGTTTTTATGTATTAGTAGATAAAGTTCAAGATCCAGGAAATTTAGGCACAATAATAAGAACTGCACATGCATCTGGAAGCTTAGGTATAATAATGACTAAAGGGACTGTAGATATATATAATGAAAAGACTTTAAGATCAACAATGGGTTCAATATTTAATATACCAATAATAGAGGATAAGGATTTATCTTTTGTTAATGAGTTAAGAAATAAAGGATTTAAAGTTATAACTAGTTCTTTAGATACGGAAAATAACTTTTATGATGTAGATTTGAGTGGAAAAGTTATAATATCTGTTGGTAATGAGGGAAACGGTATTAGTGAAGAAATTTATAATATTTCAGATGAAAAGGTGAAAATACCTATGCCAGGTGGTGCTGAGTCATTAAATGTATCAGTTGCATCTGCAATAATGATGTATGAAGTAGTAAGGCAAAATGATATTAAAGTAAAATAGATATTGAATTTGAAAATAAATATATGTATAATAAAATTTATATTGAGAATTAAATATTTTAAACTATGAAAGAGAAAAGTAAATATAAAATACATACAGGGAATAAAAATCATAGACTGAGAATTTTTAAATGAAGATTTTATATTGAAGTTCACTCTGGAGTTCTAACAGTGAAATTAAGACACAAAAAATAATTTGATAGTTTTAGTCTTTATAAGTAGTTGTTAGCGAGTAAAATCGATAAATTTTAACTAAGAGGAGCTTATTTTAAGTTCAATTAGGGTGGTACCGCGGATATATCCGTCCCTTCTATGGGATGGATTTTTTTATTTGTAAAATTTTAAAATTATAAAATAAATGTTTAAGAAGGGAGTCACAGAAATAATGAAAGAAAAATTAGAAGCAATTAAAGAAACCGCATTAAAAGAAATTGAAGCAGTTTCAGAAAAAGCAAGTCTTGAAGATATCAGAGTTAGATATTTAGGAAAAAAAGGTGAGCTTACTCAAATCCTAAGAGGAATGGGGGCTTTGTCATCAGAGGAAAGACCTATAGTTGGAAAACTTGCAAATGAAGTTAGAAGTGCTATAGAAGAAGAAATAGAAAAAATATCTAATGATATAAAAGAGAAGGAAAAGAAAGAAAGACTTAAAAGTGAGGTTATAGATATATCTATGCCAGGTAAAAAGCAAACAATAGGAAAAAGACATCCTATAGATTTAACACTTGAGCATATAAAGGATATATTCTTATCAATGGGATTTTCTGTTGAAGAAGGACCAGAAGTTGAAAAAGATTATTATAACTTTGAAGCATTAAATATACCAAAGGATCACCCAGCTAGAGGGGAACAAGATACTTTTTATATTAATGATAACTTAGTATTAAGAACTCAAACATCACCAATACAAATTAGAACTATGGAAAATCAGAAACCACCAATAAAAATGATTGCACCAGGAAAGGTTTATCGTTCAGATGCTGTAGATGCAACACATTCACCTATATTTTATCAAGTAGAAGGATTGGTTATAGATAAGGGAATAACTTTTGCAGATTTAAAAGGAACATTAGATTTATTTACTAAAAAAATGTTTGGAGATAATGTAAAAACTAAATTTAGACCACATCATTTCCCATTTACAGAACCTTCAGCAGAAATGGATGCAACATGTTTTGTTTGTAACGGTGAAGGATGCAGAGTTTGTAAGGGTGAAGGATGGATTGAAATATTAGGATGCGGAATGGTACATCCAGATGTTTTAAGAAATTGTGGAATAGATCCAGAAGTATATAGTGGATTTGCTTTTGGATTTGGATTAGATAGAATGGTTATGCAAAAATATGCAATTGATGATATAAGATTACTATATGAAAGTGATATGAGATTTTTAGATCAATTCTAGTAAGAGTATAGGAGGAAGAAAGATGAAAGTTCCAGTTAAATGGCTAAAAGATTACGTTAATATAGATATTTCACCTAAAGAGCTTGGAGATGCACTAACATTGTCTGGTTCAAAGGTAGAAGAAGTAGTAACTACAGGAGATGAAATTACAAATGTAGTTACAGGAAAAATAACAAAAATAGAAAGACATCCTGATGCAGAAAAATTAGTTATTTGCGCTGTTGATATAAATAAAGAAGAACCAATTCAAATAGTAACTGCAGCTACAAATATGAAAGAGCAAGATATAGTTCCAGTAGCTCTTCATGGATCAACTTTACATGGTGGGCTTAAAATAAAAAAAGGTAAACTAAGAGGTATTGTATCTGAAGGTATGTTCTGTTCAGAAGAAGAATTAGGAATAGCAGGAGATGAACCAGTACATGGATTATTGATAATGCCAGAGGATACTAAAATTGGAGTGGATATAAAAGAAGCTATAAGTATAGAAAGTTCTACTATAGAGTTTGAAATAACATCTAACAGACAAGATTGTTTTAGTATTATAGGAATAGCAAGAGAAACAGCTGCTACACTAAGAACAAATTATAAAATGCCTAATTTTAGTTATACTTGTAAATGTAGTGAGAATGTTAATGATAACTACAAAGCTGAAATAAAAGACGATTTATGCAGAAGATACATGATTAAAGGCATAAAAAATATAAAAATTCAACCATCACCAGGTTGGATGCAAGAAAGACTTTTAGAAGCTGGTGTTAGACCAATAAATAATATTGTAGACATAACTAACTTTGTAATGATTGAGTTAGGTCAACCATTACATGCATATGATGCAAGAGAAATAAAATCTAATAAATTTGTTGTAGAGAGAGCATGTGAAGGTGAAAAATTTACTACTCTAGATGATGTTGAAAGAACATTAGATAAAGATGTATTATGTATAAAAGATGGAGAAAATACAGTAGGCCTTGCAGGAATAATGGGAGGATTAGATTCAGAAGTTAAAGATGACACATCTATGATTCTTTTAGAAAGTGCTAACTTTAATGGTGTAAATATAAGAAAATCATCTAAAAGATTAGGCTTAAGAACAGAGGCATCATCAAAGTTTGAGAAAGACTTAGATCCAAATTTACCAGCTATGGCTATAGAGAGAGCATGTGCGTTAATTGAAGAGTTAAATGCTGGAGAAATTATGGAAGGCATTATTGATATATATCCACAAGTAAAAGCAAGCAAAACTTTAAAAGTAAGTGTTGAGTGGGTAAATAAATTCTTAGGAATTAATATATCTAAAGAAGAAATGAAAGGTATATTAGATAGTTTAGATTTAAATACAGAAATCGAAGGTGAAGACACTCTTATAGTTACATCACCAACATTTAGAAGCGATATAAATATAAAAGAAGATGTTGCGGAAGAAATTGTTAGAATTTATGGATATAATAATGTTCCAGCTACAATTGCTTTATGTGAAGCAGAAAAAAGTGGTGAAAGTGAAAAACAAAAATTAGAAAAGAAAGTGATTAGCGCTTTAACAAATAGTGGATTAAATCAATCAATAAGTTATTCATTTGTAAGCCCTAAGATATTTGATAAGTTATTAATACCAGAAGAAAGTTCTTTGAGAAACGCTGTAAAAATAAAAAATCCATTAGGTGAAGATTATAGTATAATGAGAACTACTACATTAGCTTCTGGTATGGAATCATTAGCTAGAAACAATTCTAAAAATAATGATATTGTTAGACTATTTGAGATAGGAAAAGTTTATGTTGGAACTGAAGATCCATATGAATTACCAACAGAAACAGAAACATTAACTATATCTATGTATGGCAATATGGATTACTTAGATATAAAAGGTGTTGTAGAAAATGTTTTAGCTACACTTGGAATTAAGAGTGTTTCATTTAAAAGAGAAAGTGAAAATTCATCATTCCATCCAGGAAAAACAGCTGCTTTATATATAGGTAGAGATTATATAGGTGTAGTTGGAGAAGTGCATCCAGATGTTGCAACTAATTATGAAGTAGAAGAGAGATGCTACTTAGCAGAATTAAATTTAAATGCTCTATATAAGTATGCTAAAATTGAAAGAAAGTATGAGGCTCTTCCAAAATTCCCAGCGGTTACAAGAGATATAGCTATACTTGTAGATGATGAGATTTTAGTTCAAGAAATTGAAGATACTATAAAAAGACAAGGTGGCAACATATTAGAAAGTTGCAAGCTTTTTGATGTATATAAAGGAAAGCAAATACCAGAAGGAAAGAAAAGTGTCGCTTATGCTATAGTCTATAGACACAAAGACAAGACTTTAACTGACAATGAAGTAAATAAAGTACATGATAAAATATTAAGAGCTCTAGAACATAAACTAGGTGCAGAATTAAGATAAATACAAAAGAAATGGTTAAAAAGAATTGTTCTTTTTAGCCATTTTTTTATATTTAATAATTATTGAAAAAATCATGACATTATGTGTTTCATTTCGGAAAATCATATGATAAAATATTAATAACTATAATCATTAAGAGGGTGTTTGTTTGAACATTATAACTGTTAGAATTAATGGAATGGAATATAATTTAAAAGGTGAAGAAAACGATGAATATTTACATATGGTAGCTAAGTATGTAGACAATCGTATACAAGAATTAATGTCAACTAATAAAAAGTTAAGTCCTGGAGATGCAACTATATTAGCAGCTTTAAATATGGGTGATGATATAATAAAAGGAAAAGAAAATTATGAAAGAGTAGCTGCAAATTATAAACAATTAAATGCAGATAATAAACTTTTTATTGCTGAATTAGAGAAGATGAAATCTAAAGTAGAAGCTTTAGAAAATGAAAATAAAAAAGTAAAAGATGAAAATGAAAGTTTACAAAATAAAAACTTAGAATTAGAAAAAAATAAAGAAGAGTTAATGCTACAATTGGAAAATGTAAATAGTATAGAAGAAGAGATAAAATTAAAAGATATACAAATAGATGAATTATTAAAAAATGAAAAGCTTCTTAAAGAAAAAGAAGAAGAAATTAAATTGAATAATGAAGAATTGCTTGAAAAAATGACTGAAATAGAAGTGTTAGAGAATGAATTAAAAGAACAAAAAGAAGAAACTAAACTTAGAGAAGCTGATTTAATTATGAAAACAAAAGATTTAAAAGAATCGGAAAAGAAATCTCAAATATATGTAGAGCAATTAGAAACTAAAGATTTAGAAATTCAATCTATGGAAGAAGAAATATCCTTATTAAAGGAAAAACTACAAAGCAAGTTACATCAGTTTGAAAATCAAAATGAAGAAATTAAAATAAAAGAAACTGAAATAAAAGATAAAATAATTAGAGTTCAAAAAGCAAGTGATGAGATTACTTTAGAAAATAAGAACTTAAAAGAAAAATTAGAAAAAGTAAGTAATGAAAAACTTGAGAATGAAGATAAGTATAATAAGCTTTTAGAAGAAATAGAAAAGCTAAATACGGAATTAGACATTACTACAGATCTATCTAAAAACTTAAAAAAAACTAATGAAAGTTTAATGGAAAAGCAACTTAGATTAGAAAAGTGGAATAAACAACTTTTATCACAAGTAAAAGAATTAAGAATGGCTAAAAGTGCACAGCTTGCAAAAAATAAAGATTTGATGGAAGAAATGGAGAAAATAGGAACAGAGTTATCCATTGAAAAATTAAAAAATAATAAATTATTAAATGTAAAACATAGCTTGTAAAATAATTTTTACAAGCTATGTTTTATGTATAGGAATCCAAGTTTAAACTTTAACTTATTCATGTTTCAGTTGAGAATTCTAATTAATTTAATTGAAAATGGAAAATTGAAAGTTGAAAATGAATGTAAAAATTGGATTTCCAATTTTAAGAAATGATTTTTTATTAAATTTGCAAAGCAAATTATTTAAACACAATATAAAAACTGAATTTTATAAAATATCCAAAGTAATAGGGATAGTTACTATTGAAACTGTGATTAGTAAGAACATTATAATGGATAAATATTATACTGATTTTATTTGAAGTACAAATAAAACATTGTAGCGGGGATTTCAATCCCCGTGATATTCACCACCTCTATTCACTTTTCACTCTTACTTTTTAATTGCTTTCCAACATGATAATATAATAATCTGTAAGATTAGTACTATCATTTAAGAAAGACATTACTTTAAATTTGAACTTGTAACCCTATACTATATTGGATTTATGTTAATACTATTGTTATAATTAAATAAGTAAAAAAATTTGAAATGAAAATTATATAATTTCAAAATGGGAGTGAAAAGATGAATAAAGTAGAATTATTAGCACCAGGTGGAAGTATGGAAAGTTTATATGCAGCTGTTTTATCTGGATGTGATGCAATATATATGGGTGGAAGTAAGTTTTCGGCCAGAGCCTACGCCAATAATTTCAATAACGAAGAGCTAAGAAATGCGGTAGATTATTGTCACATGTACAATGTAAAAGTATATATAACAGTTAATACTTTAATAAAAGAGGATGAACTTAATGAAGCAATAGATTATGTTAAGTATTTATATGAAATTGGAGTAGATGCATTAATAATTCAAGATTTAGGTTTATTTTATATTTGTAGAGAATTACTTCCTGACTTTGAAATGCATGCATCAACACAAATTACAGTACATAATGGAGAGGGTGCTAAATTTTTAAATAATTTAGGATTCGAAAGAATTGTATTATCAAGAGAGTTATCTTTAAATGAAATAGAATACATATCAAAAGGACTTGGAATTGAAACAGAAATATTTGTTCATGGAGCATTGTGTGTTAGCTATTCTGGTCAATGTCTTATGAGTAGTATCATAGGTGGAAGAAGTGGTAATAGAGGCAGATGTGCACAACCATGTAGACTTCCATATACAATAATGAATAGAAAAACAGGAATAAGTAAGGATGGATATTTATTAAGTCCTAAAGATATATGTACTTTTGAAGAAATTCAAAACATAATTGAAAGTGGAACATCTTCATTAAAAATAGAAGGTAGAATGAAAAGACCTGAATATGTAGCAGGGGTTGTTGGTAGTTATAAAAAAGCAATAGACAGTTACTATAATAATGAAGAAATTGATGTAAAGGCAGAATATAAAAAACTTGAACAACTTTTTAATAGAGAAGGGTTTTCAAAAGCCTATATGTTTGGAAATGTAGGCAAAGATATGATGGCTTATAATTGTCCTAAAAATAGTGGAATATATCTTGGAAAAGTTCAAAAAGATTTAACTATTAAATTGGAAGAAAATCTACATGTAAAAGATGGAATAAGAATTAAAGATGATGGATTTTCAGTTGCTGGAATAAAAATAGGAAAAATGGAAGTTGAGAATGCGAAAAAAGGGGATGTAGTATCATTAAAGCCATTAAAATATAAAGTGAATGATGTACTATATAAGGCGGGAGATACTAATCTTTTAGAAGAACTTTCTAAAGTATATCAAAATATTTTTGCTAAAAAAATACCATTAGATTTGAATGTTGAATTTAAGATTGGAAAACCAATTAAATTATTAGTTAAATTTAATGAAAATACATTTGAAGTAAATGGAGATATAGTAGAAGAATCAATAAAAAAACCAATGGATAAAGAAAGTTTAATTAAATCATTAAATAAACTTGGAGATACTCCATTTGAATTTAAAAATATAAGATTTAAAGAATTTGAAGAAGGCTTCATGAGGATATCTTCTATAAATTCAGTAAGAAGAGAACTTATAGATAAAATTTTAAATTCAATTTTATCAAATTACAGAAGAATAGATAAAAATAATAAAAGTATACATTCAATTGTAAAATCTAAAAATGATGTTTATGATTGTCCTAAGTTTATGGTTTTAGTAAGTAATAAAGACCAATTAAAAGCAGCAATAGAATGTAATGTGCCTAATATAGCAGTAGATTGTTTCTTTAAAGGTAATAAAATTGATATGGAAGTTATAAATAATCATAAAGAAATTAATTTTTATATTAAAACTCCAAATATAATAAAAGAAGAATTTGAAGGAATTTCAGAATTTATAGAGAAACATTTAAAGGGGATAAAAGGAATTATTACTTCTAATTTAGCAATTATAAGTAGATTTAGTGGAAGAACTAAATTGATAGGTGATTATAAGTTAAATATATTTAATAGTTATACTGCAGAATTTTATAAAAATTACTTAGATTTAGGTGTTATTAGTGTTGAATTAAACAATAAAGAGTTCAATAATGTGGTGAAAAAATCATCATTGAAACCACAGGTAATAGTATATGGGAAATATGAATTGATGGTTAGTGAATACTGTCCAGTTGGTAGTGTTTTAGGTGGAAAGACTGCTAAAAAATCCTGTGGAGAAAAGTGTTCTGAGGGAGATTATATACTAAGAGATCGAAAAGGTGAGGATTTTAAAATTTTAACAGATAAATATTGTAGAAGTCATATTTATAATAATGTTCCTGTGAATTTAATTCCCAATATGAAGGAATATAGAAGAAATAATATTGAATGCTTCAGAGTTGATTTGATAGATGAGAATTATGAAAAATCAAAAGAAATAATAAAAATGGCTATGGATGAAAACTTTGAAGGAGATTATAAGAATTTTACAAGGGGTCATTATAAAAGAGGAGTAGAGTAGGTGAAATAAATGCAAGAAAAAACTTTAAGGGTATTAGAATACAATAAAATAAAAGAAAATATCAAGAAATATGCAAAGACTTTGGCAGCTAAAGATTTAATAGATAGTTTAGAACCATATAGTAGCATATATGAAGTAAAAGAACATTTAGAAGAGACTAAGGAAGCATTTAGTCTTTTGATAAAAAAAGGTAATCCTCCATTTGAGGGAATCTATGATGTAAGAGAAGGAATAAATAGAGCTAAAAAAGAATCAACATTACATCCAGAACAACTTTTAAGAATAGCATCAATGTTAAAATGCAGTAGATTATTTAAAGATTATATATCACATAAAGATGATGAAGAGGGTTATAGAGTATTAGAAGACATTTGCATAGGTATAGTTCCATTAAAAAAAGTAGAGGATGATATTTTCTTTGCAATAGTAAGTGAAGAAGAAATAGCTGATAGAGCATCTGATGAACTTTATCATATAAGAAGAAAGTTAAAAGAAAAGTCATCATCTGTAAAAGATAAGGTGAATTCACTAGTTAGATCAAATTCAAAATATCTTCAAGAAAATCTTTATACAATTAGGGGAGATAGATATGTATTGCCAGTAAGGTCTGAATATAGAGATCAAGTTCCAGGTCTTATTCATGATCAAAGTGCAAGTGGAGCAACATTATTTATAGAGCCTATGGGACTTGTGAATTTAAACAATGAAATAAGTGAATTAATAATAAAAGAAAAGAAAGAAATTGAAAGAATACTAAGAGTGCTTTCAAAAAAGATAACAGTGAATGCTGATGTGGTAGAAAATAATGCGGATATATTATGGCAATTAGACTTTATATTCGCAAAAGCTAAATATGCTGGAGAAATAAATGGAGTTTTACCTAATATAAATAATGAAGGAATAATTGACTTAGTTGAAGCGAGACATCCATTAATAGATCCCAAAGTAGTTGTGGCTAGTGATATATATCTAGGGAGAGAGTTCACATCATTAGTTATAACAGGTCCGAATACTGGTGGTAAAACAGTAACATTAAAAACAGTAGGATTAATACATTTAATGGCTATGAGTGGAATTTTAATTCCTGCAAGAAGTAATTCAACAGTAAGTTTCTTTAAAAATATATATGCAGATATTGGTGATGAACAAAGCATAGAACAAAGTTTATCAACATTCTCATCGCATATGACTAATATAGTTGGAATAATAGATGAAGCTGATGAAAGTTCTTTATGCTTATTCGATGAGTTAGGATCAGGTACAGATCCTACAGAAGGTGCAGCACTTGCAATGTCTATATTAGAAAATTTAAGAGAAAGAGGGACTAGGATAGTAGCAACTACTCACTATAGTGAATTGAAGGGTTATGCCCTTAAAACTATGGGGGTAGAAAATGCATCAGTTGAATTTGATGTTGAAACTTTAAGTCCAACATATAAATTGTTAATAGGAATACCAGGAAAATCTAATGCTTTTGAAATATCAAGAAGATTAGGGCTTCCAGAGTATATTATTAATACTGCAAAAGAAAATATTTCTACTGAAAGCCTTAATTTTGAAGAACTTATACAAAGCTTGCAATCTAAGAGCATAAAAGCAGAAAATGATGCAAGAATGGCTGAAAGTTTAAAAAAGGATGCGGAAAAATTAAAGGCTAGATATGAAGAAAAATTATATAAATTTGAAAAGGCAAGAGAAAATGCTTTATATTCTGCACAAAGAGAAGCAAAAAATCTAATTAAAGAGGCGAAAGAAGAGTCAGATGAAATCCTAAAAAATATTAGAGAAATTGAAAGAATGGGATATGGCAATGATGCAAGACAAAAACTAGAAGCTGAAAGAATGAAAATAAAACAAAAATTAGAGAATGCTGAATTAAAAGCACAAAAGAAAGAAGAAGAAGCTAGTGGAGAAAAATTAAAAACGGTTAATGAAGGTGATGAAGTTTATTTACCAAAATTAAATCAAAATGTAATTGTTATATCTAAGGTTGATTCAAAAGGTGAAGTTCAAGTTCAAGCGGGAATAATGAAAATTAGTGTGAAAGTTTCAGACTTAAGAAAAGGAAAAACTACTAAAGAAGATAAAGTAAAAAGAAAAATGGAAAAAAGAGAAGCTAAGCTAAATATGAGAAATGTAGCAACATCTGTAGATTTAAGGGGTATGGATTCTCAAGATGCAATATATACTGTAGATAAATACCTAGATGATGTATACTTAGCTGGACTTAATGAAGTTTCTATAATTCATGGAAATGGAACAGGAGTTTTGAGAAATTCTATAAATGATCTATTGAAACGACATCCACATGTAAAATCTCATAGACTTGGTAAGTATGGAGAAGGTGGAACAGGAGTAACAATAGTAGAAGTTAA
Organism: Clostridium ihumii AP5; assembly: GCF_000612845.1. GTDB lineage: Bacteria > Bacillota > Clostridia > Clostridiales > Clostridiaceae > Clostridium_J > Clostridium_J ihumii. The sequence goes on from NZ_CCAT010000083.1 coordinate 293,628, forward strand.
ATAAAACACAAATTCAAAAGATTTTCTGAATCGATTTTTAAAGAAATACTAATTTAAATAAATTATGTTTCTTCATGAAAGAAAAAAATTTTCAATTGATAAATGTGTTATTTCAAGTTGAAAAAGAGAAATTTAAAGTGTTGTACAAAAATTAACAATTAACGATGAACAATTAACAATGAAGGATAAAACTGAAAGCTCAGTTTTTTAAATAGATTTTTAAAATAATTTGTAAAACAAATTAATTAAGGATTATATAAAAACTTAGTTTTTATGAACTTTTATTCAAAAATATTAGGAACGAAGTGAATAATATTAACCATCATTGTTAATTGTTAACTGTTAATTATTAATTTGTTCCAAATATTATAATAGAATAAACTGTAATATTAGTAGTATGGGTTAATAAATATATTATTTTAAACTTGAACTTGGAACCCTATATATGGAGGAGTTATGATATTAGTTAGTGCATGTTTATGCGGAGTAAATTGTAAATATAATGGTGAAAATAATTTAGATGAAAGAGTCTTAAAGTTGTTACAAGAAGGAAAAGCTATACCTGTTTGTCCTGAACAGTTGGGTGGACAAGAAACACCAAGACTTGCCCATGAAATTGTAGATGGGGATGGGGAATTAGTTTTAAAAGGTGAAGCTAAAATTTTAAGCCCTGATGGAAAAGAAGATGTAACAAAAGAGTTTGTTAAAGGTGCTACTGAAACTTTAAATATAGCTAAAAATATAGGAGCACAGTATGCTATTTTAAAGGCAAGAAGTCCATCATGTGGGTTTGGAAAAATTTATGATGGAACTTTTAGCGGTAATAAAATAGATGGAAATGGAGTTACTGCTGAATTATTACATAAAAATGGTATAAAAATATTTACTGAAGAAAACTTAGAGGAATTTCTAAATATAGTAGATATTTAAAGAGATTAAACTTAAGAAGGGTTTGGTGGAATAACAATGAAAATGAAAGATGTAAAATTAAATGCAAGACAAAACTTAAATGAGAGTTGTAAAGTTTGTAGAGCATGTAATGGAATTGCATGTGCAGGGGAAGTACCAGGTATGGGTGGAAAAGGTACAGGTGAAGCGTTTAAGGCAAATTTTGATGCATTAAATAATATAAAATTAAATATGAGAGTTATGCATGATGCTAAAAATCCGAATATTGAAACAGAATTATTTGGAAGAAAAATGGATATACCAGTATTTGCAGCACCAGTAACAGGCACTACTTTAAATATGGGTGGTAAATTTACAGAAGAAGAATATATAACATGGGTTATAGAGGGTTGTTTAAATGCAGGGATATATCCAATGGTAGGCGATACAGCTGTAGATGCATTTTTAATGACTAACTTAGAAGTCTTAAAAAAACATGATGGAAATGGAATTGTTTTTATAAAACCTTGGGAAAATAAAAATGTAATTGAAAAAATAAAATTGGCAGAAGAAGCAGGAGCCTTTGCTATAGGTGTAGATATTGATGCCTGTGGATTAATAACATTAGCATTACATGGAAAACCGGTTATGCCAAAAGGTATAGAAGAAATAAAAGAACTAGTACAAAGCACTAAATTACCATTTATATTAAAAGGAATAATGACTGTTGATGAAGCTATTCTTGCAGTGGAAGCAGGTGTAGATGCAATAGTTGTTTCTAATCATGGTGGAAGAGTGTTAGATCAAACTCCAGGAACAGCAGAAGTTTTACCGAAAATAGCCAAAGCTGTAAAAGGAAAAACTAAAATCTTAGTAGATGGTGGAGTGAGAAGCGGAGTAGATATATTAAAAATGTTAGCATTAGGTGCTGATGGTGTTCTTATTGGAAGACCATTTGTAACAGCATCATTTGGTGGACAAAGTGAAGGTGTTAAAGCATATATAGAAGAATTAAAAGGCGATTTAAAATCAGCAATGGTTCTTACAGGATGTAATAGTATAAAAGATATAAATGATAGAATAATATATAAATAATAAAGTAAAAATATAGTTTAAAACTGGAATTCTGTTTCATTAGAAAATTAAAATGAAATTGAATTTCAGTTTTTTTTATTGTTAATAGATTTAATTTGCTTATTTGAAAAGATAAATTTATAAAAAATAATGTAATATTAAGTGTATATTTTAGCTGTTAAAATTGACAAGTAAAGCTGAATAGGTATACTTAAATTAGGAATATTTTCACAAAATTAACATTATATTAAATAAGTAATATTTCATTATTTAAGACATTAATTAAAAATAAAGAATAGGATACTAAAGAAAATTGTTTGAATTTTCAAAAGTGTAAATTAATTTAAACGTAATATTGGAGGGAGACTTATGGTTAAAACTTTAGATGAGGTTATTATTAAAGCTAAAAGTGGTTCAAAAAAAACTTTAGCAGTTGCAGTTGCACAAGATGAGGTTGTTTTAAGTGCTGTAAATGAAGCTGTAGAAGATGGTATTATAAATGCTGTTTTAGTAGGAGATAAATCTAAAATTGAAATTATTGCAGGAAAAATAAATTTAGATTTAAGTAAATTTAGAATAATAGATGAGTCTAATATTAAAGTAGCTGCAGCAGTAGCTGTAAAATTAGTAGTAGATGGAGAAGCAGATTTTATTATGAAAGGAATGCTTGGAACAGCAGACTTATTAAGAGCTGTGTTAAATAAAGAATGTGGATTAAAAACTAATAATTTATTATCCCATGTCATGATTTATGATGTTCCAAACTATCACAAATTAATATTTTTAACAGATGGTGGAATGGTAACATATCCAGAATTGAAAGATAAGATAGGAATAATTAATAATGCTGTAAAATTGGCAAATGTATTAGATATAGAATGTCCTAAAGTTGCACCTATATGTGCAGTTGAAGTTGTCAATCCAAATATGCAAGCAACTTTAGATGCAGCAGCATTAACAACTATGAATAAAAGGGGTCAAATTAAAGGTTGTATAATAGATGGACCATTAGGACTTGACAACGCAATTAGCAAAGAAGCAGCGGAGCATAAAGGCATAGTTAGTGATGTTGCTGGTGATGCAGACATATTATTAGTTCCAAGCATAGAAGCTGGAAATTTTTTAGGGAAATCACTTACTTATTTTGCTAAGAGCGAAAGTGCAGGAGTTATTTTAGGAGCAAAATGTCCTGTAGTTTTAGTTTCAAGAGCAGATACTGCAAAATCAAAATTATATTCAATAGCATTAGGGGCAACATTAGTTTAGTAAAAATGTTATTTAAGGACATGTTTAAAATATTTTGAACATGCCTAATTTATAAATACTAGATAATAAATATATTAATTAAAGTTTATTATCTTTATATATGTGTAGGGATTTGGAGGAGAAGTTATGAAAAAAGTTATTATGACTGGAAATGAGGCAATAGCTAGAGGGGCATATGAAGCTGGATGCCATGTAGCATCAGCTTATCCAGGAACACCAAGTACAGAAATTTTAGAAAATTTCGCTAAATATGAAGGCGTTTATGCAGAATGGGCACCTAATGAAAAAGTAGGTCTTGAAGTATCATCAGGAGCTTCGATTGGTGGAGCAAGAGCATTATGTACAATGAAACACGTTGGTTTAAACGTTGCAGCAGACCCATTATTTACAATGGCATATGAAGGGGTAAATGGAGGGCTAGTAGTTGTTACAGCAGATGACCCAGGAATGCATTCATCTCAAAATGAGCAAGATAACAGATATTATGCACCACATGCAAAGGTTGCATTAGTAGAACCATCTGATTCACAAGAATGTATAGATTATATGAAAGAAGCTTATGAGATAAGTGAAAAATATGACACTGTTGTATTATTTAGAGTAACAACAAGAGTATGTCATTCTAAATCAATAGTAGAGTTAAATGATAGAAAAGATGTGGAAGTAAAACCATATGAAAAAAATGTGAAGAAATATATAATGACACCAGCAAATTCAAAAGCAAAACATTATGAAGTAGAAGAAAGACTAGAAAAGCTAAGACAATACTCAAATAATTGCAAATTAAATAGAATAGAAATGGGAGATACTAAAATTGGTATAATAACTAATGGTGTATCTTATCAGTATTGTAAAGAAGTTTTTGGGGATAGTGCATCTTATTTAAAGATAGGATTTAGTTATCCACTTCCAGATGAAATGATAAAAGATTTTGCAGCCAAAGTAGATAAATTATATGTAATAGAAGAAAATGATCCATATATAGAAACAGTTGTAAAAGCATTAGGTATAAAATGCACAGGAAAAGAAATAATTCCGATTTGTGAAGAATTAAATCCAACTATTATAAGAAAAGCAATATTAAAAGAGGAACCAGTAATAAAATATCATTCAGATGTGAGACCGCCATCAAGACCACCAGTTTTATGTCCAGGATGTCCTCATAGAGGAATATTTTATGCAGTATCAAAATATAAAGATGTAATATCTACTAGTGATATTGGATGTTATACATTAGGTATGAATCCACCGTTAAATGTAGGCGATACAGTAATTTGTATGGGTGCATCTATATCAGGTGGAATAGGAATAGAGAGAGCATCTATAGTTGCAAAACGAGAAGGAAAAAAGGTATTTGCATTCATTGGTGATTCAACGTTCTTCCATTCAGGTGTAACTGGACTTATAAATTCAGTTTATAATAATACACCAATTGTAACTGTGATTTTAGATAATAGAATTACAGGAATGACAGGACATCAAGAAAATCCAGGAACAGGTAAAACACTTCAAAACAAACCAGCACCGATGGTAGACATTGAAGCATTAGCAATATCTTGTGGAATAAGAAAAGAAAATATAAGAGTTGTAGATCCATATAAACTAGAAGAAACTGAAAAAGCAGTTAAAGAAGCACATGAAAGTACTGAACCATTTGTAATAATAACTAAGCAACCATGTGCACTTATAAAAGAAGTTGCAAAAAGAAGAGCAAAATTAAGTTGTAAAGTAAATGAAGAAAAATGTAAGAAATGTAAGATGTGCTTAAAAACAGGATGTCCAGCATTAAAAATGCAAAATGGTGTGGTATCTATAGATGAATCTATGTGTAATGGATGTGAGTTATGTAAACAAGTATGTCCATTTGAAGCTATAGAAAAGGTTGGTGAATAATAATGAAGGAAGTAAAGAGTATATTATTTATAGGTGTAGGTGGACAAGGTACAATACTTGCATCTAAAATATTAACAGAAGGGTTATTAAGAAATGGATATGATGTAAAAATGTCAGAAGTCCATGGAATGGCACAAAGAGGTGGAAGTGTTACAACACAAGTTAGATTTGGTGAAAAAGTTTATTCACCACTTATAGAAGATGGAAAAGCAGATGTTATAGTTTCTTTTGAAAAAAGTGAAGCATTAAGAGCATTACCATTTTTAAAAGAAGGTGGATATTTAGTAGTTAATGACTACGAAATTCATCCAGTTCCAGTATTAATAGGTGCAGAGAAATATCCAGATGGAGTTATAGAAGCTTTAAGGAGTGAAGTTGAAAATATAGTAGTATTAAATGCAGCTAAAATAGCAGAAGATTTAGGTACAATAAAAGCTCAAAATGTTGTACTTTTAGGAGCTCTTTTAAAAGCTTTAGATTTAAAAGAAATAAATTGGGAAGAAGTAGTAACTTCATTAGTACCTGAAAAGGCTATAGAATTAAATAAAAAAGCATTAAAGGCAGGAATGGAAGTTTAAAAATATATAATTTATAAGAAGATTGTCTTATTAAAAAAGGACAATCTTTTTTTATACATATTAATAAAATTTAATTTAATTATTGGAATTTTAAAAAAATTTGATATAATGTATTTATATTTTAAACATAATACATATGATATAGAGTTTGAGATTTTATGTAAATAGTGAAATATATTAGATAATTAATAAGGAGGGGTTTTATGGCAGCACTATATGAGTCACCATCAAAGCAATTGGAGGATAAGTTAAAAAAATATAAAAAAGCAATGGAAAAAATTTATGTATCTAAGCCTATTGAATTATATAATAAGTTATATAGAGAAGTAATTTTTGAAAAAGGAGGATTAAATGTATTTAGTACTTCTCCACAAAATTACATGTATGTGGATGAAAATGATGATATCATAGAAGATAAAATTTTTTGTGAAAGATTAGCAAGGATATTTTATTATATGGATATATATTTAAATGAAGAAAAGGGCAGTGTCTTAGCAGCTCTTCAGGATGAAGATGATACAAATAGAGATAAGCATGATTATAAAAGTGTTTTAGAGGGATTAGAACTTTTAAAAAATAAAAATAAAGAAGATGTAGAAAAGGTAAGATATGTTATAGAAAGATTACCAAAACTTAGAGAAAAGACTAATGAAAAATTGAAGATATTAAAAGAGCAAATAGAAATTGAAAAAGAAAAAAATAAGTATTTCAATGAAAAAATGATAGAAGTACTATATCCATACTATAGAAATGTTATGGAAATAAATTATGAAAAAATATTACTTATAGGGAAAGCTAAAGACAATTATGTTGAACTTAAAAAAAATGCAGATAAAAAAAGAAGAACTAACAATTTATTATTTAACACAAGACATACAGAGAAGCTTATGAGAACACATTATGTATTAGGATATTACAGTAACTTACTAAGATCTTATGGAAATGTGTTAGATATGAATTATAATCAATACATCAGAACACTGGATAATGCAGGATTTAGAATGGCAAAAAATAAGATGGCATCTCTTAGAAATGCTTAAAATAAATATAATATATTAATAATGTTAAGAATTAGAATCTATTAAGAAAAGTTAATAGGTTTTAATTCTTTGTAATTTTTAAAAGAAAATTGTAGTTGACACTAATTAAAACATATATATAATAAAGATTATGTTTTAATTATTTTAAAGAAGGGTAAATGATATGAGTAATAAAAGTTTATTAAATAAGTTTTTGTCATTTTCTATTGGGAGTTGGGTAACTTTTATAATAGGTATATTTAGTGCACCTATTGTAACTAGAATGTTTAATCCAGAGCAATATGGTATATATTCAAATTTTGAATTATATTGTACTTTGGCTATGATTATAATAATGTTTGGAATAGATCAATCATTTGTAAGATTTTTTTATGTTGAAGAAGAGCAAGATAGAAAAAGATTATTATTTAGATGCTTAAAAGTACCAATAATAACCAATATTGTATTGGTCATTATAATTATACTTTTTAGAGAACAAATATCTAATTTTTTATTTGAACAATATAGTGTAAAATTGATGTTTATATTTATACTACATATATCGTTTTTAATAATTAATAGATTTGCACTATTAGTGGTTAGAATGCAACAAAAGTCAAAAACATATTCACTATTAGTTGTAATGAATAAAGTATTTTATTTGCTTATGATATTTGTTACAGCAATTTTCTTTAAAAACAACTATATATCATTGGTATTAGCATTACTTGTATCCAATATAGCAGTAACTATATTGGCTATAGTATGTGAAAAAGGATATTGGAATATATTTAAAAAAGATACTTTAAATAGTACTATTAAAACAAGTACTAAAGAAATTTTTACTTATGGTGCACCTCTTGTTATAACTGGTGCTATACATTATATATTTCAGTCTGCAGATAAAATTGCAATTAAATATTTTTGTGGAGCAACAGAACTAGGAATATATAGTGGAGCTGCAAAAATAGTAGCATTACTGACTATTCTGCAAGGATGTTTTACTACATTCTGGGTTCCAGTAGCTTTTGAAAGATATGAAAAAGATCCGAATGATACTAAGTTCTTTGAAAAAGTAAACTTAATTGTTACAATAGCAATGTTTTTCTGTGCAATAGGATTAATATTATTTAGAGATGTATTAATACTATTTTTAGGAAAGCAATATAAGCCAGCTATGTTTATAATTCCGTTTTTAAGTTTTATGCCTATAATGTACACTGTTTCAGAAACTACAGTATTAGGTATTAATTTTAAAAAGGAACAAAAGAAACATATATATATATCAGTTATATCTTGTGCAGTTAATATAATAGGAAACTTTTTATTAGTTCCTAAGTTAGGAGCTGTAGGAGCTGGTATATCTACTGGATTATCTTATATAGTATTTTTCTCAATGAGAACATATATATCTCAAAAATACTTTAAGGTAAACTATCATTTGAAAAAGTTTTATATTATGACATTTTCATTATGTATTTATACTTTTTATGCTACATTTTATAATTTTGGATTGATGTATATAATATTAGGCATTTTAGAATTTGTTATATTATATGTATTATATAGAAAATACATAAATGATATCTTTATTTTAGGTAAAGAACTTATAACAAAAAAAATAAAAAATAAGAAAACTATATAAAATGAAAAGAAGTGGATAAAATAAAAAATTCACTTCTTTTTATTTTTTATAAAATTTGATTTTATTTTGTAACTAATTTTGAACTAAATGTAATTAAAATAATATCTAGGAAAATATTATTTGAAATAATATTTTAATTAAGGTGGTATATTGAGGTGTATTAGATTATGAAATCAAAAAGAAGAATAAAAAGGGAAAGAAATAGAAGGGATAGTTATATTAAAGTTATAATAGCTTGTATAGTAATATTGATTATTGCTACAGCCAATATGTCCATATTTAATAGTAATAAAAATATTAGTGTTGCAAAGGATGTAGAAATAGAAGATGGAAAATGTCAAACTATAAATATAAGTAATAAAAGTGATTTAGAACAAAAAATTAATATAAGAAATATATTAAAAAATAAAGATGTTGTATTGGTAAATGACAATACTTTAGAAAAAATACTAGCAGCATCTTTTGCTAGTTATAAAAACGCTACAATATTAACTATGAATAATAATGAAATAAATAATGAAACAATAGATACAATAAAAAAGTTAACTCCTAATAATATATATGTATTATTAAGTATAAAAAAAGTAAATTATGAAATGATAAAGAAAATGGATGGAATATGTAAAAATGTAAGTGTAATTAATGGAAAAGATATATATGAGCTGAATAAAAATATTGTTAAACAAATGGATAATCTTGAAAATATATTTGTAATAAATGATAAAGAAATAGAAAAAAATATTTTAATTACTAGTGCAATTTGCAAATTAAAAGCACCTGTAATATTATCTAAAGATGAAAAAATACCATATTTGCAATTACTTAAAAACAATAAATATAAAAATATATATGTTATAGGAAATGAAAAACTTAAAAATGCAAAAAAAATAAAGTTTGAAAAAATTGATAATAAGAATATATATGATTTTAATGATGAAGTAAATGAAAAATTTATGGAGAATTTTTCATCTGTTGTATTAAGTGATGGAAAAAATAGTGATGAAATTTTAAATGCATCATTGTTAAGAAAACCAATTGTATTAATAAAAGATAAAATTACAAGAAGGCACTGTAAATATTTAAGTAAAAGTAATTTCAAAAATGTATATATAACTAAAGAGATTTCAAAAGAAAATTTGGAGCAGGTTTTAAATATAAAAAACAAAATAGATAGTGGTGAAATAAAATTTAAAAAGCCAAAAGCAGCTTTCTTTTTTAGTCATGAAGATGATGTAGTACTTTTTGCACATTCAGCTATAATAAATGCTGTAAATGAATTAGGTGCACAAAATGTATATGTTGTATTAATAAATAAAGGTGATGGTTCTGGAGTTTATAGAGCTATACAAAAAAAACAGATTCCTAATATACCTTCAACAATAACAGTAGATGAATTTGTTGAAAATAGGAAAAATGAATTTTATGCGGAAATGGATGTATATGGAATTTTAAAAGAAAATATTAAATGTCTTGATATAAACGATTGGCAAACATGTAATAATATTGATAAAATCAGGGGAACTGTTAAAGAAATAAAGGGGGAAGAAAATGATTGTCAATTTTTCACATTTAGTTATTTTAATGAACCTGAAAGGGATCACGAAACACTAGGAAAAGCTTTTAGAGATATGTATGATAATCAAGAAATAGATAATGTATATTTTATAAATAAGCCTAAAGCCTATGATTTGATTTCTGATGATGTAAAGATATCAACTAATTTAAAAAGTGCAGAAGATGTTGAAAAAGCAAATCAAGCAAGGATGTGTTATATAAAACATGAACCAGAAAAAGGATTGTATGGAATAGGAAATTATTCTGTAAATGATATGTTTAAAAAATTAAATGAAAATATAAATCAAGGTGGGTATATATATGGATCAATACCAGGTCAAAAAGATGATAATTAAATATTAAAAAATACCATGTGAAGTACATATTCACATGGTATTTATATATTAATTTACATCAATGTATACAGCATCTTCTTCTTTAACAACCTTTATATATTCAACATTTGGATCTTCCGTTCCCTGAACATATAAACCAGTATCTTTTAATTTTTGAACATAGTCAACTATTTCTTTAGTGATTTTTTCACCAGGACATAATACAGGAATTCCAGGAGGGTAAGCCATTAAAAATTCTCCACTTATCATTCCTACACTATCTGAAATTTTGACAGCAGTATTTACACTGTTGAAAGCTTCACTAGGAATTTGAATTTGCTCTGGTATTTCAGGAATATCTATAAAGTCCGCTTTTTTTATTCCTTTTCCATAGTATTCGTCACTTATTTCTTTTAGGGCATCAAGTAATTTATTCATTCCTTCTTCAGTATCGCCAAATGATCCAACAATTAATACATTGTATAGATCAGATAATTCCATTTGAATATGATATTTGTTAGATAATATCATATCTAAATCATATCCAGTTATACCTAAATCTCTGCAAGTTATAGTGATTTTTGTTGGGTCAAAAGCATATGCTCCAGGCTTTCCAAGTATTTCTTCACCAAAGCAATAAAATCCAGGAATCTTATTAACTTCATCTCTAACATAATTTGAAAGTTCTATAGTTTTATCTAATAGTTCTTTACCTTCTAAAGCTATTTGCTTTCTAGCCGTATCTAGAGAAGCCATAAGTATATATGAAGGAGATGTAGTGTGCATTAAATTTATAACCTGTCTAACTCTACCTATGTTAATTCTTTTAGAATTAACATGAAGTAATGAAGCTTGAGTTAAAGCACCTATTATTTTATGTGTACTTTGTGCACATATATCTGCACCAGCTTCCATTGCTGACATAGGTAATTTGTCATTAAAGTTTAAGTGAGGTCCATGAGCTTCATCAACAATTAGTGGTATATCATAAGAATGAACGATATTACTAATTTTTTCTATATCAGTTGCAACACCATAATATGTAGGGTTTATTATTAATACAGCTTTAGCATCTGGATTAGCTTTAAGTGTAGCTTCAACAGTTTCAGGAGAAACACCATTTGCAACACCTATTTTTTTATCAAGCTCAGGTTGCATATAAACTGGAATAGCACCAGCAAGTATTATTCCGCCAGTAATGGACTTATGCACATTTCTAGGAATTAAAATTTTATCACCAGCACCTACAACAGAAAGTATCATGGCTTGGATTGCGCCAGATGTACCATGAACTGAAAAAAAGCATGCATCAGAGCCGTATGCATCAGCAGCTAATTCTTGAGCTTTTTTTATAGGTCCAGTTGGATGATGATAACTATCAACAAGTTTAAATACAGTTACATCAATTTTAAAAGGGTTTTCACCCATAAAATCTTTAAATTGTTTATATGCACCAACACCCTTTTTATGGCCTGGCACATGAAATGGAAGAGTATCTCTATTAACATATTCCATTAATGCGTCAAATAATGGTGTTTCGTGTTGATTTAATTTATACAACCAATATCCCCTCTTTCTATATACATTAAAATATTTTATTTCAATTAATTTAATCAATTAAAAAACAAGCAATATAATTTATTACATAACAGTATATAATAATACTAATTATTGCTTTTTAATTAATAAGTTATTTCATAGTTTTAAAACAAATTAATTATAAGATAATAGAAACTTAATTGCAATAGATTTCCTTAGTCATATTAAAATGAAAAATAAATGAATTTATATTTTATATTAATTTAGAAAATGCAATATAAAATATGTATATCTATTTATTATATATTAAGTATATAATAAATATGTATAAATTTTATTTTATAAAATATTAAAAAGTGTTTTTACTTGTTATTTTTTTTTATATGATTTATTATTTTAATGTTAAACATAAAAAGTAATAAGTTAAATGATACTAATTAAACGAAATTGTAAATTAGAAAACTTTTAATAAATAATATTGTTAGGATGGTGTAATATGAATATAGATAGTTATTTATTAGATAAATTATCAAAAATACTATTTTTAGAAATTAAAAAAGGTACTAAGTTAGGTAATTATGAATTTAAAGAAAATATTTATTTACCAGTTAAAAGTGAAGATGTAGTTGGAAAAGCAAAAGATGGTGATGATTTAAAAAACATTCCAATAACTTTATTTTTAGAAGGTATATTTTTTGTTCTAGGTTGTGACAATAATTTTAAATATAACAACGAGTACAAAGATATAGTAATGAATATAGATGGAAGTTTAAAGTTTATAAAGGGAAACATATTTAAAAATATTAAAGAAAGTAAATATGAAGATGCTTATATTTTATTGAAAGGATTAATAAAGGTTGAAAAATTAAACACTAATTATGATAAAGCATTTTTGCTATTAGAAGCATTAAGAAACACAAAAGTAGTATTTAAAGAAGAAGAATTAAAGCTTATAGATGAATGTAAAAAAATTATAGGATTTAGCACTCCATACTTATATGAAGCAATAATTAAAAAAGAAGATAATGATTATAAATTATCATTAGTAGCATTAAACGAATATTTAAATTTAAATGGTGAAAAAACAAATGAAGTTATAGAATTAAAAGATTCGTTAGAAATTATAACTAGTTATAATAAAGGAAAAGAAATGGTTTATAGTGAACCTAAGGAAGCTTTGAAAATTTTATTGCCATTAATGGATAAGTTAAGTGATACAGTAGAAATATACTATTATATAGCGGTAGCAAATAGAATGCTTGAGAATTATGAAAAAGCAATTTATTATTTAAATGAAGCACAAATGATAAATAATGATGATATTTCAGTTGTAAATGAGATGGGGATAAACTATGCGTCCTTGGGAAACTATGATAGTGCTATAAAGTACTTTAGAGCAGCATTTGAAGTTACAAAAGCTATAGATATATGCACAAATTTAATTATGTGCTACATAAATATAGGAGATTTAAAACAAGTAAAACTTCATATAGAAATAGCTGAAAAGTTAGACTCTAATGATGAGGTTTTAAAAGAAATAAAGTCTATGTTAAAGGATGTACAGTTATAAAAATATACATGATTATATATTAAAACTTGTCTTAAATATATATAAAAGGTATGAAAAGTACTGTAAAACGCTGTCAATAATGATAAAATGGTATTAAAAGGTTTAAAAAATAGTTGATTTATTGAAAAAATGTTGTAAAATTATAAAGAGATTTGAATAATTAAAAATGTACAAATGAAAAGTAATATTTTAATATTATAGTTTAGAGAGGTTGTTAGGATTTATATTTAAACCTTATAAAGACTTAGGAAGTGAATTTATGAAAAATGATAAAAAAATAATTATATTTGATGTCATATTTATAATGTTATCATTATATATGGCATTACTTTTAAAATTTGATTTTAAAATTCCAAATGAGTATGAAGTGTTTTTTGCTAGTTCAATAATACCTTTGGTTATATTTACAATATTTTTTAATAAAATATTTAAATTGTATGACAATATATGGAAATATGCATCTATTGATGAATTGTTTTCTATTGTTTATTCTGTAAGTTTAACTAATATAGTATTTGTAATTTATAGTTACTTTGTTAGTTATACAGTTTTAAAAGGACAGTACTATAGATTTCCTATGGCTGTTCATATAATATTCTGGGTATTAAGTGTATTAAGTTTAGGTGGATTAAGATTCTTATTACGAGTATTAGGAAACAAAGATAAATCAAAAGAAAAATGTGAGAATAAAATTAACACATTACTTGTTGGAGCAGGAGATGCAGGAGCATTAATAATTAAAGAAGTAAGAAAACATCCTGATTTAAGTTACAACATAGTAGGGATAATTGATGATAATGAAGACAAGACAGGCAAAAGAATAAATGGTATAAAAGTATTAGGTGGAAGAGATTCTATTCTAAATATATGTAAAGAGGAAGATGTTAAGGAAATAATATTAGCTATGCCTTCAGTTGAGTTACATGACAAAAAAGAAATTTTGAATATATGTAAGGAAACTAAATGTAAGTTAAAAACAGTTCCAGGAGTATATGAGTTTATCGATAACAATTTTAGTATGGGACAATTAAGAGATGTAAACATAGAAGATTTGTTAGGAAGAGAGCCGATAAAATTAGATAGTAAGAACATTGATAAATATATAAAAAATAGAGTAGTTTTAGTTACTGGCGGTGGTGGATCAATAGGTTCAGAACTTTGCAGACAAATAGTTAAGTTTAATCCAAGTTTACTTATTATACTTGATATATATGAGAATAATGCTTATGACTTGGAAATGGAGTTAAATAGAAATCACCCAGAACAAAACAAAAAAGTAATTATAGCTTCAATAAGAGATGTTGTAAGATTAAAAGAAATTTTTACACAGTATAAACCAGAAGTAGTTTTTCATGCTGCGGCACACAAACATGTACCACTTATGGAAGCTAATCCAAATGAAGCTATAAAAAATAATATAATAGGTACTTATAATTTAGCAAAATGCTGTGATGAATTTAATGTAAAGAAATTTGTTCAAATAAGTACAGATAAAGCTGTTAATCCAACTAATGTTATGGGTGCCACTAAAAGATTTTGTGAACTTATAATTCAAGCTTTTGATAAAGTTAGTAAAACAGAATTTGTAGCAGTTAGATTTGGAAATGTACTTGGAAGTAATGGTTCAGTAATTCCATTATTTAAAGATCAAATAGCTAGTGGTGGACCAATTACTCTTACTCATCCAGATATAACTAGATTTTTCATGACAATACCAGAAGCAGCACAACTTGTTATCCAAGCAGGTGGTATGGCTAAAGGTGGAGAAATATTTGTATTAGATATGGGTAAGCCTGTTAAAATTGCAGATTTAGCTAGAGATTTAATAAGTTTATCAGGATTACAACCAGATGTTGATATAAAAATTGAATGCATAGGATTGAGACCAGGCGAAAAACTTTACGAAGAGCTTTTAATGGATGAGATAGCTTTAACATCTACTGGACATAAAAAGATTTTTGTAGAAAAGCCTATGGAGATAGATATAAAATTTATAGAGCAATCTATAGAAGAATTTAAAAAAGTACAAAATAGAGAAAAAGAAGATGTAGTGTCATTATTATCTCAAAAAGTTCCAACATACAAAAGAAAAGATATTTAAATAAAATTGTTGGTCTAATGAGAGAATATATAGATTATTATTATCAAATAATAAAATATTATATGTTATAACAATGTAATATTAAAAATTAAAGTTGCTGTAAATTACTTGAATTTAAGAATAATCAATTGAATTATATAATTAGCAAATAATTATATAATTCAATTGAGATTGAAGATTGAATAATGAGGTAACTTTATTAGGAGGAAGCAAAATGTCAAAGGAATTAAGAGAAGAACTTTTATTAAAATTAAAAAATAAAACTGCTAAATTAGGAGTTGTAGGACTTGGTTATGTTGGGTTACCTTTAGCAGTAGAAAAAGCTAAAGCAGGATATAATGTAATTGGTTTTGATGTTCAAGATCAGAAAGTTGAAATGGTTAATGAAGGAAAAAATTATATAGGAGATGTTGTTGACACAGATTTAGCACAATTAGTTAAAGATGGAAAATTAAAAGCAACTACAGATTTTAGTTTTGTTTCAGAAGTTGATACTGTATGTATAGCAGTTCCAACACCATTAGATTTATATAAACAACCAGACTTATCATATGTTGTTAATTCAACAAAAAGTGTAGCTAAATATTTACATAAAGGCATGTTAGTTGTTTTAGAAAGTACTACATATCCAGGAACTACAGAAGAAGTTATAAAACCTATATTAGAAGAAACAGGATTAAAATGTGGAGAAGATTTCTTCTTAGCATTTTCACCAGAAAGAGTTGATCCAGGTAATAAAGAATATAATACTAAAAATACTCCTAAAGTTGTAGGTGGATGTACAACTGGATGTACAGAAGTTGCAGCACAACTTTATAGAAATGTATTAGAGGGAGATATAATGGAAGTTTCATGTCCAGCTGTTGCTGAAATGGAAAAAATCCTAGAAAATACATTTAGAAATATAAATATAGCATTAGCTAATGAAATGGCAATATTATGTAAAAGAATGGGTATAGATGTTTGGGAAGTTATAGATGCAGCTAAAACAAAACCATATGGTTTTATGGCATTTTATCCAGGTCCAGGACTAGGTGGACATTGCATACCACTAGATCCTTTCTACTTAGAATGGAAAGCAAAGGAATATGATTATCATACTCAATTAATAGAAACTTCAGGAATAATTAATGATTCTATGCCTGAATTTGTTATAGAAAATGTAATGAACTTATTAAATGGAGATAAAAAGGCACTTAATGGAGCTAAAGTACTAGTTATGGGTGCAGCATATAAGAAAGATATCGATGATATGAGAGAATCACCAACTTTAAAAGTATTAGAACTATTAGAGAAAAAAGGTGCTAATGTTGTTGTAAATGATCCATATATTCCTTCATTCAAACATAAAGGTAAAGAATATATTTCTGTTGAATGGGAAAAAGAAATAGAAAGTGCTGATATAGTTCTTATAACTACAGATCATAGTTGCTATGATTATGAAAAAATAGTAGAAAAGGCTACTTTGCTATATGATACTAGAAATGCAACTAAAAATGTTAAGAACAATAGACATAAAATAAATAAATTATAATATTATTTTTTATTTGGAGAGAGGCACATAGTTGAAAATCTATGTGCTTAATCTTTAAAGAGTTTAAAATAATTTTATTATTCAAGGAGGAAATTTTATGAAACAATTTAAATTTGCGGTAATAGGTTGTGGAAGAATATCTTATAAAGGTGTAGAAGCAATAGTAAACAATAAAGATGAAGCTAAATTAGTAGCAACTTGTGATGTAGTAGAAGAAAAAGCAATAGCTAAAAAAGATGAATATATAAAAAGTATGAATTGTGAATGTGATGTTAAGGTTTATACGGATTATAAAAAAATGTTAGATGAAGTAGAAATAGATATTGCATACATAGCAACTGAAAGTGGATATCATCCTGAAATAGCTATATATTGCATGAACAAAGGATTAAGTGTAATAGTTGAAAAACCAATGGCTCTTTCAGTTAAAGATGCAGATGAAATGATAGCAGTAGCTAAGAAGAATAATGTTACATTGTCTATATCTCATCAAAATAGATTTAATGCACCAATACAAAAGTTAAGAAGTGCTATAGAAGAAAATAGATTTGGTAGATTAGTAAATGGAACTGCAAGAATCTTATGGAATAGAAATATGGGATATTACGAGCAAGCACCTTGGAGGGGAACATGGGCTCAAGATGGTGGTACATTAATGAATCAATGCATACACAATATAGATTTACTTCAATGGATGTTAGGTGGAGAAGTAGATACTGTTTATGCACAATGTGATACATTCTTAAGAGATATAGAAGCAGAAGATTTCGGTGCTATATTAATAAGATTTAAAAATGGTGCTATAGGAATAGTAGAGGGTAGTGCATGTGTATTCCCTAAAAATTTGGAAGAAACTTTAAGTATATTTGGAGAAAAGGCAGCAGTTTGTATAGGGGGAATGGCTGTTAATAAAATAGAAACTTGGAGATTTGAAGACGAAAAAGAATTAGAAGAAGATGTAATAAAAGAAGCATCAGGGGAAGTTGATAATGTTTATGGAGCAGGTCATACAGCACTATTTAAAAATGTTATAGATGCAATAAACAATGGAACTGAACCATTAGTTAGTGGAGAACAAGGTAAAAAGGCTATGGAAATAATATTAGCTGCTTACAAATCTAGATTAACAGGAATGCCAGTAAAATTCCCAATGGAAAACTTTGCAAGCACTGATATGAAGGATGTTTCTAAAATTCACAACATAAAGTAATATGTAAATCCAAATTATATAATTAAATTATTTTAAATGAGGACCAAAATATTGTAATAAGTAAATTATAATTTTGGTCCTCTAATGGCTAATGTAAATTAAATTTCTTGAAATAGAAAAGGAGAGAAATAATTATGAATTATATTTCTGACAAAAGTAAAATTGGAGATAATGTAGAAATAGGAAGATTTTCAGTTATTGAAGATGAGGTAGTTATAGGAAATAATTGCAAGATAGGACATAATGTTATAATACATAGTGGAACTGTTGTGGGGGATAATGTAAGGATTGATGATAATACTGTTATAGGTAAGTTACCTATGAGAGGTGTTAATAGTATATTTAAAGATGAAGATAAGTTAGAACCAGCTCATATAAGTAATGAATGTTTAATTGGTGCTAATGTTATAATTTATACAGGATGTACTATTGGAAATAAAACATTAATAGCAGATGTTGCAACTATAAGAGAAAATGTAAAAATAGGTGAGAAAACAGTAATTGGAAGAGGAACAACAGTTGAAAATTTCTGCACTATAGGAAGCAATTGCAAAATACAAACAAATGTTTATATAACTGCTTATTCAGAAGTAGAAGATAATGTATTTATTGCACCTTGTGTTACAACATCAAATGATAATTATGCAGCACGTTCTAAGGAGAGATTTGGAAAGTTTAAAGGAGTTACTATAAAAAAAGGTGGAAGAATAGGAGCCGGTGCAGTAATACTTCCAGGTAAAATTATTGAAGAAGATGCATTTGTTGCAGCGGGTAGTGTTTTAACAAAAAATGTGCCAAAAGAAAAAATAATGGTAGGAAATCCAGCAAGAGTATTCAGAAATGTTCCAGAAGACCAACTTTTAAAAAATCAATAAGTTGCATATAATTTACAATAAATAATATCTATTTTGAAGCAATTTAATTATATATGGATTGAAAAATGGCAATGTACTTGTTCATATAAAATTTGAAATTCCATAATTTGAAATTATAGAACTCTATATGTGTTTATTTAGCATAGAATAATAAGAAAAATTGCATCAAATCTAGGAGGATATATGAAAAATATATTATTTATTTCATATTATTTTGAGCCTTTAAAGGAAGTGGGAGCTAAAAGAGTATCTTATTGGGCTAAATACATAAATGAAGTGGATAGAAGCATAATATGTGATGTTATAACTGCTACACAAGATACAGATAAAATCAACAAAGAATCTATAAGAAATATATATTATGTCCCAAACAACTTATCTAAAAGAAAAACTATAATAAAGGATGTAGGAAGAGAGTGGGAACAAAATCTTAAGAGGTTTTTCAATAAAAATGAATTACCTAAATATGATGTAGTAGTTATAACTGGTGGTCCATTTATGCAGTTTAATATCACTAAATTTATAAAAACAAAAATGAATTGTAAAGTAATTTTGGATTTTAGAGATCCTTTTGCTAACAATCCAAGGTTTAATAATAGTATAATAAAAAAGAAAATAAAATCTTATTATGAAAAAATGTTTATTTCAAATTGTGATAAAGTTATAACTGTTAATAAATATTGTACTGATCTATTAACAACAAAAGATTATAAAAAAGTTAGTATAATAGAAAATGGATATGATGAAAAGACTTTATCCAAAATAGATTTAAAAGATAATTATTTAAAAAATGATAAATCCATTACATTAGTTTATGCTGGTAAAATTCATGATATAGAAACTACAGATAAATTTTTAAAAGTTTTAACTAGAAATAAAAATAGAAATAGATTTAGTTTTTATTATATTGGTAATGATGAGAAAAAATTAATAAAGTTTAGCCAATTTTCCAATATACACATATTAGGACATAAAGATTATGAAGAAACTCTTAAGTATATAAAAAATTGTGATATAGGAATGGTTATAACGTCAGCAGATCCATTTATATCAACTACTAAAGTTTTTGATTATATTGCATTAAATAAAAATGTATTTGTGTTAACAGATAAAAATTTAACTCATGGAAGTTTAAGAGATATTTTATCTAAGTATTCCACAAAATGTTTTTGGAGTTGTTCAGATGAGGAGAATATAGAATTTATGCTGAATGATATAAGCAAATATTGTGAGATGAATAAAGATGAAGTAAAATCTAACAATGAAGAGTTTTCTAGAAAAATGGGACTGTTAAAATTAGTAGATATTATTAATTCAATGTAAATTTTTTAAAATTAACATATTTAAATTTGGAGGAAAACATTATGAAAGAAAACAAAGTAAGGAGATTAAATGTGGTAGATGTATACATGATATGTTTAGTTGGATTATGTATACTTAGTGCAATAGAAAATCCTAATAAAATTGTTGCACCAATATTTGCTTTAGTTTATATAGCCTTAATTTATTTTAAATTTAATAATAATTTTGTAGTAGTACAATTATGTACATTGTTATTATTTGCAGTACTCAATTCCAATTTTTATTTTAATGTAGGTGGTAGTGCAATATATGGTTTTTATGTGATAGTATTTTTATATTATATGTATTTAATTTTTGATTTATTAAAAAATAAACGTAAATCTAGATATGTATCAGTACTAAAACAATTTGACTTTTGGGTGGTTGCATTAATAATAGTATATGGTGTATTTACTATATTTATAAGTAATAGCAAAAGTGTGGCAATATCAAGTATAAAAAGTCATATTATTTCAATGTCTGTATTTATAATAATATTAATAGAAATGAGAAATTTAGAAAATTTAAAGGAAGTTTTAAGTTTTTTTAGATATTTATTAGTAGGTATTTTAGCTTTAAGTTTTTTAGAAATATTAGGCATAAGATATGGAATGGCTAATCATTTTCAAGCAAGTAATTTAAGTGAGAAAATATATCCACATATTAAAAGAGTTCCAGTATCATTTTTCTTTAATCCCAATAATTATTGTGTGTTTTTAGTTGCAAGTATGATTATTGTTTTAGGATTCATTTTATATGAAAACAGAAAAATAGATTATTTAATATATTTGGCATGTCTGATAACATTAATTTTTGGAATGAGTAGAACTGCGTGGATAACTTTATTATTTAGTTTAGGATTTATCGTTATTTTCTTTGTTTTGAATAAGGATAAAATTAATGTAAAAAAATCAATTATAATAGCTATAACAACAGTTATTATATTTCAAGGTTTATCATTTATACCACAAATGCAACCATTTTATGGTAAAATGCAACAATTAAAAGAAATGGAAGAAATGGAAGGCGAATTAGGAGGAATCAAGGTAGGAGAACAAGGTTCTATAAATATTAGATCAACTTTAATAGTAGATGTTACACAGGGCGTATTTAAAGAACATCATTTATTAGGATTTGGTCCAGGAAATACATCTTTATATATAAAGCAATTAGATAACACCTTTGGTATATATAATTTACATAGTTTAATATTGGAAATACTGGGGGATTATGGTGTTTTGGTTTTAGGAATTTTTATAGTCTGTTATATTGTAAAATCAATAAATTTATTAATAATCTATTTGAAATGCAATAAAGAAATTAAAGAATATGTATTCATTTCTGGGGTATTGATGTTCAATTTAATCTTATTAAGCTTTGCACCAAGTACTGTAATGAATTTCCCAATGTTTTGGGTATTTATGGGAATGGCAATGGGAGTTTCATCAATAAAAAAGAATATAATGAGATAACGAATTTTAAAGTGTAAATATTTAATTAAAAAGAAGACTTTGATGAAAATAAAATGTTATTGCATAAGATTTAGATTAAAATAAATTTTATTTTTAGGAGGAAAATATGAATAGAAAATGTATAATTCATTTGCCTTTCTATATTGATGTAGAACACCCTTCCGGATCTCAAATAAGACCTATAAAGATGATAAATGCATTTAAAAATATAGGTTATGATGTAGAAGTTATTAGTGGATATGGTGATAAAAGAAAAAGCATTATAAAAGAAATAAAAGAAAATATAAAAAATGGTATAAAATATGAATTTGTCTATAGTGAAAGTTCTACAGAACCAACATTACTTACAGAAAAAAATCATTTGCCACAATATCCAATATTGGATTTCAATTTTTTAAAGTATTGTAAAGAAAAAGGTATAAAAATAGGTTTATTCTATAGAGATATATATTGGAAATTTCCGATATATAGTGAAAGTGTAGGATTGTTAAAGAGAATAGTGGCAAAAAGCTTTTATAAATATGATTTAAAGCAATATAATAAAATAGTAGATGTATTATATTTGCCATGTATGGAAATGAGTAAATATATATCGGAAATCCAAAATGTAAAGATAAAGGAATTGCCTCCAGCGATTGATGAAGTTTGTGATGGTGATGAATATAATAGGAAAGATATAAAAGATAAATTAAGAATATTTTATGTAGGTGGAATATCAGGATTATATGACTTGAAAAACTTATTTATAGCAATAAATAAGTGTAATAATGTAGAACTTACAGTTTGTTGTAGACAAAGTGAATGGGAAAAATGTAAAGATAGATATGAAGAAAACTTGATTGGTAATATAAAGATAATTCACAAATCAGGAGATGAACTAAAAAAATATTATTTAGAAAGTGATATAGCTAGTTTATTTTTTCAGCCAAGTGAATATAGAAGTTTTGCAATGCCATTAAAACTGTTTGAATATATTCAATACAATAAGCCAATAATTACAACAAAAGGGACTGCAACAGGAAATTTTGTTGAAAGATATGGAATTGGTTGGAATATAAATTATGATATAAAAGATTTAGTTGATTTAATAAATTATTTAAATGAGAATAATGATGAAATATCTATAAAAAGTAAAAATATGAGTAAAATTATAGAAGATAATAAATGGAATTCAAGAGCAAAACAAGTTGAAAAAGATTTAAGTTAAGAGGTGTAATATATGAAAATTATAACAGTTATAGGAGCGCGTCCTCAATTTATTAAGGCCGCAGCTGTTTCTAATATAATAAGAAAAGAACATGAAGAAATCCTTATACACACAGGACAGCATTATGATGAAAATATGTCAAAAATATTTTTTGAAGAATTAAATATACCTAAACCAGAATATAATTTATCTGTAGGATCAGGTGGTCATGGAAAACAAACAGGAGAAATGATGGGAAAATTAGAGGCCATCTATGAAAGAGAAAAGCCTGATTTAGTTTTAGTTTATGGAGATACTAATTCTACATTAGCTGGAGCGCTAGTAGCAAGTAAAATGTTAATTCCAGTAGCACATATAGAAGCTGGACTTAGAAGTTTTAATAAAAATATGCCAGAGGAACAAAATAGAATATTAACTGATCATATATCAAAAATATTATTTACTCCAACAGAAACAGCTAATAAAAATTTAAAAAATGAAGGAATTAATAATAATGTATATAATGTTGGAGATGTAATGTTTGATGCAGTATTGCATTTTAAAAAATTAGCAAAACAAAAAAGTAGTATAGTATCTGAATTAAATTTAACAAAAAATAATTATATATTAACAACTATTCACAGAGCTGAAAATACTAATGATATAAATAGACTAAAAAATATAATAGAAGCTCTTAATGAAAGTAATGAAACTGTGGTATTACCATTACATCCTAGAACTAAAAAATACATTGAAAGCTATGGATTAAATTTCAATAATAATATTAAAGTTATAGAACCTATAGGATATTTAGATATGTTATCATTGGAGGAAGATAGCAAAAAAATAGTTACAGATAGTGGTGGAGTTCAAAAAGAGGCATTTTTTATGAATAAGCCATGTATAACTATGAGAGATGAGACAGAATGGGTTGAAACTGTAGAAAATGGATGGAATGTAATAGTTGGAACGGATAAAGAAAAAATACTAAATAATATAGTAAACTTTAATCCTACTACAGAGCAAAAACAACTATTTGGTGACGGAAATGCTGCAGAAAAGATATTAAAAATAATAAACCAGAACCTAAAGTAAGAAAGGTGGATTTAATTTGAAAATATTATTTTTAACACAATATTGTCCACCAGAAGTTGGAGCACCACAAAATAGGATTTTTGAACTTGCAAAACAACTTAAAAAGTTTGGACATGATATAACTATATTAACAGCAATGCCTAATTATCCAAAGGGTGAAATATTTGAAGGGTATGAAAATAAAAAGTTTTTAAAAGAAGAAATTGATGGAATTAAAATAGTTAGAACAAGTATATATGCAACTAAAAGTAAATCTTTTACTAAAAGACTTAGAAATTATTTATCATTTACATTTTCATCTGTAATAAGTGGAAGTAAACATATTGATAAACAAGATGTTATAATAACAGAATCACCACCATTATTTTTAGGATGGTCTGGTTATGTTTTAGCAAAAAGAAAAAAAGCTAAGTTTATTTTTAATGTTTCAGATTTATGGCCAGAATCAGCTGTTAAATTAGGCGTTTTAAATAATAAATTATTTATAAAAATGTCAACATGGTTAGAAGAATTTTGCTATAAAAAAGCTGCTGCAGTAACAGGTCAGACACAAGGAATTGTAAACAACATTGTTCAAAGGGGTTTTGATAAAAAGAAAGTACATCTTATAACTAACGGTGTTGATACCGAATTCTTTAAAAAAGAAAATAGGGATGAATTGTTTAGAAAAGAATTAGGAATACAAAATAAATTTGCTATTGTTTATGCAGGAATACATGGAATAGCTCAAGGATTAGAAGTTGTAATTGATTCCGCAGAAAGATTAAAAGAATATGATGATATTCAATTTATATTTGTTGGTGATGGACCAGAAAAGCAAATGCTAATAGAAAGAGCTGAAAGTAAAGGCTTAAAAAATGTTAAGTTTCTACCAGTTCAATTAAAGCCTCAAATGCCTAGAATTATAGCATCAATGGATGCTACAATAATACCTTTAAAGAGACTTGATTTGTTTAAAGGAGCATTACCATCAAAAATGTTTGAGGCATTATCATCAGAATTACCTATTGTATTAGCTGTTGAAGGTGAAGCTGAAAAACTTATAAATAGTGCTAAGGCTGGAATTGTAGTTCAACCAGAAAATTCTCAACAAATAGCTGATGCTATATTAAAATTATATAACGACAGGGAATTAGCATTAAATTTAGGAGCTAATGGAAGAAACTACGTTAAAGAACATTATTCAAGAGAAGCAATTGCGAGAAAGTTAGAAAAAATTCTTAAAGATATTACAGAAAAGTAGAAAATATGCTTAGTTATGAAAGATAAATTTAAATTGTCCTTTACACTTAGATATGTAAGGGGCAATTTAAATATTGTTTTGAAAAGATGGTGATATAAATGAATTTAATGGAATTAATATATTGGATGATATGTAGTTATGTTATAATGCTTCCTATCATTAATGAGAAATATTTAGCTATAGGAAAGTTACCGGATCTTGTATTAATATTAATTATTTTATTATATTTGGTTTACATACTTAAATCAAATAAGAATAGAAAAGAATTTTTTATGTGCATTATTGATTTTTTAAAATCTAAATTAGGTATTTCTATGATAATATTAACAATTATGATGATTATATCTACTTTGTATGCAAAAGAAAAAACACTTGCACTTATGGAAAGTTTTAGATTTATAACATATATAGTACTTGTATTTATAATTAAATATAATATAAAGGATAGTAATAAAATAAAAAATATAATTAGATGTATAGTTATATCCGTTACTATATTAACTACATTTGGGCTTATTCAGTATTTTACTACAATTGGATTAGAACCAAGATTTATATCAGAGGAAGGAACTAGAATTACATCTACTATGCAAAATCCTAATGGCTTTGGTGCATATTTAGTTTTAATGTGTTTCCCTATATTTATGCTTAGTTTTGTCAAAAAAGGTAGTAAAAAAATATATATACCTATAACTATTTTAATAATAGTGAATATATTTTTTACTTATTCTAGAAATGCAATTGTAGGATTAGCAATAGGAGTATTTGCATTAGCTATTATGTATAATTATAAAGTTTTATTTATATTTCTTTTAGGAATACCTGTAATGATATTTGGAGATAATGTAATAAATAGATTTGATAATATTGGGGAAAAAGTTTTAAGAGATCCAAGAATAAAATTGTGGAAAGTTGCAATGAAAATGATAAAAGACAATCCAATATTAGGTGTAGGAAATGGAAATTATGTAGCAAGATATGATGAATACATACAACGATATCCAGAACTAGCATATCAAGATTATACAAGATTTAGCAGTCATAATTCATACTTGAAAATGCAAAGTGAATTGGGTATAGTTGGGTTGATTTCATTTTTATTAGTTATTATATGTAGTGTTAATACTATTTATAAGGCTTACAAAAATTTAGAAGATAAAGAATTAAAATTATTTTTCATGGGTGTTATGGCTTCAACAGTAGCTTTCTTAGCTATGAATTTATTAGATAATTTATTTTTTTCTCCACAAACTACAACCTATTTTTGGGTATTTGTAGCATTAGGAGAAAATGTTTTATTTAATAAAAGATATGAAAAAAATAAGTAAAAACAATTATGTTGGAGGAAATACAATGGATGCTAATGAAATAAAAATAGATACATATACGGATATAAAAGATAAAAGTTTTCAATTTTTTATAAAAAGATTATTTGATATAATATTATCCTTAGTAGGAATAGTAATTTTATCACCATTATTTTTAATACTTTGGATATGGATTAAGTTAGATTCTAAAGGACCAGCTGTATTTAAACAAATTAGAGTTGGAAAAGATGGAAAGAATTTTACTATTTATAAGTTTAGAACTATGGTTGTAAATGCAGAAGCTAAAAGAGAATTAGATATAAATCCAGAGGATATGAATAATTTTGTGTTTCAAAGTAAATCTGATAATAGAATAACTAAATCAGGTGCATTTTTAAGAAAAACTAGTTTAGATGAAATACCACAATTATTTAATGTTTTAAAAGGTGATATGAGTTTGGTTGGACCTAGACCAGAAATACCAGATATAGTAAAATTTTATCCAGAAAGCTATTATCAAAGATTATTAGTTTTACCTGGAATTACTGGTCTCGCACAGACTAATGGTAGAGGAGAAATAGAACTTGGAAAAACAGTATATTATGATTTAAAATATATAAAAAATTTTTCCGTTTGGTTAGATATTAAAATATTATTTGATACAGTTATTAAAGTGTTTAAAAGTGAGGGGGCATTTTAATGGGGTCAAAGTTATTTAACTATGACATATTTTCAGAAACCCAAGATGAGCTTATAGAAAAAGTATTTTCTATGGATAAAGTTAATATTGTTTCAGGTAATCCAGAAATTTTAAATTTAGGATTACATGATGAAAAAATATTAAATTTATTTAATGATGAGAAATCAATTATAATTCCAGATGGTATAGGAACAGTTATAGCTTCAAAAATTGTAAAAAATCCTGTAAAAGAAAAAATTGCAGGTGTTGAAGTTATGGAAAGAATAGTGGAAAAGTGTTCAATAACTAATAAATCAATATATTTATTGGGTGCTTCACAAGAAGTTGTTGATAAATGTGAAGATGTATTAAAAGAAAAATATCCAGGAATAAATATATGTGGAAAACATAATGGATTTTTTGATATGGAAAATTGTGATGATATAATAAAAGAAATAGATGTAAAAAACCCATATGCACTATTTATAGCCATGGGTGCGCCAAGACAAGAAATTTTTATAATGAAATATATGGATAAATTGCCTTGTAGCATATATATGGGAGTGGGTGGAAGCTTTGATACAATTTCAGGAAAAACAAATAGAGCACCTAAATGGATGATAAATTGTGGTATGGAATGGTTATATAGATCAATTAAAGATCCTAAAAGAGTTAAAAGATTAGGAGTAATACCTAAATTTCTTTTTAAAGTTATAAAATCAAATTAAAAATTATATATTTATATAAAGAATAAGAATCACATATTAGTGATTCTTATTCTTTAAGTTATTATATAAATTTAATAATTTGTTCGTTACAAATTCCTCACTAAAATTAGATGTTACAAATTCTTTTATATACTCAGAATCAAATTTATAATAGTTAGTTATTAATTCTTTAAGTCCATTTTTCATAGCAAAAGTATCATCATTGTCAACTAATATTCCTGTAGAAGGAGTTATATACATTTGTGGACCTCCACACTTTGTAGATATGACAGGAAGACCTAAAATCATTGCCTCAATTCCTACAACACCAAAAGTTTCTTTTTTACTTGATAT
Source organism: Clostridium ihumii AP5 (assembly GCF_000612845.1). Classification (GTDB taxonomy): domain Bacteria; phylum Bacillota; class Clostridia; order Clostridiales; family Clostridiaceae; genus Clostridium_J; species Clostridium_J ihumii. The sequence goes on from NZ_CCAT010000083.1 coordinate 322,093, forward strand.
AACAAGAGAATTACAAGAATTTATATATCTTGAAAGTTTATCATTAGCGACACTTCCATGTAAAGTACAATAATTATTTAAATTTAAATTATTAATAATACGTTCTATATCAGTTCTAATAGCACCATCACCAATGATATGTAAATGGACATTAGAAATTTTATCATCATATATAAGCATATGAAGTGACTTAAGAAGCATAGGAATATTTTTAATATCACTAAATAAAGATACATGAATTAAATTAAATTTACCGTTATTCTTAATACTTTTAATATAATTATTAGTTGAAAATGAATCAATATCTATATAATTAGGCATAACAGAACAAGGAATGTTACCTAAGCATTTTACTTCATTTTGTAGAGTATTACTTACAGCTAAATATGTGTTTGCATTCTCAAAAACCTTTTTACATATTTCGGGGTTTTTTTTAACCATTTTTTCTAAAAATGAAAAATGTTCTGTTACAATATAAGGAATATTATATTTTTTACTTAATAGATATGATAAATATCCTCCATAATATGTAACTTGACCATGTATTATATCTGGCATACCAAATTTAGATATAACCTTTTCAAAACACTTGTAAACATGTTTTTCATACAATTTGTTTACAAGGGAATTACATTTTAATCCATAATTAAATTCTCGAAATCTGAATGTATGAACATTTTTTTCTATTGAATAATCATACTTATCTATTTTAAAATAGTTTTTTAATTCTTTAACAGATAAAAGTTCTAAATCTAAAACTGCAACATCTGCATGTTTAGCTAAGGCTTGTGCTTGATTTTTAAAAAATATACCTTTAAGAGGTTGTTTATCATTAGGATAATTTGTTGGAATAACTAATATTTTGAGCTTTTTCATCATAAATCACCTATTTCTGCATTATTTTTAAATATATATCGTTCATACTATTACAATTATCTTCCCAACTATAATTATCTAAAACAAATCTACGAGCATTTGAAGAAAAACTTTTCATTTTACTTTCATTATTAATTAATAATTTTAATTTATTTTTTAAGTCCACAATATCTTTTGATTTAAAAATAAAACCAGTTTCATTATCTAATACAACTTCTTTTAATCCACCAACATCACTACATACAACAGGACGTCCGCAAGCTTCTGCTTCAACAGCTGAAACGCCAAAGCTTTCACTAAGTGATGGTAAACATACAATATCCATTTTATTCATATATAATGGAACATCTCTATTTTCGATAGATCCTACAAATTCAACATTATCTTGTATATTCAATTTATGAGTTAAATCTTCTAATGATTTACGTTCTTCTCCATCACCAACTATTAAAAGACGAATATCCTTATTTACCTCTTTTATAAGAAGAGAGTAAGCTTCTATAAGAAAGTTTATACCGTATACTTTTCTTAAATGTTTACATACTCCAATAGTAATGTAATCATTAGATAAAATTTTAGTTTTTATGTTGAAATTATTAATATCAACTCCAAATGGTGTAATCTCAATATTTTTTTTATCATAATATTTTTTTATTTCTTTAGCCATATCATGACTTGTAGAACAAATTACGTCAGCACTAGATAAAATATATTTTAGTAAACTAGCTTTTAATTTATTAGACTTAGGGAATTCATAAACATCACTACCCCAAACGGATATGATGAACGGATGTTGATGGCTTAAACAACCATATAAACCATAACTAGTAGCGTAATGACTATGTAGTAAATCAGGTTTAATTTCTTTAATTAAATTTTTAATTTTGTTGGCTATAAAAAAGTAAGATAATTTGCTTTTAAATGGCGGTTTTACAATATATAGTTTAACATTAGAACTATATTTATAAGTAGTTTCTCTCATAGAAATTAAGTGAACTTCATCATAATGTTTAGAAAAGTAATCTATCCATTTATATGTATGTGAACTATTTGCATCAGATAAATAGCAAAGTTTAGTCATTAATTTTTCCTCCAATATAAAATTATCATTTATTGTTTCAAAGAAAATTATACTACAACACTAATAATTGTAAAGACACTAATTATATTTTACAATTAATTTACATGATGTAAAGTAATTGTAAAAAAAGTCGATAAATAGATATGTATATAAATATATAACTTTATAATATAAGGAGGTTGCTATGAAAGTAAAAAAGAAGTTATTGCTTACTATGATAATGATATTAGTTTTTAGTTTTAAAAGTAGTACAAAAATATTTGCAGTTGAAAATGAAGTAAGTAGTTTTGAGGAAATAGTTGGGAAAAATAGATTTGAAACTGCAATACAAGTAAGTAATAAATTTGAAGTTGTAGATGAAATAGTATTAGTTAACTCAAATGGGATAGTTGATGCATTGGCAGCAACACCATATGCTGCAATGAAAAATGCACCTATATTATTAACTAATTCAGAAAAGTTAAATTTACAAACTAAAAATCAAATTGAAAAATTAAATTGCAAAAGAGTAACTATAATTGGTGGAGAAGGTGTAGTTTCTGAAAATATAGTTAAAGAATTAAAGGCAATAGGGGTAGAAGTAGAGAGAATATATGGAAAAAATAGATATTCAACTGCATATGAAATTGCTAAAAAAATGGGTGCCATTGAAAAAGTAGCAGTAGTAAATGGAGAAACTGGGCTTGTAGATGCATTATCATTATCTGCACCAGCAGCAAAAGATCAAATTGCAATAATTTTATGCAATGGTGATAAGATATTAGAGGGCCAAGAATTTGTTGACAATGCTAGCACGAAATATGTTATTGGCGGAACTGCTGTTATAAGTGAAAATTTGGAACAGAAAATAGGTGCTAAGAGACTATATGGTTCTAACAGAAATTCAACTAATATAGCTGTATTAAATGAATTTTATCACGATAATGTTATAGATAATTTATATTTAGCAAAAGATGGATCAGATTCCAAGAGTGAACTAGTAGATGCCCTATCAGCTGGACCATTAGCTGGTATTAATAAAAGTCCAATTTTATTATGTGGAAATAAATTAATAAAAGAGCAGATAAAATTTTTAGAAGATAGAGACATAAGTAAAATTAGTCAAGTTGGTGGAGGAATAAATAAAAACATAATTTCTCAAATAAAAACTGGAATTTATGAAGAAGTTATTATAGAAAATCCTACAAATAATTGTTCTAAAAAAGGTGTATTTAAAGATTTTGGAATGACAGAACAGCCGTTTCAAATTAATACTGGAATAATGCATAATAATAATAAGGGTGAAAAGGTTATGTATGCAGGTACAATTGTAATGGGAGGAAATCAATGTACATTTTTTTCATTTAATACTATAAGTGAAAAAATAGAAAAAACGATTACAATTCAAGGTGCTGAAGGGATAATATCCATGGAGGAATGTGGAGATTATATTTATTTTGGAACATATAATAGTGCTATGTTATATAGATATAATACTAAAACTGAGGTGTTAGAAAAATTATGTGCATTGAATAGTAGTGATAGATATATTTGGGACATTAAACCGCACAATGGAAGAATTTATATTGGTACATCACCAAGAAGTAGAGTTTATAAATATTATGAAAATGAAAAGGTATTAGAAGATTTAGGATCATTCTCGAACAATCAATATGCTAGGTCTGTAGAATATTACAATGGAAATGTATATGCAGGAATAGGTTCTAGAGCAGAGTTAATAGAATATAATGATAAGACAAAAATGAAAACAAATATATTACCATCTCAATATGAAGGTCAATTTGTAAAATATTTAAAAATTATAGGAGATAAGATGTTTATAACAATATATCCATCTACAACTGTCTTAACATATGACTTTAAAACTAAAGAGATTACAGAACGAATGGATGAAATATCTAATGCTTATTATGATTATTATCCTACATTTAATGAAAATCATATAACATTTAAGGGGCCAGATGGTTACATATTTCATTACAATAAAGAGGAAGATAATCTAAAATGCTTACAGTATAATGGAAATAGCATGACATCAGCAGGAGTAATAAATAATCAATATATATGTGGTATAAATCAAGATGGTTATTATTTTAAAAACGATTTAAATGGTCATAATCCTAAAAAGATTAATTTAAGAAATCAAGGATTAAAAGGGGTGGGTGGTTTACCAGTTACAATGTATCCATACAACAATAAAATATATTTTGGTGGCAAGAACTTAGGTGTATATGATACTACATTGAAAAAGGCATTTTTTAAAGATATACAAGGTGAAGTGAAATCAATAGGAGTATCTAATGGATATTTATATACAGGAAATTATGCAGATGCAACTATTTGGAAGTTTAATAAAACTAATGTAGATGATGAAGATGTAATTGAATTGACAGATGAAAAAGATATGATTTTTGAAATACCTAAACAAGATAATCAAAACAGGCCATCTACTATGATTACAAATCCTAAAAATAATACCATAACATTAGCGTCACAACCTTCACCAGGATTTCATGGTGGAACTTTAACAACATATGATGCAACTAATGGAAAAGTTTACACTAGAAATGATGTAGTGAAAAACCATTACATTAATGATATGGTATATGACAATAAAAATCCAGATATAGTATACTTAGGGAGTTCTTGTAAATATAGTTATGGTTCAACTTCTTTAAATGAAAATGGAGTATTAGTTAAATATAATATAAAGACTAAGAGTAAGTTGTTTGAAATCATACCAGAGAACACTAGTACGCGTATAGCATCAGTAGCATATTTAGATAACAAAATATATTGTATAAATGATACTGGAACAATAACAATGATAGATGCAAATACTGGAAAAATATTAAAGCAATTAAAAAGATTATGGTATAGACAAATTTTAGCATCACGTGATGGAAATCTATATGCATTAAATAATGTTGGATTTTGGAAAATTAATCAGAATACACTAGAAGCTACTCTTATTAGGGGAAATTTGAAGAATCCTACTAATTTAAATGAAGATTATATGAACGGAAAAATATATTTTTATAATGATTATAATCTTTTATGTTATGAGTAATTCAAGATTTTAATAAAATATAATATTTATTTAAAATAAATTTTAAATTTTACAAGAAATGTAAGAATAAAGGATGATTTCTATGTTAATTAGAAGTCATCTTTTTTATATATTAAATTATATACAAATTTAGAAAAAAATATTTTAATATGATAAGTTTTAAATAAAAATTAACTATTTGTACATAAATTCTAATAGAACATTTAAAATTAAATTGAAAGTATAAAAAAATAATTTGACTTTTATTGTAATAATTGTATAATAATATATAAATTAACATGTTGATTAAATATTCTAAAAATTAACAATTACAAATAAATATTTTGGAGGAAAAATGAGTAAAATAGGATTAAATAGAGTTATAAATAGAAAGAAAATATCTATTGGTCTAGCGATTTTAATTGCAACTACATTAATGAGTGGGATAGCAAATTCAGCACAAGCATATGATTATCAGAGTGATGGAAGTGCAAAAATTCATAGCTGGCCTGTTGATGGTGGATCAAGAATAGATATATGGAATAATACTGTATCCAACTACAATCCACAAATGGTAACTGGAAAAATGGTATCAGGAGATTTTGATGGAGATAATCAGACAGAAATAGGATTGTTTTATGACTATACAAATAACAATACTGAGTTGCATATTTTAGATCCAAACGAATTAGGAAATATGTCATTTAGAAGCTCGTGGGAATCAAATTCATTTAATGCAAATAGAATAACAAGTAAGGTTACATCTGGAGACTTTGACGGAGATGGTAAAGATGAAATTGCAGCATTATATGATTATGGAAATAGTGAGACAGGATTATTTATATTTAAAGCACAATCAGGTTCAGTTAATAAATTTAATTGTATAAAAACATGGGAAAGCCCTTCATTCACAGGAGGATGTATAAAGGGAATTACAGCTGGAGATTTTAATGGAAATGGAAAGGATGAAATAGTAGCATTATATGATTATGGAAATAACAATACAGCAGTGTTTGAGTTTACAAGAGAAAATGATCAAAGTTATTCTGTTGAAAAAACTTGGGAATCATCTACTTTTAATGGTTCATGTGTAGGAGATAGATTTGTAAGTGGTGATTATAATGGTGATGGAAAAGATGAAATAGCGATGTTCTATAATTATGGCGGTAATAACTCAGCAATTTTCTCTTTAAATAAAGGAAATAATGGAATGTTCAATGTAGAGAAAACCTGGGAATCATCTACTTTTAATGTAGATAGGATAACTAGTAAAGTTGCATCAACGAAATTAGGTAATAAACAAAAAGATAAGATAATAGCATTTTATGATTATAGAAATAATACTACAGGAATGTTTGAATTTAGCATTAATTCAGGAAGTAATTTTGATTGTAAAACTAAACCTGAGCTTGGAAGTTACGAGGCATCTAGGATAGATGGAAAAGTTTTGGCTGGAAAATTTAATGGGAAAACATGGAGGATTGCTGCTTTCTATAATGGAGAAAAACAAGATAAAGGAAAAGAGATAGTGGAGTATGCAAAGCAGTTTCAAGGAATTCCATATGTTTGGGGAGGAACTACTCCAAGTGGATTTGACTGTTCTGGATTCACACAATATGTGTTTAGAAATAAAGCAGGAATCGATATTACTAGAACAACATATACACAAATAAATCAAGGAACATATGTATCAAGGGATAATTTAAGACCAGGTGATTTAGTGTTTTTTGGTAATGGAAGTCCTGATCATGTTGGTATTTATATAGGAAACAATCAATATATACATTCACCAGAAAGCGGAGATGTTGTAAAAATATCGCCGTTGACAAGACGTGATTATATGACAGCAAGAAGGATTGTATAAAAATCAACTAAATAAGTACAGATAGAAAAAGAGTAAATTCTTAGGATGAATTTGCTCTTTTTCTATCTGTTAAATAGAATTAGTTTTAATAGCAATTCTAAAAAACTTATATAAGTAAAAAATATAAAAATAATAATAAAATTAAGCTTTTGTCTGAAATATACAAGATAAATGATTTATGAAAAAAAGTATAGGTGTGAATAATGCTAGGTGAAGTATTAGAACTAATAATATATAGAGTATAAAAAAGTCATTGAAACTTAAAATATATTTTTAAAATAATAGTTAAAAAATAATTTTTATATTAAAATAAAACTATATATTTAACAAGTATTGAATTTTAATTACATCTTATAAAATATTTGTGAACAGGAATTAGAAGGTTAATTAAAACTTGAATAAATGTAATTTTAATTTTAAAATTTTATATATTAGAAAAGTTTTAAAATTAAATTTATCATTGATATATTAAGGAGGAGATTACTATAAAAATATTACATATTATATCAGGAAATGATAATGGTGGTGGTGCTCAACATGTACTTAGTATATGTAATGAAGAAAATATTTATTTTGAAAATGTATTAGGCTGTATAGGTGAGGGATATCTTTATAATAAAGTGAAAAATTTAAATATACAGTATAAATTATTTCCCAAGAAAGTTTTTAATAAGGAAATTGTAAAGTATGCAAATGATAACAACATAGATATAATAAATTTTCATGGAGCTCAACCATTTTTAATTCATTTATTTATAAAAAACAAATTAAAATGTGAAACTGTAGCTACAGTTCATAGTGATTATAGATATGATTTTTTAAATAGTAAGATTAAGTATTATATGTATACACCTTTAAGTGAACTTGGGTTAAAGAGCTTTGATAATTATGTAACAGTATCGGAAAATTTATTAAAACTTTTAGAAGGAAAAAATTTTAATGGAAATAAATCTGTAATTAATAATGGTATAAATGTTGAAAAATTTATAAAAAGATCAACCAATGAAGATATAAGAGAAAAATTTAAAATAGGTAAAGATGAGTTTGTGTTTGGAGTTATAGCTAGATTTCATCCTATAAAAAATCATGAGAATATAATAAGAGCATTTTCAAAATTTATTAAAGATAATCCAAAATCGAAATTATTGTTATTAGGTGATGGAGAAAATTTAAAAAATATAAAAAAAGTTATAGATGAATTACAAATAAATGATTATGTTATTATGCCAGGGTTTGTGGAGAATATATGTGATTATATAAAAATATGCAACGCAACTATAATTGCATCATATAGTGAAGGTGGTGCACCGCCATTAGCAATGATTGAATCGGCAGTAATGAGCGTACCCATACTATCTACAAAAGTTGGAGATTTAGAAAATATGATAAAACCTAATAATGGTTTAATAATTAATTCTCAAAATGAAAAAGATATATATATAGCTATGCTGGAGTGCTATGACAAAAAAAATAACTTAGAAGTATGGGGAAAGAATATAAAAACAATGGTTCTTGAAAACTTTACTATAGAAGAGTTTTGGAAACGATATAATGATGTTTATCTAAATATCATTAGAACTAAATTAAATTAATAAATTAGAATATAAATTTTTTAAATATAAAATGATAAGGATTTTTAAACATTCTTATCATTTTTTTTTATATGTTAATTAAATTCAAATTATCAAGTAAAAACATATATTTAAAAAAATCATTTTGTTTACAGCATATTAATAAAAAAATCATAAAAAAAATCAATTTAACACATTAAAGCTTAAAAAAGAAAATAATATATATAAAAATTCACTTTATAATTAATAAAGTGTAAAAAAATAAATTCAACATAATAAAAAATATATTAATATAAGTAAAAAAACTTTGTCGCAATACATAAAAAGTTCAATATATTTAATTATTGACTTAAAATTGTAAGAGATATAATATAAAAATAAGGGTGAATAATTAAAATAACAATATAAAAATTTAGATATATTAAATTAACCAATAAAATTTTATAAAAACAAATTTTAAAATATTGAGGGGGTAGAATTATGAGAAAAAAGAAAATAATAGTAAATATATTATTAATGGCGGTATTATCAACAATGATATTAGGTGGGTGTGGAAGTGATTCAAAGAAAAAAAATAGTAATAAACATAATACAAAACAAGATACAAAAGAAAAAAGTGCAAGTATTGATAAAGATCAATACTTAAATTTATTATTAGGTTCAGATCCACAAACGCTAGATCCATCTAAAGTTTATGATGTTTATTCTACAATGATTCATGTTAATACTATGGAAGCATTAACTAGATTAGAGACAGATAAAGATGGAAAGGATCTAATAAAGCCTGGAATTGCTGAAAGCTGGGAAACATCCAAGGATGGATTGACATGGACATTTAAATTAAGAGATGCTAAGTGGAGTGATGGAAAAGAAGTAACTGCAGAGCAATTTGTATATGGAATAACAAGAACTTTAGATTCTAAAACTGCATCACCATGTGGCTATTTATTATTTCCTATAAAAAATGGTGAAGCGTTCAATTCTGGAAAAGCAAAAATAGAAGATGTAGGAGTTAAAGCATTAGATAAAGAAACATTAGAAATAAAATTAGAACATCCATGTGCATATTTCTTAAATATGACATATTCAAAAATTATGGAGCCACAAAGAAAAGACATTATAGAAAAAAGTGGTGAGAAATATGGTTCAGAAGCAAATACAATGCTATATACAGGTCCTTTTAAAATTTCAAGTTGGGTGCAAAATAGTGAAATTAAATTAGAGAAAAATTCAGAATATTGGGATAAAGATAAAGTAAAACTTGAAAAGGTTACATTTAAAATTATAAAAGAAGAAAGTGCAAGAATGAATGAATTATTAAATTGTAACTTGGATTTAGCTGGAGTAAGTAGTCCAGAGTGGATAAAAAAATTAAATGATACAAATAAATTTACTGTAAAAAAAGGATATGATACATCAATTTGTTATACTTTTTTTAATCAAAACGATAAGTATTTAAAGAATGCTAAAATAAGAAAGGCATTACTATTAGCGCAAGATAGAGAAGGTGCTGTTTCAACATTATATAAGAATTTAGCTGAACCAGCTTATGCATGGGTACCACCAACAGTTTTTGTAGGTAATGAGGAGTTTAGAAAAAAGAGTAACTATGAACCTATTAATGAACTAAAAAAAGAAAATCCAGATCCTAAAGCATTATTAGTAGAAGGGTTAAAGGAAGAAAATTTAGATCCAAATCCAGAGAATCACACATTAACATTGTTACAATCAGGAACAAGTTCATCTTCTAAGCAAATGGCTGAATTTGATCAACAAAATTTCAAAAGTAAATTGGGTATAAATATAAAGTGTAATTTTGTTGAGTGGCCAATATTTCAAAAAAGGACTAATGAGCAAGATTATCAAATAGCATCACAATCTGTATCAGCAGATTATAATGATCCGATAACTTATTTTGACATGTTCATGTCTACAGCAAGTACAGTTCCAACAGGATGGGAAAATAGTGAATATGATGAATTAGTAAGAAAGGCATCTAAAATTAGTGATAATGAAGAGAGAGGTGAATTATTCAATGAAGCTGAAAAAATATTTATATATAAAGATGCTGTAGTTAGTCCAACAGTTTGGAGATTGAAAAACACATATGTTCATAATTATGTTAAAGAGTATATGGCACCAACATTTGGTTCAATAGATTTAAAATACACTTATACAGAAGGAAGAGATAACTAAAAGTCAAAAATTTGACATTAGTGTAAAAAAATCAAATTGATTATAACAATTGCAAATACACTGTTTTATGCGGATAAAAATAAAAATATGATTAATTTTTGACATTAATAAGAAGAGATTTAAATTAGAAAAAGCTTGATAGTACAGATATAAACTTAAAGTATAGTTAAAATACAATATGGCATAAATTTTGCTCTTACTAAAGTTGAAATGAATGTTTAGAAAATGGAGTGTTAATCATGAATAATTTTAAAGGTGGAATGTATGTCATAGGCTCAGCTACTCTATTTGGAATGATGCCAATACTAGCTAAACTATCATATAAATCAGGTTCTAATGTCCAATCTACATTGTTTCTAAGATTTCTATTTAGTTCAATAATGATATATATTTATTTGAAATATAAAAATATATCACTAAAATTAAATATAAATATTTTAATTTTAGTTTGCACAATAGGATTTCTAGGATATTCACTGATGTCAATATTTTTATTCACATCTTATAATTATATGTCAGTTGGTGTTGCGAGTATGGTATTTTTTATTTATCCAACTATAGTTTCATGTATCTCATTTATTATTTTCAAAGAAAAAATTACAAAAACAAAATTTGTAAGCTTAACATTATCAACAATAGGTATTATTACAATAATAGGAATAAGAGAGAATAAAATTAAGTCTATTGGATTAATTTTTGTATTATTAGCTGCATTAAGTTATTCAGCTTATGTAATAGGAATAAACACTAAATTAGTAAGAAAAGTTAATAATATTGTTATTACTTTTTATGTGGTTATAACTTGTACAATAACAACAGGAATAATAGGATTATTTACTAATTCAATAAATTTTAGGATAAACTATACTGGAATTATATATATATTAATCTTAGCGCTAATATCAACAGTTATAGCATTTATTCTTTTTTTAGAAGGTGCAAAAATTATAGGGAGTTCTAAGTCAGCTATATTAGGAACCTTAGAACCTATAGTAACTCTTTTTTTAGGACATATATTTCTAGATGAAAAGTTGAATTTTAGAGTTATAGTGGGATGTTTATTAGTAGTAATATCTATGGTGTTTTTAGGAAAAAAGGATGCGAGAAAACTAAAGTGTGTAAATAGAAAGAATATGATATAAAAAAATAAAATAAAAAAGTTTAATATATAGAAGTATATAAATTAATTTTAAAATTTGAAAATAGAAATAGACTTGTGTCTATTTCTATATTTTTATATAAAAATATACATAAAACTGTAAAATAATTTAGGACTTTATCAAATTAAAAATATTCAGACAATTTATTTTTCGTTTTTAGAAGGTTAAATAGGTATTATAAAGAATATGTATAAATATATTTATATAGTAAAAGGGTAGTAAATTTTATTTTAAAATATAAAAATTGGGGACTTTTATATTTTATTTAATAGAATTTAAAAAATAGGTTTAGTAAATTTTAAATTTACTAATATAAAGAGGGGGCTATTAAAAATGAATAAAGTAATTATAAATGGAAACGATTTAACTCTGCAACAAATAATAGATGTTGTGCGAAATGATTTTGTTGTGGAAATTAGTGATGAGGCAAAAGAAAGAGTTATTAAATCAAGAAAAATAGTAGATAAAATAGTAGAGAATGAAGAAGTTATATATGGAATAACAACTGGTTTTGGAAAATTTGCAGATGTAACAATAAGCAAAGACGACTGCAAAACATTGCAAAGAAATTTAATAATTTCTCATTCTTGTGGTTTTGGAGAGAAGTTAGACAGAGAATATGTTAGAGGAATAATGCTACTAAGAGCAAATGCATTATCAAAAGGATATTCAGGAATTAGATTATCAACATTAGAAACTTTAATATCAATGTTAAATAAAAAAGTTCATCCATGTATACCAGAAAAAGGTTCATTAGGAGCTTCAGGAGATTTAGCACCACTTTCTCATATGGTGTTACCAATGCTTGGTGAAGGTGAAGCTGAATTTGAAGGAGAAATATTAAGCGGTAGAGAAGCCATGAAAAAGGCTAATATAGAAGTTATAGAATTAACAGCTAAAGAAGGATTAGCACTTATAAATGGAACTCAAGTAATGACATCTGTAGCAGCTATAACTACTTATGATGCTATAAATTTAGTAAAGCTTAGTGATGTGTCAGCAGCTATGACAGTAGAAGCATTGAGAGGAATAAAGGATGCATACGATAGTAGAACTCATATAATAAGAAATCATGAGGGTCAAGGAAAAACTGCTAAAAATATATTAAACCTTGTTAAAAACAGTACTTTTGTAACTAATCAAGGAGATATAAGAGTTCAAGATGCATATACATTAAGATGTGTACCACAAATACATGGTGCAAGTAAAGATGCAGTTAGATATGTTCAAAAAGTTATAGAAACAGAAATAAACTCTGTAACAGATAATCCAATAGTTACTGAAGAAGGAGATGTAATATCAGGAGGAAACTTCCATGGACAACCAGTTGCATTAGCAAGTGACTTTTTGGGAATAGCTGTTGCTGAAATGGCTAATGTATCAGAAAGAAGATTAGAAAGACTTATAAATTATCAACTAAATGATTTACCAGCTTTCTTAGTTAAACATGGTGGATTAAATTCAGGATTTATGATAACACAATATGCAGCAGCTGCATTAGTATCAGAAAATAAAATCTTAGCTCATCCAGCAAGCGTAGACTCTATACCATCTTCTGCAAATCAAGAAGATCATGTAAGTATGGGTACGATAGCAGCTAGAAAAGCAAGAGATATATTAAAAAATACTCAAAGAGTATTAGCAACAGAACTTTTAGCAGCATGTCAAGCAATTGATTTTAGAGAAAATCTAGAATTGGGAGAAGGAACTAAAGAATGTTATAAAACAATAAGAAATAAAGTAAGCTTCATAGAAAAAGATGTAGTTATGTATAAAGAATTAGATGGAGTACTTGATTTAATTAAATCAGGAGAAATATTATCAGCAGTTGAAAATGTTACAAAATTAGATTATTAATATGAGCTTTTAAATTTTAAAATATTTAGCTTAAAATAGTTTAGTCAATTAGAGAAGAAGAAAAATCTTTTTCTCTACAACTAAACTTTAAAATTTTATTAAATATAAATGCTTTGAAGGGGGATTTTGTTATGGCAAGAATTATTGAATGTATACCAAACTTTAGTGAGGGAAGAGACAAAGAGAAGATAGAAAAAATAATGGACACAGTTAGAGGAAAAGATGGTGTCAAGTTATTAGACTATTCAAGCGATGCAGACCATAATAGAAGTGTAGTAACTTTAGTTGGGGATCCAGTTAAAGTTGAAGAAGTAATTATAAATATGGCTGAAAAAGTTTATGAACTTATTGATATGAGTAAACATGAAGGGGCTCATCCAAGAATGGGTGCATTAGACGTAGTTCCATTTGTTCCAATAAGTGAAATTACAATGGATGAATGCGTTGAAATAGCAAATAGAGTTGGTAAGACTATAGGAGAAAGATTTAACATACCTGTATATTTATATGAGAAGGCAGCATCAGCAACATACAGAGAAAACCTAGCTACTGTAAGAAAAGGACAATATGAAGGTTTCTTTGAGAAAATAAAAGAAGAAAAATGGTCTCCAGACTATGGTCCAAAAGAAGTTAATGTAAAAGGTGGCTGCGTAGCTATAGCAGCAAGACAACCATTAGTAGCATTCAATGTAAATTTAGGAACAGATAAATTAGAAATTGCAGATAAAATAGCTAAGACAGTAAGAAATCTAGGTGGTGGATTAAGATTCGTAAAAGCTATGGGAGTAATGCTTGAAGAAAGAAACATAGCTCAAGTATCTATGAACCTTGTAAATTATGAAAAAACTGCAGTATATAGAGCTTTTGAAATGGTTAAAATGGAAGCAAAAAGATATGGAGTGCCAGTAGTAGGTAGTGAAGTTATAGGTCTTGTACCAATGCAAGCTTTAATTAATTGTGCAGAATATTATCTTCAAATAGAAGATTTTTCAATGGATCAAATATTAGAAAAAAGAATAAGTGAATAATTTAAGATTATTTACAGTTGAGGTGTAGTATATGTCAATGATAATAAAGAATATTGACTGTTTAGTTACATGTAAAGGAAGTCATAAAAAAACAAAAGATGAAATAAAAGATGCAGGAATAATAGAAAATGGTTATATAGTTATTAAGGATGATGTAATAATTGAAGTTGGAGAAGGAAATGATTATAAAAAATATATAAATGATGAAACTACAATTATTGATGGAACAGGGAAGACTGTAACACCAGGACTTGTAGATCCACATACACATTTAGTATATGGTGGGTCTAGAGAAAATGAGCTTCCATTGAAACTAAATAAAATGGGATATATAGATATATTAAATGCTGGTGGTGGAATATTAAGTACAGTAAAAAATACAAGAAAAGCATCTTTAGATGAATTAGTTGAAGAAAGCAAAAAAAGATTAGATATAATGCTTAATTATGGAACAACTACTGTTGAAAGTAAATCAGGATATGGATTAGACTTAGAAACAGAGTTAAAAATGCTTGAAGTAAATAAAAAATTGAATGAAATTCATCCAATAGATGTAGTATCAACATTTATGGTACTACATGCACTACCAACAGAATATAAAGACGATAGAGAAGGTTTCTTAAAAATTGCTAAAGAAATGCTTCCACATATAACAAAAGAAAATTTAGCAGAGTTTGTTGATTGTTTCTGTGAAGATGGAGTATTTTCAGTAGATGAATGCAGAGAATTCTTAGAAGAAGGAAAAAAATATGGATTAATTCCTAAAGTACATGGTGATGAGGTAGAACCAATGGGAGGAGCTGAACTTGCAGGAGAAGTTAAAGCAATTTCAGCAGAACATCTTATTGCAGCTAGTGATGAGGGAATAAAAGCATTAGCTAAGAATAATGTTGTGGCTGTATTATTACCATCAACAGCATTTTATTTAATGGTAGGTAGTTTTGCAAGAGCTAGAGATATGATAGAAAATGGTGTTGCAGTAGCACTTGCAACAGACTGTAATCCAGGAACATCACCAACAGAATCTATGCAAGCAGTAATGACTTTTGCTGCTTTTGGAATGAGAATGTTTCCAGAAGAAATAATAAATGCAATGACAATAAATTCAGCAGCAGCAATTAATAGGGAAAAAGAAATAGGAAGTATAGAGCCTAATAAAAAAGCAGATATAGTTATGTTTAATTCTAAAAACTTGAATTACTTAATTTATCATTTTGGAATTAATGCTGTGCATAAGGTAATAAAAAATGGTAAAATCGTAGTTGAAAATTAATTTAGGAGGAATTTAAATGTTAGACAATAAAACAGTTAGAGAATTTATTAGTGAATTATCATCTAATTCACCAGCACCAGGTGGTGGAAGCGTAGCTGCAATTGCATCATCATTATCAGCAGCTTTAGTTGGAATGGTATGTAATTTAACAATAGGAAAGAAAGCTTATGAAGCATTAGGTGAAGTTGAAAAAGAAGAAGTTAATAATAGCTTAAAAGTATGTAACTCATTAAAAGATGAATTTTTAGATTTAATGAATGAAGATACAGAGGTTTTCTTAGAACTTATGAAGGCATTTAAAATGCCAAAAGAAAGTGATGAAGAAAAATCAGCTAGAAGTGCAAAAATACAAGAAGGATACAAAAAGTCTCTAGAAGTTCCTCTAAAAACAGCTAAGAGAACATTTGATGTATATGATTATATATTAGTGGTTGCAAAACATGGAAATAAAAATGCTATATCAGATGCTGGAGTAGCAGCACTTATGGCACAAAGTGGATTAGAAGCAGCCATATTGAACGTAAGAATTAATTTAGGTTCAATAAAAGATGAAAGTTATATAGCTACTGTAAAAGAAGAAATAGAACATCTTGTAAAAGATGGTATTCAAAAAAGAGATGAAATTTTATCTATAGTAAATGAAAAAATTTAATAGTAAATATAACAAAACAGTCACTAAATTTAATTTTTAGTGGCTGTTTTGTTATATTTATTTAAAATTACTCAGAATATTCAATATTTTTACAAAATATGATATACTGAACTTGATAAAATATTTTGAACTTTTGGGAAAAGGGGGAAGTTATTGTGGAGTTAGACATAATAAAAAAAATAGAAGAATTGTATGAACTTCTAAAAAGTCCTATAGATCAAGTATTTAAACAAACAGCCATAAATAGTTTTAAAAGAGATATAAAGATAGATGATAGTAAAATGATAGGGGAATATTACTATGAGTCGTTAAAAGAAAATAAAGAAAAGGGTATAGTTTATACTCCATATCCAATAAGTAAGTATATTGTTGAAAATACTATAATAGAGGAAAACGTTATAAATAATCCTTATATAAAAATAACAGATCCAGCTTGTGGAGCCGGAAATCTTATAATACCTTGTTTTTTACATCTTTATAATATTTATATAAAAAACTTAAAAGAAGTTAATAAGAAAAATAAATTAAAACTAAATGAAAACAATCTAAGTGAACATATTATAAAAAATAATTTGTTTGGTTTTGATATAGATAAATTAGCTTTAAAAATATTAAAAATAGATTTATTTTATTATAGTAATTTTTTTGATGAAAAGAATTTCTTAAATACAGATTTTTTATTTTGGGATGCAGATAATAAATTTGATATTATAATAGGAAATCCTCCATATGTAGGACCTAAATCTATAAATAAGGAATATTCATTAAAATTAAAAGAAGCATATAAAAATATTTTTAAGGATAAAAGTGATATTTCATATTGTTTCTTTGAAAAATCTTTAAATGTATGTAAAAGTAATGGAAAAATAGGATTTATAACATCTAGATATTTTTTAGAGTCTTCTAGTGGTAGTGAACTTAGAAAAACACTTACGGAAAGCACACACATAGAAAGAATAGTAGATTTTTATGGTGTTAGGCCATTTAAAGGAATAGGAATAGATCCAGTAATAATATTTATGAATAAGAAAAAGTCATTAGATATGGAATATAAGGATGTTGAAATTATAAAACCAATATCTGATAAAGGGAGAAAAGACGATAAGTTTTACAAATCATTGTTTTTAAATGAAGGATTAGAATATAGCAAGTTTTTAATAAGTCAAAAAGGTTTAGAAAAAGACAGATGGATTTTGAAAAGTGATAGTGTTAAGCGAATAATTGAAAAAATAGAAGAAAAATGTGAAGTAAAACTTTCAGATATATGTACAAGTCATCAGGGAATTATAACTGGATGTGATAAAGCTTTTGTTGTAGATGAAATAACTGTAAAAGTAGAAAAGTTAGAGAATGATATATTAAAACCATGGATAAAAGGAAGTTTTATAAAACAAAATGAAGTAAATAGAAAAAAAAGTTATTTAATATATTCCGACTCTATAGAAGACGAGAAAAAATATTTAAATTGTATAAATCATATAGCATTTTATAAACAAAAATTAAGTGGAAGAAGAGAATGTGTAAAGGGTGTTAGAAAATGGTATCAACTTCAATGGGGTAGAAACAAAGAAATATTTGAAAAAGAAAAAATAATATTTCCATTTAAAGCTGCAAGCAATAAATTTTCATTAGACTCAGGCAGCTACTTTAGTGCAGATGTATACGCACTTATATTAAAAGAAGATATGGAATTCAATTACAAATATCTATTGTATATATTAAATAGTAAATTATATGAATTTTATTTTAAGTCTTTTGCAAAGAAGTTAGGTGAGGATTTATATGAGTATTATCCCAATAATCTTATGAAACTTTTAATACCTAACATAAATGAAATAGAAAAATATGATAATGAAAGTTTATATAAATATTTTAAACTTACATCTGAAGAAATAAATTTAATTGAAAAAGTAATATAAAAATGTAGAAGGTATATGAGTTTATTTTTCATATACCTTCTACATTTTTATAAATAATTTCTTAAAATGGATCAAAATTATTAAATTTCAAATTTAGAACTATGTACATCTAGACAAAAGGAAAATTATTATGTAAAATAATAGGAAAATAATGTAATTTAATATAATATATGTTATAATTAAAAAGTAATATTATGATGTTGTTATACATATAATTATAAGTTACCAAAATATAGAATCTGGAGGTAGGGATATGATTTTAACTTTTAGCAATGCAGATGATAAAATGATTGTTGAACTTGTAGGGGAATTAGATCACCATAGTGCGTCAGAGCTTAGGAATAAAATAGATGATAAAATGGAAGTAGATGGGATTAATAAACTTATTTTAAATTTCTCAGGAATATCTTTTATGGATAGTTCAGGTATTGGAGCAGTTATAGGAAGATATAAGAAATTAGCAGCAAAGGGTGGAACATTATGTGTTACTAATTTAAAACCAAATGTAAAAAGGATTTTTGAACTATCAGGTTTATTTAAGATTATAGATGTTTATGATGATGTAAAAGATGCTATTGGAAGCATTTAATGGAGGTATGTAAAAATGAAACATAATGAGATGAAAGTAGAATTTCTAAGTAAATCTGAAAATGAGAGCTTTGCAAGAGTGGTAGTATCAGCATTTGCTGCTCAACTTGATCCAACAATAGAAGAAATAAGTGACATAAAAACAGCTATTTCTGAGGCTGTTACAAATTCAATAATTCATGGATATGAAGAAGATGAAAGTAAATTAGTAAAATTAGAAGGGTATATAGATGATAATAAACTTACAGTTGTTGTTATAGATGAAGGTGTTGGTATAGATGATTTGGAAAAAGCAAGAGAACCATTATATACATCAAGACCAGATTTAGAAAGATCAGGAATGGGATTTACTGTTATGGAAACTTTTATGGATAAAGTAGAAATTTTATCTGAAAAGGGAAAAGGAACTAAAGTTACTATGAGCAAAACTTTTAATTCCTTAAGATAGGTGAATATTATGAACGAAAATAGTAAATCTAATGGATACAATTATAATGATAATATGGAACTTATAAAAAGGGCAAAAGATGGTGACAAATTAGCTCTTGATTACTTAGTTGAAATGAATTTACCTTTAGTTTCTTCTTTAAGTAAGAAATTTCTTAATAGAGGATATGAGTATGATGATATATTTCAAATAGGATGTATTGGACTTGTAAAAGCAATAAATAATTTTGATAATAGTTTTAATGTTAAATTTTCAACATATGCTGTACCTATGATAGTAGGAGAGATAAAAAGATTTTTAAGAGATGATGGAATAATAAAAGTTAGTAGAAGCATAAAAACTATTGCAAAGAAAATACATTATGATAAAGATACGTTGGCAAAAACGCTTGGAAGAGAGCCAACGGTTGAGGAATTATCTGAATTTTCAGGAATAGATAAGGAAGAAATAATAACAGCACTAGAAGCATCTAATAATATGCAATATTTATATGATACAATACATCATGATGACGGGGCTCCGGTACTATTAATAGATAAATTAAGTGAGGATTATGAAGAAGACACAGAAGTATTAGATAAAATTGCATTAAAAGAAGCACTAGGAAAATTAGATAATAAATCAAGACAAATAATAATGCTTAGATATTTTAAAGATAAAACACAAATAGAAGTAGCTAAAATGTTAGGTATAAGTCAAGTTCAAGTTTCAAGGATAGAAAAAAGAGTTTTAAAGAAAATGAAAGAGAAGCTAAGTGGTTAGAACGTGCCACTTAGCTTTATTTATTTATTTAAGAATAATATATTGAGTAAATACTAATAATAAAACATATGTAAAAGAAATTTTTAATAAGTGAGGTGAAATTTATTTATGAAAGAAAAAACTATAAAAAAGAAATTTGAAAAATTATATGAATCAGAAACACCAAAACCTAAATTGCTTAGAAATTGTTTTAGAGCATTTTGGACAGGAGGATTGATTTGTACAATAGGACAAATTATATATAACATATTAATTGCATTTGGAATAAGTATTGAACAAGCTAAAGTATATTTACCCATAATAATGATATTTATTGGTGCTAGTTTAACAGGATTAGGAGTATACGATAAAATTGGTGATTATGCAGGTGCTGGTTCAGTTGTGCCAATAACTGGATTTGCAAATTCGGTAGTATCTCCTGCTATAGAACATAAAAATGAGGGATATATATTAGGTGTTGGAGCTAAAATATTTACAATTGCAGGACCAGTATTAGCTTATGGAATAACTTCATCTATAATAGTTGGTATTTTTTATTATTTTATGAGGTGGTGATTATATGGCTGTTAGAATAGGAAAGCAAACAGTAAAATTAGAAAGTAAACCTAGGATAATATCAACTTATACTGTTGTTGGTCCTAAAGAAGGTCAAGGACCATTAAAAGATGAATTTCATAATGTACTAGAAGATGACATGTGTAATTGTGAAAGCTTTGAAAAGGCAGAGAGTAAAATGCATTATATTGCAGTACAGGGTTGTATAAGCAATGCAGGATTAAAAGAAAGTGATGTAAATTATATATTTAGTGGAGATTTATTAAATCAATTATTTTCATCTAGTTTTATGGCAAGAGATATATCAATACCATATATAGGAATGTATGGTGCTTGTTCTAATATGACTGAAACTTTATCAGTTGCTGGTATGTGTGTTGAATCTGGTTGTGGAAAATATGTTATTGCATCAACTTCATCACATTTTTCAGCTGCAGAAAGGCAGTTTAGAATGCCATTAGAAATGGGAAGTCAACGTGCACCAAGTGCACAATGGACAGTAACAGGAGCTGGGGCTATGATGGTTAGTAGTGTTCAAGAAAAAGATAAACCATATATAACTTATATCACCACAGGAAAAGTTAAAGACTATGGTATAAAAGATCCAAATGAAATGGGTGCAGCTATGGCTCCGGCAGCAGTAGATACAATAAGGCAACATTTTGAAGATACTAAATTAAAACCTGACTACTATGATTTAATAGTAACAGGTGATTTGGGAAAAGTAGGGAAAAGCATAACTGAAAAGTTGCTTTTGGAATTTAATATTGATATTAGAAATAACTACATAGACTGTGGAGATGAAATATATGATGATGAAAATCAAGGAACTAACTCTGGTGGTAGTGGTTGTGGATGCTCAGCCTCAGTAATGGGGTCATATATATATAAAAGACTACTAAATGGTGAGTTTAAAAGAGTTCTTTTAATTTCTACAGGTGCATTATTAAATAGTATATCTCCTTTGCAAGGTGAAAGTATACCAGGAATTGCACATGCAGTTGCAGTAGAAATGGGGGAGAATTAAATGAGCGAATATTTATCAGTATTTATAGTAGGCGGAATAATTTGTGTTATAGGTCAAATACTTATGGATACAACAAAATTAACTCCAGCAAGAATACTTGTACTATTTGTTACTAGTGGTGTTATATTACAAGCGCTGGGAATATATGAGAAAATAGTTAAGATAGGTAAAGCAGGTGCAACTATTCCACTTCCTGGATTTGGTTATTCACTTGCTAATGGAGTAATGAGAGCTGTTGACAAAGAAGGATTTTTAGGAGTGTTTATAGGCGGTGTTCAAGGAGCAGCTGGTGGGATTGCAGCTGCAATAGTTTTTGGATATATAATGTCAATAATAAGTAAACCAAAATCAAAACAATAATAAAATTTAAAAAGGTTATCTAAAATATAAATTAATATTTTAGATAACCTTTTTATAATGCTCAAATATTAGCTTTTAAATATTGCTGAAAATAAATTGTGAATAAAATTTTCAGTAGTTTCAGCAGGTTTAGATGGATCTATAGGTTTAGATGGATCATCTTCTTTAGGCGGAACCTCATTTTTAGGAGGTTCCTCAGGTTTTACAGGAACTGTAGGTTTATTAGGTTTAGATGGTTCCTTCTCCTTATAGACTGTTGGATCTTTTTCGGTTGGTAAAACCCATTGAGAATCATTTAAAGTTGCTGAAGGGCTATAATCTCTTTTAATAAATACCCTTGTTTCTATTTTATCCTTTGGAGTTTTATCAGATGGTAAGTAGTATTTGCCATCTTCTCCTTTTACAACTTTTGCTTCTACATGAATATTATCTAAAGATGATGGTTCAGTACCAGCTATGAACATTTCAGTGTAAACTCTATTACCTCTAGGATCTTTATATGATAGTTCTGTTGGCAATGTTCCAGAGTCTCTAGAAACGTCTAAATTTACAATTCCGTTAGGTCTAGGAACTTCAGCATATTGTAAATTTTCATGTGCTATACCCATAATTCGTCCCCAAAGTAATGCAGGAATATCACTATTCATATAAATACCTGCAGCTTCATTAGTTAGTGAACTATAATCATCATTTCCTATCCAAACAGCTGCAGAATAATATGGTGTTAAACCAGCAAATGTAACGTCATTAGAGAATGATGATGTACCAGTTTTACCTCGTATTTCCATATTTCCAAAGTTTGCACTAGGACCTGTTCCTATTATAGGCTCTTTTAATAAATCATAAATTATATAAGAAGCTTGAGGAGTTAGAATAGTTTCAGTTTCTAACTTATTGTCTAAAATAACTTTATCATGTCTATCTAAAACTTTAGTATATAGTTTAGGGTTAGTATATACTCCGTTATTTCCAAAAGTTCCATAGGCAGCAGCTAGAGTTAATGGATTTGTACCACCTAAAGAGCCACCGTCTAATTGGCCTAATGCTATAGCAGCCATTGAAGCTTTGTCTTCTTCATCTAATTGAACTTTAAATTTTTCACCATAACTTACAGAAGTGGCTAAACTAACTTTATCTACAATTTTTGTAGCAGCAGTGTTTTTAGAACTTCTAATAGAATCTCTAACAGTCATATATCCATCATAAGTTGGTGGTGAATTTTTTGGATCATATGGTGGATTTCCATACTTAGAACCTATATCACTAGGTATAGGGGAATCCTCTACCATACTTCCAGCAGTTAATATTTTTTCATTAATAGCAGGTGCATAAACTGTAAGTGGCTTCAAACTAGAACCAGGAGATCTTAAGAAATTTTCAGAAGCAGCTCTATTGTAAGAGTTAGGTTCTGGAGTTCCACGACCACCGATTATACATTTAACTTCACCTGTTTTATAATTCATGATTACGGCAGAAGCTTGAGCTTTTGGAAAATTATTTGGATTAATAATTTCACCATTAGCATCATCAACTACAGATTGAACTTTGTTTTGAAG
Source organism: Clostridium ihumii AP5 (assembly GCF_000612845.1). Classification (GTDB taxonomy): domain Bacteria; phylum Bacillota; class Clostridia; order Clostridiales; family Clostridiaceae; genus Clostridium_J; species Clostridium_J ihumii. Next base: position 345,915 of record NZ_CCAT010000083.1, read on the forward strand.
TTCTGTATCCATAGTAGTATATACTTTATATCCACCATACATAAGTTTTTCTAAAGCCTCAGATTTGCTAATTTTATAAACATTAACCATATCATTAACAACTTCGTTAATAACAGGTCTTGAAAAATATTCATAATTCATCATATTTATAGATTTTTTAGAAAATGTAAATGTTAGTGGTTCATTCATTGCAGTATCATATTCCACTTTAGATATTTTTTGAAGTTCTAACATTTTAGCAAGTACTGCTTTAGTTCTTGGAGAGTCAAAAGGTGTTCCATTTTTATAATTTTCATAAGCATTATAATGTGAAACAGTTGGATTTTGAGCAGCACCAGCAATAAAGGCAGCTTGTTTTATTGTTAAGTCTCCTACTGATTTATTAAAGTACATTTGTGAAGCGGCTTCTACACCATGAGATGTTCCACCAAGAAAAATTATGTTCATATAGGAATTTAATATTTGTTCCTTGCTTAATTCTTTTTCAACTTTTAAAGCTAAATCCATTTCTTGAACTTTTCTTTTAATAGAGGTTCTATTTTCTAATGAATCTTCAAGAAAATATCTATACTTTACTAATTGTTGAGTAATTGTAGAAGCACCTTGAAGATTGCCTTTAGAAAGACCTAAAACTATTTTTATATCTTCAAGTACAGCACCACCGAGTCTTTTAATATCGATTCCTGGATGAGTATAAAAACGTTCATCTTCTATACTTACAAAAGCATCTTTTAAAATTTTAGGAACTTCTTCAGAAGTTACAGTAATTCTACGTTCGGGAGTAATGAATTCATCTATTAAATTCGATTTAGAGTCATATATAGTTGATGTTTCTTCTACTTCTAAGAAAGCGTCTAAATTAAGTTTTGGAGAAGTTTGAGCAATTCCATATATAACACCTGTACCGATAGCGGCACAAGAAAAAAACAATACAAGTATTGTAATTAATATTACCTTAACAACTTTTTTCCATTTAGGCTTTTTAGGCTTTGATTTTTTAGCTTTATTTTCACTCATAAGGCGTCCTCCTTAAGATTTCTTAAACTTTTCGTAGTTTATTCCTTGTATTATATCATATCAAAGGAATTAATAAAATTACCATATTTTTATTCTGTATATAAATTAATACACATATAATATATTATTACTAATTTTTAATAAATTAATCATAAATATGTAAAAAAAACAAAAGGAAGGTAATTTTAATGAAAAAAGGGAAGAAAATAAAGCTAATATCTATAATAATATTTATATTAACTGTATTAATGGCTTTTATGTACTACTTTGATGAGATAATACTTCCCACTATATTAGTTATTTGTGATGGAGAGATGCGTGCAAAATCAGTTAATCTTATTAATGAAACTATCATTGAAAAATACATAGATAATTTCAATTATGAAGAAATTGTAAAATTTGATAAAGATGAAAAAGGAAATATAGTCTTATTAAAAGCAGATACTTTAAAAATGAATAAGATAGCTACAGAATTATCATTAGATATACAAGATAAGTTGAAAAATTTGGAGGATGAAGAAATTGAGTTTCCTATAGGATACATTACTAAAAATAATCTTTTATCCAATTTTGGACCTAGAATAAAAGCTAAAATGCAACCAATAGGATATGTTGAATCTAAGTATATATCAGATTTTGAAAGTGCAGGTATAAATCAAACTAGGCATAAAATATACGTAGAAGTTACAGCCACAGTAAAGGTTATATTACCCACTACAAGTAATGATGTTAAAGTAGTTACACAAGTACCAATAGCAGAGACTATAATAGTTGGAAAAATACCGGAATCATCTATTGTAGATCTTAATGCAAAATAAAAAAAGGGCTATATAGCCCTTTTTTAGCTTTCCCAGTTAAATATGTAAGGAATATTTCTATAATAATCACCATAGTTTAATCCATAGCCTACTACAAATAAATCTTCAATTGAAAAACCACAATAATCAGGTTTTATATCTGCTTTTCTTCTAGATGGTTTATCTAAAAGACTACAACATTTAACTGAATTTGCACCTAAAGATTTAACATGATCAACTACAAATTTCATAGTAATACCACTATCAACTATGTCATCTACGATAAGTACGTCAAATCCTTCTATATTGTCAGGTACATCATTCACAATAATAACATTACCTGAAGATTCTTCGTTATGACCATAGCTAGATGTTGTCATAAATCCTATTTTTGTTGGTACAGAAATATATCTTACTAAATCAGCAGCAAATATAAAACTACCTCTTAAAAGAGAAAGAACATAAAGTTTTTTGCCTTCATAATCTTTTGAAATTTCAGCACCTAAACGTTCATTAGCTTTATCAATTTCTTCTTTAGAAAATAATACGTTTACTTTTTTGTTTTCCATAGAATCACGTCCCTTAAATAATATTTACAATAATGAAGTAATAGTATAAAATTAAATGAAAGTTGTCAACCGTAAATAAAGAAAAATTCGGTTTTTATAAAATATTTTGATTATATTTTATGTTATTTTCAAATAATAAATAACAATAATCTAATATTAATAAAATAAATATTAAGAAAAGTTTGGACGGTGAGTTTATGATAGATGGAAATATAGAAGGTGTAAAAAAATCTATACTTAATAGTTTAGAAACAATACTTGATTTAAAAGTCCCTAAGTATACAGTAGTAACAGAAGAGATTATAGAAGTTTTAAAAAAAGCAACTATAGATTTAGATAGAGAAGTAAGTGTAGCTATAGATAGAAAAGGTAATATAATAACTGTTGCTGTTGGTGATAGCACTACTGTAGATATGCCATTAATTGATGTAAAAGAAGGAAAGTTATCTGGTGTTAGAATAATACATACCCATCCTAATGGAAATCCTAAACTTTCAGCTTTAGATATATCAGCATTATTAAAGTTGAAATTAGATGCTATAGTAGCTATAGGTGTAAGTAATGAAAAACCATTATGCTATAATATAGGATTTTGTGATGTATCAAATAACATATTAGTAGAAGAAGAAATAAGTATTAAATCAACAGAAGATTTATTAAACTTCGATTTAATGGATAAAATAAAATACATAGAAAGTATAATAAAAGAAAATGAGATTATAGAAGAAACAAAAGAAAAAGCTATATTGGTAGGAACAGAAGATGAAGAAAGTTTAGAAGAATTATCTGAACTTACAAAAGCATGTGAAGTTTTTCCGGTATATTCAGTGCTTCAAAAAAGAAGTAAAAACAAAATAGATCCTGCTTTTTATGTAGGAAGAGGAAAAGTAGAAGAAATAGCAATGATTAGACAATCATTAAGAGCTAATGTTGTAATTTTTGATGAGGAATTGTCTGGTGCACAAGTTAGAAATTTAGAGCAAGCATTAGGTGTAAAAGTAATAGATAGAACAACATTAATATTAGAAATATTTGCAAGAAGGGCTAAAACAAGAGATGGTAAAATACAGGTTGAGTTAACACAACTTAAATATAGATTATCAAGACTTGCTGGTCTTGGAACAGTACTTTCAAGAACAGGTGGTGGTATAGGAACTAGAGGCCCAGGAGAAAAGAAATTAGAAACAGATAAAAGACATATAAGAGAAAGAATTTTAGAACTTTCAAGAGAACTTGAAAAGATTAAACATATAAGAAGTGTTCAAAGAGAAAAGAGAAATAAAGATAGCGTGTCTAAAATAGCTTTAGCAGGTTATACAAATGCGGGAAAATCTACATTAAGAAATAAGTTATGTGATTTATATCCTTTGAAGTCTGCTAATGTAAAAGAAGAAGTATTTGTAAAAGATATGCTTTTTGCAACTTTAGATACAACAACTAGAGGAATTATGCTTCCAGATAATAGAGTTGCTACTATGACAGATACAGTAGGATTTATAAGAAAACTTCCTCATGATTTAGTAGAAGCTTTTAAATCAACTTTAGAAGAAGTTATATACTCTGATTTAATACTTCATGTTGTAGATAGTTCTAATAGTGATGCACAATCACAAATAGAAGTAGTTGAGGACATATTAAAAGAGCTTAAAGCAGATGATAAACCAACAATATTAGTATTAAATAAAGTAGATAATGCAGATGAAGAAAAATTACAAGAATTAAAAGAAAAGAATAGTAATTATAAAATTATAGAAATATCTGCTAGAGAAAATATAAATTTAGATTTACTATTAAAAGAATGTACAGAATTACTTCCATATAAATTAAAATCATTTAAAGTATTAATACCTTATAGTGATTCAAGTACAGTTGCATATCTTCATAGAAATGGAAAAGTTGATAGTGAAGCATATGAAGCAGAAGGAACTTTAATGGAAGTTCAAGGTGATGAAGAAGTTTATAATAAGTGTCAAAAATACATTATAGAATAAACATAAAAGAAGAAATTGATAATTCAATTTCTTCTTTTCTTTTAAATGATTAAATTTTAAATTTATATTATAATATATGTATATAGAATTAATAATTATAGGGTTAACGTTTAACTTAAAACTCTATAAAATGTTGGTGGTGAGAAAGATTAGTAGTGGATTAGTTAAGTTCGATTGGAATTTTATTGATAAATATTCAGAAGAAGAGATATCGTATTTTTTGCATTTAGAAGGAAAATCTTTAGATACTATAAGTAAGATTAGAAATAGAGATAAAAGCGAAATACAAAGACATATTATTTCAGCCAAAATTAAGTATAGATATTTAACTAAAAGTGAGAATATACAAGACTTATTTAATAATCTAGCCAATATTGCAAAGAATGAAAGAATTTATATATTAAATAGTTTAGATGTGGTAAACAAAACTAAGCTTATAGATTATATATTAAATAATCATTTAAATATTTCGTTAAAGGAAAAAGAAGCAGCTGTATGGATGCTAGGAGAATTAAGAGCAGAGAAAGCAGTGGATTTTTTAATAAAGTCAACAGTACATAAATTTGTAAATATAAGAAGGCTTTCTATTTCTGCATTGGGTAAGATTGGAGATAACAAGTGCGAGATGGCACTTTTAAGGGCATTACAAGATGAAAATGGTCAAGTAGTAAGTTATGCTATAAAATCTTTAGCAAAAATAAGAAGTGAAAAAGCATTTGAAAAGATAAAATGTATTGATGAAAAAACAGAACTTTCATATATAAAGAAAGCTTGTGAAGAATATTTTGAAATAATGAAAAAATAGATTGGAGAGTGGTTATGAGTTATTTTACAGTTAAAGATGAAGCTGAAGCTAAATTTGAAGAGAGAAAATCAGAGTTTATAGGATATGTAAAAAGAGTAACAACAGAAGAAGAGGCAAAAGAATTTGTTACTAAAATAAAAAATATGCATAAACAAGCAACACACAATTGTTCTGCTTATATTGTAGGCGAGAAAAAAAATATACAAAGATATAGTGATGATGGAGAACCACAAGGAACAGCAGGAATTCCTATATTAGAAGTAATAAAGAAAAATGATTTAACTGATGTTGCAGTAGTTGTTACTAGATATTTTGGTGGAATTCTTTTAGGGGCTGGTGGTCTTGTAAGAGCATATTCTAAGGGGGCATCAGAAGCTATAAAAGTAGCTGGAATAGTTGAAAAGGTAAAAGGAATTCAAGTGAAATTTACAATAGATTATGATTTGCTTGGGAAAATACAGTATGTATGTGGACAAAATCAGTGGCATATAGAAGATACTGTATATACTGATAAAGTTGAGATAATAATATATTGTGAAAGTAATAACTTTAATAACATGTGTGAGAAATTCACAGAATGTACTAATGGAAAAGTTATAATAGAAGATGAAGATGAAGAGTATTACTTTAAAATGGAACATAGACTTTATAAAGAAGCATAAACCTATAAAAATAAATTTATAACTATATAGTCAAGAATTTGAAAGCAAACTTTTGATATGTTATAATATTGCAGTAATATTTAAAAATGGGATGCATAAGCATTATTGATATATTAGTTAGGAGGAAATAAAATGTCAGGACATTCAAAGTGGCACAATATACAAGCGAAAAAAGGTAAAGTAGATGCTAAAAGAGGTAAAATATTTACTAAAATAGGTAAGGAAATAGTTGTTGCTGTTAAAAACGGAGGACCAAGCGAAGATACAAATGCTAGGTTAAGAGACGTTATAGCAAAAGCTAAAGCAGCAAATATGCCAAATGATACTATTCAAAGAGCAATAAAAAAAGCATCAGGAGAATTATCAGCAGTAAACTATGAAAATATAGTTTATGAAGGATATGGTCCTAATGGAGTAGCTGTAATAGTTGATGTTCTTACAGATAACAAAAATAGATCTGCAGGAAATGTTAGAAATGCCTTTACAAAAGGTGGCGGAAACATGGGTAACTCAGGTTGCGTAGGTTTCATGTTCCAAGAAAAAGGTGAAATCATCATAGAAAAAGAAGATAAAGATGATGACGAAATGATGATGATGGCATTAGAAGCAGGAGCAGAAGATTTTGCAGTAGAAGACGAAGTATATGTAGTAACAACTACACCAGAAGATTTTGGAACAGTTAGAGAAGCATTAGCAGCACAAGGAATAGAATTCTTAGAAGCTGATGTAAAAATGATTCCAGATACATACACTGCAATTGATGAAGAGACAGCTAAGAAAATGCAAAAAATGTTAGACTTACTTGAAGATGATGATGACGTTCAAGAAGTTTACCACAATGCAGAATTCCCAGAAGGATGGGAAGAATAATTCAATAGGTATATATGAATCACTTCTTATTAAATATAGGAAGTGATTTTTTGCGTTTAAATACTTTTGTAAAAAATTGAATTAGTGATATGGATTGATAGATGATGTTTAAATCATTATTCGTAAAAACTTCAAAGAAACTCTAAATGTCTTTTTATTTAATTTTTAAGACTTCCCACTGAAGCGACGTCCTGTCTGGTGCAGTGGCTAATCCGTCCTTGGATTAGGTCATAAAAATTAAATAAAAATTCAATAAGATTTTCTAAATCAGTTTTTAAAGAAATACTTATTTAAACATCACTATCCATAAATATAAGTTAATAAATTTATATTAGTAAGACATGAAAAAGAGTTATATAAAGAAAGAGACTTCTTAAAAGATAATGATTAATTATGAAATAGTAAAATTGGAATATATTAAAGATAGTATTATAAAGTATAAGCTATATTTTAAATCATATATGGGTAAGAGAATAACTGGTGAAGCAGTTGAAAAAATATATGGTAAGGAAGTTAAAATAAGATGATATCCTATACTTGCAGGCATTATTATGCTCAAACACAATTTTAAAATAGCTACCACGCCAATTGTAACTATCAAAACTAAATATCGTTTTATAAAACTTTGAAGCCTCTTCAAATAGAGGATTATAATTAAAACCATAAATTAATTGTATTTCAAAAAAGAAAGGTGTGCAACGCTTTATTTACTATACCCTTTTTAGGGGGAGGTTACTTGTATATGCACTCTAGCAAGAAAAATATAGATTAGGTAAGTTGAGCCAATGCAAAAAATCAACTATATCATAAATCATAAGGGAATTACTTCTGTTAGAACTTATGTAAGGTATTGATGATATGAAAGGTGGGCAACGACCAATAACCTTGAAATAACAGTTGTGGTGGAAACTTGGCACTCTAAAGAGTGGGTAAGTATTAGTAAAAGATAAAAACATTCAGGACAAGTTTTGAATGGTAAAGCTGATATGCATATCTGTGCAGTAATAACAGAAGTATTAAATGAGGTTCTCAATGAGTATACCAAACAATTAAAGTTTAATATGGTTGGTGAAAAACATATGGTAATAAAATTAAACTTAAATAAATATAAGGTTTAAATGGTAAAAATATTATCAAAAGTATATTAATGTGTTAAAATTGATTTATATATTTATAGAGGATGTGCATAAAGTGAATTTTGATGAATATACTAAAATAATTAAAGAAACTGTTTTAAATGAGTATCCAGCTTACTTTCAGAAAAAAATTATCAAGAGACTAAGCGAAAAAAAAGAAATTCATATTGATAGAAGACAAAAAAATGATAAAAATTTGTTAGATGTAACAATGTGTAATAGTATTAAAGATACTATGAAATATATATTAGATAATCATGATAGAACTATCAAAGAGATAGAAATGTTTGAATATGAAAAAGGCTATAGATATTGTTCAATATTCGCTATATCGAATTATGATGATGCTTTATTAGAAAAATTGAAGGGTGTTAAAATAAAGAAATTTTCGGATGATATTACAGAATATGATAATGTTAATTTTACAGTAATGAATCCAACATATAAAATAATGGATGATAAAACTATATTTAAATTTAGTATCTATTTAAAAAATAGAGATGATGAAAACAAAAGAATAAAATATCCAATATTGGCTATAATACATAAAGATATTGACGCTTTAGAAATTAGATTAGATACAGTAACATTTGCATATAAAAATAAAGAATCATTTTATAAAGATAACATTAATAGTGTTCTTGCTTGGTTGCGAAGTATGCTTTGCTTTAATGAAGATTCAAGAGTTATGATTGATAATATAAACTTTGAATCAATAGTAAGATATATGAAGAAAGAAAAGGTTGATGATGTAACAATTGTTGCACTAAAGATGCGCAGAGATGGGATGATGGCATATTTAGATTCAGCATCAAATGAGGAATTAATGATACCTATATTAGGAGAATTAAAGAAATTATTATATAAAGAAAAAGATAAGTTTGAAAAAAGCGACGATACTAAAGAAATAAAAAAAATATTAGATGACTTTATGGAGGAGATAGAAGAAACATCATCTTTGCCATCAGTAAAAATTTTATGGGAAGAAAAGAAGATAAAGATTTTATTAACACATGGTTATAAAAATGAAGAATATACTTTATTTAAGTATTCTGATGAATTAGGTGATGAGGAGATGATGAATTATGTTACCAATTATATTATCGGATGTAAAAAAGAACTTGATAAAAAGTGCGATAATTAATGAATATAGAATAGATTTATTGATTGATAATATGAAGTTTTGGAAAAAAGGAAAAGATATATATCCTAATAATATAAAATCTATAATTAATTCAGATTATCCAGTGGTATATAAAGTTTTGGATGAAATCAAGAAGATGGGAATATTAGAATATAGATTTGAAGTATATTGTAGTATATGTAATAAGTATCTTGATATAAAACAATTAAAAAGTTTAAATGAGTTTCCGAAGGACTTGTATTGTGATGAAAATCATAAGTTGAATCCTGTTGATAATACAATACTTATTTATAAGGTGATACGTGATGAGTAGGGGATTAAGTACTGCTGATATTATAAAATTAAAAGAAAATGATAAAGAAAAAGTAGAGGAATTTTATAAATTTTCCTCATGGACTGATGATGATTATAAAGAATATGATATTTTATTAAAACAGCTTAAATATAGTTATGGAAAGTGTAAGGATGATTGTAAAGAAAAAATAGTGACTAAAAGTAAGGGCGATGCTTTAGAAGATATAGTTAATTTTATTATTGAAAGAAGTTATTTTCTTGAGGTATATCCTAATAAAAGAACGTCTACTAATGAAATTGACCAATTAATAGTAATTAGTGATTATGGTAAACAAAGTATATATTCTCAAGGCTTCTCGAGAGAGCTACTACAATTTCGAGGAGATTTCTTTTTAGGTGAATGTAAAAATTATGATGATTCAGTCGGAGTAACCTGGGTTGGAAAGTTTAATACTTTATTAAAAGTATGTGGAGATTGTAAATTTGGAATAATATTTTCTTATAAAGGCTTAACTGGTAGTGAAAACAAGTGGGAAGCTGCTCATGGTCTCACAAAAGTAATTTATAAGGTTTCAGATGAAGGAGATAAAAAATATATACTTGATTTTAATATTAATGATTTTAAAAAACTTAATAACAAAGATACTAATTTTTTTAAAATGATTAAAGCTAAAAAATTAGCTCTTTCTACTGCATGCAAATCTGAGGCATTATATTATGATTGCGATGAAAAGGAAGAATTAGAGACTATTTATAAAGAAATGATTAATGGCAGATAAATAAATTATATAAGAATACTGATGATAATTATTATTAAAAAATTGATAAATGCATTTATCTAAAAGCATCTTGCATAGATGCTTTTTTTATGCTTAGGAAAGTATAAAAAATTTAAACATAGTAATATTGATGGATTATAAAGGTGAAAATTATACAAAAATATTGTAACTAATTTAGTAGTATCATCTTTTGGTGTATATAACAAGGATAAAAAGAAAATCTATGTCAAAGAGAATTACAGAATAGTAGATACTTCACTACAAGGTGGACAAAAAAATATATGAAATTTGAAACGATATCAAAACTTAAAAGTATTGACACCGATTAAATCATAACGTAAAATCAGTATATAGAATGGTTTCTAAACTTAGTGTCAAAAGTTTAGACTGAGAAATGAGGTTTTAATTATGATTTATGGATATGCAAGAGTTTCAACAAAAGGACAGGCTAATGATGGAAACAGTTTAGAAAGTCAGATAGAGAAGTTAAAAGAGAATGGAGTAGATAAGGTATATCAAGATTCTTTTACAGGAACTAAAACAGATAGACCAGAGTTTACAAAGCTATTGAATAAGCTAAAAGATGGAGATACATTAGTAGTATGTAAGCTCGACCGATTTGCTAGAAGCATGACTCAAGGAAGCGAACTTGTTAATGAGTTGCTTAAAAAGGGAATTAAAGTGAATATTTTAAATATAGGGGTTATGGATAACACTCCAGCTTCAAAGTTGATAAGAAATATATTCTTTAGTTTTGCAGAGTTTGAGCGAGATATGATAATTGAAAGAACACAAGAGGGAAAAGCGATAGCAAGAACTAAGGAAGGCTTTAAAGAAGGCAGACCTAAGTCATATACAGATAAACAATTGCAACATGCTTTGAGCTTACTATCAGTAAATGGTGGAGAGAAAAGTTATAGCGAGGTTGTTGAAATTACAGGAATATCAAAAAGCACTCTCATAAGAGAAAACAATAAAAGAAAAATAAAAAAATAATGAAGATAAATTAAGGGATTTGGACAAAAATAAAAAATTGTTCAAATCTTTTTTTGTTAAAGTTTACTCTGCAAAAAAGATTTATACAATATAAACATAAGGCAATTATAAAAAAGTGAATTAATTATAGTTGCAGAATTAAAAGAAATAAAATGAAAATTTTAATCAAAAGGAGAATATCAAATATGAAAGATTTAAACAAACATGAAGATTTTAAAATTACTTTAACACCAATTGATACAACAAGAAAGGAGCCTAAAGTAGCTTTTGGAGAACCACTAAAAAACTATAAAATGATGCTAATGGAAGAAGAAGAAAGAGAGTATCGAAGAATACAAAGGGAAAATCGTTACTATTATTAAGATGTTGGAGCTTATGCTCCAGCAATCTTACTCCTAAAAACACTATGAACTAAATACATACTATGAAAATAACATAGTTAAAAATTTTTAGGAGGTTGTTAACAAATGAAAAAATTAACTGTTAACGAAATTATAAAAAATGAAGGGATAATGCTTCATAAGAACAAAATAAATTTAATTGTAGTGCCAGCTGGAAGTGGTAAAACATATTATGTATTTAATACTTTGCTGAATCCATCTGAACGAAGCGTTTATTTATGTGATACAAGCAATTTAAAAGATTCAGTTTTAAAAGATGAAATATTTAAAGATAAAGTAATTGCGGTAGACGGATTTAAACATGGATTTGATTTAGACAAATATAACTGTACCGTAATGACATATGCCAAATGGTTTTACGAAAGAGATAAGCCTAAATATGCAGATGTTAAAACTATTGTATGTGATGAAATTCATAATCTATACAAATATAAAGACAGATTTGATAATAAAGACAAGGAAATAGAACATTATACTCAAGTTATTCAGGATATTCATTCAAGAGCCCAAAACGGCATTCAAGTTGTAGGTTTCACTGCAACACATGAAAGGATAAAAAGAGAAATGAACTGGTTATTGCCTAAAGATGATTCAGAAATATCCTGTATTTCTAATGATAATTGGAATGTAATTAATTTATCCAATAGAGATGATATAAGAAGACTTCATTCAGATTTCACATTTTTCTTTAATAATTACAGAAACTTAAACCATTATTTAAAAGCTTACAATGGCTTCAAGTATGGTAAAAAGGCGCTAATATACACAAATAGGATTACTAAATGTCAAGACATGATTAAAATTTGTGAATCCGTTGGATTGAGTTCAATAGCATTATGGAGTATGAGTAATGGAAATCATCCAATGAATGATGAACAAAAAAGTGTAAGAAAGAGCATTATAACTACTGGACTTATTCCATCACCTTATCAAGTTTTGATTATTAATGGAGCATATGAAACAGGAATCAATATTAAAGATGAAGATATAGAAATAATGATTTGCAATGATACTCAAACTGATACACAAATACAGTCACGCTCAAGAATTAGAAAGGATATCAAAGCTGAAATATTTAAGGCTAAAAATTGTATTGATGATATTAAAATATCTGTTCCTAAAGAATATTTGGAAAGACCATTGACTGCAAAAGATAAAAAAGAATTATGTAAAATAGTAAATGTATATGGTGAGATGAAAAGCATTTTAAAGTGGACTAGTATTAAGCAAATTGTAATCAATAGTGGATATGAAGTAAAGGATGGTACTATTAGAATTAACAAGAAAAGAACTAGAGTAGATACTATAACAGATTTGGATTCAAGTAAAAGAATTTTTGAATAATTAAGAGTGTACACAAAATACAGCACTAGCTATATATTTCTATAAGTAGTGGGTATATTTGTGTACATTTTAATTGAAAAGGGATTTGACATAATCTTTGCTTACTGCGTGCACTTCAGATACTCACTGCGCTACGCTTGTTCGTTATGGTCATATTAATATCCCTCCTGTTTTTTAGAAAAAAATGATGCTTGTTTTCTAGATGGACAACACCATATTTGTAAACACACAACATCCCAAATGAAGTTTTATGTGAAAGTAAAATAATGTAAAAGGATTGCGAAGTTGAAGTATATATCATGTGATATAATTAAACAAAAATGTAATTTGGAGGAATAATAATGTTTGATACTGAAAACGTACCATCATTAATTAAAACATATAAGGAAAAGTGGGAAGAATTTAGAGAAGCATTAATTAATGATGAAGTTCAATATTTTAATTTGAAAAAAGCAAAAGAAATAACTTTTTTATCAGTTTTAGATAATATGATGAAATATGAAAAAGATAATAATCTTATAAAAATACCTTTTATAGTATTAAATCGTCATTATAGTTTTTGTAGAGCGACTGAGTTTGATAAAATTAAGGATAAAGAACCGTTATCAATTGAAAGATTTTTACCCAATAAGGATTATATCAAAGATGATAATAGATTTAGTCCTAAAGGCATAGAATATTTATATTTAGCTTGCAAGGCAAGATGGGGAGAAGAAAAAAAATATAAATACATAGAAGAAGTTGCTATGAAAGAAGTGCGAGCAAAAGATAGAAAAAGATATGGAATTAGTAAATTTAGAATACCTGAAAAATTACAAACTTTTGATAAAAATATTATTGATTTAACAATAGCAGATAATAAATCATTTGAGGAAATTGAAAAGAATTTTATTTTCCAAATTAAGGATGCTAAAACAAAGGAAGCTCGACATAGTGAAGTAGAAAAATTAGCATTAAAAATATATTTTAAACTCATGTCAGAAGAATTATTTAAACCGATAAAAACTGATGATAAAAGTAATCAATATAAGCCATTTCACTGTTTGGCTGAATATTTTAAACAATTGGGATTTGATGGATTAATGTTTAAAAGTACTGTATGTAATAATGGACATGGTAAAAACATTGTATTGTTTGATAAATACTATGCTGAACCATTTGAATATGCAATAATTGACATGCCATATGTTGAACCAATGAAATATAAAATATTTCAAAGAAATAATAAATAAGGAAAGTCGCTATTATATTTGTTTTTTATGTGATTATTCATTGAGTTATGCATAAAATTAACTTTTCATTGAAATATATTGTGAGATAATATATAATTTCACTAAGGCATACAATCAAGATGCATTGACTTATGCAGTATTCTTGATTACGGTGTATGCTCTGATTTTATCAAAGAAGAAAAATATCTGAAATGGATATTAATATATAGACTTTACAAACTCAAAAAAGACCTTCAAAGCAGTAAAAATGATTCCAGATACATACACTGCAATTGATGAAGAGACAGCTAAGAAAATGCAAAAAATGTTAGACTTACTTGAAGATGATGATGACGTTCAAGAAGTTTACCACAATGCAGAATTCCCAGAAGGATGGGAAGAATAATTCAATAGGTATATGTGAATCACTTCTTATTAAATATAGGAAGTGATTTTTTGCGTTTAAATACTTTTGTAAAAAATTAAATTAGTGATATGGATTGATAGATGATGTTTAAATCATTATTCGTAAAAACTTCAAAGAAACTCTAAATGTCTTTTCATTTAATTTTTAAGACTTCCCACTGAAGCGACGTCCTGTCTGGTGCAGTGGCTAATCCGTCCTTGGATTAGGTCATAAAAATTAAATAAAAATCCAATAAGATTTTCTAAATCAGTTTTAAAAGAAATACTTATTTAAACATCACTATCCATAAATATAACTTAACAAATTTGCAATAATAAGACATAGAAAAAATTATATCAAGAAAGATACTTACTAAAAACATAGATTTTAATTCTTTTATGTAGCCAGGGGTTTTAACCCCGGAGAATTATAATGTGAATATAAATTTAAGAATTATAATTAAATTAGCGCCACGGATAGATGATGTTTAAATCGTTATTCGTAAAAATTAAATATTTGTAGTAGCTAATTTATTTTATAGTTTTTAAAATTAGTTAAGATTGAAAGGTGAGTTGGTAAGTTGTTATTTGAAGTTTTTTAAATACAAATAATAAGGTGCAATAATTTAACCATTAAATGTGAATGATGTTAATTTTACGTGACTACTATTAACAAAGTATTAACATTATTTGACATAAAACTAATAATTTGGTATATTTATAATGTAAGTAATTCTTAAACGTTTTCAAAATGAACTTTTAGTAAAGAGTTCATAAGTATTTACAATTCTTCGGCCGAATAGTTAATGTTGAATAAAATTATATGAGGGGGAGTTTATTATGAAAACAAGGTATATTGATTTACCTACTATGGCAAAGTATTTAAAGTCAGTTGGTCCTGAAAAGGTTATAGAGCGTCTTATACCATATTTGGAGGATGATTATAGACGTTGGGAGGAATTTCATAAGATTCCTAGAACGGCTCATCATAGTGATATAGGTGTTCTTGAATTGATGCCAGTAGGTGATTCAGAGACTTATTCATTTAAGTATGTAAATGGTCATCCAGAAAATCCTAAACATAATTTTTTAACAGTAATGGCTATAGGTCTTTTAGCAGAGGTATCAACAGGATTCCCATTACTTTTAAGTGAATTGACATTAACAACTGCTATTCGTACTGCAGCTACTTCAGTAATGGCAGCAAAATATTTAGCTAAGCCTAATCCAAAGAAAATGGCGTTAATTGGAAACGGATGCCAAAGTGAATTCCAAGCACTTGGATTCCATCATGTATTAGGAATAGAGGAAATTTATTGTTATGATGTAGATCCAGTTGCTACTGAAAAATTAATGGAAAACCTAAAAGGTGTAAAAAATCTTAAATTAGTTAAATGTAGTAGTGCAAAGGAAGCATGTAAGGGTGTTGATATTATAACAACTATTACAGCAGATAAGAAGAATGCTATAATTATTACACCGGATATGGTTGAGCCAGGCATGCATATAAATGGTGTTGGAGGGGATTGCCCAGGTAAGACAGAACTTGATTCTAAAGTTCTTGATATGGGAAATGTTTATGTTGAATTTGAACCTCAAAGTCGTATAGAAGGCGAAATTCAGCATAGAGGTGAAGATTTTAAAGTAACTGAAATTTGGAACATAATTAAAACTGGAAAACCTATAGATAGAAAACCAGATGAAATTACTATATTTGATTCAGTAGGGTTTGCTTTGGAAGATTTTTCGATTTTAAGATTGATGTATGATATATCAAGAGAAGAAAACATAGGTGTTCCACAATCTCTTGTACCAATATTAGAAAATCCTAAAAATTTATACGGTATGTTAGCATAATGTAAACAAAAATAAGTTTTTTATATAAAAATCCAGGCAATTAAGTATATGCCTGGATTTCTTTAGTTGTAATACATTTTTAATAAACGGTTAAATGATGCAGGAGAAAGTACTTATAATGAAGAATTTATAGTGTTATAAGTTTGAATGTAGTATTAAAAATAATTTGAATTTTAAATATGGTTTATTAATAGAATAAATTTGAGAGGTGCAAATTATGAAGAGATTTCATATAAAATACAATGCAAATGAAAATATTGATTTTATTGATGAAATGTTGAGATATTCAAATGCTAATGATAATGTGGGTATTGGTTATCCAAGATATGATACAGTTAAAGAATTTATAAATGAGATAGAAAGTTATGATAGTACTTTAGAAGATAGTATTGGAATAATTTATTATGAAGATATTCCTATAGGTATTGTTGGGATTTTGTATGAAGAAGGTTCAGAAAGTGGATATTTTGTAGGTCCTATAGTGATTAAAGAGTATTTTAATGAAGAAAATGTTAAGAATATTATAAAATTAATACTTGAAAGAAAAAATTGTAATATTAAAATACTTAGAGCTGCACCACTAAATAGTAACAAGATATTGAGAAATGCTTATGAAGATAATGAATGGATTTATGATGGTGATCATAGAGTTATGGTATGTTATTTAGATAATAAAGAAAGACAAGTTAAATACAACATTAAAATGATGGAAAATGAAGAACTTACTTATAATGAGAGCATATTTAATATTTTAAATAGTACTTTTAATTGGAATGGAAGTAAAGAAGAGTATGATGATCTTTTAAGAGATGATTATTTTACTTCATGTGTATTAGATAGAGATAAAAAAGTAATGGGTCTAGTGGTTTGGTCTTTGATGGAAGATGAACAGTGTTGTGTTTTAGAATATCTTGTAGTAGATGAAAATTATAGAAATAAAGGTATTGGCAAAGCTTTAGTTAATTATGTTATTAATAATGCTATAAAAAATAATAGAACTAGCGTAGAGTTGTGTACTCAGATTAATAATAAAGCTGCAGAACTATATAGAAAAATAGGATTTGAAGATACATTAGTAATGAATTTATATAAGAGATTTAATAATTGATTATAAGTATTTCTAAGGATACAAACTTAATAGTAAAATATATCTATAGGGTTCCAAGTTCAAATTTAAAGTAATGTCTTTCTCAAATGATAGTACTAATCTTACAGTTTATTTTTATATTTGGAACCAAGTAAGAGTTAAGAGTGAAAAGTGAAAAGTTATAGTTGATATTACTCACTTCGTTCCTAATATCTAAAAATAGAAATACCTAAAAACTACGTTTTTATATTGTTTTCAATTAATTTGCTATGCAAATTTAATAAAAAATCATTCTTAAAAATTGGAAATCCAATTTTTACATTCATTCTCAATTTTCAATTAAATTAATTATAATTCTCAACTGAAAAATGAATAACTTAAAGTTCCAACTTGGATTCCTATATATAAGAATAGAGGTTATAATTTTTGTATATAATTATTTAAAGATATATAGATGTAGGTGATAGTATGAATATAAGTTATGATTTAGAACATTTAAATATAGGGCTTGTGCTTTCTGGAGGCGGAGCTAAAGGAGCATATGAAGTTGGAGTGTTTAAGGCGTTATGGGAACTTGATTTAGTAGATAATATTAAAGTTGTTTCAGGAACTTCTATAGGTAGTATTAATGCACTATTTTTAGCCATGAATGATAAAGAAATTTTAAATAGTGGATGGAGTAGTCTTTCATATTCTAGGTTTATACATAAGCAAGAAAGCATAAGAATAGCTAAGGTATCGCAGCTTATAAATAGAGTTAGACATAGTGAAAATAGAATATTGGAAGAATTGAAAATTAGTGATATAGGGCTTTTATCTCAAAGTGGTATAGAAAATTTTATTGATGATTTCGTGGATATTGAAACTGTAAGAAAGTCAGAAAAAGATATATATGCTTGTACATATAATATAGATAAGGAAAGACCAGAATATTTTAAGTTAGATGAATTTAGTGAGGAAGATGTTAAAAAAATTGTTTTAGCATCATGTGCAGTTCCGTATATATTTAAACCTATAACTTTTAATGGTAATAGGTATGCTGATGGGGGAATAAATGCACCACAATACTCAAAAAACAATGTGGATAATGTACCGATAACACCACTAAAAAGTTATGATTGTGATTTTATTATAGTTGTACATTTGTCTTATAAAAATCCAATAAATAAAGATGAATTTAAAGATTCCAATATTATTGAAATTTTTCCATCATCAAGTTTAGAGCCTATAAATGGAATAGGTACAATTATTCTTGATCATCAAAGATTAATGAATAATATAGAACTTGGATATAGGGATGCTATGGTTATTTTAGCACCTATAATAATAAATTTAATTAAAGGGAAAGATATTTTACATTTGATAGATAAAAATGATGAGAGTAATAATTTATTGGTAAAGAAAAATAAAATTTTTGACTAAGTAACTAATTAAATTTATAAATATGTAATAATAGAAGAAAATACGACAATTAATGACATTATATATATATATAATTAAATAATATTTATAAAAATAAAGTTAAATTCAATTAATTGTTTTAAAGGTAAACTTATAGTAAATAATTTAAAAAATGTATAATATTATAAAAAAAATATGATATACTCCTATAGGCAATAAAAATGTATTGAGAAAATGGGAGGAATAATAATTGACAGCTTTTTTTGGAATTTTACTATTTTTATTTGTATTATGTATTATAGCTATTATATGTTCAGTTACAAAGAAAAAAAAGGGCTTTAGGTTCGTTTCTTTTGTAATAATTTTAGTATGCTTTTTTGAAGTTGTAATGTTTAAAAACTTATTTATGAAGACTTATGTTGAAGCTTTAAATTTAAACTGGAATATAAGTTTACCAAAACCTTATAAGCAAATAAATATACTAGATAGTGGGGGAAGTTTTAAAGGTAACAAGGAAAGTATCAAAAAGCTTGAATATAGTCAAGATGACATAAAAAGGATAAAGGAAGAAGCTAATTGGAATAAATCTAATGAGTACATAGTGTATGACATGAAAAAGTTTTACAATGAATCTAATAATAAATTAAAAAAGAAAGATTTAGATATAGGTAATAGTAATGATTTTTTATGTTTGCATAAATTTAAAAATAAAGAAAATGATTGGATAACAATGTTGTTGGATGAAAAAAATAGAGAAGTGTATGTGTTTGAATCAAAAGTATAAATGTATACAAAAGCCTTTGAGTTTTTATAAATTCAAAGGCTTTTGTATACATTTACAATTGAAGTGAGGGGATAATTTGAAAAATAAAGTTTTAATTATAGAAGATGAGAAAAATATTGTAGATATCTTGTATTTTTCTTTTAGAAAAGAAAATTTAGATGTTAGATATGCATATAATGGCAGAGAAGGTTTGGATTTAATAGATGTGTTTAAACCAGATTTGATTATTTTAGACGTAATACTTCCAGATATGAGTGGATTTGATATATGTAAAACTGTTAATTTTAATTATAGAATTCCTATTCTAATGTTAACAGCTAGAAATGATATTGAAGATAAAATATTAGGATTGGAATTAGGTGCAGATGACTATATAACTAAACCTTTTAATGTTAAAGAAGTAATAATTAGAGCAAAGGTTATTTTAAGAAGAATAGAAAAATTTTCTCTATATTATAATTTAGAAGATGATGAAATTATAAAGGTAAATGATGATATTATAATTTATACAAAATCTAGAGTAGTAAAGAAGCGTGGAGAAGAAATAAAATTAAAGCCACGAGAGTATGATTTATTGTTGTTATTATCAAAGAATAAAGAAAAAGTATTTTCAAGGGAGAATTTATTAGAAAGTGTATGGACTCTTGATTTTGAAGGTGATATTAGAACAGTTGATGTTCATGTCCAAAGATTAAGAAAGAAATTAGATGATAAATGTGGACAATCTATAATTACTACAATATTTGGGGTTGGATATAAAATGAGGTGATTTTATGAAGATAAAATACAAGTTTTTATGTGGATTATTAACTATAAGTATACTAATTCTTATTATGTTAAACGTATCATTTTATAAACTTATGGAAGAAAATAATAAAAAAATAGTATTAAAAGAAATGGAAAATTTATATTATTTATCTAAAGAATACATTAAAAATGATTTTTTATTTTCAGATGAACATTATTTTGAAGAAGATTCATCTAAACTATGTAAGGAAATAAGCAATATGAATGATTGCAAAGTTACTATTTATGATAAAAAGAACCATGTTATAAATACATCCTATGGTGGAAATACTTTTAAAATCATAAATGATTCAGAATTTAAAAGTAAAAAAATGAAACAAATAGACTTAGCAAAAGAAGATAAAAGTTCATTTAAAATAAATAAAATACAAGGAGATACTGTTGCAACAGTGGCCTTTCCTATATATAAAAATGAAAATATATTATGTGTAATTACATTTGATAAATATTATACTCATATATATAAATCATCAGAAAAAATATTTAAGTCTCTAAAATTAATAATAATTTTAGGATTTATAGTATTAGATACATTCACATATATATTATCCATATCTATAACAAAACCAATAATTAAGTTAAATAAAGTAGCTAAAGAAATTGCTAATGGAAATTATAATGAAAACATAGAAATTAAATCAAAAGATGAAATTGGAGAATTATCAAATCAGATTTCAATTATGAAAAATAAAATTAGTAATCAAATTGAACATATAAATGAAATTGCAAAATACAGAAAAAACTTTTTTGACAATGTTACACATGAATTAAAAACTCCATTGACCATAATAAAAGGATATTCAGAAATTTTAATTAATGAAGAAGTTGATAATGACTTTAATAAAATTTCATTAAATCATATAAAGGATGAAAGTGAAAGATTACATAATATGGTTATAGAACTTTTAGAAGTATCTAAAGAGGATATATTAAATGAGAGTAAATTGGATATGAAGAAAGTGAATATATCGAATTTAATCGAAGATATTTGTTATCATATGAGTTTTAAAGCCAATAAATATAATATGGATATAAATGAGGAGCTAGAAGATGATATTTTCATCTGGGGAGATGAAAATAAATTAAAGCAAGTATTTATAAATATTTTAGACAATGCTATAAAATATGGAAAAGAGAATGAGGTTATATATATAAATGAAAGTGTTAAAGAAAATAAAGTAAATATAAATGTAATAAATAAAACAACGGATTATAAAGAAAAAGAAAAAGGAAGTTTAGGTATAGGGCTTAATTTAAGCAAAGTTATAACAAAGCTTCATTATGGAAATTTAGATTTTTATAATGAAAATGGAGTAAATAAAGTTAATATTGAGTTTCCGTGTATATGAAAATAACAGGTACTAGAAATAATTTAAATTTGGCAATAACTTGGCAATATATATATTAAAATTGGTAACAACTTAAAACTAATATAGTAAGTAATAATAAAAGTATTTTAAATTTGAGGTGATGAGTTGGGGAGAAAAATTTCAAAATATTTATTGATGATTATTACTATAAGCATAATGATAAATTTTTGTGGTTGTGAAAGTGGAAAGGAGGAAGATAAAAATAAAAGTAAAGATGATATTGTAGTATTAGAAAACAATCCATCCAAAGCTATTGATGATCACTTAACATTTAAAATAAATAAAAGTGTAGAAAGAAATGAAAGTGAAAAAGATATAGTTCCTTTTAAAAGTAGATATAAAGTAAGGTTAAATAAAGACAATGTAGTAGAAGTTAAAGATAATGAAACAAAAAATAAAAAGTACAGTATTGAAAAAATACAAATGAAAGATAAATATATTAAAAATAAATTTTGTACTAATAATGGTAGTGATATATTTTTTTTAGGTTATGATGAAGATAAGAATATGGGAATAATGAAAACAAATTTAAGTGGGAAAATATTAAAAGTAATAGAACTGAATAGTAAAGATAAGATAAATAATTTTTATTTGTTACAAAATGAAAGTATTGTTTTTAGTGGTATTTATAATAGAGAAAGTGGAGTTTTTTATTATAATAACCAAAATAAAGAAATAAGTAAAATGTTAAATGGAAAAAACATTGTTTTTACAGTTTCACCGGACGAAAGAAAGATAGTGTATAGCATATTAAAGTCAAAAAATAAATTAAATTTATATGGTGCAAAATTTAATGAAAATAAGTTATTAAAAAACGATTTGATTTATGAAAATGTTTCTAGAAAGTCACTAAATCTTAATGCTTCAAAATGGAATAGTAATTCTAAGATACTTTTAATAAAAAAGGATAAAAGTGATAAAGAAAACTATACTATTTCATTTGATGAAGGAACTGAAGAGATAGAAATGATGATAAAAAAATTTATAACCTTTTATTACACTGTAGATGAAGAGGTTTATAAAAAATATGATAAGGTCATGAATGATATATCTATGAAAACGGAAAATGCATTTCAAAATATGGAAACAGAACTTGAAAATGATGTAAAGGTGTATAAAGATGATAAAGGTTGTATGATTGTATACAATGGCAAGGAAATAGAAGATTTAGTTGAGAGTATAAACCCATATGTAAATAAAGAGTTTAAAACAAATATTCTTAGATGGTATCCTTATAATAGTTGGAATGATGGATTTAAATTTAAATATTGTTATGAACCTAGCAATATAGAAGTTACAAATATAGCTTTAAAGGATGACTATATAGAATGTAATTGTAAATTTCAAATTGTTAAAAAAGTAAGCAATGATGAAGAAACTACTGAAAAAGAAATGAAGATTGGAATAGAATATGATGTTGATAGATGGGTAATAAATGAGCGTACAGAATTAGGGGATCAATAATAATGAGAAGTGCTTCTAAATTTAAGGGGATGATTATATGAAGAAAAATTTAAAAGTAATATTAATAATTATGGCGGCAATTATGACAATTACTTTTTATGGTTGTGAAAATAAAAAAGGTAAAGAAAAAAATAATAAAAAGGATATTGTTATTTTAGAAGAAAATATAAGAGAAAAAGATGAAAAAGAAGATGATTTACAATTTATTATACAAAAAAGTGTAAAAGGTAGTAAAGATATACCAGCATTTAAGTCAAAGTATGAAATTGGTATGATTATAGAAGATGATACTAAAATAATAAAAGTTAAAGATACTGAAAAAGATACAACGGAAGAAATAAAGTTTATGAAAGGTGACTCAAGTGAAGAAGAAAAACTTAGAACTAATGATGGTAAAAATATATTTTTTTTAGGTTACAATAAACTTAGAAATAGAGCAATAATGCGTGTAAATTTAAGCGGAAAGGCAGAGACGATACTAGAGCTAGACGGCAAAAAAGATAGAATATCAGATTTTAATATATTAAAAAGTGAAAAAATTATTTTTTCAGGAACTTTTAATAGTGAAAAAGGATTATTTTATTTTAATAGAACAAAAAACGAGATAAAAACTATTTTAAAAGGTAGGGATGTTGCATACACAATTTCTCCAGATGAAAGAAAAATTATATATATAGCTTTGTCATCTGAAAATAAGTTTAATTTATATGCAGGAAAATTAGAGGAAGATAAAATTACAAGTAATGAATTACTTTATGAAAATGTGCCACAAAATATATTGAATTGGAATAATGTGTTATGGGAAGAAAATTCAAAAGCTGCATTAGTTGTAAAATTAAAAGAAGATAAAGAAGTGAAAGAATACTATGAAATCAAATTTGATGAGGGAATAGATGAAATAGAGAATGTTGTAACTAAGTTTATAACTGGATTTTATACAGTGAATAAAGAGGTATATGAAAAAGATAATAAGATTATTAATAAAGTATTTGAAGATACTTACACAGAAAATGATTTCTATGAAAATTGTGCTCCAATAGTTCCATATGTTAGTGATAAATTAAAATCAATTATAATTAATGATAGACTATATCCATATAAGGAGAGTTTGGAAGAGTATAAAAGGAAAAATGTTTATTATGAAGTAGAAGATATAGGGATTTCTGATATTACAACTAAAGATGAATATATTACATGTGAATGTAAATTTAAATTAATTAAAATAGTAGATGAGAGTAAAGAAGTTGAAGAAAAAGAAAAAACTATATGTTTGGAGTGGGATATTGATAGATGGGTAGTAAATGAACTTACTGGCGTATATGATTAATTATAAAGAAAAGAGTTTGAGAAAAGCCACATGACAAATTCCAAACTCTTTTTTCTTAATTTTTAGGCAATTTCACTATCTATTTTAGATGTGCAAGAAGTATTTCTTTTATTCTTAAATACAATTCCACCTAAAATACCAGCGACTGTACCGCCTAATATAGCGAAAATTAATGCAAATATAACGTTTCTAGGAGTATTAAATGCAAAAGGTGCAAGAAGTCCAGGGATTGGTGAAGCAGTTCCCGGTGCATTGTTTATAATTTTGAAGAATGCAGCTGAAAGGCCAGCAAGTCCGCCACCTATAAAGTTAGAACAATATATAGGAATTGCATTTTTAGTTATTATATGTGCTTGAGTTAGAGGTTCTAGCATAACAGCTATTACATTACTCTTATTACCTAACTTAAGTTTGTGAAAAATTATTCCATTTGTAAATGATCCACCTACACAAGCTATAGATGCTATACCCATTGCTAATCCTTTAAGTCCTAACATTGCAGTAAGGGCCATTGAACTTAATGGGGATGTACAAATCATTTTCATTATACCACCTAATAAGAATCCCATAATTAGAGGAGATTGTTCAGCAGCAACAGTTATCATGTTACCTATATTTACAAGTGTAGCATTTACTATAGGATCTACAGCAAAAGCTAATAATCTAGCAAGTGGAGCAATAAGTAGAGCTCCTATTATTATATTTAAACCTTCAGGGAGTTTTTTTTCAAGAAGAGGAGATATAAGTCCTACAACATAACCAGCTATAAATCCTGGTAATATACCAAAGCCACCTACAGCAACTCCGGCTGCAACTGAAAATACAGGGTTAGATCCCATACTTAGAGAAACTAGTATAACAGCAGCAACGCCACCAAGACTTCCAGATGTTGAACCTACAGTACTTAAAAAACTTATGTTTAATAAATCACCTGTGATATACTTGTGAATTGCTTCTACTAAAAATGTAGCTACAGCAGCGTTTGCAAGACCAGACATAGCCTTACCACCTTTAGGCATCTTAGTACTAAATAACGAAAAAAGGGTGAGTGTTAGTAATAGTAATCCTATTCCTTGTAATATTGTTAACATAAAATCCCTCCTATATAAATACGTAAATCCATTAATCAATAAATTCAATAGATAAAAGTTTATTTATTTATCATTATAATAGTTGATTACAAAAAAACTCAGAAAAATACAAAAAGTAAAAATAAAAAAATCAAAATAAAGAAAATTCAATAAAATGTTAACATATATTAATAAAAATCAAAGAAAGAAAACACTTTACTTCATTAAATTGGAATGTGATATCTATTGGGTTTATGAAAAGGTTTTAAGTGATATTAAATATTTTCTAGAAATTATTATCTAGATTATAAATAAAGAATAAAAAGAATAAAGAAAAAACATGAAATATAACTTGCAAAAAAATAAGTTGTATTTCATGTCTAATTAATTTAAATATTAAAATTTAATTTTGGCTATAAAAGATAAGTGCATTAATAAATTTTTTTATGTTTATTTTTCCGTGGGAACTACTAATACCTCTAATATAATCCATTTCTTTTTTTACTTGTTCAAAATTATAAAGAGTGTTGGAATATTCGTTGAAAATTTCATTCATATAATCTTCTATACCTATATTAGCTAAATTTATCATGCCTACACTCGCAGCTCGTCGTATTCTTTGTTCCATAGTCTTAGGATTATCGGTAAATTTATTGCATAACTCACTTAAAGTATAATCATAAACAGTTTCATAAGAATCAATTAGATATTCTACAAGAGTTAGTATATCCTTACTACCTAGTTCACCCATTATGCCTAATCTCTGAAGTACAGTTTTTAGCTTTATAATATGTTTAGATTCTTTTGGTGTATTATTATCTATAGATATATTATCTGTTGGAGATATTTCGCTTAATAATAAGTTTTGCATTTTATTAAGTGTTCTATTCATAGCTATATTTTTAGATACGTTTTTAATAATTTTCTCTACTTCTATAGCATTTACTGGTTTTTGAATGAAAAATTCTACTCCGTTTTCATAAGCCTTTGATATCATATCTTTAGCATTTACTTGTGATAACATAATAAAATTAGTATTTATGTTTTTACATTCTTGTACTACAGAAATACCATCCATAAGCGGCATCAATAAATCTAAAATAACAATATCAGGAAGAAGGTTTTTAATATCTTCTATTCCATCTAATCCATTTGTAGAATAGCCTATAACTTCACCAAGTTCTCTATCTTCTATAATTATTTTCAATATATTTATTATATTTATATCATCATCTATTAGAAAAAATTTCATAAACTTTAAACCTCCAATATATTCTTTGGTATTTTTATCAAAAATCTTGTACCAATATCTTCCTTAGAATCAACAGTGATAGTTCCTTGTAACTCTTTGGTTACTATGTCTTTAACTAAGCTTAAACCTAAACCTCTATTAATTTCACCTGTATTATAATTTATTTTAGTAGAAAATCCAGGAGAAAAAATTAAACTTAGATGATCTTCTTTTATACCATTTCCATCATCTTTAATTTCAAAAATATGATATAAATCATCTGAAGTATGATTAAACCATATATGATTTAAGTTAGGAGATGGTGAAATGGCTTCTGTAGAATTAGTGATAAGATTTCTAAAAACTGACATAAGAAAATAATGCTTATTTGTCAAGAAATCATTGTTTGTACTTATTATAAGTTCTATATTTTTGTTTGAATTATAAATTTCTCTTTCTATAGTTTCTTTTAATATTAGCAGTATAACTTTGAAAGAGGTTGAATTATTAACATCAGTGGTGTCTAAAGCTTCTTTAATACCACGAACTATTAAAGAATATTCTTTTTTTACCTCATGAATATCTTTTGCAATAGTTAATGCTGAGGTAGACCAGGTTTTTATATCTCTATTTTGCTTGATTTTTTCAAACAATTCATATGAAATGGACATAGTATTTTCAATTTGGTACATGTTCTTTTCCATCCAAAAAATTTCACATTTAAGCTTAGAAGTTGTTAAAAGTAATTTTTTATATCTTTCAGCGTGTTCCTTTTTTAATAATAAAATTTCATAGTAATCAAGACAAAAAAATATTATAACAATTATAACTGTTCTAAGTGTAGCAACGAAAATAAGACTTTGCTGAATGGTAGAAGAAAAGCATTCGGGCCCAATTCTTACATACATTTCTAATAAATTTGAAAGATAGTCTATTAGAATCATTATAATGAAAAAAAATTTACTGTTAAAATTATTTTTAAAGTGTTTAGTATATAAGTAAAAAAGGAATCCATAACCAATATAAAACAATATTTCAGGTGCATATAATGCCAAAATGTTATTGTAATTACCATGGATAAGAAAATGTAATAAAATTCTTAACAAGAAAACACCTAATCCAGAAAAAATACTAGCTAGAATCACATTAAAATCTTCTAAAACATAAAGTGTTATAGGGAGTAATATTATGGCAAACGATACTTTAAGTTCCGTGGAAAATATATTAATATGCATTTGAGATATAAGAGAAATTACAATACTTATAAAAGCAACTTTCTTAAAATTTGTTGTAATATTTTTTGAAAAACACATAAAAATCATCCTTTTACAATATTTAAATTAGAAAATTAAATTTATTGAAAAAATTATCTACATTATAACTTTATAAAAATTATATTATTAATATTATCATAAAATCTACTGATTTTAAAAATTATTGATGAAAAGTGTATAAAAAAATACTTTATGGATAAAATTCCCTATATAAAGGAGGGAATTAAGATATGCTAGAAAAAATTAAAAAATATAAAAATCAAATAGCTATTTCAACTGGAGTACTATTAATTTTATTTATTAGTTCTTATACAATAAGTAGATACAATTTTAAAGATAAAGATGTTAATACATTAACTAAAGAAACTGCATCTCAAAATATAAAATCAGAAGGTGCTGAAATAAAATTCCTTATAAAATATAGTAATTGCAATGATTTTATAGAAGATGAAAAAATGAACAAAATAGTTGAAAAAGATAAAGACAAGTTGAAAGGTTTAACTCAAAAAGAACTAGAGGAAATTTATAAAGAATATAATTACAAATTAAGCAAATGTATAGATAATAAAATTGAGTTTGTAAAAGACATTGAAGGATACCAATATGGAAATGGTAAATTTTTTATAGGAATTAGTGGAGAAAAAGTTGTTATTTATAATAGAAACCAAGAAGGAAATTTAATTATAGCAGAAAGTGTAGTTCCTAATGGAAGAAGCGAAGATCAAAGACCTATAAAATTAAATAACATTAAAGATAAAGGAAATCTTACAGAAACACTTTATGAAGGAAAAAAAGAATATCAATTTGATACAAAAGAAGAAGCGTTAGAATATGCAAAAGCTTTATGTAATTCATAAAAAATAGCAAACACGTATACTTGTGTGTATAAGTGTTTGCTATTTTTATTATAAAGAAATTTAAATTTGTATTATAACCTTTTTCACTCTTACTTTTTATTTGGTTTCAAATGTAATGATAGAAATAAACTATAATCTTAGAAGTATCATTTGATAAAGACGTTATTTAAACTTCGAAGTTGGAACCCTATAAATCATGCTATAATATTGTTTAGAGTTGAATGAAAAATATTTAAATGTTAATCTATTATAAGAATAAAGACATAAATTTAGATTAAATCAACACAAAATGGATTAGTATGAATTTTTATTTAAGGAAGTGATAATAATGTATGAATATATAAAAGGAAATTTTATTTGTATAAATAAAGATTATGTTGTCATAGAAAATAACAATATAGGATATAAAATATTTACATCAGGAAACACTATGGCGAATATGCCAACTACAAAAGAAGAGGTGTTGCTTTATACTATACAAATTGTAAGGGAAGATTTTATAGGATTATATGGATTTCTAACAAAAGAAGAACTTAGTATGTTTAATTTACTTATAACAATAAATGGTGTGGGTGCAAAAGCTGCATTATCATTACTTTCTATATGTAATGTAAATAATCTTAAATATGCAATTTTAAGTGGAGATGAAAAAACTATAACAAAGGCTCCGGGAATAGGTAAAAAAATTGCACAAAGGGTTATACTTGAATTGAAAGATAAGTTAGATTTAAATGAAATTATAGACAAAGATGTTAAAGATGAGACTATGATAGAAATGGATAGTATACATAATGAAGCTTTTGGAGCATTATTAGCATTAGGTTATTCAGAAAAAGAAGCTGAAAAGGCAATAAAAGCTGTTGGAAAAGAAGCAACTGTAGAAGATATGATAAAAAAATGCTTGAGATACTTAATGGTTTAAAGTATGTATTGAGTTATAGAAAAGGGGTGTCTAGGTGGAAGATAGACTTATTACTTCTGAATTTACATCAGAAGATTGTGATGTTGAATACTCTTTAAGACCTCAAAGGTTAAAGGAATATATTGGTCAAGAAAAGGTTAAGGCCAGATTAGAAATATTCTTAGAAGCGGCAAAAATGAGAAATGAACCATTGGATCATACATTGTTTTATGGACCTCCAGGTCTTGGAAAAACCACACTTGCAAATATCATTGCGAAAGAAATGGGTGGAAATTTAAAGGTTACGTCAGGACCTGCTATTGAAAGAGCGGGAGATTTAGCATCTATACTTACATCTTTATGTGATAATGATGTTTTGTTTATAGATGAGATTCATAGATTAAATAGAGCTGTAGAGGAAATATTATATCCTGCAATGGAAGATTATTCTTTGGATATAATAATAGGAAAAGGAGCTTCTGCGAAATCTATAAGATTAGATTTACCTAAATTTACATTGATAGGGGCTACTACTAGGGTTGGTCTTTTGACAGCACCACTTAGAGATAGATTTGGAGTGCTATGCCCTATGGAATATTATAATGATGAAGAACTTAAGGAAATAGTTGTGAGATCTTCTCATATATTGGGCGCAGATATAGATGATGATGCTGCTCTTGAAATATCTAGAAGGTCAAGAGGTACGCCTAGGGTTGCAAATAGGTTATTAAAGAGAGTTAGAGATTTTGCAGTAGTTAAAGGTGATGGTAGAATCAGTAAAGATATAGCTGATGATGCAGCAAAATTATTAGAAATAGATAGTGAGGGATTTGATCAAGTTGATAATAAAATTCTAGAAGCTATAATATATAATTTTAGTGGTGGTCCAGTTGGAATTGAAACATTAGCTTATTATATAGGAGAAGAATTAGGTTCTTTAGAAGATGTGTACGAACCATTTTTAATACAGAAAGGATTTATAATAAGGACTCCAAGGGGAAGAATAGCATCAGAAAAAGCATACAAACATTTTGGTATAGAAAGGTCTAACAAAAATTAAAAATAATTTGTTATATCATAAACATATATGGTAAAATAGATAATCTAGGCGTTTTGTGTAGAATGAATGTGAAAACATAGTTTGTTTTTCAAAAGCCTATTTAATCTATTAATTAGTTAATTAATTTTTAGGAAGGTGTATATTAGTGAAAGTTAAGGACTTCTATTTTGATTTGCCAGAAGAACTTATAGCACAAGTACCATTAGAAAAAAGAGATGAATCTAGACTTATGGTAGTTGATAGAAAAACTGGTGAGTTAGAACATAAAAAATTTAAAAACATCATAGAATATCTAGAGCCTGGTGATTGTTTAGTTTTAAATGATACAAGGGTTATGCCAGCTAGATTATATGGAGCAAAAGAAGGTACAGGAGCAAAAATGGAATTTTTGCTATTAAGAAGAATAGAAAAAGATTTATGGGAAATTCTTGTAAGACCTGGAAAAAGAGCAAAAGTAGGCAATAGATTTGTATTTGGAAATGGAGAACTTAAAGGTGAAATAGTAAAAGTTCAAGATGATGGAAATAGAATAGTAAAGTTTGAATATGAAGGTATATTTGAAGAAGTGCTTGATAGACTAGGTGAAATGCCATTACCACCATACATAACAGAAAAGTTACAAGATAAGGAAAGATATCAAACAGTATATTCAAGAGAAGTAGGTTCTGCAGCAGCGCCTACAGCTGGACTGCATTTTACAGATGAACTTTTAGAAGAAGTAAAAGCAAAAGGTATAAAAATAGCATTTGTAACACTGCATGTTGGACTTGGAACATTTAGACCAGTTAAAGCTGAAACTGTAGAAGATCACCAAATGCATGCGGAGCACTATTACTTAAGTGAAGAAAATGCTAAGATAATAAACAGTGCAAAAGAAAATGGAAAGAGAGTAATTGCTGTAGGTACAACATCTAATAGAACATTAGAAAGTATAGCTAGTGAAAATGGAAGAGTTAAAGAAGAGTCAGGATATACTAGTATATTTATATATCCAGGATATAAATTCAAAATAGTAGATGCTCTTATAACAAATTTTCATTTACCAGAATCAACACTAATAATGTTAATCAGTGCATTTTCAACTAGAGATATAGTAATGAATGCGTATAGTGAAGCTGTTAAAGAAAGATACAGATTTTTTAGTTTTGGAGATGCTATGTTCTTACATTAATTTTGTTAAAAGGAAGGATATTTTATGTACAAATTATTAAAAAAGAGTGGAAAGGTAAGAAGAGGTGAGTTTACAACACCTCATGGAGTAATTCAAACTCCAGTATTTATGAATGTTGGTACTATAGCCGCTATAAAAGGTGCAGTATCGTCAATGGATTTAAAAGATATAGGATGTCAAGTAGAATTATCTAATACATATCACTTACATTTAAGACCAGGTGATAAAAATATAAAAGCGCTTGGTGGATTACATAAATTTATGAATTGGGATAGACCAATTCTAACTGATTCAGGTGGATTCCAAGTATTTTCTCTTTCTAAAATGAGAAAAATAAAAGAAGAAGGAGTATACTTTAATTCACATATAGATGGTAAAAAAATATTTATGGGACCAGAAGAAAGTATGCAAATACAAAGTAATATTGCATCAACAATTGCAATGGCATTTGATGAATGTATTGAAAATCCAGCACCAAGAGACTATGTAGAAGCATCTGTTGCAAGAACAACAAGATGGCTTGAAAGATGTAAAGTGGAAATGGATAGATTAAATTCTCTACCAGATACTATTAATAAAAAACAAATGTTATTTGGTATTAATCAAGGTGGAGTTTATGAGGATATTAGAATTGAACATGCTAAAACTATTGCAAAGATGGATTTAGATGGATATGCAATTGGTGGATTAGCTGTTGGGGAAACTCACGAAGAAATGTATAGAATAATAGATGCTGTAGTTCCACACTTGCCACAAGAAAAGCCTATTTATTTAATGGGAGTTGGAATTCCAAGTAATATATTAGAAGCAGTTGAAAGAGGTGTAGACTTCTTTGATTGTGTATTACCAGCTAGAAATGGAAGACATGGACATGTATTCACAAAGTATGGTAAAATAAATCTTATGAATGCAAAATTTGAGTTAGATGACAAACCTATAGATGAGGGATGTCAATGTCCAGCTTGTAAGCATTACACTAGAGCTTATATTAGACATTTATTTAAGGCAAAAGAGATGTTAGCTATGAGACTTTGTGTATTACATAATCTATATTTCTACAATAAACTTATGGAAGATATAAGAAATGCTATAGATGGAGATTACTTCCCAGAATTCAAAAAGCAAAAACTTGAAGAATGGGGCGGAAGAGCCTAAGCAAAGTTTATATATAATAATTAGTATATTATTTTAAAAAATTTATATATAGTATAAAATATATAAAAAGGGCAAGGATTAAAAAATGAAGTAAAAGATTAAAAAAAACTAAACTTTTACTGAAATATATGCTAGAATGTTCCATAGATATTTAAGAATAAAATATGGATTGATTCAATTTAATTAAATTGTAAGTTAAGAAAGGAGAATGAATTATGGCAGTTTTTGTACAAATGCTACCAATTCTATTAATGTTAGTATTATTTTATCTTATGATATTTTTACCAGAAAAGAAGAGAAAGAAAAAATATGATGAGATGTTAACTAACTTAAACTTAAATGATGAAATAATGACTAAAGGCGGTATAATGGGAAAAATCGTTAATGTACAAGATGAATTCATCATTTTAGAAAGTGGTCCAGATAGAGCAAGAATAAAATTATCTAAAAATGGAATTAGCTACGTTGTAAAATCAGCAGAAACAGCTGCTTTAAATAACGCAGAATAATGAATAAAACCCTCCATTTAATAATATATATTTAAATAAGTGGGGGGGATTATAATGGTTAAAAAACTTAAATATTCCTGTATAGGGCAAGGTGTTCTAAGGGCAATTTTACTTACAATTGTTTGTTTATTAGTTTATTCTTTACTTATAACACTTATATCTGTAGGAGGAAAATTTACTTCATTAATTATGATGATTGTAACTTTAGGTAGCATAATATATGGAACTATGTATGCAACCTTAAAAGCTGGAAGTAATGGATGGCTTATAGGGATTTTAGTTGGATTATTTTATATGATAGCTATGTTTATAGTTTCTATAATATGTGGGAAAGAATTTGCTTTTACAATAAAAGAGTTTTTAAGATTAATTATTGCAATTGTAGTAGGGGCTTTGTCAGGAATGATAACTGTAAATCTATAATATTTTATATAGATGTAATAATTAAAGATGGAGGAAATCATAATGAAACACATTAAAACAATTAACAAATCAAACATAAAAGAAAGCTTAAAAAAACCAGGTTGCAAAGAGTGTGCTAACTCTTGTCAATCAGCATGTAAAACTTCATGCACAGTAGCTAACTTAGCTTGTGAAAACTAGGAATATTAAAAGAGCAGTAACTTTTATGGTTGCTGCTTTATGTTTAGTAGGAGGGAAATTATGGCTTTAATTCATAAATTTAAACAAGGCAATGATTATTATGTAATAGATGTAAATTCAGGAGCAGTTCATTCAGTAGACGAATTAGTTTATGATCTTTTAGATGAAAATAAATTAAGAAGTAAAGAAGAGCTTGTTGAAGAATTCAAAAATAAGTATAAACAAGAAGAGGTAGAAGAAGTTTATGAAGAGCTTCAGGAACTTGTAAAAGAAGGAATGCTATACTCTTTAGATTTATATGAAGGAATAGCAAGAAAAACTGGACAAGCAGAGTCTTATGTTAAAGCTTTATGCTTAAACATAATTCATGATTGTAATTTAAGATGTAAATATTGTTTTGCTGATGAAGGTGAATATCATGGATGTAGAAAAAGAATGTCAGCAGAAGTTGGTAAGAAAGCAATAGATTTTGTTATAAAGAGTTCTGGACCAAGAAAAAATATAGAAGTAGATTTATTCGGTGGAGAACCATTAATGGCAATGGATACAATAAAGGAAATTGTAGACTATGCAAAAGTGGAAGAAAAGAAATACAATAAAAATATAAGATTTACTATGACAACAAATGCAACTCTTTTAAATGAAGAAAATATGAAATACTTAGATGAAAATATGGGTAACCTAGTACTTAGTATAGATGGAAGAAAAGAAGTTAATGATAAAGTTAGAGTAAGAATAGATGGAAGTGGATGTTATGATAGTATACTTCCAAAAATAAAGAAAATGGTAGATGTGAGAGATAAATCTAAATTGTATTATGCAAGAGGTACATTTACAAGAGAAAATACAGATTTCTTTGAAGATGTAAAACATATGGCAGATTTAGGATTTGATGAAATTTCTATAGAGCCAGTAGTACTTCCAGATGAACATGAGTTATCTTTAAGAAAAGAAGACTTACCAGTTATATTTGAACAATATGATAAATTGTATGAAGAAATGATTAGAAGACATAAAGAAGGAAATGAATTTAGATTCTATCACTTTAATATAGATCTTCAAGGTGGACCATGTGTATATAAAAGAATTTCAGGATGTGGAGCAGGTCATGAATATATAGCAGTAACTCCTGATGGAGATATATATCCATGTCATCAATTTGTTGGAAATGAAGAATATTTACTAGGAAATATTTATGATGGAATAAAAAATAATGATATGGTTCAAGAGTTTAAAGAAGCTCATATATACAATAAGCCAACTTGTAAGAAGTGTTGGGCTAGATTCTATTGTAGTGGTGGATGTCAAGCAAATAACTTTAATTTTAATGGTGATATGCATATACCATATGAAATTGGTTGCGAAATGCAAAAGAAAAGAATTGAATGTGCTATAGCGTTGAAAAGTAAAACAATGGATATGGAAGAGTAAAGCAAAACTTGAAAACATTGACTATTATTCATCTAGAGGATATAATAAATAACATTAGAAAAGTATAAAATCTACTAGAATAGGAAAGGGGATAAACATGAAAAGAGGCAAAAGTAGTGCTTTATTTGTGATAACAGTTTTAGTAATTGCGTTATTAGCATATATTGGCTATTTTGGGGCTGAAGCTTTTGGATATAGATTTAACTCTTTTGGTCAGTCTATAAATAAAGGCCTTGATCTTCAAGGTGGATCATCTATGCTTATGGAAATAAAAGAAGATAACGTAGATACTAGCACTATTGAAAGAACTATTGAACTTATTTCTATGAGAGTTAATAAAATGGGAGTTAGTGAAATATCAATAACTCGTGAGGGTGAAAAAAGGATAAGAATAGAAATACCGGGTCAATTTGATACTAAATCAGTTTTAGAAACTGTAGGAAAAACAGGTGAACTTCAATTTGTTGGTCCTGATGATAAGGTAATTCTTACAGGAAAAGATGTAAAAGACGCAATAGTTCAATATGATGAAAAAAATCAACCTGTAGTAGGATTAGAATTTAATGAAGAAGGAACTGAAAAGTTTGCTGAGGCAACACAAAAATTCCAAGGACAAAAGATAACAATAAAAATGGATGGTGAACAATTAACAAGCCCAGTAGTAAGTGCTGTAATATCAGATGGAAAAGCAGTTATTAATGGAATGGCGTCATTAGAAGAAGCTACAAAACAAGCAAATATTATAAAATCTGGTGCACTTCCAGTAACAGTAGAAACTCTTTCAGTTAAAACTGTTGGACCAACTATAGGTATGGAAGCTGTTGGATTAAGTAAAAAAGCTGCAATAGTAGGTATAGCGTTAGTTATGATATTTATGGCGGTTTATTATAGGGTGCCAGGAATTTTATCTTGTATAGCAATTGTTTTGTATGTAAGTCTTTTATTATATGCATTTGCCATATTTGATGTAACACTTACATTGTCAGGAATAGCAGGATTCTTATTAACAGTAGGTATGGCTGTTGATGCTAATGTTCTTATATTTGAAAGAATAAGAGAGGAACTTAGAACAGGTAAAACATTAAAGTCATCTGTTCAATCTGGGTTTGATAAAGCATTTGCAACAATATTAGATTCAAATGTAACAACAATAATAGCAGCAGTATCATTATATATAATTGGAACTGGATCTGTTAAAGGATTTGGATTAACACTTATAATTGGTATAATTATAAGTATATTTACTGCTCTTACAATAACTAAATTTTTACTAAATTTAGCTGTAGATATGAAATTATTAAATAAACCATCTCATTTTGGTGTTAAAAGGGAGGAGAAATAGTATGAAGATAATAGAGAAAACTAAAATTTGGTTTACTATTTCCCTTACTGTAATCATAATAGGAATAGGTTTTATGATGTTTAAAGGTCTAAATTATGGTATAGACTTTAAAGGCGGAACTGTTATAGATGTTAAAGTTGGAAAAGATGTAAACAAAGAACATGTTGGCAATATAGTAGATAAATATGCTAAAAATAAGTATGCATTAAAAACTGTAAATGATGGTAGTGAAATAGAAATAATTATCCAAGATGGAGTACTTACAGAAGATACTAATGACAAACTACTAAATGATATAAAAAAAGAATTAAAATTGGATGATAAAACAATAAACTCAGAAACTATTGGTGGAACTATTGGAAAAGAATTAAAAGAAAAAGCAATTCTAGCAACAATAATAGCAATGATTGCTATGTTAATATACATAGGCATGAGATTTGAGCTAAGCTTTGGTATTGCAGCAATAATTGCATTAATTCATGATGTTCTTATTACTATAGTGGTATATGCAATATTTGGAATACCAGTAAATACTCCATTTATAGCTGCTATTCTTACAATAGTTGGTTATTCAATAAATGATACAATAGTTGTTTTCGATAGAATAAGAGAAAATTCTAAGAAAATGAGAAAAGTAGAATTAAAAGAAATTGCTAATGTAAGTATACAGCAAACAATGTCTAGATCAATTAACACTGTTTTAACTACATTGTTTACAATTACAGCAGTTTATATATTTGTGCCAAGTATAAGAGAATTCTCATTACCATTAATAATCGGTATAGCAATGGGAGCATATTCATCTATATTTATAGCTAGCCCTATGTGGGTTATACTAAAAGGCAAAAAGAAAACTGGAAAAAGATAAAAATATACAAATTATGTAAGAGATAATGAGATTTTTTGATAAAAATTTCATTATCTCTTGTTTTTTTATAAAAATATTTGTAAAGTTGTAGATTTTAACTTATAATATAATGTGTTTTCTATTGTTGTGGAGGGTCAGATTTATGGATGAATACTACATAAAAAATACTTATAGTTCTCTATTATTAAAAGGAATGAAGAATGCTCTTAAAAGAATAATAAAAGCTATAAATGAAAGAGAAAAAATTGTCGTTTATGGATACTATGATTTTGATAGTATTACAGCAATATCTCTTTTAGTTTTGGTATTAAAATATTTGAATGCAGATGTAGAGTATTTTCAACCTAATAAGAATAGAGAAAATAGAAATTTAATTGAAAAAGACATACAAAATGATATAAAATATTTAGGTGCAAATCTTATAATAACCGTAGGCGCAACTGTTAACTCGCAAAGAGAAATTTCGCTTTGTAGAGAACTTAACATAGATATTATAGTTACTGATTATCATAAATGTACTAAACCATTTGATGATATTATAGTTATAAATCCAAATCAAATTGGATGCAATTATCCATTCAAAGAGCTTTCAGCATCAGGAATAGCATATAAATTAGCGCAAACTGTATCTTCATATTATAAAATGACTTGTATAAATAAATATATAGATCTTGTTATGCTTGGAACTATATCTAAAAGAGTTCCAGTTGTAGATGAAAATTTGTATATTGTAGATGAAGGATTTAAGCAATTATATCATAGTAACAATTATGGTATAAGAGCATTGATTGATGATAATAATGTAGAAGATATAAGTAAATTTATACATAATGATTTAACTATGGATATATTTCAAAAAACTAATACAATGGGAAGAATAGATAACGCTAAAATAGCAATAGAGCTATTTACAACCAATGATAAGTATCGAGCTAAACAAATATCAAAATATCTTTATAATGAAATAAAGAAGAACAAAAAGTTAAAAGATAAGAATAAGGATAATTTAAATTGTAAATTAAGTACAGTTTGAGAAATAAAAAATAATACTGGGAGAGCAATATATAGTATAAGATTTTAATAATATATGTATTTTTCTTATATATCATTGTATAAAATATTAATATGTATATAATAATAAAATATGATATATAGTTTTCCATCAAAATTAGAAGGGGGAAATAAAATTGAATTTAAAAGATAAAATTAGAGTTATAGACGGATTTCCAAAGGAAGGAATTAGCTTTAAAGATGTAACAACAATACTACAAGATAAAGAAGCTCTAAATGTTTGTGTAAATACGATAGTAGATCATTTAAAAGATAAAAATATAGATATTATAGTTGGACCAGAAGCAAGAGGATTTTTATTTGGAGTTCCAGTTGCATATGCATTAAATGCAGGATTTGTACCTTGTAGAAAACCAGGCAAATTACCATTTGAAACTTTTAAAACTAGTTATGGTCTAGAGTATGGTAGTGATGTTTTAGAAATTCACAAAGATGCTATAAAAAAAGGTCAGAGAGTAGCAATAGTGGATGATTTACTTGCAACAGGAGGAACAGTAGCTGCAGTTGCTGAATTAGTTGAAAAACTTGGTGGTGAAGTTGTAGCTTTAGATTTTGTAGTTGAACTTACAGAATTAAAGGGAAAAGAAAAAGTAGATAAATATGAGGTTATGTCAATAGTACAGTATGACTTATAATAATATTAGATATAACTAGGTTCATATAGTAGCTAAATATTTAAAAAACAAACCCATGGTATATAATATAAATTTTATTATATTTTATTTAAAATTTATAGTTTGACATAGAGTTTTACAATAATGTCACAATTTACTTAAACAAAATTGCATTAATAAAAATGTTATTATATAATAATATCATTAGTAAAAATAGTGGCTGGTTAAGGTAACCAGCCTTTAGTTTTAGGAGTGTAATCTATATGCTAGAAAAATTATTGGAGAAAATAAATAAAAATTGTACAAATATAGATATTGAAGAAGTAAAAAGAGCATTTGAATTTTCAATGGAAGCTCATAAAGATCAAAAAAGAGAATCAGGAGAGCCTTATATAATTCACCCAGTAGAAGTGGCATGTATATTAGCTGAATTAGGACTAGACACTTCTACTATAGTAGCTGGTTTATTACATGATGTTATAGAAGATACTGAATATACATATGAAGATGTATGCAATATATTTAGTGTTGAGGTGGCAGATTTAGTTCAAGGCGTTTCTAAATTAGGAAAATTTAAATATAAAACTAAAGAAGAACAGCAAGCAGATAATGTTAGAAAAATGCTTCTGGCTATGGCAAAGGATATAAGGGTTATTCTTATAAAACTTGCAGATAGATTACATAATATGAGGACTATAAAGTTTAAGAAAGAAGCTAAACAAAAAGAAAAAGCAAAAGAAACTTTAGATATTTATGCTCCATTAGCCCATAGATTAGGAATATCTAAAATAAAATGGGAGCTTGAAGATTTAGCATTAAGATATTTAGAACCAGAAGAATACTATAAATTAGTTAACGATATAGACCAAAAAAGAGCAGAAAGAGAAATAGAAATAGAACATATAATAAACAAATTAAAATCTAATTTGGGGAAAGTGGGTATTGAAGCTGAAATTGTTGGAAGACCCAAGCATTTTTATTCAATTTACAGAAAAATGGTAAGAAAAAATAAGACTATTGATCAAATTTTTGATTTGACTGCAGTTAGAATATTAGTTAATGATATTGGGGATTGCTATGCAACTTTAGGAATAGTACATACTTTATACAAACCAATTCCAGGAAGATTTAAAGATTATATAGCAATGCCAAAACCAAATATGTATCAATCTATACATACAACTGTAATAGGTCAATTTGGTAAACCTGTTGAAATTCAAATTAGAACATATGAAATGCATAAAATAGCAGAGTATGGAATAGCAGCACACTGGAAATATAAAGAAGGTGTAGAAGGTAGTGATTCACTAGATTCTAAGCTTTCATGGCTTAGAGAAATGCTAGAGTGGCAAGGAGAAACTTCAGATGCAGAAGAATTTATGGAAGGATTCAAAATAGATTTATTTTCTGATGAGGTTTTTGTATTCACTCCCAAGGGTGATGTTATAAATTTACCACATAATTCAACACCAATAGATTTTGCTTATAGTATACATACTGATATTGGACATAAGTGTATAGGCGCAAAGGTAAATGGTAAAATGGTACCATTAAATTATGCATTAAAAACCGGAGAAATAGTTGAAGTAGTAACTGCTACTAATTCAAAAGGTCCAAGTGTGGATTGGATTAATATAGCAAAAAGTAATAGAGCGAAAAGTAAAATAAAATCATGGTTAAAAAGATCTAAACGTGATGAGAGTATAGAAAAAGGTAAAGAACTTTTAGAAAAAGAAGGTAGAAGACAAGGTGTTACATTGAATCAGCTTCTAAAAGCACCATCTATGGAAAAAATATTGAAAAGATACAATTTGAAAAGTGTAGATGATTTATATGCTGAACTAGGAGTAAATGATATACTACCTGCAAATGTAGTTAATAAATTAAAAGAATCCATAGAAGGATTAGAAGTTAAAAAAGAAGATATAAAAGAGAAAAGCATTGTAAAAATAAAGAAAAATTATAGTAACTTATCACAGGTAAATGTAAAAGGAGAAGGAAACCTTTTAATAAGGTTTGCAAGATGTTGCAATCCAGTTCCTGGGGATGAAATAATTGGATATATAAGTAAAGGCAGTGGAATTTCAGTACATAGAAAGGATTGTAAAAATCTTAGTGCTTTAAAAGAAAAGAGTGCTGAAAGAATTATATGTGTAGAGTGGGAAGATGAAAAAGAATTTGGGGAATATATTAGTGAGATTCAAATAAAGGCAGAAGATAGAGTTGGAATACTTACTGATGTAATACAGTTAGTGAATGATAATAAAATAGCGATTACATCAATAAATGCAAAAACAATGAAATCTAATGAAATAATTATAAATTTAAAAATTTCTATATCTACAGTAGAACAATTGTCTAAGATACAAAAGAAAATAAGAGCACTTACAAGTGTTATGGATGTTTATAGAATAAAGAATTAGATAAGGGGAGAGAATATGCGCGCGATAGTTCAAAGAGTAAAAAATTCTAGAGTAGAAGTTGAAAATAAAATAATAGGAAGTATAGATGAAGGGTTTAATGTTCTAATAGGAATAAGCAATGAAGATACAAAAGAAGATATAGATTATATAGTTAGAAAAGTTACTGGCATGAGAGTATTTGAAGATGAAAATGGGAAAATGAATTTTTCACTTCAAGATGTAGGTGGAAGTGTTCTTTTAATATCTCAATTTACTTTATATGGTGATTGTAGAAAAGGAAAAAGACCAGATTTTATGAAGGCACAAAAAGGTGAAACTGCAATTAAGTTGTATAATGATCTTATTGATGCATTTAAAAATGAACTTGGAGAAGAAAAAGTTCAAACTGGAGAATTTGGTGCAGATATGCAAGTATTCATACAAAATGATGGTCCAGTTACTTTACTTTTAGAGAGTAAAAAAGATTTTTAGGTGTTAGGTGGTGTATTAAAGTGATTATAAAAAGAGTAGTTGCAGGAATTTATGGAGCAAATTGTTACATT
Source organism: Clostridium ihumii AP5 (assembly GCF_000612845.1). Taxonomy (GTDB): domain Bacteria; phylum Bacillota; class Clostridia; order Clostridiales; family Clostridiaceae; genus Clostridium_J; species Clostridium_J ihumii. The sequence continues at coordinate 388,555 of NZ_CCAT010000083.1, forward strand.
ATAATGGATGAAAATACAAAAGAGGCTGTAGTTTTAGATCCTGGTGGAGATGTAGATGATATAGAAAAAGCTATAAAAAGTATAAATGCAGATGTTAAATATATTCTTTTAACTCATGGTCATGTAGATCATGTTGGTGGTGTAGATGAACTTAGAAATATAGTTAATGCAAAAGTAGGAATAAGTGAAAAAGATTATGTTTTAATGGAAAAAGGAACATATATTTATGGAGATGCATTTAATAAAAATGTTGATTTATTTTTAAAGGAAAATGATATTATAAAGTTGAATAACTTTGAGGTTGAATGTATAGAAACACCAGGACACACTAAGGGTGGATTAGTTTTTAAAATAAATGAAAATGTGTTTACAGGAGATACATTATTTACAGGTTCTATAGGAAGAACAGATTTAGAAGGCGGTAATTATGAGGAAATAATGAACTCATTAAAGAATAAATTAGTTTCATTAAATGACGATTGTATTGTATTTCCAGGTCATGGACCACGTTCAACTATAGGAAATGAAAAAATGACTAATCCTTTTTTAAAAGAATTATAGAAAAGGAAATGATATAAATTGTACGATAGGAATAAAGTAATAAAAATAAATTTAAATAATTTAGATTTTAGATATGATGTTTTTCAAATGGTAAACTTATTTTATCCTTTTAGTGATATTGAATTTATAGAAGAGGAAATGAAGGATGATAACACTTTATGTGTTGAAGTTAATGACAATGAAGTTATTATATCTTATGAATTAGATAGTTATATTAGTAAAATAGATAAAAAATGCAGAGTAAAAGAAGAAGTGAAAAAATCAATCTTTAAATATATGAACAAAATAACAGGAAAAAAATTGGCATGGGGAACATTAGTAGGCATAAGACCATCTAAAAAAGCTTTAGAAAAATTAGAAGAAGGAATTTCAGAAAAAGAGATAATAAGGGATTTCAATGAAAGATATTTAACATCTAAAGAAAAAGCAAAACTTTGTATAGATGTTGCAAAATGGGAAAGAAATATAGTTAATAAAGATGAAAAAACTATAAGTATTTATGTTGGTATGCCATTTTGTCCAACAAGATGTGCATATTGTTCTTTTACTTCTAACCCAATATCAAGTTGTAAAACAATTGTAGAACCTTATTTACAATGTTTAAAAAAAGAAATTAAAATGATGAGTAAATATGTTAGAGAAAAAGAATTAAATGTTGAATGTGTTTATTTTGGAGGGGGAACGCCTACATCTATAAATAATGAACAATTTGAAGATGTTATGAAATCAATGTATGAATCATTTATAGAAAACTCTAATGTGAAAGAATTTACAGTTGAATGTGGAAGACCTGATAGTATAACTAGGGAAAAACTTATGTCAATGAAAGAATATGGTGTTCATAGAATAAGCATAAACCCACAGACCATGAATGATTCAACCTTAAAGTTAATAGGAAGAAGTCATGATGTTAAATCTGTTGTAGAAACATTTAAAATTGCAAAAGACTTGGGCTTTGACAATATAAACATGGATATAATTGTTGGTCTTCCAGGAGAAAAGTTTGATAACATAGAGATAACATGTAGTGAACTTGAAAAGTTAAAACCACATAGTATAACAGTACATGGAATGTCTATAAAAAGGGCATCTAAACTTCATGAAAACTTAGTAAATAATAAAAAGTTCGAAATTCCAAAACAAGATGAGTTAAATAAAATGTATGAAAGAACAGTAAATATGTCTAAAAAACTTGATATGAAACCTTATTATATGTATAGACAAAAAAACATGGTTGGTTCTATGGAGAATATAGGGTATGCAATAGAAGGGAAAGAAGGCATATACAATGTTCAAATGATAGAAGAAAAACAAACTATAATAGCATTAGGAGCAGATGCAGTTTCAAAAGTTGTTTTCTTAAATGAAAACAGAATTGAGCGATTTGCAAATGTGAAAGATGTTAGGGAATATATAAAAAGAATTGATGAAATGATAGATAAAAAAATAAATTTATTAGATTCTATGTATAATTAAATTTAAAAACTAGTTCTATCTATTTAGATATAAGAATTAAAATCCACATATTTTAAGTTTTGTGGTTAGGAGGTTTTTTATGAATTTTAAAGCACCAAAAGGTACTAAGGATATTTTGCCAGGAGAAATTTACAAATGGCATTATATAGAAAACTTAATGAGAGAGATTGCTGCAAGTTACGGTTGTAGAGAAATTAGAACACCAGCATTTGAGCATACAGATTTGTTTAAAAGAGGTGTTGGAGAAACTACTGATATAGTTCAAAAAGAAATGTATACTTTTGAAGACAAAGGTGGAAGAAGTATAACTTTAAAACCAGAAGGCACAGCACCAGCTGTTAGAGCATATGTAGAAGCAAGTTTATATGCAGATGCAAGGCCAACTAAATTATTTTATTTTACTCCAGCATTTAGGTATGAAAAAATGCAAAAAGGAAGATTAAGAGAACATCACCAATTTGGAGTTGAGGTTTTTGGAGCACAAGATGCAAGTGTAGATGCTGAAATTATAAGTATAATAATGAATGTTTATAATCACTTTGGAATAGAAGGATTAGAATTACATATAAATAATTTAGGATGTCCAACTTGTAGAAAAAAATATAATGATGCATTAAAAGCTTTTTTAGAGTCTAAAAAAGATGAGCTATGCTCTACTTGTAATAGTAGATTAGAAAAAAATCCACTTAGAATATTAGATTGTAAAGTAGATCATTGTAAAGAAATTGTAAGTGATGCACCAATAATACTAGATTATATTTGTGATGAGTGTAAAAATCACTTTGAAAACTTAAAGAAATATCTTGAAGTAATGAATATAAATTATATTGTAGATCCTAAAGTAGTAAGAGGGTTAGATTATTACACTAAAACTATTTTTGAAGTTATGGATAATGGATTTACACTTTGTGGTGGTGGAAGATACGATGGATTAATTAATGAGATTGGAAATCAAGATATTCCAGCAGTAGGATTTGGTCTAGGTATAGAAAGATTACTTTTAACATTAGAAGAAAAGGGGATAGAAATACCTAAACCTAATTACATGGACATTTATGTTGGTTCTATGGGCGAAACAGGAAAATTAGAAGCAGTAAAACTAATAAATTCATTAAGAAAATTAGGTGTAAAAGCGGAATGTGATCATATGGAAAGAAGTGTAAAAGCTCAAATGAAGTTTGCAAATAAAATAGGTACAACTTTTACAACTATTTTAGGTGAGGAAGAAATTCAAAATAGAGTATTTAAGTTGAAAAGAATGAGTGATGGAACTCAATTCGAAGTAAATTTAGATGATATAGATGAAATTATAAATATAATTAAGAACAACCAAAATTAGGAGGAAAGACATATGGGAGAATCATTAAATGGACTAAAAAGAACCATAATGTGTGGTGAACTTAGAGAAAGTCATATTTCAGAAAAAGTTACTGTAATGGGATGGGTTCAAAGAAAAAGAAATTTAGGTGGTTTAGTTTTTATAGATTTGAGAGATAGAACAGGAATATTACAAGTTGTATTTGGAGAAGCTATAAATAAGGAAGCATTTGAAAAAGCTGATTTAGCTAAGTCTGAATATTGTATAGCTGTTACTGGTGAAATAGTAAAAAGAGAATCACCAAATAGCAATATACCAACAGGAATGGTAGAGTTAAAAGGTGAAAGTATAAAAATATTATCAGAGTCAGAAACTCCACCAATATATATAAAAGAAAATTTAGATGCAGCTGAAAATGTAAGATTAAAATATAGATATTTAGATTTAAGAAGACCTGATATGCAAAATATATTCATGATAAGAAATAGAGCTAACAAAATAGTTAGAGATTACTTAGATGAAAATGGATTCTTAGAGATTGAAACTCCAATGTTAACTAAGAGTACACCAGAAGGTGCAAGAGATTATTTAGTTCCTAGTAGAAATTATCCAGGAATGTTTTATGCACTTCCACAATCACCACAAATATTTAAGCAATTATTAATGGTTTCAGGATTTGATAAATACTATCAAATAGTAAAATGTTTCAGAGATGAAGATTTAAGAGCAAATAGACAGCCAGAATTTACACAAATAGATATGGAAATGTCTTTTGTTGAGATGGAAGATATAATTGCATTAAATGAAGGTTTAATAAAGAGAGTATTCAAAGAAATTAAAGGAATAGATGTTAATCTTCCTATAAAAAGAATGCCATATAGAGAAGCTATGGAGAAATATGGTTCAGATAAACCAGATTTAAGATTTGGCATGGAAATAAAAAATATTACGGATTCAGTTAGAAATTCAGAGTTTGCAGTATTTAAAAATGCAATAGAAAATAATGGTTCAGTAAGAGCTTTAACTGTTAAAGGTTCATCTGATATGGGAAGAAAGAAAATAGATAAATTAGGTGAGTTTGTAAAAACATATAAAGCAAAAGGACTTGCATGGATAGCATATAAGCAAGACGAAATTAAATCACCTATAGCTAAATTCTTTAGTGAAGATGAAATGAAAAATATATTAAGTGCAGCAGATGCAGAGGTTGGAGACTTAGTATTAATAGTTGCAGATGTAGATAGTGTTGTATTACAAGCACTAGGTGCATTAAGATTAGAGCTTGCTAAAGAGTTAGAGTTATTAAAAGATAATAAAGAATTTAACTTTGTATGGATTACAGAATTCCCATTAGTTGAATATGATGAAGAGGAAAAAAGATGTGTAGCAATTCACCACCCATTCACATGTCCAATGGATGAAGACTTAGAACTTTTAGATACTGATCCTTTAAAAGTTAGAGCAAAAGCATATGACATAGTTTTAAATGGTGAAGAACTTGGTGGAGGAAGTATAAGAATTCATGATACTAAACTTCAAGAAAAAATGTTTACGCTTTTAGGATTCACTAAAGAAAGTGCTTGGGAGAGATTTGGATTCCTATTAGAAGGATTTAAATTTGGACCACCACCACATGGCGGACTTGCATATGGATTTGATAGAATGATTATGTTCTTAGCAGAAACAGAAAATATTAAAGATGTTATTGCATTCCCTAAAAATCAAAATGCTTATTGTCCTATGAGTGAAGCACCTAATGTAGTAGATGATAAACAACTAAAAGAATTAGCATTAAATATTGATAAAATAGATAATAAAGAAGAGTAATTTTTAAAAATATAAAAAATAAGTTACTTAATTTTAAATAAATGTAACATATATACAAAAAAATAAAGAAAATATTAAAATTGTATTATAAAATATTAAATTTTACTTATTAGTATTTGAAAATGAAAAGAATTTGATATATAATATGTTTATAAGTTAAATTAAATTTCCTGCTGTGTACGTGGAAGAGGTTATGTTGACCCAACATTTATACAATAGGAACCTAACTCTTTGCTTGGAGTTGTTGACTTGAGTACGGCTCAGGTACCAGAAGAGCAAAGGAAGGTTCCGCCCGTTGGAGAACGGGTTCAAATATTATCTTGGAGACGGCATGGTGGGGTTAATTGGAAAATTGAAGGGTTGCTTTATAGTGACCCTTTTTTCATATACTACTTTAAAGTAATATTTTGTTAAAAATTAGTTTAAAGCATTTTGTAATAAGACATGCTAGGAGGATTAATATTATGGGAGAGAATATTATTGATTTCAATAAGTTAAAAAGTAAAGCAAGTGATAAAGATATAGACAAATTTGAAGAATATATATATGGGTTATATTATTCAATGTCAGAAGGTAAACTGAACATGGGTGAATTCACTAAAAGTATAAAAGAGTATATGGAAAAAAACAATATTTCAGACGAAAAACTGATGAATATACAAAAAAAATTAATGGAGAGATATGGCTTTGATCCAGAAAATTTAGGCGAACAAATGAAAACCTTTGGTGTGGATTTAGAATCAATGGGACTAGGAAATTTAAATGAGAATTATGAAGAAGTTAGAAAAAATTTAAGTTTTCAAGAAAAATATAAATCTAGAATAACAAACGCTACTGTTATTACTTATAAGATTAAAAATGATTTAAATGATTTAGATATAATATTAGAAAAAGAGAATGTTATACTTAGAAGTAGTAAGTTGATAAATATTCAAGACAATGAATTAAACGAGTTTTTATGCTCATACAAAAAACTTTCAGAAGAGTCTTTAAAAATATCTATATGTGAAAATGCTAGAGAATTTGAATATTAAGAATAAAGAAAAACAAGATGAATATCTCATCTTGTTTTTTTATTTATTTAGCTTAGCCAATTTTCTTTTCATTGTAGATTTTGTTATAACTTTGCTTAATGTAGAAACAAACATTACACCTATTGCTATTGATCCAGCACTAAATAAAGTTTGTATTCCTTTAGTAAGAGCAAGATTATAATTTCCTTTTACAGCTTCGAAAGTTGTATAATACATTCCTCCACCAGGAACTAGTGGTATCAATCCACAAATTAAATAAACTGTAACAGGATTTTTAAATAAACGAGCCCATATTTCAGAAAGAATACTAACAGCTAAAGTACCCCAAAATAATGAAAGTACATCAGAGCATCCAATTTGTAAACTAAATTTATAAACTATCCATGAAACTGCACCACCGAGAGATGCAAAAAATAAATCTTTTCCTCTGATATTAAAAACAATACCAAATCCTAAAGAACTTATAAATGCATATAAGAAAGCTAAAATCATAGTACACCTCCTAATATGAAGACCATTATTTTAAATCCAAGTGCAGTACCAATTGCTATACTTGCAGCGATAATAATAGCCTCTATTGAACGAGAAATTCCAGAAAGTAAGTCTCCAGAAAGTGTATCTCGTATAGCGTTTGTAATTACAAGACCAGGTACTAATAGCATTATAGAACCTATGATTATTGTATCTTTATTAAATTCAGGATTAATGTGATTTACTAAAACTGCAATCATAGAAACAATTGCACCACAGCATACATTGCTGAAAAAACTATTAACTTCATGTTTATCAAAAAGTCTAGCAACTAATGTAATTATAAATCCAATTATAAATGCGATAACAAAATCTCTTAAAGCACCACCAAATAGTAAAGTGAATGCACCAGCACTAATTGCTGAAGAAAATAATGTAATGTTTTCACCATAACGTGGTAATGTGTTTATGTAATGCAATTCTTTTCTTATATCATCCATAGATAGATCATTTAAGTATAGACTTCGGGATAAATTATTTACAAGTGAAACCTTCTTTAAATTAACAGTTCTATTAGTTACACGTCTCACAGTTGTAATAGTTTTCTTATTGTCATTAGTTATTGAAAGTACTAAAAATGATGGAGTAACAAAATTCTCAACGTTTTTAACATCATATGCTTTACAAATCATTGAAAGAGTTTGTTCAACTCTGTAGGTTTCTGCACCATTTTCGAGCATTATTTTTCCTGCATCAGCAGCAATATCAATTATATTATCGGTATACATAGTTACTCCTTTCTTTTATGGAAAATTACTAACGATACATATTATATATTAAATTTAAGTAAATACAATAGCTCTTTAAAATATTAGAAAATTAAAAAAATGTATACAATAATTTTTAAAATAATAAAAAAATAAGTCTTATAAACATTTTTCCACAAAATACTACAAATTATAATTAGAAAATTGTCTATTTTTTAATTATAATTTATTTTATTAAAATTGTTAATGGTAACAAATGAAATAAAATTTAAATTTATAAATTTAAATTTTATTTGTGGCAAATGGTTATTATAAAAATATCTTAATAAATTGAAGTATAAGTAAAATGTATTTATAGTTTAAAATTTATTAGCAAAATAAATGGAAAGAATTTATAGAAAATAAAAAAAATTCTTCACTTTATCATTGATTATTAGTAAATATAAATTTATAATCGTAGGTATAAAGAACTTTTATACTAGGGGGTTATATATATGAGCTTAAATCAATTAGAAATTCATGATAATGAAATAATGAATCTTATTAATGAGGAGACAATGCGACAAGAAGAACATATTGAACTTATTGCTTCTGAGAATTTTGTATCAGAAGGTGTAATGAGAGCTTTAGGTTCTGTTTTAACAAATAAGTACGCAGAAGGATATCCAGGCAAAAGGTATTATGGGGGATGCTTTGTCGTGGATAAAATTGAAGATTTAGCAAGAGAAAGAATGAAAAAGTTATTTAATGCGGAACATGCTAATGTTCAACCACATTCTGGATCACAAGCAAACATGGCAGTATATTTAACAGTTTTAAATCCAGGTGATACAGTTTTAGGAATGGATTTAAGCCATGGTGGACACTTAACTCATGGTAGTCCAGTTAATTTCTCAGGAAAATTATATCATTTTGTTTCTTATGGAGTTGATAAAGAAACTGAAACAATTGATTATGAAGAAGTTAGAAATAAAGCAATAGAGCATAAGCCTAAGTTAATAGTTGCAGGTGCTAGTGCTTATTCAAGAATTATAGATTTTAAGAAATTTAGAGAAATAGCAGATGAAGTTGGTGCTTATTTAATGGTTGATATGGCACATATAGCTGGATTAGTCGCAGTTGGAGCACATCCATCACCAGTGCCATATGCAGACTTTGTAACAACAACTACACATAAAACATTAAGGGGACCAAGAGGTGGTGCAATTCTTTGCAAAGAAGAATTTGCAAAAGCATTAGATAAAACTATCTTCCCAGGAATACAAGGTGGACCACTTATGCATTGTATAGCTGGAAAAGCAGTATGCTTTAAAGAAGCTATGGAGGATGGTTTTAAAGTTTATATAGATCAAGTAGTTAAAAATGCAAAGGTACTAGCAGAAGAACTTACTAAATATGGTTTTAGAATAGTATCTGGTGGTACAGATAATCATGTTATGTTAGTTGATTTAACTAATAAGGAAATGACAGGAAAAGAATTAGAAAAACTTTTGGATACTGTAAAGATTACAGTAAATAAAAATACAATTCCATTTGAAACTAAGAGTCCATTTATAACTAGTGGAATAAGAATTGGTACAGCTGCTGTTACTAGTAGAGGATTTAAAGAAGAAGAAATGAGACAAATTGCTAGTTTAATTAATGAGATTGTTGAAAATAGAGATGGTGACTTAAAAGGTGTAAGTGAAAAAGTAGCTACTATATGTAGAAAGTATCCATTGTATAATAAATAAATGGTGATTGTTAATGAAAAGTGAGTACATTTTAGAGTATTTAATAAATAATCTTAATGAAGGAATTCATATAGTTGATAATAAAGGAAAGACAATATATTACAACACTGCAATGGAAAAAATAGAAGGATTAAAAAGGGAAGATGTAATAGGAAAAAAGGTTTATGAATATTTAAAAGAAATGGAAAACAGCTCAACACTTATGAATGCATTAAAAGATAGAAAAGAATATAAAGATGTACTGCAAAATTATTTTAGAAAAGATGGTAGAGAAATAACATCTTTAAATACAACAATTCCTGTTGTTGTTAATGACAAAGTAATAGCAGCTATAGAAGTTGCTAGAGATATGACACAAATAAAATCATTAAATGAGAAACTATGTAATTTAGTTAAAAATGATAAAAAAAGTCAAGGACATTATCTCTTTGATGATATAATAGGTGAAAGTTTAATATTAAAGAATGAAATTAATAAAGCTGTTAGAGCAAGCCTATCTAATTCATCAGTATTAATATATGGAGAAACAGGAACAGGAAAAGAATTGTTTGCACAAAGCATACATTATGGTGGTGTAAGAAGTCAAAAGCCATTTATTCCTATAAATTGCGCAGCGATACCTAGTGCATTATTAGAAGGAATGTTATTTGGAACAGTAAAGGGAAGTTTTACTGGTGCTGAAAATAAAAAAGGTCTTTTTGAGGAAGCAAACAGAGGTACTATTTTATTAGATGAGGTAAATTCCATGGAGCCATATCTTCAATCTAAACTTTTAAGAGTTCTTCAAGATGGATATATAAGACCATTAGGTAGCAATAAAATAATAGATGTAGATGTAAGAATAATTGCTACATTAAATGAAGAACCTAAAAAATTAATAGAAGAAGGAAAATTAAGAAAAGATTTTTATTATAGGCTTAGTGTTATTCAAATAAATGTTCCTCCACTTAGAGAGCGGAAAAATGATATAGAAACTTTAGCTTATTATTTTTTAGATTATTACAATAGAGTTTTAAATAAGAATGTTAAGTTTATAGATTCTAGTATTATAGAAGATTTTTTATCTTATGATTGGCCAGGAAACATTAGAGAGTTAAAAAATGTTATAGAGTCAGCTATGAATATGATAGATGATGGAGAAATGTTAAGTAGAGATGCTTTTGAAAATAGAAATATATTTTTAAAATCTGAAACAGATTTAAAGTCTTTAAACAAAAATATTTCTTTGAATGATTACTTAAATGGAATAGAAGAAAAGATTATAACAAATGAAATGAAGAGAAATCTAGGAAATATAACTAAAACAGCAAGTAAATTAAAAATTTCAAGACAGAATCTTCAATATAAATTAAAAAAATATAATATACAATAAAAATATTAATTGAAATAGATAAACTGAAAAATATTTTGCAGTTTATCTATTTTTTTATTTTTAATATGGAAATTAATTAAATAGAGCAAACTAAATAGCAAAAATTTTTTCACTATATGCAAGAAAATAGGCAATATCAAAAGAAGTTAAGCAAAAATTAAAAAATAATTACTATTTATTCAAAAAAATACATATAAATACTATGTATTTATATAAAAAAATTGGTATGAAAATTGCTATTAAATTAATTATAGGAAAACAATTGTTTCCCATAGTTGTAGTTGGAGGAATATATGTATGGATACAATAGGAATATTTCTTTGGGGATTAGGTACAGTAGGGGTTGAACTTGCAAAGTTAGCTTTAAATAAAGAAGGTGTAAAAATTTTAGGTATAGTAGATGAAGATAAAAATAAAATAGGAAAAGATTTAGGTGATATTTTAAGTATAGAAAAAACTAATATAATTATCAGTGATCCAAAAGAAAACTTAATAGATAAAGTAGAAGCAGATGTAGTGATATTATCTACAAAATCTCAGATAAAATCAATATTTACAGTAGTTAAAGATATATTAAAAAGTAAGAAAAATTGTATAACTATTGCTGAAGAAATGGTTTATCCATATTGTGTAGAGCCTGAATTATCTATTAAAATAGATGAACTTGCAAAAGAAAATAATGTTACTATATTAGGCACTGGTGTCAATCCAGGATTTATTCTAGATTCATTAATAATAACATTGTCTTCTACTTGTAATAAAATTAGGAAGATTACAGCAGAAAGAATAAATGATTTATCTGATTTTGGATTAGAAAGTATGAAGTTTCAAGGAGTTGGAACAACATTAGAAGAGTTTGAAAAAGGTATAGATGATGGAGAGATAGTAGGGCATATAGGTTTTCTACAATCTATATCTATGATAGTAGATACATTAGGGATAGATTATGATGAGATAATTGAATCAAAAGAACCAATAATATCCAATACTTATAGAACAGCAAATGGAATTGAAGTTGAACCAGGAATGGTAGCAGGTTGCAATCATGTAGCTATAGCATATAAAAACGGAAAAGAAATCGTAGTTTTAGAGATGGTAAATCAAATATATCCACAAAGTGAGGCAATTGATACAGGTGATTATATAAATATATATTGCGAAAATGATTTACACTTTTCAATAAAATCTGGAATCCAAGGTATAAAAGGAAGTGCATTATTAGCTTTAAATATGATACCACAAGTAGTAGCTAGTGAGAGTGGTTTAAAAACAATGGTAGATATGAAAAATCCACATGCTATTGAAAATAATTTTATGGACCAACTTAAGTATTACAAGAAATTATGATATTTGAAATAAAATTTATTAGGGAGGATTTGAAAATGGTTAAAAAGGGAACATATGTTGAAATATCATCTATTGTATTAGAGGTTAAAGATAGATCACAAAGTATACCAGATGACACAAAAAATACTCCACTTAAGATGTGGGCAAGAGGTAATACTCTTTATGACTCTGAAATTGGGGAAGAAGTTGAAATTGAAACTATTATAGGAAGACGTATGAAAGGAATTCTAGAAAATATAGAACCAAATTATGATCATAATTTTGGTGCACATGTAAGTGAAATAGATTATATAGGAAAACAAGCAAAGGATATTTTATTTAATAAATAGATTATTTGGAGGTGATATAAAAATGAACAAATATGAAGCTTTAATGGAAAGAAAAAATGAAATAATGATTAAATCAGTTGGAATAGATTTTTCTAAATATGAAAAAGGTAAGTTAGCTTTTGATTATGAGGAAATGATGAATGATATAGGATATTCTTTAGAAGAAGTAATAGAAATTCAAAAACAAACAGGTGTTGGAAATACACCATTATTAGAACTTAGAAACATTACTAATTTAGCTAGAAAGGTATCTAAAACTGGTAAAGCAGCAAGAATATTTATAAAAGATGAAAGTTCAAATCCATCAGGAAGTTTTAAAGATAGAAGAGCAGCTATATCTGTATATGATGCTAAACTCAGAGGCTACAAAGGTGTTGCTTCAGCTACATCAGGAAATTATGGGGCAGCTGTAGCATCACAAGCAGCAATGAGAGGTCTTGATTGTATAATAGTTCAAGAATGTTATGATTCAAAAAAGATAGGACAACCTGAAATTATTGAAAAAGGAAGAAAATGTGATTGCTTAGGAGCAGAAGTATTGCAACTTACTGTAGGCCCAGAACTTTTTTATACTTTTTTAGATGTTCTTGATAAAACAGGTTTCTATAATGCTTCATTATATTCTTCTTATGGTGTAAGGGGAATAGAAACCTTAGGATATGAAATTGCAAATGAATGTAAGAGTAAGTTTGGATGCTATCCATCTGCTGTAATAGCAACTCATGCTGGTGGTGGGAATGTAACAGGAACAGCAAGAGGACTTATAAAAGCTGGAGCAAAAGAAACACAAATGATAGGTGCTTCTGTAAATTTAGAAGGTCTTCATATGGCAAGTGATAATGCGTTTAATAGAAAATCTTTTACAACAGGACATACTGGTTTTGGAATACCATTTATGGTGTGGCCTGATAGAAGTGATGTTCCAAGAAGTGCTGCAAGACCATTAAGATATTTAGATAGATATGTAACAGTATCTCAAGGAGAAGTATTTTATATGACAGAACTATTATCTAAGATAGAAGGTCTTGAAAGAGGTCCAGCAGGGAACACATCTTTAGCAGCAGCATTTGCAATAGCTCAAGAGATGGAGAATGATGAAATTATAGTAGTACAAGAAACAGAATATACAGGAGCTGGCAAGCATATATTGCCACAATTAACATTTGCAAAAGATAACGGCATTGATATTTTAATAGGAGATCCATGTGAAGAAGTGGCAGGAAAGAATATTATACTTCCTGATCATCCATCTAGATTATCTGTAAAGGATAAGGATTTGAATCATTATAGGGAATCACTTATAAAAAATAATATTAAGTTACTAAAAGACAAGTATATTTCTAAAGTGGATTTAGAATATTTAGCAATAGAAACTAAATTGTCTGAAGAAAAGGTAAAAGAAATTCTTTCAAAAAAAGAAATAAATATAGAATAAATTTTTATTTTCTTATTTGTATATCATTAAAAGATAATAGATATAAAGTGATTTAATACAGCTATATTGAATTATTTATTAATAAAAAAGGGGGAAATGGCATTGAAAAGAGAAGATGATTTTGAGGTAAGAAGAAAACATTTAAGTAATTTAAGTGATGAAGAATTATATAATAGATTTTGGGAGTTAACAGAGGAAATAGTAAGTCCGCTTATAGATTTAGCTTATAAAAACACATCTCCATCAATAGAACGTTCAGTACTTTTGAGAATGGGATTTTCAAGTTTAGAGGCTTCTAAAATAACCAATGAAGGAGCTAAATTAAATTTGTTATCTAAAGGTATGGGAAATGTTGTTGTGAAATATGCAAAGAAAAATAATATAGATTATTTAGAGGCTGGAAAAATTTTAAGTGAAGGAACTGGATGGAATGAAGTAATAGAAATTTTTAGGGGGGATAAAAATTGTTAGAAAGAAATGAAAAAATAAATGTAGAAGAAATATTAAAAGATTTAGATAAATACACACCTAAAAGAAGAGGTTGGCATTGGAGAGAAAAGTATGAAATGCCAGTAGGTGAATTTAAATATGATGAAATTTCAATGCCATTAAACAATAGTAGAAGTCTACCATCCTCCAGAAGTTTTAATAGTATAGATCCACAACCGATACCAGTAATAACATCAGAAATAGCATCAGGTAGATTTGAAGATGATATAAGAAGAATGAGAATGGCAGCTTGGCATGGTGCAGACCATATTATGGTTATAAGGACAGCAGGTCAAAGTCACTATGATGGATTGATTGAAGGTACACCAGAAGGAATAGGTGGAGTTCCTATAACAAGGAAAGAGGTTAGAGCAACAAGAAAAGCGTTAGATTTTATAGAAGAAGAAGTTGGAAGACCAATAAATTTCCACTCATATGTATCTGGAGTTGCAGGTCCTGATATAGCAGTAATGTTTGCTGAAGAAGGTGTAAATGGGGCACATCAAGATCCTCAATATAATGTTTTATATAGAAATATAAATATGGTGCGTTCATTTGTGGATGCAGCTGTAGCTAAAAAACTTATGGCATGGGCTGGAATATTGCAAATTGATGGAGCACATAATGCAAATGCAACAGCTATGAAAGGATATAATGTAATGCCTGAATTAATGGTGCAACATGCTATAAATTCAAAATTTTCTGAAATGATAGGTATAAAAAGTGAAAATATAGCACTTTCTACAGTTCCTCCAACAGCACCTCCAGCTCCATGCTTAAAATATGATTTACCATATGCTGTAGCACTTAGAGAGTTATTTAGAAACTATAAAATGAGAGCTCAAATGAATACTAAGTATATGGATTCATGTACAAGAGAAGCAACTGTTACTCATGCATTAAATTTATTATTATCAAAGCTTACATCTGTGGATATTCAAAGTACAATAACACCAGATGAGGGAAGAAATGTGCCTTGGCATTATAATAATATTCATGCTGTAAATACTGCTAAACAAGCACTTATAGGTATGGATGGCTTAATGGAAATGGTTGAACTTAAAAAGGATGGATATTTAAGATATAAATCCAGAGAATTAAAAGAAAGAGCGGTTCTTTTCTTAGAAGAAATTTTAGAGAATGGTGGATATTTTGAGGCTGTTGAAAAAGGCTTTTTTGTAGATTCAGGAGAATATCCAGCAAGAAATGGAGATGGAATTGCAAGAAAAATTCAAGGAGGAATTGGTGTAGATACAATAGTGGAAAGAGATGAAGATTATTTTGCTCCAGTATGTGCACATTTTGGATACAATAATATTCCAAAAGAATATGAAAACCCTTGTGATGCTATAAATGGATGCACACTTTGTAAACATGAAAAAATTCAATATATAGATGAATTAGATGATGAAGATAATGTATATAAAAGAATGGAGAGAGTTAAAGATGATGGAACTATAGTTCCAGAAGTAGAATGGAAAAATGATGGATATGTATCTGTAACATTATTTATACCAGAAGAAGAACGTATAGCTGAAGCAGCTGCATTAGAAATGGGCAAAAATATGAATTTAAGTGATGTTGAAGTTATTCATAAGCAAATAATGCAAGATGCTGAGGGAACTTTAGTTGAAATAAAAGGAAGGGTAAACTTTAAGATTAAAAAGAATGAGCTAAAAGTTCCAGAGAAAAAAGAACTTTTAAGTGACGATATTATGAGAGAATATGTTAAGGAAAACCCAGTTAAGATAGTTGCAGCAACAGTAGGTGAAGATGAACATTCTGTTGGTTTAAGAGAAATAATAGATATAAAACATGGCGGTATGGAGAAATATGGAATAGAATGTGTTTATCTTGGAACATCTTG
Source organism: Clostridium ihumii AP5 (assembly GCF_000612845.1). GTDB lineage: Bacteria > Bacillota > Clostridia > Clostridiales > Clostridiaceae > Clostridium_J > Clostridium_J ihumii. The sequence continues at coordinate 404,581 of NZ_CCAT010000083.1, forward strand.
TCCAGTAGAAAAATTAATTGATGCTGCAATAGAAACGAAAGCAGATGCAATAGTAGCTAGTACAATAATAACTCATAATGATGTTCATACAAAGAACATGCAAAAAATTCATGATTTATGTGTTGAAAAAGGCGTAAGAGATAAGTTTATATTAGTTTCAGGTGGTACACAAGTTACTGATGAAATAGCTAAAGCACATGGAATGGATGCTGGATTTGGAAGAGGTACTCATGGAAATAATGTAGCATCATTCATAATAGAAACATTAATGAGAAGAAAATAACTTTAAATTTGAAATTTTTTATAGGGAGGTGAAAAATGATGAATGTAGATTATTTGGTTGCAGAGATAGGAAGTACTACTACATTAGTAACGGCATTAGATTTTAAAAATGGTGCAGAAATAGTAGGGCAAGGAAAAGCTTTTACAACAGTGCTAGATGGAGATGTTACAATAGGATTAAAAAATGCTATTAGAGAAATTGAAGAAAATATAGGAAGTAAGCTAACGTATAAAAAAATGTTAGCTACTAGTAGTGCTGCTGGAGGGCTTAAAATAACAGTTCATGGCTTAGTAGAAGATATGACTGTAAAAGCAGGAAGAGAAGCAGCATTAGGTGCAGGTGGAATAATAAAAATGGTGACAGCAGGAAAATTAAGAAAAGGTGATTTAAAAAGAATAAAAGAGATAAATCCAAATTTAATTATGATTGCTGGTGGAACAGATTATGGTGAAAGAGATACAGCTTTATATAATTCAGAAGTTATAAGCAAAGAAGGTTTAAAAATACCTATAGTTTATTGTGGGAATGTTGCAAATATAGATGAAGTAAAGGAAATTTTTAAGGGACAAGAATTATATATTATAGAAAATGTTTATCCAAGGGTTGATGAAATTAATGTAGAGCCTGCGAGAAAAGTAATACAAAAAGCATTTGAAAATAATATTGTTAAAGCACCAGGCATGGAAAAAATAAAGGAAATGGTAGATGGAACAATTATGACAACTCCAGGTGCAGTTATGGAAGCTACTAAACTTTTATATGAAGAAATAGGTGATGTAGTGGTTATTGATGTAGGGGGAGCGACGACAGATGTACATTCAGTAACAGAAGGATCCTCAGAAATATTAGATATGTTAGTTATTCCAGAACCTAAAGCAAAGAGAACAGTAGAAGGTGACTTAGGCGTTTATATAAATAGTTTAAATATATTAGAATTAATGAGCAATGAAGAATTAAATGGTATGAGTAGAGAAGAAATATTAAAATATATAAAGCCTATACCTAGTAATGAGATAGAAAAAAAATGGAGTGAAGTATTAAGAGACAAAGCCGTTAATATTGCCTTTAAAAGACATGTAGGTGTAATTAAACGCTCCTATGGAAGTGGAAAAAATTTTTTGGCATATGGAAAAGATTTATCAAAGGTAAAATATATAGTAGGCACAGGTGGTGCACTCACTAAATTACCTAATGGAAAGACAATTTTAGAAAAAATTAAGTATATTGGTAGTGATTTAACTATGTACCCTAAAGATGATGCAAAAGTATTATTAGATAATTTATATATAATGGCTCTTGCTGGAGTATTATCTAAAGAAGATAAAACTTTAGCGATTAAGCTTTTAAATAGGAGTTTGGAAATATGAAAAGAATATATCCTTGCATAGAAATAGATTTAGCAAAGATAAAAAATAATTGTAGTATTATAAAGAAACTTTGTGATGATAAAAATATAGAAGTTGTAGCTATAACTAAAGGATTTTGTGCTGAAAAGCCAATAATAAAAGCAATTATAGATTCTGGTATAAAAAGTGTAGGTGATTCTAGAATACAAAATCTTAAGCCAGCACAAAATTTTAATTGTACAAAATATTTAGTAAGAATACCAATGGAAAGTGATGTTAATAATGTAATAAAGTATTCAGATATAAGTTTAAACTCAGAATTGGAAGTTATAAAAAAATTATCTAAAGTAGCAAAGAAAGCTAAAAAAATTCATAAGATAATACTTATGATTGATTTAGGAGATTTAAGAGAAGGTATTTTGGAACTTGATCTTTTAGATGTAGTAAAAGAAGTGTTGAAACTGCCTAATATAGAATTAGTAGGACTTGGAACAAATTTAACTTGTTATGGTGGAGTAATACCAGATAAAGATAATTTAGGGAAGCTTATAAAACTTAAAGAGCGTGTTGAAAATGTATTTAATATTCAAATACCAATAGTGTCAGGTGGAAACTCCAGTAGTTTATATATGGTTATAAATGGTGAAATACCAAAGGGTATAACTCAACTAAGAATAGGAGAAGGAATACTTTTAGGTAATGAAACAGCTTTTGGAAATGTTATAGATGGAACATCTCAAACAGCATTTAAGTTAAAAGCTGAAATTGTTGAAATAAAAAATAAACCATCAGTTCCAAAGGGGAAAATTGGATTAAATGCATTTGGTGAAGTGCCTACGTTTAAAGATCTAGGTGTTATGAAAAGAGCCATAGTTGCAATTGGAAGACAAGATATTAATATAGATGGCTTAATTCTTGAAGATGAGAAGATAAGGTTATTAGGTGCAAGTAGTGACCATTTAATATTAGATATTACAGAAAGTGATAAGGAATATAAAATAGGTGATATAATTGAATTTAACATAAAATATTCATGTTTATTGCAATCTATGACATCTAATTATATTACAAAGTATTATAAAAAGTATGACAATATAAAAGATGAATGATAATTATCATTCATCTTTTATATTTATAAGTTTAAGCATTTTTAAATATTATATGACGACTGTTACATTTCTTAGAGTATGCTTTTAAAATACATTCACCAACTAGAAGACAAGCTTTAGAGGAATATACAACATCCTTTTCAAAATCATTATCTAAAGATGTATCACTTGCATAATCATCATGCAAACTTTTAATAGCGCTTAAAACATCTTCTGAAGAAGTAAAATCATACTGAAAATTTAGTAAATTTTCTAAAATTTTATCTGCATTTTTTTTAATATAAAAAACTTCATTTTGTTCATAAATATGATGTTGAGACCTGCTTCCTTTATAATATTCGTTATGAGGTAAACAGAAATAATCACATATGAAATGAAATATAGAACCAAGTTCAATTACAAATTTATTATAAGTAAGATTATCATTTTCTATATCAGAATATATATTATTAGTTAATCTATTTATATGCTCTAAGCAGTAGTGATTTACATGATATTTCATTATTTTTGTTTTCTTTATATCAGGTCTAATATTGCCGTATAAAAAACTTAAAGGTTTTATCTTTATATCTAATTTTTCTTCCAATATAGGTCTAAATTTTGATGCCAAAGATAAATGTGCCATTATATTCATTATTGATACCTCTTTTAAAATTAATTTTAATTATATGATTCCAAATTTGTAATATAAATTATTCATTTTTAAAATTTAATATATTTTTAAATAAAAAATAATTTCACATTCATTGCTAAGTGTAATTCATCAATAAAAATAGTAATTTAAATTAATGTTTTAAATATATAAAACTTACAATGTATGTAATTAATATTATATTATAAATTTATTAATAAAAGTTACAAAAGTATATCTAAATAAGCTTGAATTTTCACTAAATAATATTATAAATTAATATTGCGAAAATTTCATTATAAAAAAAATGGCAGAAATCAAATAAAAAACATTATGCAATAAAAAATTTAGTATATATTGTGAAATTAAAAAAGCTTTCTATTAATTTATAGAAAGCTTTAAAATTTTTTACATATATAAATTTATATTTAATAGTAAAGTTATTTATTAATCAAATAAAATAGAGGAATCTATTTCGGAATATTTATCTAGATAGTATTTTCTATTAGTTGCTATTTTATTAAGTGCAAAGATTAATTCATTTATTTCAGATATAGTATTGTACATACCAAAACTAATTCTTAAGGTTCCTGGATATTTTTCCTTTGGTAATGTTAAATTTTTCATAATTTCACTTTGAGAAATATTTAAAAGTTTTTGCATATAAGGTTGTGCACAAAAACAACCACTTCTGACACCTATACCAAATTCTAAAGAGAGGACTTTGGATACAAGTTTATGATGAAGACCATTAATATTAAAAGGTATTATACTTACTTTATTATTAAAATTTAAATAATCACCATAAAGAATTACATTTGGAATTTTAAGCATATTTAGTGTTGCATATTTAGTTAAATACCTTTCATAGTTTTCGATATTTTTCATACCACAATCAGATAATGTTTCAATAGCTGATACAATAGCGATTGAACCTAAAACATTCGGTGTTCCTGCTTCGTATTTATCGGGTGAATCGGCCCAAATTACAAAATCATGTGTAACAAAATCAATAGTACCGCCACCTACGTAATCAGGAGAACAACAAGATAAGATATCCTTAGGTCCTATTAATGCACCACTTCCAAATGGTGCATAGAATTTATGACCAGAAAATGCTGCAAAATCTATATGCTCTAAACTATCATAAGGCATCAAATTCACTGGTGAATGTGGAATTAGTTGAGCTCCATCAACTAATATTTTAGCATTATAATTGTGAACCAATTTAGCAATTGAATTTATAGGTGTTTTATGCCCAGTAACATTTGAAGCGCCAGTAACTGTAACAAGCTTAACTCTATTATTATATTTAATAAGTTTAGATTCCAAATCATTTATATCTAAATTGCCATTATCATCTACATTAACATAATATACAGAATACAATTTTCGCCAAGGTAAATCATTAGAATGATGTTCCATGAAGGTAGATAGTATAACATCTTTTTCAGGTTCATAATCTTTTAAAATATTAGCTAATTTGTTAATTGCTTCTGTACAATTTTTTACAAAAATTACATCCATTCTATCATCATCACAGTTTAAAAAACTTTTTATAGTATCTCTGCTATCATCATATATCTTTGTGGATAATTGAGATTTATATCCATCACCACGGTGGATTGAAGAATAATATGATGAAAAGTTATTTATATCATTAAGAACTTTATGAAGCGGTGGTGTAGTTGCTGCATTATCAAAATTTATATAGTTCTTTAAATATCCAGTTATTAGAGGTACTTTAGCATTAACTCCAACTACTAAATCTCTATAAGGATTATAGTTATTATTCATTTTATACCCCCTAACTAAAATAAGATAGGATTATAGGGAAACAAGATAAAACTTAAAATTATCTTATTTACTGTATATATTTGATTTTGAATTTATTATTTATTTTAAAAGATTTTCAAGTTATTTCATGACTTATTAGATAGAAGAGGAACTTGAAAATTCATAATAAGTTCTTTAAAGTATATAGGTTTCCTCAATGTAGAGGGTTATCTCCCTATATAAATATAATATTAAAAAAAAATATAAATGGTACAATATAATTTGAAAAAAAACCACAATATAGGTGATTTATTGGCAAAATATAAAGGTATATTACATAAAACAGAAAAAATATATAAATTTATAAATTAAAAAGATTATTGATTTTATTTAGTAATAATAAAAAATAATATATGAAATTTAAGCATAAAAAACAATTATTTTTACAATTAAATTTGGAAAAAATATAGATTTTACTTTCAAAGTTTTATAAGTCAAATAGCTTCAAATAGCCATTTAAAGTCTTGATAAATAAAAGAAAATTTATAGTTGACAAGAATACTCTGATTTGCTATTATCAAAGTATAGTAAAACACTCAACATTAAGGAGTGATAAAAATGAAGTTATCTACAAAAGGAAGATATGGTGTAAAAGCCATGGTAGACTTAGCTATCAATTATGGAGGAAATCCAATATCTATAAAAAATATATCAGAAAGACAAAATATATCTGAATATTATCTAGAACAATTATTTTCTAGTTTAAGAAAAGCTAAGCTTATAAAAAGTATAAGGGGTGCAACTGGCGGATATGTTTTAGGAAAGGCTCCAGAAGAAATTACAATATATGATGTATTAGAAGTTTTAGAAGGACCAATAGAAATATCAACTTGTTTAGACAGTGATTGTTGTAATAATATTGATTGTTGTGCAACAAGAATGGTTTGGAAAAAAATTAAAGATAGTATAGATAGTGTTACAACGTCTATAACTCTTAAGGATATAGTAGAAGATTACAAAAGTATTTCAAAAATCAAAGGAGTGACAATTCAAAATGAATAAAAAAACTGTTTATATGGACTATGCGGCAACAACATACACAAAACCAGAGGTTCTAGAAGAGATGATTCCATATTTTAATCAATATTTTGGAAATCCTTCTTCAATTTACTCAATTTCAAGAGAAACTAAAAAAGCTATAGATATGTCTCGTGACAGAGTAGCTAAAGCCCTTAATGCAGATAGAAGTGAAATTTATTTTACAGGTGGTGGATCAGAAGCTGATAACTGGGCAATAAAAGGAATAGCATTTGCTCATAAGAATAAAGGTAATCATATTATAACAACAAAAATAGAACATCATGCAGTATTACATACTTGTGAGTATTTAGAAAAATATCATGGCTTTGAAATTACATATTTAGACGTTAATGAAGAAGGCATAATAAGCTTAGAAGACTTAAAAAATGCAATAACAGATAAGACAATATTAGTTACAATAATGTTTGGAAATAATGAGATTGGTTCAATTCAACCAATAAAAGAAATTGGTGCAATTTGTAAAGAAAAAAATGTATTTTTCCATACAGATGCAGTTCAAGCAGTAGGAAATGTAAAAGTAGACGTAAAAGATATGAACATTGATTTATTATCTTTAGCATCACATAAATTTTATGGACCTAAAGGTGTAGGTGCATTATATATAAGAAAAGGAATAAGAATTCATAATTTAGTTCATGGTGGAGGACAAGAAAAAGCAAGACGTGCAGGTACAGAAAATGTAGCTGGAATAGTTGGAATGGGAAAAGCTATAGAACTTGCTACAGAGGATATAGAAAAGCATCAAAGTAGAATATTACCATTAAGAGAAAAATTAATAAAAGGATTACTAGAAATACCACATACAAGATTAAATGGACCTACAGGAGATAAGAGACTTCCTGGAAACGTAAATGTTTGTTTTAAATTTATTGAAGGAGAATCAATACTTCTAATGTTAGATGCTATGGGAATATGTGCATCAAGTGGTAGTGCTTGTACATCAGGTTCACTAGATCCATCACATGTATTATTAGCAATAGGACTTCCACATGAAATAGCTCATGGATCACTAAGATTAACAATTGGAGACGGAACTACAGAAGAAGATATAGATTATGTTCTTGAAAAAGTACCAACAATAATACAAAGATTAAGAGATATGTCACCATTATATGATGAATTTATAAAAGGAGATGGAAAATAATGATATACAGTGAAAAAGTAATGGACCATTTTACAAACCCAAGAAACGTTGGAGAAATAGAAAATGCAAGTGGAATAGGTGAAGTAGGAAACGCAAAATGTGGAGACATAATGAGAGTTTACCTAAAAGTAGAAAATGATGTAGTTACAGATGCTAAGTTCAAAACTTTTGGATGTGGATCAGCTATAGCATCTTCAAGTATGGCTACAGAACTTATAAAAGGAAAATCTGTAGAAGAAGCTTGGACTTTAACAAATAAAGCTGTTGCAGAAGCATTAGATGGACTTCCACCAATAAAAATGCATTGCTCAGTATTAGCAGAAGAAGCAATTCATAAAGCTATAAATGATTATAGAGAAAAACAAGGTTTAGAACCATGGGATTTTAAAGAAACTGATCATGATGCATTACATGATGTTGTTCACGGAGAATAGGTGATAAAATAATGAAGAAAAAAGTTGTTATTGGAATGAGCGGAGGAGTAGATAGTTCTGTTGCAGCATATCTTTTAAAAGAACAAGGATATGATGTTATAGGAATTATGATGAAATTATCTCCAGATGATCCAGAGTATGCAGAAAATGAAGGTGGATGTTGTTCGCTTTCAGCAGTATTAGATGCAAGAAGAGTAGCAGATAAATTAGACATACCATTTTATGTTATGAATTTTAAAGCTCCATTTCAAAACTATGTAATAGATAATTTTATTGACGAGTATTTTAATGGTAGAACACCTAATCCATGTATTATGTGTAATAAACATATAAAATTTGAAGAGCTTTTAAGGAAAGCTATAGCTATTGGAGCTGATTATGTTGCTACAGGACATTATGCTACAGTAGAAGAGATAGATGGAAGGTATTTACTTAGAAAATCAGAAGATGATAAGAAAGATCAAACATATGCATTATACAATTTAACTCAAGAACAGTTAAAACATGTATTAATGCCTTGTGGAAAATATTCTAAGCCAGAGATAAGAGAAATTGCAGAGAAAATTGGATTAGAAGTATTTAGAAAGAAAGATTCACAAGAAATATGTTTTATACCAGATAATAATCATGGTAAATTTCTTGAAAAGAAAAGTGGTAGAAAAGTAAAACCAGGAAATTTTGTTGATAAAGATGGAAATGTTTTAGGTAAACATAAAGGTATTGTGTATTACACAATTGGACAAAGAAAAGGTCTTGGTATAGCACTTGGAAAACCAATGTTTGTAACAGATATAATTCCAGATAAAAATCAAGTAGTGCTTGGTAATGAAGAAGATATATTTAAAAATACTTTAATTGCAAAGGATGTTAATTTGATACCTTTTGATAAAGTTGAAGGTGAAATAGAAGTTACAGCTAAAGTCAGATATTCAGCGAGACCAGCAAAGGCAAAATTAACTCAAGTTGGAGAAAATAAAATAAAATTAGTATTTGAAGAAAATCAAAGAGCTATTACTAAAGGCCAATCAGTAGTGTTCTATAAAGGAAACTATGTAGTTGGTGGTGGAATAATAGAAGAAATACTATAAAATAAAAAACCTTAAGATAAGAAAAAACTTATTTTAAGGTTTTTATTTTATATATAAATTTAAATTTAAAAAAATCGTGATATAAGTATGGATAGTAATATGTTTGTCAATATGTGAAAAAATAAATTTATAGAAAATAATGGCGAAAAGTTCAAACAAATAGATGTGTAAAATGTATAGTATATATGAAGAGGGAATTAATTGAGGAAAGGGGGGATGAAATTTTGAACAAAAGGGAGTTTATGGAGAACCTTATTGATGACTACAAAGATATGGTATATGACTTATGTATGAGACTTACTAATGATGTTTATAAGTCGGAAGATTTATTTCAAGATACATGGCTTAAGGTAGCTAAAAATTTAGATAAAGTAAATAATGATAGAAACATTAGAAATTATATTTATACTATTTGTATAAACACTTATAAAAATAACTATGGTAAGGAAAAAAGATGGTTAAATATTATAAGAGATTATTTTTCAAATAATGAAAAAGAGAGTGTTATAAATAATATATGTTTTGATGAAGATGAAACAATCAACGATGTTATTAGAAAATTTGATGAAACTATAATTCAAAATGGAATAGCTAATTTAAAGGAAATTTATAGGATACCTATAATCCTATTTTATTATAAAGATTTTTCTTATGAGCAAATTTCAGAAATTCTAAAAATACCATTAGGAACTGTGAAGTATAGACTTAATATGGCTAAAAAGTTATTAAAAGAAATGTTAGAGGGGGAAATGAAGTATGTATGAAGCACCAGAAGAATTAGTAAAAAAAACTAAGGAAATTGTTTTGAAAAATATAAAAGAGACTAATTATAAAAAGGAAAATAATATAGTGATAATTTTAGCAACAATTGCAAGTGTTATTATTGGAACAATTAGATTGTTGGTATTTATAACTAATTCATCAATAGGTTTAAATTTAGATTTAATAGGTATGATTAAATGGCTTGGAAACTTAAATGGAATTATTTGTATGACGACTTTGCCTTTAATTATATTTGCATTTTATAAAAAAGAGGGGGTTAAATAATATGGATTTTAATTTTTTGATGTGTATACCATATATTCCTATAGTAACTATGTTTGTCATTAATATACTTATGGGAGTTTGGGTATATAAAGATGCACGTAGTAGAGATATGAATGGACTTTTATGGTGTTTAGTAACAATAGTTGTTCCTAATTTTTTAGGACTTTTAGTTTATTTAATTGTAAGAGGAAAAGAAAACAGGTATAGATGTGAAAAATGCAGTAAATTACTTGAAGAAGATAGTATGTACTGTAAATATTGTGGAACTATGATTGATTATAAAAATTTTGAAGCTATAACATTTAAAAAGAACAATAAAATACTAATTGCTATTTTAACAATAATAATAATTGTTAGTTTATTTTTTGCTAGTATATTTATAATTCAAATGAAATCAATGAAAAGTACTATAAATGGCGAGAGTTTATTTAATAGTGAAGCTAAAATTGAAAATAAAATAGTAGAAAAAGATGGATATGGATTTAAGTATTATATTTCATTTGAAAATTGTAGTAAAAAGAAAAAGAAAACTATAGAAATTGATTCTAATACAGAATATATAGATTGCAATTTAAATTTACAAAAGGGAAATGGTACAGTAATTATAAGTGATGATAATGGAAATAAACTTGAAACTATAAACAGTAAAGGATACAAAAAAGTGCCTATTGAAAAAGGAACCAATAAAATTGTAGTAGAAGTAAAACTAAAAAAAGCTACAGGAGGATTTACTATAAATTAATGTTTATATAAGTATAAATTTAAAATAGTATAGTTAAACTAAAAAAGTTGTGTTAGAAGTAAAATTAAAAGATTTGTAGAGAAAATGACTAAAATTAGAGGAAAATGTTTACAAAACAATAATCTTTGTGTATAATAATAACATAAATTACTTTAAAAGTAATAAAAGGGGGATTTGATATGATTAAAAGAAAAGTAAAGATTAAATTAGGAGCATTAGCTTTAGCTTGTTGCACACTTATTAGTTCGACTGCCTTTGCAGGTTATATAGTTGCAGGAAATTATACAGGTACAAATGCTAAAAGTGCTTATACTATACTAGGAAATGGTACTCATTATTTATGGGGAAATACTTCGATAGGTAGTGCGACTATTAGTGCAAAAAAGGTAAATAGTTGTGCACCAGATGCTACCGTTGCTAAAATTAAATATACTGCTGGAGGTGGAACATCACCTAGTCAATCATTTAATGCGAGTGCGTACAGTAAAAATGGACAACCTCAATCTTATTATATACTTTTTCAAGGTAATAATAGTAGCACTAAAGGTAGAGCAGGAATAACTCACTAAAACAAATAATGGTTTGCATCAATATTGATGCAAACCATTATTTAAGACAAGGAGTTGGAGTTTTTGAAAAATAAGTCTTATAAATTTTATGTTAAAACTATAAAAAAAACACCTTTATTTGTTATAACTATATGTATTATATTTTTTTTAAGTATATTTCAAAGTTTTTCTTTGAAATTTTCTATAAATGCGTATATTGATAATATTAGTTATGCATTAATTGCCTCGCATTTATTTACAATAATGTATATTTCATATTTACTTTTAAATAAGTATGAAATTTTAGAATATATTGAAATAAATATATTTAGAAAATACTTAAGTATATTGATAACTACAATTAAAATATCAATTTTAACATGTTTGATACCTACTAGTATTATTTTAACTCTAAAAAGTAAATATATGTGCTCTATTTTTAATTTAAAGGGATTATTTAACTTAATAATTTTATGGATTTTATCAAACTTATTTGTAGCTGTATTAACTATTATGTTAAGCATTTTATTTGATAACAAAATTATTATATTTTTGAGTATTGGTATATATATTCCAATAACAGGTTACAGTATATCAAATACCAAAAATAATGTATTTTCAAAATTTATTAATATTTTTTCAGATTCGGTAGGTGTTGCATCTAATAATATATCAGACATTATTATTAATAAGTTTTATATATTAGACAAATTATTTATATTAGTATGTATAGTATTTATGCTTTGTATAATTTATTACAAATTTAATAAAAATAATAAGATGTTGATTGTAATTACAATATTTTTTATTCTTTTTCAAGGGGTAATTTTACATAGTGGTAATCATAGTTTCAAAAAAGTAGATATGAATTTAAATAAAGTTGATAATGTAACTTATGATGTTGAAAATTATAAAATGAATTTAAGTTTAAAAAATAAACTTAAAAATACATGTAAGATTGAATTAAATATTAAAGAAACTGATAAGGAGATTAAGTTTTTACTAGATGATAGTTTTAAGATTTCTTCTGTACAGATAGGTTCTAAACATGCTTTATTTTTACATGAAAAAGATATTTTGTATATTAAATTACCTGAGAATATACCTAATAAAATAGATATAACAATAAAATATGAAGGAAATATTTTTGTTCTAGATGAAATGAATCATAATATATTTTATACAAGTTATACATCAAATAATTTGCCATGCAAGGCATTTTATTGGTATCCATCGATTCAAGATGATGAAGAAGTTGAATTTGAAGTTGGTGTTTGTAGTTCTTCTAAATTATTTTCAAATTTGGACATTATAAAAAAAAGTCAAAAAAAATATTTTTATTATTTATTTAAAGGGAAATCTAAAGGTGTAAATATTTTTTCAGGGAATTATAAATTGATAAAAAAAGATAATATTGAATACATTCTTCCAAAGGGATACTCTGATGAGAATTTTGATTTGATTTTTGATTCATTTGTTGCTGATATAGAGAATAATAATCAATATTTTTCGATTGAAGATATAGAAAAAATAAGAAATAGAAAATTTAAAAAGTTAATTGTATGTATTTGGAATGAAAATATGAATGTTAATCTTAATTATAAATTTCAAATTTTTGAGGATACAATATTATTTAATGATACTTTTTAGGAGGATTACTATGTATAATAACTTATTAGTGAAAGATATTAAATTTTCTTACGGCCAATCTAATATTTTAAGTAATATAAATTTTAATTGTGGTAATGGTGTAATTGCTTTATTGGGAAATAATGGTGCTGGAAAGACTACATTAATGAATATATTGTCAGGGTTAAAGAAGGTTTCTCATGGACAAGTACTACTTAATGATATAGAATTATTAAAAAATCGTAAATATATTGTTGATAATGTTGGATATTTGCCACAAAATTTTGATGTTTTTAAACAGGTTACAGGATATGATTTTTTATCGTATGTCTATGATGTAAAGAATCTTAATGTTAATGATAAAAAATCTTACATAGATGATATTGTATATAGATTTAATTTAAATGAAATGATAAAAAAGCCTGTAGGAAAATATTCTGGGGGATATAAAAAGAGACTTGGAATTGCACAAGCTATAATTGGAGATCCAAAATTAATTATAGTAGATGAACCAACTGCAGAACTTGATCCAGAGCAGCGATTAGAATTTAGGCGATATCTTCAAGAATTGGGAAATAATAAAATAATTATTATATCTACTCACATAATTGAGGATGTTGAATTATATTGTAGTAAGTTGATTATACTAAAGAAAGGAGAAATTATTTTTGATGGAACTCCAGATAACGCCATTAAAATAGCATCTAGACATATATTTGAAAAAAGATTAACTTTAAGTGAATTAAATAAATTCCAATATATGTATAAAATTATAGAAGAAAGACGAATTGAAAATGATTATATTAAAGTGAAATTTATAGCAGATGCATATGATTCTTTAGAATCTTTGTCTAAAGGAGGTGTTACATTAGAAAATGCATATATTTATCATCAAAAATAAGAGTGTATTTTTAAATTTATTTTCTTTATTTGATTATAAAGGTAAAAAAATGAAATTATCGGTGATTATATTAATTTTGTTTTTTATAAAATCTATAATAAGTCCTTTACCATCAAACTACTTAAATGTTACAAAAAATGGTATGATGTTAATTGGATTTGATTCTTTATTTGAATATCATCTATCTTTTTTAGCTAGTGTAATAATTGCATTAGTATTTTGGGAAGACTTTTCTAATAAAAATTATGAAATACTTTACTTTTATAATGGTATGAAATTTAATAAAAATATATTCTTGCGGTTTTTTGTTTATATGTGTATATTTATTTTTAGTGAGTTTATTTTAAGTATTATATATGTAAGAAATATACCCCAAAATTTTTTTAGTTTAATATTGTTAAGTGTAAGATATATTCCTAGTTTATTATTTATGTGTTCTTTATCATTAATAATGATGATATATACTAAAAATAATATTGCATCAATTTTAATATGTACTTGTTTTTACATGATAGATTTCATAAGCAATGGTCATTTTTTTAAAATATTTTCTTTAGGTGGTTGTACATTTAATTTTATATACTACAATTCATTTAATTACTACTTGATAAATAGAATTTTATTATTAATTATTAGTTTATTATTTATATTTTATTCATGCAAAAAAGCTACTCAGGTTTAAATTATACTTTTGGTAGGAAAAATTTAGTGAGAATTAATAAGATGATTTCTGTATTGAACATAGATCATCTTTTTTAGTTACATTGATACCTATAGTTATCGTAATAAATCATATATTGGTTAATTTTTTTAAAAACTTTTCTAAAATTTATGTGTACATTTATCTTTAAAATGTGGGAAAAATAAATTTAGAGGATATTATATAAATAGTTGTGACTGCTACACATTGATTAGTTTAACACATCTTTATATAAGTTATTAGAAAATAAGGTCAATATAATCAAGACTATGATATGAATGAAACAAGTGACTTAATTAATTTTATATTTTATTATTTTTTACTTATATAGTATATTAATTGTATATTTAACTTTATGTTGCTATACAAATTGTACGCTAATATTTGATTTGTATAAGCATCTTTAATTGATTGAGTAATAAATGGATTTTGAAAATAAATGAAATAACTTTCAAGTATATTAAAGAAAAAATATATAAAGTATTATTAATGTTATTATAAGAAATGTATATTTTAAACTTTTACTTGAGCCAAACAGAATTTAAATTTTAACAACCATATGTTATAATAAAAGAAGATTGAAAATAGTTTTACAATTTATTTTTAGGGGATGATTTTAATGGAATATAGCGATAAAGTATTAGAACATTTTTATGCTCCAAGAAATGTAGGAACAATGCCAGATGCAGATGCCATAGGTGAAGCAGGAGATGCTAATTGTGGTGATATTATGAAGATTTACATAAAAGTAAAAGAAAACGTTATAGATAAAGTAAAATTTATGACTTTTGGATGTGGCTCAGCAATAGCGTCCTCTAGTATAGCTACAGAACTAATTAAAGGAAAAACATTAGAGGAAGCATGGAGTTTAACTAATAAATCAGTAATTGAAGCATTGGATGGACTACCAGCTGAAAAAATTCATTGCTCAGTACTTGCAGAACAAACGATACATAAAGCTATAAATAATTATAGAGAAAAAAATGGTTTTGAAAAATGGAAAGACAAATGGGAGAATGACAATTAAGAATTCATGTTAAATCATGAATTCTTTTTAAATATAAAAATATATTTTGAGGTGGTTAGTTGAAAAATAGGGTTATAGTATTGGTCGGATTCATTTACTCAATTTTAATAGGTATAATTCTATTAAATATATATTCTAAATATGCTTATGATATAAATTTTATTGAGTATATAGAGAAATCGAGAAAGATAACTTATGAAGAAAAAAATTGGTTAAATGAAAATAAAAATATAATATATATATCAGATCAAAATTCATATCCATTAGCATTTAAAAGTCAAGAAGGACAGTATAAAGGAGTTTTAGTAGATTTTATGAATGCATTATCTATAGAAATAGGTAAAGATATTATATTTGAAGTTAACGATGGGTGGCAAAATTATATAAATAAAAGTAGTGTTGATGAAATAAAATGCTTTGGATTAATTCCATCAAAAGAAAGAGAAGAATACTTTGTGTTTTCAGATCCTATTTATATTATAAGAGGAAATATTGTAAAGCCTAAAAGGTTAAGGAGGATAAAAAGTTATAAGGATTTAAAAGGATATAAAGTAGCAGTTCCCAAAAGTAATTATGCTGTAGAATTCTTAAAAGAAAATTTAAATGAAGTAGAATTTGTTTTTACTAAAGACTTAGAAGATACTATAAATGCACTAGAAGAAGGAAGAGCAGATGTGGCTATTGGGGACGAACCAGTATTGAAATATTATATGGAAAATAAAGGCATGAATAAAAAATATGAATTTCTTAAAGAATGTGTGTATAAAAAGCCTGTAGTAATTTCAATACCAAAACAAAAGAGAGAGTTACTGAATATTATAAATAAGGGTATATTTTCATTAAGAAAAAATGATATGTTTAAAAGTGTAAAAACAAAATGGTATAGTGAAGATTTGGCTTTGTTAGATGAAAATAAAAATGATAACATGGTTAGATTTGTGTTTATATTTATTTATGCTTTATTTATTATGATATATATTTTTTTTACTTTAAATTATACATTAAAAAAGCAAATAAAGATAAAAACTAAGGAGTTATCAGATAGTAGAAATTCTTTAAGAAATACATTAGATAGTATAACTGATGTAGTTATTGTACTAGATAAAAATAATGATATATTACATGCAAATAGAGCTTTTAATAAATTTATAGAAAATAATAATGTGGATTTAAACGTAAATCAATGGATATTTAAAGATATAATAAATAATACATTCAAAGAAAAGGCTGAAAATTCTAAAGAATACTTTTTGAAAGAAAAAATATTAAAAATAAATACATTTCCTTTTGATGATAGTGATAATATTTTAGAAAGTATAGTAATTGTAATTAAGGATATAACAAAGGAGAAAGTAGCTGAAAGAGAAATTATTCAGGATAATAAAATGATTGCAATAGGACAATTAGCATCTGGAGTAGCACATGAAATAAGAAATCCATTGGGAATAATAAGAAATTATTGTTATCTTCTAAAAAGCAGTATTCAAGATGAGGAGAGTTTAGAATTTATAGGTGCTATAGAAAATAATATAGAAAGAGCTAGCAAAATAATATCTAATTTACTTAATTTTGCACGAATATCTACAAATGCTAAAAACAATTTAAAAATTAAGGGTTTTTTAGAAGATATAATGTTGTTAGAAGATAAAACTTTAAGAAATAACAATATAAAAGTATCAATTGATTGTGATGATAATATAACATTTTATATAAATGAAGAGGTATTAAGACATATATTTATCAACTTAATATCTAATTCAATTGATGCTATAAATGAAAATAAAAAAAATATATATGAGGGTGAGATTAGAATAAGTGTTATTAAAAAAGATAAAACTTTGTCAATAGATATATCTGATAATGGATGTGGAATAGATGAAGATGATATGATAAAAATATTTAATCCTTTTTATACAACAAAGCCAATTGGGAAGGGAACAGGCCTGGGACTTTATATAACTTATAATGAAATAAAAAGAAACAATGGAAATATAAAAATAAACAGTAAAAAATGTGTTGGAACTACTTTTAAATTAGAATTCAAAAATTAATAAAAGTAGAGTTGATTTACATTTGTGCAATAGAACTTACTCTTAAGTTAAAATATTAAAATGAACTAAGAAATTTACTATATGTTAGTTATGATTGGGGGAATATGTTTTTTGAAAATTTTAATTGTTGATGATGAAAAAGAATATAGAATGATTTTAAAAAAAATCATAGAAAAACATGGTTATAGTGTAGATGTGGCTTGTAGTGGTGAAGAAGCAATTAAAAAGATAAAAAATGAAAAATTTAATTTAATATTATCTGATTTGATTATGGACAAAATGAATGGGATAAAATTGTTATCTAAAGTAAAAGAAAGTGATAATGATATAGAAGTAATATTAGTAACTGGATATGGGAGTATACAAAATGCAGTTGAAGCAATGAAAAAAGGTGCTTTTTCATATTTTATAAAAGGTGATCCACCAGAAGAACTTATAAATGAAATAAAAAAAGTAGAAGAAAAATTTAAAGATGACACTGATGGTGAATTTATTCTTAAAACCAATAATAAAAAATTTTTGGAGTTATTAGAGCTTGCAAAAAATGCGGCGAAAAGTAATGTTAATATATTAATTTTAGGTGAGTCTGGTGTTGGAAAGGATGTTATAGCAAATTATATTCATAATTGTAGTGATAGGAAAGAAAGAGATTTTATTCCTGTAAATTGTTGTGCATTTTCAGATTCACTTTTAGAGTCAGAACTTTTTGGGCATGAAAAAGGGGCTTTTACAGGAGCATTGGATAAAAGAATTGGAAGATTTGAAAGTGCTAACAATGGAACTTTGTTTTTAGATGAAATAGGAGATATATCATTAGATGTTCAAGTGAAATTATTAAGGGTTTTAGAAAAAAGAACTGTTGAAAGAATAGGAAGTAATGAAGAAATAAATGTTGATTTTAGGCTTATATGTGCTACTAATAAAAATTTAAACAATGAAATACGAAAAGGAAACTTTAGAGAAGATTTCTTTTATAGAATTAGTACTATAGTATTAGAAATACCACCATTAAGAGAAAGAAAAGAAGATATAGAAATGCTAATTAAATTCTTTTTGAATCAATGTGAAAAAGAATTTAATAAGAATATAAAGAAAATTGATGAAAAAGTTATGAGTTTTTTAATGAATTATAATTACCCAGGAAATTTAAGAGAAATGAAAAATATAATAAGAAGATTAGTTGTACTAACACAAAATGGAATCATAACATCAAAATATTTACCAAATGAAAGTAGTATTCTTATAGAAGATGATTATGATGAAGTAAGACCATTAAGAGAAATACGAAGAGAATTTGAAGCTGAATATATAGAAAAAGTTCTAGGAAAATGCAAAAATAATGTATCTGAAGCTGCAAGAAGATTAGAGATAAGTAGAAGACAACTTAGTAATAAAATAAACGAATATAATATAGGATAGGAAAAAAATTTCATAGTGTATAGGAAATTTTTTTCACACTATACAAAAAAAGAGGCAATTATTGCCTCTTTTTCTATTTTAGAATGCTTTATTAAATAATTATTAAATAAAATATGTAAAACAAAATTTAAACATTTACATTTATATTTATTTATGTAAAATATGAATTTAAATATTAATAAGGTGTGAATATATTTATATGATAAAGCTTTTTTTCATGTTGGCATATCAGTTGCTTATTATATAGATAAATAGATTTATAGTTAATGGCTAAGAGTGAAATTATTTCTACAATCAAAGGCTAAGGTTGAGAATACAAATTAAAACACTTTAAAACTAGCAACATTACTGGGGTATTCTTTGTTAATAAGTTTAAACTTGAAAATAAGTTATTGTAAATAATAAAGTATACGCCTATAAATTTAAAGTTAATAGAAGGAGGGGCTATGAATGGAACAAAAAAGAGAGAATTGGGGAAGTCGATTTGGATTTATAATGGCGACAGCTGGTTTTGCGATAGGACTTGGAGCAGTTTGGAGATTTCCTTATATGGTAGGTGTAAATGGGGGTGGAGCATTTTTATTAGTATATATAATAATATCAGCAATAATTGGAATTCCATTATTTATCGCTGAAATGGGACTTGGAAGAAAGACTCAACTTAACCCTATAGATGGAATGAGAAAACTTACAAAGAAAGGGAGCATCTGGGTAGCTATAGGTTGGTTAGGAGTTGCAGCCGCAACTATAATAATGTCATACTATGTAATGCTTATAGGTTGGATGCTTGCATATTTTGTTAAAATGATAACTGGACAATTTACAGGAACAACTGCAACTGAAATTTCAAGTATATACACAGCATTTACATCGAATCCAGGGCAAGTAGTTGTATACACATTAATTATGATAGTTATTTTAGGGGTAATAGTAAATAAAGGTTTGAAAAATGGAATAGAAAATTGCTGTAAATATTTAATGCCAGCATTATTAGTGCTTTTAATTATATTAGCAATTAGATCACTTATGTTACCTGGAGCAATGGAAGGTGTTAAATGGTATCTAAAACCAAATTTTTCAAAGATAAATGGTAAAGTAATTCTAGCTGCACTTGGACAATCTTTCTTTGCAATAGGTATAGGATTTGCAGGATCCTTTGTTTATGGCAGTTATTTAGATAAGAACAATAGTAACTTACCAGGAGATGCAACAATAATAGTGGTAGTAAATACTATTATTGCAGTAGTTGCTGGACTTGTTATATTTCCGGCTATATTTTCTTTTGGAATGTCACCAACAGAGGGGCCAGGGTTAACCTTTATAACTATGCCAAATTTATTTTCTAAGATGGCAGGAGGAAGAATATTTGGTGGTGCATTTTTCTTTTTAGTTATAATTGCAGGGATAACTTCAGGAATAGGATTTTTAGAAGCAATAACTTGCACAGTATCAGAAGTTTTTAAAATAGATAGAAAGAAGACTGTATGGAGAGTTTTGGCAGTTATATTTGTATTATCAATACCATGTATATTATCTCAAGGACCATGGAGTAATGTTGAAATAATAGGAAAAAATTTATTTGATTTAGCTGATTATATATCAGGAAGTGTATTAATGCCATTAGGAGCACTTTTAATATCATTATATATAGCTAAAGAGTGGAAGTTCAAAGGATATATGGATGAATGTAATGTAGGTGGAGGAAAATTTCAAATAAAAAGATGGTGGAAACCTATAGTAATTTTATTAATACCAATATCAGTATGTACAATAATGATAACAGGACTAATTCAATAAACAACACTTTAAAATATATAATTTAGAAATATGAACTGCAAAAAAGCTATGAATTTAGATTTATTAATTAAATTCATAGCTTTTTTGTAGACTAAATAAACTAGGATAGGTAAATAATATATACAAAATCAAATCGCTTTTGTATATGGAGATGATGAATTTGAGCAAAATTAGAGATTATATATATATGGATGTTGTTGATATTAATGGAAAGAGACTTGGATATATAAAAGATATACTTATAAATTTTCACGAAAAAAAAGTTATTGGGTTTGACATAACACCATACAAACTATTTGGGAAAAATTTCAATATTATGAAAGAAGATGTTTTATATTTTAATAAATATATGGTTGTAAAAAAGATAAGCAAAGAGAAATGCTTAAGATTTGCAGATATAAATAAAATGTATGTTATTGATAGGAATTCTAATATATTAGGTGTAGTTAAGGATTTGATTTTTGATGAAGATGAAATGAATATACAGGGAGTTATTATAGCTACAAATATTTTAAATTTATTTCTAAAAAGACAAGTTCTATTGGCTAAAAATTTAATATTAGGAGAAAAAAACTTATTTTATATGTCTACTGAAGAAAAAATAAACTTGGAGTGCATACCAAATAAATTTTTGAGTATAGGAGAAGGTGATATATTTGAAAAAAGAAGTAAGTAAAAAAATTATAAAGTATATAATTATAGGTTTAATAATTATATTTACAATTATATTAATAAAGAAAATTCCTATATTTTTAGATTTATTTGGAGTTATAGTGATATCTTTTATAATTTCATATAGTTTAAGACCATATTATAAATTTTTAGTTAGAAAAGGAGTAAGTAAAAAAGTAAGTGCATTATTAGTATTATTAAGTATAGTAGTATTTATAATACTAATTTTAACTATATTAATACCTTGTATACTAAGTGAGGGCAAAAACTTAGCAGAAATATTGAGTAACTTGGAAGGGTATTTAGGAAGTGCAAAAAACATAGATATTCCTTTTGGTGATAATGAATATGTAATTAAAGGTTTAAATAATGTATATTATAAACTTCAGGAAATTGTAAGCCAAGGCATAGGAAACTTAGGCGAAAAAATAATATCTATAGGTGAGAATATATTAATTTTTTTAATTTCTCCAACTATGATATACTTTTTCCTTTGTGATGATGAATTAATATTAAATGGAATAGCAAAATTCATACCTAATGGTGGTAAAAGAGAGTTTAGAAAAGCAATTATACATGTTGATAAAGTATTGGAAAGATACATAATAACACAATTCGAATTATGTGGAATAATAGGGATTTTAACATTTATTTCATTGATGATACTAAGAGTTAAATTTCCATTATTATTATCTTTTATAAATGCTATGTTTAATATAATACCGTATTTTGGACCTTTTATAGGAGCAGTACCAATAGTTATACTTGCAAGTATAAAGTCAATAAAAAGTGGAATATATGTGGCAATTGTTTTAACTATAATACAACAAATAGAAGGTGATGTAATAGGACCCAAAATTATAGGAGATAATATAAATGCACATCCATTAACAGTACTTATGCTATTACTAATAGGTGGAAACATAGGTGGAGTTTTAGGTATGATAATAATAATACCTATATGGGTTACTGCAAAGGTTCTATATGAAGATTTAGAAGGATATCTATATTAAAATACAATAATAATAAATAACTATTAGTTGATAAATGTGTAATTTAAAAGCTAAATCTATAATTTTATATTGTGAAAAGTAGTTGACAAAAAAATCTTTTTTAATATAATGAAAATATAAAATTTAATATTAAGTGATGATAAGAATTAGTAAATATATTGAGGCATTAAGAGAGGAAGTGGTTGGTGAAAACTTCTTGGGAGATATATTGAAGCTATCTTGGAGCTAACATATAATTAAGTGATATTAATATTTAGTATTAATATAATTAGGGTGGTAACGCGGAACTTTCGTCCCTTTTCTGGGAAGGAAGTTTTATTTTTTTATTTAAAAATAAAATATAGAAATAAAGATTAGAGTTAAATTTTTAGAATTATAATTAACAATTTATATATAGGAATCCAAGTTAAAACTTTAAGTTATTCATGTTTCATTTGAGAATTTTAATTTTAAGTTTTAATCTATATTTTTAAAAATTGACAATGGACAATTGACGGTGGACAGTGAATGTGAAAATTGGATTTCCAATTTTAAAGAATGATTTTTTATTAAATT
>NZ_CCAT010000084.1 GCF_000612845.1 Clostridium ihumii AP5
AAGAGAAGAGGAAACAGTTTCAAAATAGATATTTAAGTAAATAAAATGAAAAGGAATTTAAAAAATGTTATAGTTTTTAAATTCCTTTTTTATTAATCAATATTTAATTATAAGTCCATTATAAATAATACATTAGTATATTAAGAAAAAAATAATTTTAGAACTATGTAATATATTGTTAATAAAAAATTTATAATAACTTCCATAAATGGTGTTATAATGTAAAACATACATAGATATTTATAATATGTAGAGTTGTTAAAAATGAATTATATATTATTTATAACTTTACTTTAAACGCTTAAAGGGGTGAGGATTTTGGAGTTTAATTTGGAAAAGAAGAATTATAAGACCATAGATATTTTAAAAATTCCATTTAATGCATCTAAAGTTTATACTATATTATTTTTTATAATTAAGCTTTTAAATGGATTAATTCCTACAATTCAAGTGGTGGTAGTAGGGAGTTTTTTGGATACAGCCATTGCAATATTTAAAAATGAAAAACAATATAGTTCCATAATTGATTCATTAGTTATATTAATAATTCTAATTGCTTATAGTTGGACTTCGGATAAGGTTTTAAAACTTGTGGAATCAAAGCTTGAAATTAGACTTAGAGAGGCTTTTAAATTTAGCATAGTCGAAAAAAGATCAAAGGTTGAATATAAGTATATAGAAAATAGTAAAAGTTGGGATTTAATGTCTAGAGTATCTAAAGATGCTGAAACAAAATCTAAAGATGCATTAGATAATTTATTAACAATGATGGAGATGTCACTTAGAGTTATAGGATTGTTAGTTATATTATTTACTAAGGTATGGTGGACACCAATTGTCATATTGATTATTTCAGTTCCATTATTTAAGCTAGCTTTAAAAGGTGGAAAAGCTAGTTATGAGGCTGAAAGAGAACTTTCAAAGTATCAAAGAAAGTTTGAATATTTAGGAGATGTACTTACAGGAAGAGAAGCTGTAGATGAAAGAAGTTTATTTCAGTATACAGAGGCTGTAAATGAAAAATGGATAGAACAGTATGAAACAGCAAGAAAAATAGAATGTAAAGTGCTTTTAAAATGGTTTGTAAAAATGAAATCTAATGGAGTTATAACAACATTAATTTCAGTACTTATAGTTGTTGTATTTATAAAGCCAGTGCTAAATAAGGAAATTACTGTAGGCTTTTTTATAGCTATATCTAATGCAGTTTTTGGAATAATTAATACGTTATCATGGAGAATTTCATGGAATGTAGATACTCTTGCAAAAAATAAAGAGTATTTAAAGGATTTAACTGAATTAATAAATATGAAAGAAAGTGAAGGAGCTGTAGAAAAACCTTGTAAGAATAGTATAGATATAGAATCACTAGAATTTAAAGATGTATGCTTCAAATATCCAGGAATGCAAAATTATATATTAAAGAATCTTTCATTTAAAATAGATGCAGGGAGACATTATGCTTTTGTAGGAACTAACGGTGCTGGAAAAAGTACAATAACAAAACTTATAACTGGATTATATGATAACTTTGAGGGTGAAATTCTTATAAATAATAAAAGTATAAGAGAATACAGAAAAGCTGATTTAAAGTCAATGTTTGCTATAGTGCATCAAGATTTTTCAAAGTATTTTATAAAAATTAAAGATAATGTTGCACTAGGTAATATTAATAAAATGGAAAATGAAAAAGATGATGAATATATAAAAGATGCTATTAGAACAGTAAAATTAGATGAAGTTGTAAATATTCTTCCTAATAAGATTAATACAGAACTTGGAAAGATTAAAGAGGGGGGAGTAGATCTTTCGGGAGGACAGTGGCAAAGGCTAGGAATTGCTAGAGCAATTGTAAGTAATGCTTCACTTAAAATTTTAGATGAACCAACGGCATCATTAGATCCAATAAGCGAGAGTAATATGTATGAGGAGTTTGAGAAAATAAGTAGAGGCGGAACTACTATTTTTATAAGTCATAGGCTAGGATCTACTAAACTCGCAGATGAAATTTTTGTTATAGACAATGGTAATGTTGTAGAAAATGGTTCACATGATAAACTTATGAGTTTAGATGGAATATATAAAAATATGTATGAAAGTCAAAGGAGATGGTATTTATGATAAATAAGAAAGATATATCATTTTTTACAGTGTTGAAGAAAACAATACCATTAGCCTTTTTCTCATGCCCTGTATATATGATAATTGTTAATATTATAGGGGCTATTAATGGCATTGGTTGGGGAGTAAACACTTATGTAACACAAAGATTTTTTGATACAGTTGAAAGAGAAGTAAATATAGGTGGAAGTTTCAGAAAAGTAATATATGGTGTAATATTATTGGGAAGTGTAGTTATTACAATTCAGGTATTAAATGGTGTATTAATTTTTATGTCTAATAATTTAGGAAAAATAATAAAGGGAAACTTTTTTAAATTAATTAATGCAAAGGCAGCAAGGTTAAATCAACTAGACTTTGAAAATCCCAATTGCTTAGATGATATAAATAAAGCAAAAGAAGGGGCAATGGGAGCAATAGAAACTGTTAGACTACTTTTACTTATAGTCATAGCGTATACTCCATACTTTATATTTATGGCTATATATCTTTATAAATTAAAGCCTCTTTTATCTATATCCATATTAATAATTTTTGTACCAGTTGGATTTACTCAATTTCTTAGGATTAAAATGTTTGGAGATTTAGAAGATAAAGTAGCACCACTAAGAAGACAAACTGAATATTATGAAGAATGTATAGTGGGAAAAGAGTACTTTAAAGAAACTAGAATTTTAGGTGCATTTAATTATTTTAAAAGCTTATATCAAGATGCTTTGAAGAGATTGAATACTGATATATGGAAAACTGAAAAAAGACTAGCACTTATAGAAATATTTATGAGTGTATTAACATTTTTAGGATATGCCGGAGTTCTATATTTATTATTTGATGCATTAATGAAAAAAGAAATATCAGTGGGAGCTTTTGGAGCAGTCTTTGAATCTATAAATGTTATGTTTAGCATGATGAAAGAAGTCATTTACAAGCACATAGGAAATATTACGAAAAAGTTGGGGTTAGTTAGAAACTTTATTAGATTTTTGGACATGCCTGAAAGAATAGGTGAAGATGTAAATATAGATGGAGAAATAGGAATTAAGATAGAAAATGTTTCATTTGAGTATCCATATACTAACAAAAAGAGCTTAGATGATATAAATTTAGAGATTAAAGAAAATGAGACCATTGCTATTGTAGGAGAAAATGGAGCAGGAAAAACTACATTAGTAAAACTTATAATGGGTATTTATATGCCAACAGAGGGAACTGTAAAAATAGGAGATGTAGATACTAAAAAAGCATCTATGAAATCATTATATGAAAATATATCTTGTGTTTTTCAAAAATATCAAAAATACAAAATGACATTTAAGGAAAATATATGTATTAGCAATACAATATGTGATGATGATTATAATGAAAATAATTTAGCAATTGCTATATGTAAATCAGATTTAGATATAAATGAAAGAAGTTTTCCAAATGGATATGAAACAATGCTTTCAAGAGAGTTTGATGGTGTAGATCTTTCTGGTGGACAGTGGCAAAGAGTTGCTATTGCAAGAGGATTTTATAAAAATCATAAGATGATAGTTTTAGATGAACCAACAGCAGCAATAGATCCTGTTGAAGAAACAAAAATATATAAAAAGTTTTCAGAAATGGCTAAAGGAAATACAGCAATAATAGTTACTCATAGATTAGGCTCAGCTAAAATTGCAGACAGAATAGTAGTTATGGATGATGGAAAAATATCAGAAATAGGAAGTCATGAAGAACTAATGGAGAGTAATGGGAAATATAGAGAAATGTATGATGCACAAAGACAATGGTATGTAAGAGAAGAGGAAACAGTTTAGTTTTAAAATATGCAAAATAGAAAAGAATCTAATAAGTAATTAAAGCTTTTTAGATTCTTTTTTTATTATGTATATATTTTTTTATCTTTTAAAAACAGGAGAAATGACTTTAAACATATCTTCTTTCGATTTTAAATTCAATTGCTTTTTCAATTTCATGAAGCATTCTGTCATCTTTAGGATCTACAAAAAGACAAGTGTATCCTTTTTCACCAGCTCTTCCAGTTCTACCTATACGATGAATATATGATTCAACACTTTCTGGAATGTCATAGTTGTAAATGTGAGTTACGCCACTAACATCTAAACCACGAGATGCAACATCTGTAGCTATTAAATATTGAATATCGGCATTTCTAAAAGCTTTCATTATTCTTTCACGTTTAGCTTGTGGTACATCACTATGAAGTTTTTCACAACGGAAACCATTTTTAGCAAGAGATAACTCCAGGTTGTCGGCTCTTCTTTTAGTTCTACAAAATATTATTGACATAAAAGGATTATCTTCTTTTAACACAGTACATAGTGAATCTAACTTTTGTCTATCTGTAGTTTCAACTACACTTTGCTTAATATTAGTAAGAGTAACTTCTTCTTTTTTCACTGCAACAACTATTGGATCATTCATATATCTATATGCAAGTTTTTTTACTGCTGAATCCATAGTTGCAGAAAAACATAATGTTTGATGTTTTTTAGAACACTCTTTTATAATTTTTTCTACTTCATTTTTAAATCCCATAAATAACATTTGGTCAGCTTCATCTAAAACTAAAGTCTTTAACTTAGAAAGATTTACAGTTTTCTTATCAAGATGATCTAACAATCTACCAGGAGTTGCAATAATTAAATGAGTATTTCCTTTAAGTTTTTTTAGTTGAGAACCTATGTCTTTTCCACCATATAAAGCTAATATATTTATATCTTTAGCACATTTCAACTTCATAGCCTCTTCTGTTATTTGTATTGCAAGTTCTCTTGTAGGAGTTACAATAAGCCCTTGGACTTCATTTATATTTGGAGATATATTTTCAAACATAGGCAGTAAAAATGCTAGAGTTTTTCCTGTACCTGTTTGAGCTTCAGCTATAACATCTTTTCCTTCTTTTATGAATGAAATACTTTCTTCTTGTATAGGTGTTGGATTTGTAATACCAGATTTTTTTAATATATCAATAATATCATTATTAATTCCTAATTCTTTAAAATTCATTATTTCTTACCTTTCGTTTATAAGATAAAATTAAAACCTTTTTAATTTTATCTTTATTTACAGTTTTAATATATCTAAGTTTTTATTTTCACATCTATTAATAATATCACAAGGTGATAATTAATACTAATATTTATTATTTATTATTAAATAAATTATTATAATGGTATTTTACTATTTAAAGGAAAAATAATTGTAAAAAATGTATAATATACCTTGTAAAGTTATTGTAAGGGAATTAAGTTATAAATAATGTTGAACCTATGGTTATTTCTATAGGATAAATGTGAAAATACTTACTGAAATAGGGGGAATTATGGATAATATTAAAATTTTACTAGTTGAAGATGATGAAGCTGTTGCCTTAGGCATTGAATATAATTTGAAAAATGAAGGGTTTCAGGTAGCATTAGCTAAAAATATGGCTATGGCTCAAAGGTTATTTAGTGAAGAATTTAAACTTATTCTTTTAGATATTGGATTACCAGATGGCAATGGATATGAGTTTTGTAAATATGTAAGAGAAAAGAGCAAGATGCCAATAATATTTTTAACAGCATTAGATGAAGAGGTTAATGTAGTATTAGGATTTGATCTTGGTGGAGATGATTATGTCATAAAACCATTTAGAATAAAAGAACTTTTATCAAGAATTAAAGCTGTACTTAGAAGAACAAATAACTCAAATAAAACAAAACTTATTTCTGGAGATATAGAAGTAAATAGCTTAAGTGCAAAAGTGTACAAGAATAAAAAAGAAATTACTTTAACATCTGTTGAATATAAATTACTTTTATATTTTATGTCTTATCCATGCAAGGTCATTTCTAAAGAAGAAATTCTACATAGACTTTGGGATATTCAGGGAGATTTTGTAGATGAAAATACACCAGCTGTATATGTTAGAAGACTTAGAGAAAAACTTGAAGATGAACCATCAAAGCCTAAATTTTTAGTAAATTTAAGAGGGTTAGGTTATAGATGGAACAAAAATGTTATAGAGGAGTAAAGTGCAAAATGAAATATACATATAAAAATAATTATTTAAAATTTAACTTATTATGGAGTATTGTTGTAGCACTTTTAATGATTATATTAAATATTAGTATTGATATTAGCTTTGAAAAAATTAAACAAAATTATATAAATGAAAGTTATGCAATAATAGGTTCATTTTATAATAGACAAGCTATGGAAGAAGACACCATAGCTAAAATTTTCACACAAGGTGCTAAATATGGGGATTGTGAAAAAGGAAAGCAAATTTTA
Organism: Clostridium ihumii AP5; assembly: GCF_000612845.1. Taxonomy (GTDB): domain Bacteria; phylum Bacillota; class Clostridia; order Clostridiales; family Clostridiaceae; genus Clostridium_J; species Clostridium_J ihumii. The sequence continues at coordinate 6,406 of NZ_CCAT010000084.1, forward strand.
TCTTCTTATGGTTATAAAGAAAATATGGATATTAAATTGTTACCAAATATAAATAAATCTTATAAAACATTAAAATTACATATCAATGCTTTAGTGATTAGTTCTATGTTTATATTATATTTAATTGTACTTATTTTTTATAAAAAGATTGTTAGTTATATAAAAATGATAAATAAGGGAATAAAAAATGTAGTTGAAGGAGACTTTTCTTTAAGATTTTCATTTATGGGGGAAGGTGTGTTTAGTGTACTTTCACATAATTTTAATCAAATGGCAGAGAGATTAGAAAATGCAATAAATCAGCTTAACAAAGAAAAAGTATTTTTGAAGGATACCTTAGTAAATATATCCCATCAGCTTAAAACTCCAATAACATCTATGAGTTTATTTACTGAAGTATTAAGTAATAACTCTTCTATGGATAAAGGTGATGTAGAAAAAATAGCTTATAAGATGAGGAGTTCTGTGTATTCTATGGAATGGCTTATAAGAAAATTATTGAAACTTGCTAAAATTGAAGGTGGAGTTGTTGAATATAAAAAGATAAACAGTAGTTTAAAAGAAACTATAGAAAATGCTTTGGAGCCTTTGTTAATAAGTATTGAAGAAAAAAATTTAAATTTACAATTAAAGCTTCAAGAAGGAGTATATCCTCATGATAAGGGATGGACCAGTGAAGCTTTAACTAATATAATAAAAAATTCTATTGAGCACATAAGTGACTATGGTGAAATTTCTATTTGTTATGAAAATAATTCTATTTATCATAAAATTAGTATAAGTGATAATGGGACTGGAATTAATAAAGAAGATTTACCACATATTTTTGAACGATTTTATAAGGGGAAAAGCAAAATAAAAAGAAAAGATTCTATAGGCATAGGATTGGCTCTTTCTAAGAGCATAATAGAAGGTCAGGGAGGGTTTTTAGAAGTAGAAAGTATAAAAGATAAGGGAAGTAAATTTATAGTTACCTTTCTTACAAATTTGTAAGAAAGGTATTTATCTTATAGTAAGAATTAAAGTGTATATTTATAAGTGTAGAGGAAAGTGAGGGGAAGTAATGTGAAAAGCTACATAGATATAGCTAATAAATATTTTATGAAAAATAAAAAACGGAGCATGCTTAATATAATTGCAATAATAGTAGCTATTATGTTCATAAGTGGTACTGGGCATATAATTTATTCTTCTCAGCAGAACATTATTAATATGCTAAGAGCTGATGGAGATTACCACGTTAAATTTGAATTAGATGAAAAGGAAAAATATGAAAATATTAAGGCGCATGTAGTAGTAGATAAGTCAACTTTTCGTCAGAAAGTTGGAAATGTAAAACTAGGAGAAAAAACATTAGTTATTAATGAAATAAATAGTGATAAGTTTAGTTTATTGGGTGTAAGGGTGGAAGAAGGGAGATTTCCGGAAAATTCCAATGAAATAATATTAAGTGGAGATTTTAAAGAGAGTGATACAAAAAAGATTGGAGATAAGATAACGGTTAAATTATTTCATGGAAAAAGCATGGAATATACTGTTGTAGGTTTTTCTCAATGTATAAATAGACCGTTTTTAGAAATATTTGATGCATATACTATTAGTAAGAATATAGTTATGGATAATGTAGAAGTTTATTTAAAATTAAAAGAGGTAGGAAAGCTAAATGATAAAATAGATAAATTAGTTGAAGATTTTAATATAAAAAGTGATAAAGTTTTTAAAAATGAACCACTTTTAAATGCAATAGGTGAAGGAAGAAGTAAAAGTGCAATTATAGATTACATTACTTTTTTTATGGTAGCTATTGTTGTAATGATTGCAACGTTAATATTTATATATAATTCATTTAATATAGCTACTATGGAACGAATGAAAGAATACGGGTTAATAAAGGCTATAGGTGGAACTAATAAACAAATTAGAAGAATTATAATCAAGGAAACTTTTATAATTGGATTAATAGCACTTCCCATAGGATTAATTTTAGGTGTTATAGCAAGTTCTAAACTATTTAAAACATTTAACAATTTAATTTTAAATAATACACTTACTGTAAAAACATATTTTTCTCTAGAAAGTATTTTAATAGCAATATTAATTACTTTCATTACATTATATTTATCAGTAATTTCAGTGCTAGGAAAAGTAAAAAAAATATCACCATTAGATTGCTTTACTAATAGGAATTGTGAGATAAAAAAACTTAATAATAGAAAAATGAATTTAAATAGTAAAATTTTTAGCATTGAAGGAATTATTGCAAATAGAAATATAAGAACCAATAAAGGACGATTTAAATCAACAGTAATTTCAATTGTAATATCAATAACAATTTTTATTACATTTAGCAGTTTAGTTTGTAATATAGACAAGCTACCATATGAGGCTTTTCCAATAGATAAGAATATGGCAAGGTATAATCATTATTTTACTAATATATATGATGATAAAAATAGTATGAAAATTATAAAAAGAAATAGTGAAGAAATAAAGTTACTTGTAGATAATGCAAAAAAGATTGATGGAGTTAAAAATGTATATAAAATATATGAGGGCATAAAATCCTATACTTTTATGCCTAAAAATAAAGTAATGGTAAAAGGAGATACAATAAGTATAAATGGTTCCCAATATACTAATTTAAAATCAGAAATAGTGCCTATTGATTTAGAAAGTATTGATGAAATTTCGCCATATCTTTTAAATAGTTTTAATAATAAAGAAAAAATGAAAAAGGGAAAAGGTGTCTATATTACTCAAGTAAGCTATGAACAAGACATGAAAAATTTAGGAAATATAAAATATAATAAGAAAGATATTACAAAGTTGAAGGTTGGAGATGAAATATTAATTGATACATCAAATTTAATGAGCACTAATAAATTTGAAAGTAATAATAGTACAGTAAATGAAGTTATGAAGGTAAAGGTTTTGGGCATAGTTAGAGTAAATCTTTTTGATAAAGAAAGCATTGAGAATGCTTATCCAACAATATATATGACTACAGAACTTTATAATGATTTAATTGAAAAGAAACGCATAAATTCAGTTAAGGATAATGAAAAAGACGTTAATAAAAAGTTAGAATTAGATAGGCTGCAGCCAGCAGAAGTTAAGGGTATGGTTGTAAGTTATAAAGAAGATTTAGGAAATAAAAAAAGAGGTGATATTGGAAAAACATTAATGGATAAGTGGAACGAATATATTGAAAATGAAAAAATTAGTAATATGGATAGTGAAAACTTTAGTAGCAATACAATTTTTACTGATGTAGATGACAAATATATTAAGTTTAGTAAACTATTTTATTTTAGTGTTATAGCATTTATAACTATTATAAGTATGGCAAATGTGTTTAATGTAGTAAATACTAATGTAACCTTAAGAAGTAAAGAACTAGAACTTTTAAGTGTTGTTGGGGCTTCAAGAAATAGCATAAATAAAATAATGTATTTAGAAGGAATTTTGTATTCTGTTATAGGAATAATATATGGAGCTATTATTGGGGGAATAAATTCTATATTCCTAAATGTGATGTTTAGAAGTGCACATGATATAGCATATGTGTATCCTTATAAAGAAACTTTAATAAGTATAGTATTTTTTTTAGTGATTGGAATACTTGCAATATATATTCCGCTAAAAAGAGTAAAAAAAGAAAATTTATTAAAACATAAAGAAAAGTAGTTTAGGGGGAAGACAATGTTAATAGTAGAAAATCTTTATAAAACATATGGATGTGGAGATATAAAGGTGGAGGCTTTAAAAAATATAAATCTGACTATTAATCAAGGAGAATTTGTTGCTATAGTAGGAGTTAGTGGCTCAGGGAAAAGTACGCTTTTACATGCTATGGCTGGAATAGATAAGCCAACAGAAGGTAATGTAATTATTGATAATGAAAATATATATGATTTAGATGTAGATAATCTTGCAGTTTTTAGAAGAAGAAATATAGGATTTGTATTTCAATCATTTAACTTAATACCTGTTTTGACTTTAGAGGAAAATATAGAACTACCTGTATTATTAGATCATGAAAAACCAGATAAGTATTACTTAAATGAATTATTAAATTTATTAGAATTAAAAGATAGAAAAAATCATATTCCATCTCAGCTTTCAGGAGGACAACAGCAAAGGGCTGCTATAGCAAGGGCGTTGATATACAAACCTTCAATTATATTTGCAGATGAGCCAACAGGAAATCTTGATAAGGAAAATTCAAAAGAAGTAATGGAACTACTTAAGTTATCTTCTAAGAAATATAAACAAACACTAGTTGTGGTAACTCATGATTTAGAAATAGCATCAGCGGCAGATAGAATAATTACACTTTCTGATGGAAAGATTATAAGTTGATTTTTATAGAAGTTAGTCTTAAAAGACTAGCTTTTATTTTTATAATTTAACTTTTAATCTTCATATTTTCATATGTATATAAATATAAAGTAGTTAATATTTATGATAAAATACAATTAATACTATAGGATTTCAAGTTAAAAAATGAAATTACTCTTATTTCAATTGATAAAGATATAGTCGAGTGTTATACACAAATTAGCAATTAACGATGAACAATTAACAATGAAGGATAAAACTGAAGTATCAGTTTTAAAAAAAACAATTTTTATAATGATTTGCAGAGTAAATTAATTGAAAATAATATAAAAACGTAGTTTTTAGGCAGTTCTATTCATAAATATTAAGAACGAAGTGAATAATATTAACCAGCATTGGTAATTGCTAACTGTTAATTGATAATTGGTTCCAAACATAACAATGGAATAAACTATAAGATAAGTAATATCATTTGAGAAAGCTATTATTTTCAAATTAAAATAAGATGTTAATTTTGGTGTTTTAAAATGGTGGCTGAGAAGTTAGTTTTGGCAGCTTTTTTTATAGATAGAAATATGAAATAGAGGTAATAAATATGAATAAAACAATTGGTGTTTTAGCACATGTAGATGCAGGAAAGACTACGTTTTGTGAGCAAGTTTTATATCACACAAAATGTATTAGAAATAGAGGAAGGGTGGATCATAAGAATACACTTTTAGATAGTCATTATATAGAAAAGGAAAGGGGAATAACAATTTTTTCTGATCAAGCTATGTTTAATTATAATGAAAGTAATTATTTTTTAGTAGATACTCCAGGACATATAGATTTTTCATCAGAAATGGAGAGAGCAATTCAGATTATGGATTATGCAATTATTATAGTTAGTGCATCTGATGGAATACAGAGTCATACAGAAACTGTTTGGAATTTACTAAGAAAACATAATATACCAACATTTTTCTTTATAAATAAAATAGATATTCCTCATGTGGATTATAAAAATATAATAGAAGAAATTAAAAACAACTTAAGTTTAGATACTCTTTTTATAAAGGATAGTTTAAAAGATGAACAATTAGATAATGAAGTTGTTGAATTTATAGCAGAAAGAGATGAATTAATATTAGAAAGATATTTAGAATGTGAAGTGAAAAAAGAAGAATGTATAAAAGCTTTGAGGAAAATGATAAAAAATAATTTAGTTTTTCCTTGTTTTATAGGTTCGGCACTTCAAGATATAGGAATATATGAATTTATAGATTCATTAGATATTTTAACTTATACTAACTACAATGAAGATGAGTTGTTCAGTGGAAGAGTTTACAAAGTTAAGTATGATGAAGATAAAAATAGAATTACATATATTAAAGTTCTTAAGGGAAGATTAAAAGTAAAAGAAGAGATTAGTGTTAAATGTGGAAATAGTAATAATTTAAATAAAATAAATCAAATAAGAATTTATAATGGTACTAAATTTAAAGCAGTAGAAAGTGTGAAAGCTGGTGAATTATGTGGCATTATTGGAATTCAAAATGCTATAGCTGGAGATGGATTAGGTGAGGTAAAAGAAAAGGTATATAGTGATATAAAGACAACTTTAAAATCAAAGGTGTTTTATGATGCATTACTAAATATAAAAGATGTTTTAAATATTTTTAAAATTTTAGAGGAAGAAGATCCAAATTTAAATATAAAATGGGATGAACATTTAAAAGAATTACATGTAAATATTATGGGAACTATACAACTTGAAATATTAAAAGATATTATAAATGAAAGATTTAATATGAATGTAGATTTTGGACCATGTGAGATTTTGTATAAAGAAACTATAGAAAATGAGAGTATAGGATATGGACATTTTGAGCCCTTAAAACATTATGCAGAAGTACATCTTAGTATAAAAAATGGAGAAAGAGGATCAGGAGTTGTTTATGAGAGTAAATGTCATAGTGATGATTTAACCGCAGGTAATCAAAATTTAGTAGGTACACATATACTTGAAAAGGAACATAGGGGAATTCTTACAGGTTCACCATTAACAGATTTGAAAATAACATTACTAACTGGTAGAGCTCACAATAAACATACTTGTGGTGGAGATTTTAGAGAAGCTACATTAAGAGCATTAAGACAAGGGTTAGAAAAAGCAAATAATATTTTATTAGAACCTTATTATAATTTCAAGATAGAGGCTGAAATGGATTATATGGGAAGAATAATAAGTGATATACAGAAATTAAATGGGATTTTTGAATCACCTGATATACAAATGGACAAAGTAGTTATAAAAGGAAGAGGGCCTGTTGCAACATTTATGGATTATGGAAAAGAACTTATAAAAGTTACAAAAGGAAAAGGCAAGATTAGTTTTAATTTTGCTGGTTACGATGTGTGTCATAATAGTGAGGAAATTATAGAAAAAATAAATTACAATAAGGATGCAGATATAGAGTATACATCCAGTTCTGTGTTTTGTTCTAAAGGTCAAGGATTTATTGTAAAGGGAAATGAAGCAGAGAATCATATGCATTGCTTGAAATGATATAGTATGTAACTAATTTAACATTTTTACACATAATGGTATATACTGATTTATAGGAAGCGAAAATTAGTTAAAAACTAGTTTTTTATAAAATATTATAATTTGTTTTAAAGGCAAACAAAATATTGTAGAGTGGATTTCAATCCATGGGGATATTCAACATCAACTATTATTGTTAATTTTTGATTAGTTGAAAATATATTAATAGGAATAAATGGTAACTGTATATTTGTCAATTGATAAAGAGGTTATTTTGACTTTGATACGATATATAAGGAAGTGAAAGGATATGCTTATAGATTTAGCTAAGTACGGTAAGAAACTATACAAACATAATGAATTTAGTAGAGAAGAAATTATAAATTATAGTGAACGTAAGTTTAGAAGCACAATAAAGTATGCTTATAGAAATAGTGAATTTTATAAGAAGTTATATTCTTCAAATGGAATAGAATATGGAGATTTAAGCAATATAAATATTAGGGATATTCCTATCATTGATAAAAAATATATTAGAGAAAATTTTTATGATATAGCAGTAAGCAATATAGCTAAAGACAAAATTGAAAATGCTATAAAGGGTGACAGCTTATTACCAAGAGTAGGAGAAAAATATATTGTCCATACATCGGGTAGTACAGGAATTCCTACTAATTTTTTGTATAATAAGAGAGCATTAATGATTCTTGAATCTAACTTTGTGAGATTAACATTGCAAGGTGGAGAAAAAAAATTAGGATTAAGTGATTTTCCTTTAAGAAATCTTTATATAGCACCAGTGGGAAGTGGATATGCGTGTACTGCACTTGCTATATTTGGAATGCAAGAATATAAATGTAAAAGTGTTGTTATAAATGCACAAAAACCATTAGATGAATGGGTAAAACTTATAAAAGATTATAATCCTACTTATTTGTCAGGTTATCCATCTTGTTTAAATTTAGTTGCATCATTAAAGGAAGAAGGAAGAATAGATATAAAACCGAAGAAAATAATCACTGGTGGAGAATCTTTAACAAAAGAAGCTAGTGAATATTATAAGAAAGTGTTTGGTGCAGATGTAATTGATTATTATGGTTGCACTGAATCTATTTTTATAGGAGCAGGTAGTAGCTTTTATGATGGAATTTATCTTTATGATGATTTAAATTATACTGAAGTAGATGATAGTAATAGATTAATAATAACACCATTATATAACAGAGAATTTCCACTTATAAGATATAGATTAAGTGATATTGTAGATGGATTTACAAAAGAACAGTTTGGTAGTCTTCCATATACTCATATGAACAAAGTTATGGGAAGAGAAGAAGAAATTATGTGGTTTGTAAACTCAAAAGGAAAAAGAGATTTTCTTCATCCATTATTTTTAGATGATTTAGATGTTAAAGGAATAACAAAATATCAATTTGTACAGAAAAGCATAAATTATTTTGAAATAAGATGTATAACATCAAGTAGGGCAAATGAAAATTTAGAAAAAAGAGAAATAGAAAATCAAATAGATAGATTTTTAAGTGCTAAAGATTTAAACAATGTAAAATATAATATAAAGTTTGTAGATAAATTACAGGTAAATAAAAATACTGGAAAAACTAAGATAGTTATAAAAGAAATATAAAAGAAATGGAGTTGTGATATGTTTTAACACAACTCCGTTTTTTATGTGTTGAAGAATTGTTTTATTATATTTTCAGATTTTAATGAAGTATTTATGATAGTTTGTGGGAAAAAGTGCTTTGGTAATAGTTGTTGATATAATGAAGAGGAAAAACGTTCATCTATTAAAAATATAATTCCTTTGTCATCATCACTTCTTATAACTCTTCCAGCTGCTTGAATTACTTTGTTTATTCCTGGAAAAGTATATGCATAATGAAATCCATCACCATTTTTACTATCAAAATGATCCTTAATTAAATTTTGTTTTAATGAAAGTTTAGGTAGTCCTACTCCAACGATAATAGAACCAATTAAAGAATCTCCTTTTAAGTCTATACCTTCTGAAAATACTCCACCAAGAACACAAAAACCTATTATGTTTTGTGTTGTATTAAACTTATCAATAAAATTTAGTCTTTCATCTTCAGTCATAAATGTATCTTGCATAATTATATTGTTGTAATTAAACTCTTCAGTCATTAAATTATAAATATCTTTCATATATTTATAAGAAGGGAAAAATACCATGTAATTTCCTTTCTTTATATTGAAGGTAGTATGAATATAATTACAAACTTTTTTATAATTTGCTTCACGTTTTGTATATTTTGTGGAAACATTATTAGCTATAATAATTTCTCTATTTTTTGTATCAAATGGAGATGTCAAAGTAAGATTATAATCACCATCATCAAAAGCTAAAAGTTCTTTATAATATGGCATAGGTGAAAGAGTTGCAGAAAATAATATAGTAGATACTGCATTTTTAAAAGAAATTTTAAGAGCTGAACTAGGGTTTATACAGAATATATTTATTGTAAGTTCAGAACTAGTTTTTTCACTATAGCAAATATAATTTTCATCAAAAATATCATTTTTTTTAAGGAAATCATTAATTTTGAAATATAAATCTAATACATTATCTTTAAAATTAATATTATCTTTAGCAAGATAAGTTGTCATAGCATCAAAAACTATGTGCAAAGATTTTATAAGTTCAGTTGGGACAGAATCAAATATATAAAAGTTATTTTCTTCATTATATTTTCTAATTTCAATCATTACTTTATTTACTTTATCCAATTTTTTATAAAGTGAAAAGTCATCATTTTTTATAATTTTCTTTAAGTTTAAAAATTCACTTTTAGAAAGTGAAGAAGAATACATATCACGAGCTCTATCAACTAAATTGTGGGCTTCATCAATTAGTAATATGTTTTCATTTTTCTTTTCATTAAAATATGTTTTTAAAGATACTTGCATATCAAAAACATAATTATAATCACATATTATAAAATCACAATAACTTATTAAATCAAGAGATATTTCAAAAGGACAAACCTTATGCTTCATACTATAACTATTTATTATTTCTTTATTTATGTTATCTTCGTTTTCAATAATATCTAGTATAGCATTATTAGCTCTATCAAAATGTCCTTTAGCAAATTCGCAAATAGTAGGATCGCAATTCACATTTTCTTTAAAACATATTTTTTCCTTTGCTGTTAAAGTTAAAGTTTTTAACTTTAAACCTTGATTTCTTAAAAGATTTATAGTATTTTCAGCTATAATTTTAGTACTACTTTTTGCCGTAAGATAAAAAATTCTATTACCTAGTTTTTGTTCTAAAGCCTTTAATGATGGAAACACAGTTGAAATAGTTTTACCAATTCCAGTTGGAGCTTCTAAAAATAATTTTTTGTTATGTTTTATTGTTTGATAAACTGTTACAGAAAGCTCTCTTTGATTGGGTCTATATTTTTCAAAGGGAAATTTTAAAATCTTTATAGAATTATTTCTTAAATTTTTAAAATTATAATCTAAAGTTAAAAATTTGAAATATTTATCAATAGTACAAAAAAAGAAATCTTTAAGATCATCAAAAGAAAAAATTTCACTAAAATCTTTTGATAAAAATGTATCTCGATTTACATATATAATCTTAATAGTTACTTTATCAAGATTATAGAGTTTACAATACATATAACCATATATTTTGGCTTGGGCTATGTGAAGTTCATTGTATATTTCAATAGAAAGTATATCTCGTGATGTACTTTTGATTTCCAAGATTTCAGCGTAGTTATCTTTTGAAATTACACCATCAATTCGACCTTCTAAAAAAATATTTAAACTTTTATAACTAAAAGTATCTTTAATTGGAACTTCTTTTAAAAATTCTTCTTCTTTTTCTTTATGTTCATTTTCATATTCTTTTTGAATGTTTTTATGTATTTTAGTTCCTTCAATAGCAGAACTAGAAGATACATACTCACTATTTAAGTCACCATATCTATAAACAAATTCTACTAGGCTTCTTACAGAAAGCTTAGCACAAGTATTGTCATTATCCAAAACTTAACCCCATTTCGTATAAAGATTGTAATATAATAATATTTTATCAAAGTAGGATAAGTTTACAAGGGAGAATTAAATATATTCGTCACTTGTTATTTTATTAAATATGTTTTAATATAGAATTAACAAAGAAATAAATGTAAGTATGGGAGCAAAAAGCATTTTGCTGAGAGGAAATTGTAGATATTTCGACCGTTGACCTGATCTGGATAATGCCAGCGTAGGAAATCTTAAAGTATATTAAGAATATTATGCTCCTTATCAAGTTTTGGTAAGGAGTTTTTTTATTAAAAAAAGAAAGAGGGATGTTTATGAAAAAGGTACTTACAATAGCAGGGTCAGACAGTAGCGGGGGAGCTGGAATTCAGGCTGATTTAAAAGCGTTTTCAGCAAATAAAACTTTTGGAATGAGTGTTATAACAGCAATAACAGCACAAAATACTATGGGGGTAACGGATATATTTGATATTCCAGAAAGTACTGTAGAATCTCAAATACGAGCTATATTTGAGGATATTGAAGTGTCAGCTACAAAAATAGGAATGGTATCTAATGAAAGAATTATAATAAAAATAGCAAGTGAATTAAAAAAATATAATGCAGAGAATATAGTTGTAGATCCAGTTATGGTATCAACAACAGGATATGATCTTTTAAAACCGGAAGCTAAAAAGGCTCTTATAGAAAATTTACTTCCAATAGCAAAAGTTTTAACACCTAATTTAAGAGAAACTGAAGTTTTATGTGATATGAAGATAGATACTATAGAGGATATGAAAGAAGCAGGTAAAAAAATCCTTCAAATGGGACCTGAATATGTATTAGTAAAAGGTGGTCATTTAGAAGGTAATTGTATTGATGTTTTAGTATCAAAAGATAATATAGTGGAATTAGTAGGAGAAAGAATTAACTCTAAAAATACACATGGAACAGGATGTACTTTATCATCAGCAATAGCATCAAATTTAGCAAACGGATATGATGTTTTAGAATCTGTAAGACTTGCAAAAGAATATATAACAGGTGCAATAAAAAATAGTTTTGATGTAGGACATGGTAGTGGACCTGTAAATCATTTTTATAAATTTTATTAAAGAATAAAGTTATTTGAAAGGTAATAGGGATAATTATGATAAATGAATTTTCAAAGTACATAAATGTAGTAAGAGAAAAGAAACCGTTGGTTTATCATATAACCAATGCTGTAACAATAAATGATTGTGCTAATGTAACCTTAGCAATAGGTGCATCACCACTTATGAGTTTTTGTGAAGATGAACTAGAGGAAATTTTAAGTTTTGCATCAGCATTAGTTATAAATATAGGAACTATGGATAAATCAATGATTAATATAGTGAAAAAGGCAGGGATGATAGCAAATAGATTAAAAAAACCTGTAATTTTAGATCCAGTAGGGGCAGGTGCAACATCAGCGAGAAAGAAACTTTTAGAAGATTTAGTTAAAAATATTAAGTTTGATGTAATAAAAGGAAATATGGCTGAAATAAAAAGTATATTGGGACTTAATATTACTGTAAAAGGTGTTGATTCAATAGAAAATATGGAAAATGCAGTAGAGCTAGGAAAAGCATTGTCAGAAAAGTTAGACACAACAGTAGTGATTACAGGAAAAGAAGATGTCATATGTTATAAGAAAAAAGTTGCCAAAATAAATAATGGACATGAGATGATGGCACGAATAACGGGAACAGGATGTATGACAGCATCCTTAATAGGTTCATACATAGGCGCAATTAAGGATGGATTTATAGCTGCAACATTAGGTACACTTTCTATGAGTTTGTGTGGTGAAAATGCTGTTAAAGACTTAAAACAAGGTGAGGGCACTGGAAGTTTAAGAGTAGGTATAATAGATAAACTATCATTGTTAGATGAAAAGCAGTTAGAGATGGGAGATGTAATTTTTGAATAAAATAGATTACTCACTGTATTTAGTGACAGATAGAAATATTTTAAAAAATAGAGATTTGAAAGATGAGGTAGAAAATGCTATTAAAGGTGGCGTAACTCTAGTTCAATTAAGAGAAAAAGAGTGTGGTGGAAAAGATTTCCTTGAATATGCAATTGAAGTTAAAGAAATCACTGATAAATATAATGTTCCACTTATTATAAATGATAGAGTAGATATTGCACTAGCAATAGATGCAGCTGGAGTTCATGTTGGACAAAATGATATTCCAGCTAAAGTAGTTAGAGAATTAATAGGAAAAAATAAAGTATTAGGAATATCAGTGTCAAATTTGGAAGAAGCTAAAAAAGCTGTAGAGGATGGAGCAGATTATTTAGGAATAGGGGCTATTTATAGTACAAGCACTAAAAAAGATGCTAAAAATGTTAAATTAAATATGTTAAAAGAAATAAGAGATAATATAAAAATACCTATAGTTGCTATAGGTGGAATAGATAAGAATAATGCAAAAGAGGTAATAGAATGTAATATAGATGGTATAGCTGTTGTTAGTGCTATACTTTCTGAAAATGATATAGAATTAGCAGCTAAAAACTTGAAAAGCTTTTTTATAAAATAAGAAGAAAAGGGTCAATTTACTGACCCTTTTCTAAATTTATTAAAAGTCCCAGCCATAGTCACATCCACAATCACAGCCACAGCCACAATCATCATCAAATCCTCCGAATAAAAGAAGTAGAATTATTATGCCACAAGGACCTATTACTGGCCAGAAAAATAATAATATAATAAAGAACCAAAGTTCATCCATTTTATAACCCCCATTTAGAAGGAATCTTATAAAATCATTTTGTTTTATTAAGATTCCTAATATAAAAATAAGTTTGTTGTTAATATAATACTAATCTAAACTTTATTATTTAGATTAGTTTATATTCTATATTATGACTTATATATATAAAGGGTGACTTTTTATAACAATAAAGAAAAAAATATCTCTAATATCAAATAAAAGTCACTTTCTTTATATAGTTTTATATTTATTTTTGATTTAATTCAGCAAGACAGCTTTTGCAAATATTTTTTCCTTTATAGTTTTCTACATCTCTAGCATTGCCACAGAATATACATGCTGGTTCATATTTTTTTAGAATTATTTGATCACCATCTACATATATTTCTAATGCATCTTTAATCTCAATATCTAAAGTTCTCCTAAGCTCTATAGGTATTACTATTCTACCTAACTCATCTACTCTTCTAACTATACCTGTTGATTTCATTTTTATCCTCCTAATCGCTACGATAAATTTATAAGTGAAAAAACACTTATAGTATATATTATCAAAACTTACTTATATAGGTGTTAGTTTTGATGTAAAAAATATAAAAAACTTTATAACAGTGGAACTATATTATTAAATTATCCAATTAATCTAAAAATATACATAATGTACAAGTTGTTAAATAAAAAATTTTTACAATGGGGAAATTTTATTTAATTTAAATAAAAAATTTAGAAAAATATATAAAATGTAATATATATGAAATGAGATTAATATCAAAGTATATTATATGTAGAATAAAATAAAAAAAACCTATGAAAAAAATCATAGGTTTTAAATTATCTATAATTTGTAAATTGTAAGTCTATTCCAAAGTCTTTAGATTTTAAAAGTTGTATAGTAGCTTGTAAGTCATCTTTGTCTTTGCCAGTAACTTTTAATTTTTCATCTAGTATTTGAGTTTGGACTTTGATTTTACTGCTTTTAATTTCAGCAACTACTTCTTTTGCTTTTTCTTTAGAAATTCCATTTATTATTTTAGCAGTTGTTTTAGCACTACCTAAAGAACCATTTTCAATCTTGCTTATATCTAAAGCCTTTGCTGAAACACCTCTTTTTATAAGTTTACCTTTTAAAACATCTATAACTGCATTTAATTTGTACTCGTCATCAGATACAATTTTAATTTCATCTTTTGAAAGTTCTATAGAAGCTTTACAACCTTTAAAATCATATCTTTGTTTAATTTCCTTTAATGCTTGATTAATTGCATTATCAACTTCTTGCATATCAACTTCTGATACAACATCAAATGAGTAACTACTTGCCATTTCAAATCCTCCTAAATAGTGAACATATATTATATTTAAAATATTATAAACATATACTTTATAATTATACACTAATAAAAAAATAAAACAACATAGGGTTCCAAATTCAAATTTTAAATAATATCTTTATTAAGTGATAGTATTAAGCTTATAGTTTATTCAATTATCATGTTGGAATCCAATTAAAAAGTAAGAGTGAAAAGTGAATAGTGATGGTGAATATTACTCACTTCGTTCTTAATATTTAAAATAGAAATACCTAAAAACTACGTTTTTATATTGTTTTCAACTAATTTGCTTAGCAAATTTAATAAAAAATCATTATTTAAAATTGGAAATCAAATTTTTACATTCACTTTCAACTTTCAATTTTCAATTAAATTAATTAGAATTTTCAATTTAAATAGGAGTAATTTCATTTTTGAACTTGTTTTTCTATATTTGAAATTTATTCTTGAAAATAAACTTTTTATGGATAAATATTATATTAATTTTATTTGAGGTATAAATAAGACATAAAATTAATTTAGTTCGAAATTTATATAAAAAAATGTTAATCTATATATATAAATGTTAATTTTTAATATGACTAAAAAGGGGGAATAGTAATGAATTTTATTGATATGCACTGTGATACTGCAAGTGCACTTCTTTATCAAAACTTAAATTTAAAAGAAAGTAATTTAAAGGTAGACATAAATAAGTTAAAAAAAGGTAATGCATTAGCTCAATTTTTTGCTTTTTTTATAGAATTAGAACATACAGAGGATCCATTTTTAGAATTTAAAAAGCAATATGATAATTTTATGAAAGAAATAGAAATTAATAATAAGGAAATAGAAGTAGTAAGAAGTTTTCAAGAACTTACAAAATGCAATAAAGAAGGTAAAATAGGAGCTTTCCTGACAATTGAGGAAGGCGAAGTTTTAGATGGTAAAATTGAAAGGGTAAAAGAGGCTTATGATTTAGGGGTAAGGCTCATAACACTTACATGGAACTATCCTAATAAATTAGGATATCCAAATTGTGGATTTCAATATAAAAATGAAGGTTTAACTCCAAAAGGAAAAGAGATAGTTGAATATATGGAAGAGCTAGGAATAATACCAGATTGTTCTCATTTATCAGATGGTGGGTTTTATGACTTAGTTGATATATGTAAAAAGCCATTTGTAGCATCTCATTCCAATTCAAGATATGTAACTAATCATCCTAGAAATTTAACTGATGAAATGATAAAAAAATTAGCTGATAAAGGCGGAGTTATGGGATTAAATTTCTGTGCAGATTTTTTAGGAGATTTAGAAGTTTCGAGCATAGATGAAATGATAGCTCATATAAAACATATATATAATGTGGGTGGAATAGATATTTTAGCATTAGGTTCAGATTTTGATGGAATAGATAATGAAGTAGAAATAAGGAATACATCAGAAATGATGAAATTAAGTGATAGATTACAAAAAGAAGGTTTTAAAGATAATGAAATAGAAAAAATATTCTTTAGAAATACAGAGAGAGTTTTAAAAGAGATATTAAAATAATTATGAATAAAAGAGGTAATATATTTTATTTGGCTATAAAATATATTACCTCTTTTCTTATATAGTTATTTATAGTTTGACAAAAACAAGTCTAGCTAAAGCATTGTAATTTATAGATTATATCTAAGACTTTGATCTTATATATAAAGAAAATAAAAATTAAAGATTACATAGATAAATTCTTTCCAATAGGTTTATCTTCATCAATTTTAGCCATGGTTATTCCAGTAAATCCGTATATTATAGATATTATAGGATTTATTAAATTTAAAAAACAAAATGGTAAAAATGCAAAATTTGCAACACCTAATGTTTTGCTCATAAATGCACCACAAGTACTCCAAGGAACAAAAGGTGATGTTATTGTACCAGCATCTTCTAATATTCTAGAAAGGTTTTTAGGTGCTAAATTTCTTTTTTCGAATTCATCTTTATACATTCTGCCACCAATTAGAATTGAAAGATAGTGGTCTCCAGTTAAAAAGTTTAATGTAATACAAGAAACTACAGTTATAAGAACTAAAGAACCTGTATTAACAGCTAATTTTAGAATTTTTTCAGCTAATATATTTAAAAATCCTGCATATTCCATTATACCACCAAAGGACATGGCACAAAATATTAGAGCAACTGTAGACATCATACTTTGGAGTCCACCACGACTAAGAAGTTTATCAATCATAGGTACACCGCTATTAATAACAAAACCATCATTTAGAATTGAAAAGAACTCACCAGGAGCAATACCTTGAAGAAATACTCCTAGAATACAACCAAGTAATGATCCTAGTAGAAGTACAGGAGTAGCAGGTAATTTTTTCGAAACCATTATTAGAACTACAATAGGTGGAATTAATGTTAAGAGACTTAAATTAAAGTTATCTTCAAGTCCTTTTGTGATTAAGTCTATCTGTGAAACATCTAAAGCTTTTCCACTAAATCCAGCACCTAATATACCAAATAAAATCAAAGATATAATAAGGCTAGGACCAGTTGTATATACCATATGTTTTATGTGATCAAAAAGATTTGAACCTGCAACAGCAGGAGCAAGATTTGTTGTGTCAGATAGTGGAGACATTTTATCTCCAAAGTAGGCACCAGATATTATAGCACCAGCAGTCATACTAGGATTAATTCCAAGGCCAGATCCTACCCCCATTAAGGCAACACCTACAGTTCCAGCAGTAGTCCATGAACTTCCAGTACAAACGGAGACAATAGAGCAAATTATGCAGGTAGCAACTAAGAATATGGATGGTGATAGAATTTTAAGTCCATAGTAAATTAAAGTAGGAACAGTACCAGAAGCTATCCATGAAGCTATAACAATACCAATAATCATTAGTATAATTATTGCCTCTAGTGATAAATTTATTGTTTTAACAATTCCTTTTTCTAAATCACTCCATTTAAATCCTACTTTTATAGCCATTAATGCAGCAGCTGCAGCACCAATGACAAGTGGAATATGAGGTGAAGCATCAAATAAGATTATTGCACATCCTAAAGTTACAATTAAGATTAATATTGGAACTAATGCTTCCCAAACCTTAGGCTTAGGATTATTATTCATAAAATCAACTCCCTTAAAATCATTAAAAAATAAGTTTATTTATTTGATTATAATACAAAAAAAATTATAAAATAGGATGAAATGTAAAAATTTACAAAGTATACAGTTTGTTTATATAATAAATAGTTTGTATAAAATTTAAAAAAATTAATACTTTATTAAAATAACTCATTACAACAATAAAGCAAAAATATAAGTATTTTGTAAATTTACATAAATACTCTTTAGAAATTTGATAAAAGTGGTAAAATGATATTATATGTTTTTTATTATGATTAAAACTTATTAAATACAATAAATAGGAGGAAGCTAGTGTTAGAGGATAATTTTAAAAAAAATACTGATAAGTATGATGAAAAAGTTAAGAAATATAATAAAACTTATAACTTTATAGGAGTAATGAGGCTTATTATATTTTTATGGTCTGTATTTTTTACTTATGCAGCATTAAATATAGGTATAAATACATTTTATAGGATAATAGCAGTAGTAAGTTATATAGCATTTATTATTTTAGTTATATATCACAGGAAAATAAGTGAAAAATTATCATACGCAAAAGGTATGTATGAAATAAATAAAGATTATATAAGTAGAATTAATGGTGAATGGATTAATTTTAAAGATATAGGGGAAGAATTTATAAATAAAAATCATCAATACTCTTATGATTTGGATATAGTTGGTAAAGAATCTCTATTTCAACTTGTAAATACAACAAATACTTCCATAGGAAGAAAAACTTTAGCAAAAACACTATTAAATCCACTGTGTAACAAAGAAGAAATCTTAAGAAGACAAGAGGCAATAAAAGAATTAAAAGATAATTTAGAGCTATGTCAAAACATAGAATATTGCACAAAAGATTTAAAGGGAAAATTAGAAAATGAGGAAAAATTAATAGAGTATTCTAGAAAAAATGATAAGCTTACAAATTCTAAAATACTTCAAAAAATTATATATATACTACCAATGATAACAGTACCTTTATTACTATTTGTATTGATATTTAAAGTTATAAATTTTTACAAAGTAATGATTTTAATCTTTGCAATACAATTATTTATATGGTCAATAGGACTTGCAAAAATAAATAATAGTTTTGATGAAATAAATAAATTTAAAGATGGTTTTGATAAATATTATAAAATTCTTAAGTTATTAGAGAAGGAAGAGTTTAAATGTGAAAAGTTAAAAGAAATAAAAGAAATATTATTTAGTAAAAATAGTGATTCTTTAAGTGCTATGAAGGAACTAGATAATATAATGATAAAAATTAGATTAAGATTTAATCCTTTTTTATTTTTTATATTGAATGGATTATTTTTATGGGATTATCAGTGTATATTTTCATTAGAAAAGTGGAAAGAAAAATATTATGATAAACTTGAAAAATATATTGTATCAATAGGTGAAATAGAAAGCCTTATGAGTTTAGCTGTACTTAATCATATAAATAAAGATATATGTTATCCTAAAATTAAAGAAGATAAAAGACTAATAAAAGCTGAAAATTTAGGTCATATACTAATAAATCAAAATGCTAGAGTAAATAATGATTTAAATATGGATGATAATATTTTAGTTATTACAGGTTCTAATATGTCAGGAAAAACTACATTTTTAAGGACAATTGGAATAAATTTAGTTTTAGCATATAGTGGTGCACCTGTATGTGCAAGTGATATGACTTGCTCAGTAATGAACATATTTACATCTATGAGAATAAGTGATGAACTTAAAAATGGAGTATCTACATTTTATGCAGAACTTGTAAGAATTAAAAAAATAATAGATTATTCTAAAGAAAAGAAAGATATGATATTTTTAATAGATGAAATATTTAGAGGAACAAATTCTAGTGATAGAATAACAGGGGCATTGAATGTTTTAGCTAATCTTAATAGAATAGGTGTGATTGGTTGTATAACTACACATGATTTAGAGTTATGTACATTAGATAAATATAACAGAATAAAAAACTATCATTTTTCTGAACACTATAAGGAAAATAAAATATTTTTTGACTATAAAATGAAAAGTGGAAAGGCTACATCTACTAATGCAAAGTATTTAATGAATATGATAGGCATTGAAATTTTAGAAGAATAGAAACTAAAGTAAAGAATATAGGAGATTAAAATATGAGATACAAAATAAGTTTAAAAGAGATAATAGAAATATATGAGATGGAGTTAGATGATATAAATAATTATTATAATAAATTAACTGGTAAAATAGTTATGCTATCTAAAGAGGATATAGAACTTGCAGAATCTGATAAAAATATTGAAGAAATAGATGAATGGAAACAAGATATAATTTTAGAAGCCAAAGATTTTATAGAAAATCCATGTGATTATATTAAATTACCAAATAGAGATGAATTTGATGAATATAGTACAATGGAGAAATTCATAAAAAACTGCAACAATGAAGAGTTTCTTAAACTTTTGAATTCAGATGTTCAAGGAGAAAGTGCATTTAGACAATTTAAAAGTTCACTATATTCGTGTGGACTAATTGATGAATGGTATAAGGTTAGAGATAATGAATTTGAAAAATTTATAATAGAATGGTGTAAAGATAAGAGTTTAGATTGCATTTAATATATTAAAAATAAAGAAGTAGTAATGGGGAAATTACTACTTCTTTATTTTATGAATAAATTAAATAAGGGAATTTGAATGATATAGTTTTTATAAAAATTATTATATAAGTTTAAAAACTTTGCAATAAATAATAATTTTTAATAAAATAAAACTTTAATTTAACTGAAAAGTAAAAAATAGGTATCCTATAATTAAATTATATATAAGCTATAAAAATGGTCAATACAAATAATTAAATGTTTATTAAAAAGAAATAATTTTAATTTAAAATCAACTAAATTCATTAAAAATAGATAAATATATGATTAAAATAGACTATTTGTAAATTTGATAAATAAGATTAATTTGTAAAGTTAAATTAATAATTATTTATTGTATTAAATAATTATTGTTAATGAAAGAAGGAAATTTCAATATTACAAGTGCAACAAATTTAAAAAGGAATAGTAGTAAAAAGTTATATATTTAATAAATTCCTTTTAAAAGAGAGATAATAAATATATATAGTTTATTAAAAAGAAACAGATGTATTTAAATTTCACAATTTATTAAATATAAATGTGTTAATCTAAGGAGGAATTTTAATGAAAAAAGGTTACAAAATAAAATTAGTTATAATATTAATGTTAGTAATCACACTAAATCTAAGTAGTGGTGTAGTAAAAGCTTTAAATTTAGATAATACAAAAGAAAATTTTATTATTTGTATTGATCCTGGACATCAAGAAAAAGGTGACTCTAAGGGTGAACCGATAGCACCAGGATCATCACAAAAAAAACCTAGAGTATCATCTGGAACAGCAGGTGTTGCTACAAAAAAACCAGAATATGTAGTAAATCTAGAGGCATCTCAAAAATTAAAAACATTACTTGAAAATAAGGGTTATAAAGTTGTTATGACAAGAGAAACACATAATGTAAATATCAGCAATGCAGAAAGAGCACAATTTGCAAATGATAAAAACGCTAATTTAGTTATAAGAATACATTGTGATGGAATAAATGATTCGGGAAAAACAGGTGCATCTATTCTAATACCATCTAAAACAGGAAAACATACAACAGCTATATATGAAGAAAGCAATGTATATGGAAACATTATGAAAAAACATTTAGAAGAGTGCGGTATAAAAGTTAATGGAGTATTTGAAAGAGGTGACATGACAGGATTTAATTGGTCTAAAGTGCCAGTTGTCATATTAGAGATGGGATTTATGAGCAATTGGAATGAAGATAAAATGTTATGTGATGAAAATTATCAACAAAAATTAATGGAAGTAGTTGCAAATTCAGTAGATGAATATAGAATTAAATGCAACGAAGATAAAAATATTGAATAAGTTATACATTTATATTAATAAATTTTAAAGTACAAAAAAAGAGAGTGAAAATTTATTTTAATCATTCTCTTTTTTTTATTAACTATAAAAAATTAATAGTGAACATCAATTAGATGGAATTTAATATTTGAATTGCTCCAACCTAAATCATATGGAACCAATAGTCTATCTGTATTATGACAGGTAACTAATGGGTAACCTTTAGAATCTAACCCTGTAACAGTAGATACATGAACTATTTTTCCACCTTTTTCATATGCAACAAAATCTCCAGGTCTTAGATTATAGGCATCTTTATAAATTTGTTCATAAGTACCTTTAGCAATATAGGATGCTCTACCACTATTAACCATATAATTTTTAAAAGCTTGTGCATTTACCCATGCTTTAGAACCATCTTTACCTAAGTAGTTCCAAGTTTTATTTTTTTTAAACCTTCCACCTTCATAAAGAATCTGAGATGCAAAATTAGCACAATCACCACCAGCTGGATTGAAATTAGTGTAATCTTTATTATATTTAAAAATATAATCAGTTTCATCACATAAACCACAGAATTTATGTGCATAATCAATTGCATTTTGAGTTCTTTCATCTAGTGTGATTTCTTCAGCTTTTCTAGAAAGTATATATTCTTTAATTTTGTCGGAATTTATGTTTTCAAGATCTAAAGAATCAGAAAAAGGATCTGTATACCATTCCTTTGTTATTATGTACTTATCACCATCTTTTAACAAATGCAAATAATGAGAGGTACCAAGTTTGAATTTATTATGCTCATCAGGATTAGTTGTATAAGTATAATCAAATTCGCTGGAAACGTTACAAGTTATTCCAAATAAATTAGGTTCTCGTTCACGAACTTTTCTAACTTTAATAATAGCATCAATATTATTAAAGTTAACGGATTGTTTTTCACACCAATTTTTTAAATAGTTAATTTTTTTTACTTCATTTTCATAAGCATATAAGCTAACCTTTTTGTCTAAATTATAGAAGCTTTTTAATTGTTCACAATTTCCAGAGAGTATTGCACTATTTCGTTTTGAAAATAAGTCCATTAATAATTCAGTAAATTCATCTTTAAGAACACTTTCATCTGTTGATGATGAAGTATCAAAGACTTCTGAATATAAATTGTCATCGTCATCAAAGTTAAGTGCAAAAACTGAATTAAAATTAGAAATTAGCAATGATAAACTTATGAAAGTGCATATTATTGACTTTACAATAGTCTTTTTCACATTAAATATCTCCTTTTAGTATTGAATTTATAATAAATAGTTTGTGCAAATTACTTTTAAGTTATGTGTATTTAATAATTGTTAAAATGAAAAAAACATCGAAAAAAATACAAATTATATAATAAAGTTTAAAAATATATAAGTTAAGTATAGTTCTAGCATGCTTTATAAGGTAATAAAGAAATAAACATATAAATATAATGTATTAATATATAAGTATAATATTGGAGGATATATGAGTCGAAGAAGTTTAGAAAATAATGATTATTTGACTACTAACCAAGGGGTTTTAATATCAAACGATGAAAGTTCTTTAACAGTTGGAGAAAGAGGTCCAGTAGTTTTAACTGATGTACAACTTATAGAAAAACTAGCATCATTCAATAGAGAAAGAATTCCAGAACGTGTTGTTCATGCAAAAGGTGCTGGAGCTTATGGATATTTTAAGTTGTATAATTCAATGAAAAAATATACAAAGGCTAAATTTTTAAATGGACCCAATAAAGAAACACCTGTATTTGTTAGATTTTCTACAGTTATAGGTTCTAAGGGGTCTGCAGATACATTAAGAGATCCAAGAGGATTTGCAGTTAAATTTTATACAGAGGAAGGTAATTATGATTTAGTAGGAAATCATCTTCCAGTATTTTTTATAAGAGATGCAATAAAATTTCCAGATTTAATTCATGCTTTTAAGCCATCACCAGATACTAATATACCAGATGCAAATAGATTTTGGGACTTTGTAACTAACACACCAGAATCAATTCATATGATTACATTTCTATTTTCAGATAGAGGAACAATAAAAAGTTTTAGAACTATAGAAGGTTTTGGAGTAAACACATATGTTTGGGTTAGTGAAGAAGGAAAAAGAGTATATGTTAAATATCATTGGAAACCACTTTCAGGACTTAGAACAATAGATAGGCATGAAGCAGAGAAGCTTGCAGGGATAGATCCAGATGTAGCAGTAAGAGACTTATATGACACTTTAAATAAAGGAAAAAATGTGGAGTATGAATTGTTTGTTCAAATTATGGATGTGAAAGATGAATTTAGTTATGATTTTGATCCTTTAGATGCGACAAAGACATGGCCAGAAGATTTATTACCACTTATGAAAGTAGGAAAGTTAACATTAACAGATGCACCAAAAAACTTTTTTGCAGAAGTTGAACAAGCTGCATTTTGTCCAGCAAATTTAGTACCAGGAATAGAAGCTTCATATGATAAACTTTTACAAGGAAGACTTTTTGCATATCATGATAGTCAAAGACATAGAATAGGAAGCAACTTTGAAGAATTACCAATTAATAGGCCTAAAGTTCCAGTTAACAATATAAATCAAGATGGTTCAATGGAGTATTGTTATAGAGATGGAAAAGTTAATTATAAACCTAATTCACTAAATGATAATAGGCCTATAGAATATAAAGAAAAGGAAATATGTCCTATATATGTTGAAGGTAAAGTAGAAAGAAAAAAAATCAAACTTACCAATGATTTTAATCAAGCAGGAAATTTATATATGTCTTATTCAAAAGAAGAAAAAGAACATTTAATAGATAACTTAGCTTATGACTTAAGAAATGTAGATAGAAAAATACAATCTAAAGCTATAGAATTATTTAGAAAATGTAATAAAGAATATGGAGAAAATGTAAAATGTAAATTACAAGAATATAATAAATAGAAATGAATACTATTATTCATGGAATTTAAAAGTTGAAAAGATGATTTCTATAATTTTTAGAAGTCATCTTTTGTATAATAATATAAAATTTAGTTTAATAATGATGTGAAATATAAAGATGTAATGTTTTTAGGTGAAGAAGAGTTAATTATATCTGGAGGAATGAAATTTAAAATAAAGTGTATAAAAAATTATAGTAAAACTTAAATATAATATATATCAGTCCTTAGATATTTTTTTACTTAAAGATGAAAAATTTTTAGAGTGATGATAGTTAAAAACATAATAAAAAACTAATGTTTACAAAAATGTAACATAAAAGAAATAAATTAAATAAGAAAAATAGTTACCAATTTAACAAAACAAGGAGTTTTTTTTATAGGAGTGTAGTTATAAAAATATTAAAAGTAAAATTAATAATAAGTATATATATTATAAATACATAATAGTTTAACTATAAGTAAATTAAAAATCAAATTACTTTAAAATTTAAAGCATAGGAATTTCAATTAATATTAGTAAAACTTATATATAAAGAACAATCTATTTCAAATTTATATAAGGTAAATTTAAGTTTAAATTTAAATAAATAAAACTTTTAACTTTCAAAAAGTACGAGAGAGTAGAATATAAAATAAGTTAAAAATTTAATTAATGAATAAAAACACACTTGCTGTAAAGACATAAATATGAATTAAAAATAATTTAAACTGTTATAATGCGACAAATGTAAACAGTTTAATGAAGTTTAACTAATGAAAAATGCAATTTTGTAATGAGAATAAGTACAAAGTTTTAAATTTGTGTTATCTATAGGTTTTATAATTGACATTTACATATTAAGGCAATATATTAAAAGTAAATAATAAGTTGGGGGTTAAATATTATGAAATTTTTAGTTATTGCTATGGTTGTGGCAATTATAACTTTATGTAGTGCATTGTTCATTTCCAATCAAATTACTAAAAAAGAAGCTGGAAATGAAAAAATGAAGGAGATATCTACTTATATAAGTGAAGGGGCAATGGCTTTTTTAAAAAAGGAATATAAGTATTTGGGGATATTTATAACTGTTGTGGCCATAGCTATAGTAATATTTCTTCATATCAACACAGCAATAAGTTTTGTTTTAGGTGCTATATTTTCAATGACAGCCGGATATGCCGGTATGAAGGTGGGAGTTAAGGCTAATGTAAGAACAGCTGAGGGAGCAAGAAAAGGGAAAAATGAAGCTTTATCTATAGCTTTTTCAGGTGGTGCTGTTATGGGACTATCTGTTGTAGGATTAGGTCTTTTAGGACTTTCATTTTTAGCAATTATATTTAATTTTAATACTGAATATATAACAGGATTTGGTCTTGGAGCATCATCTATAGCACTATTTGCACGTGTTGGTGGTGGAATTTATACAAAAGCTGCTGATGTAGGTGCTGATTTAGTAGGTAAAGTTGAAGTCGGCATACCTGAGGATGATCCTAGAAATCCAGCTGTAATAGCAGACAATGTAGGAGATAATGTAGGAGATATAGCTGGAATGGGAGCTGATTTATTTGAATCATATGTTGGATCAATAATATCAGCATTAACACTTGGTGCAACTGTTGGATCAATTTTAGGTAAAAATACTTTAGTATTTCCTATTATTTTAGCAAGTGTAGGTATAATTTCCTCAATAATAGGTATATTTGTAGTGAAAAATTTAAAAAAGGGTGATCCACAAAAAACTTTAAATTTAGGAATGTATATATCTGTTTTACTTATGGCTATATTTTCATTAATTTTAAGTTATTATACATTAGGCTCAATAAAACCATTTTATTCAGTATTTGTAGGGATTTTAGTGGGTGTCATTATTGGAAAGGTTACAGAAGTATATACCTCAGATAGTTTCAAACCAGTAAAAAGTATTGCAGAAAAATCTCAAACTGGTGCAGCAACTAACATAATTGAAGGAATAGCAGTTGGAATGAAATCTTCAGTTATACCTATAATATTAATTGCAGTTGGAATTTTATTATCATACTTTATGATTGGAGGAGCAAATAACAAAAATGTAGGACTATATGGAATAGCATTATCTGCAGTAGGTATGCTTGCCACATCTGGAATTATAATTTCTGTTGATGCATATGGTCCAATAGCGGATAATGCTGGGGGAATAGCAGAAATGTCAAAACTTCCACATAATGTTAGGGAAATAACAGATAAATTGGACTCAGTTGGAAATACTACGGCTGCTGTAGGAAAAGGTTTTGCAATAGGTTCAGCAGCTCTAACTGCATTAGCATTATTTGCTTCATATGCACAAGCTGTAAATTTAGATTCTATAAATTTATTAAATCCATTAACACTTGTTGGTTTGTTAATTGGATGTATGATACCATTTTTATTTGCAGCATTAACTATGCAAGCTGTTGGAAAAGCTGCTATGCAAATGGTTGAAGAAGTACGAAGACAATTTAAAGAAAAGAAGGGTATAATGGAAGGAAAAACAAAACCTGATTATGCAAGATGTGTTGAAATATCTACAGAATCTGCATTGAAAGAAATGTTACTTCCAGGAATATTAGCAATTATAATACCTCTAGTGGTTGGATTAATATTAGGTTCAGAAGCTTTAGCAGGAACACTTGCGGGTGCTTTAGGAACAGGTGTATTAGTAGCTATGTTTATGTCTAATTCAGGAGGTGCTTGGGATAATGCTAAAAAGTATATTGAAGGTGGAGAATATGGTGGAAAAGGTAGTGATGCTCATAAAGCAGCCGTAGTTGGAGATACTGTAGGGGATCCGTTTAAAGATACATCAGGTCCATCAATGAATATACTTATAAAATTAATGACTATAGTATCATTAGTTTTTGCTA
The DNA here is from genome assembly GCF_000612845.1 of Clostridium ihumii AP5. Classification (GTDB taxonomy): domain Bacteria; phylum Bacillota; class Clostridia; order Clostridiales; family Clostridiaceae; genus Clostridium_J; species Clostridium_J ihumii. The sequence goes on from NZ_CCAT010000084.1 coordinate 34,246, forward strand.
CAATAATAGCAAATTATGGAGGCATACTATTTAAATAGAAAAAAGTAACTAGAATATTAATATTCTAGTTACTTTTTGTTACAATTTAAATTTAGATAAATTTTGTTGAAGCTCAACAGCCATATTAGATAGTTGCTCAGAAGCTTTAGACACTTCATCCATTAGAACAGTTTGTTCTTCACTTGCTGATGTTACATTTTGTGTATTTGATAATGTAACTTTTGATATTTCCGAACAATCATTCATAGATGAAATCATAGATTCACTGCTAGAAAGGACATCTTTCATTACAATTGAAATATTTTGCATGCTTTTAGAAACTTCTGCAACTTGAGCTAGTATATCATTAAATGAATTTCCAGCATTTTCGACTAAAGTCATACCGTTATTTACATAATTAGTACCATTGTTCATAGAAACTACTGCAACTTCGATTTCTTTTTGAATTTCAGTTATAATATTATCAATATTACTTGTAGCAATTGAGGATTGCTCAGCTAATTTTCTTATTTCCTCAGCAACTACTGCAAAGCCTTTTCCTTGCTCTCCAGCTCTAGCTGCTTCAATTGCAGCATTTAATGCTAGTAAATTAGTTTGTGATGATATATTAGTTATTAATGATAAAATTTCACCTATTTTTATAGATTTATGATTTAAAGAATTAACGATTTCAGATGAAGCTGAAACTGCTAAGTTCACTTCTTTCATATTAGTTATAGTATTAATAATTACATCATTACCATTCTTTGCTGTATTGTAAGCTAAGTTAGATGAAGTTGTAATTCCGTTTATATCATGTGATATTTTAGAAACTTTATCATAAACATTTAAACTATCATTGGAAGCAGTATTAAAACTTTTGAATTGAGTATTGGTGCCATTAAAAACTTCTTCAATAGATGATGAAATTTGTTTTGATGCTTCTTGAGTTTCATTAGCACTAGCTGATAATTCTTCAGAAGTAGATACTACTTGTTCAAGTCCTTCAGATACTGAAATTATTATATCTTTTAAAGTTGAATTCATATTATTAAGATGATTAGACATTTCGCCTAGTTCATCATTATCAGTAACTTCAATTTTATATGTCAAGTCGCCATAAGAGATTGCTTTTGCTAATTTATTTACAGAGGATATCTTTTTAGTAATCATATCAGCCAATTTATTAATTCCAAAAATTAAAATTAATACAATTATAATCATAGCAACGCCTATTTTGAAGGCAAGATTTTTTAATGGAGATAACAGTTCTTTTTCAGGTATAGATAAAACCACTTTCCAATTAGTTTCAGGAACTGTTTGATAAAATGCTAAATTTTTTCCACTATCTTTAAAAAAGTGAGTCAGACCAGAATCATTATTTAAAATTTCAGAAGATACTTTTTTCAAACTATCATTTGGATCATCTTGAATAGTTGTATTCATAATTTTGTTTTCATCAATAGATGATAAATAAGTTCCATCAGAATTTAATAAAAATGCATGACCAGTTTGTCCAACTGTTATTTCTTTAATCATATTTTGTATGCTAGATAAATCTATATCTGCACTAGTAATACCTACAAGTTTATTATCAAAAGTTATAGGTGTAACTGATGTAAGCATACTAACTTTTGATACTGGGTCAATATAAGCATTAGACCAACTGATATCATTATTTGAAGTTATACCTAGTTCATACCACTCGTCTTTAGTGTAATCTTTGGAAAAGTAATCTTTCGTATATATAGGTTTGCCATTTTCCTTAAATGAATAAGGTGCATAAAATTGAATATTTTTATCGTATGCATAAGGTTCGAACCAAACTCCAACACCGAAAGTTTCATCATTGGTAGATGCATATGAAACAACAAGTTCCTTAAACTCAGATTCAGTTAAGTTTGTTTTGAATGTAGAAATAGTTTTTGATAAAGATTGAGAAATTTTACTGTGTCTATTTAATGATTTTGAGATATATTCAACACTACTATTAGTTTGAAATTCCATTTTTTCAGTAATTTCATCATAAATAATATTTTTAGCAGAAGAATAAGAAATGAATGAAATTATAAGCATGGCACTAATAGTTAATGGTAATATTAATTTCAAAATTTTAGACTTTATACTTTTAGATTTGGTATTTGATTTCTGTGAAAATTTCATCTAATAAACCTCCAAGTTATATTTTAATAAATTATTATATAATTGGATGATTTAAATGAGAAATGTATTAAAATTTTCATGTCAAAAATAATTAAAATTTACCCCTAAAAATTAATTATTAAATAATTTTTCATTAAAATTAAAACTTTTTATATAAAAATATATAAAATATATTCTTTATTAAGTAAAATTTTATATATTTTATAATAACATATAAAGTGAAAAAAACAATAAATAAATTTTAAAAATATACAACTTAATCTTATATAATATCGGAAAATTCTATAAGTAATATAGAACTTATAAAATATTTCTATTGGTAAATAAAGATAAATAATCTTATAATGTCTTATAAGAAAGAAAATTTTTAAAATTCATTTAATTAAAATCAATAATAATATATATAAATTGAAAATAAAATTTATATATATAGTAATAATTTTATGGAGGTATTTAAAGTTGAATAATGATATCTTAAAGCAAATGAATAGCACTGATAGGGAAAAATTTATGCGTGAAGAGTTAGGAAAAGAAAAATGTAAAGTGTTAGATAAGTATAATCTTGTATCAAACAATAAATTATACTGGCAAAGAGTACAAGAAAAATATCCAACTCAAGAGTATTTTAGTCATAAATTTGCTAAAAAATCCTCTGTATTAGGAATGGTATTTCATATATATAAATTATGCTTTGCAAAAACAAAATATTTTGAAAAAAATTGGGAAAAATTTGAACCATGTATATACAGTTTTAAAGATGGTTTTATAAAAACTGAAATGTATAACATGGAGTTTATAAGACATAAAACAACAGGAATAGTAATAGATTTAAGAGAACTTTCTAAAATACATTGGTTACAAGATTTTAAAGATATTTGTAATTATATAGAGAGTGAAGAAGAAAAGTTATATTTGGAAAATAAAAGAAATTTAGCCTAAAAAGTTATTGTATATGTAATTGATTACATATACAATAACTTTTTTATTTTACATTTTGAAAAACATATATAAAATATGGTATTTTTGTTATAATAAATAATATATAATTGTAAAATTTATAAGTATTTATTTTAAATGTTAATTTATTTAATGTTTTATGGTGTAAAGAAAATCGTTCTTTATTCACTATAAGTTTTAAGAGGTGAGTTGATTTTATGGGTATTGAAAATTTTTGTGAAAGTATATATAAATTTGAAGAAGGGTCTGTTGCTGAAATTGACATAATGATTGGTGATAGAGTTCTTGTTAGAAAAGGAACTATATTAACAGAGGCAATAATAAAAAAATTACAAAATCTTTATTTAGAAAATCCTACATTAAATCATATGAATAATGAAATTGTAAAAGAAAATCAAAAAATAGATGTGTGTTTAGATAATAAAGATAAAGAAATGATTAATGATGTTAGAATTAAAGTTGAAAAATATTCTGAACATCTAAACGATATATTTGATGAAATTTACATTAATAATAAAAATAATATGGAAGAAGTAACTGCTTTCGTAAAAAAAATCTTAAAAGAACTAGATTCTCCAAGGAGTGCAGTTAAAAATATATTATTAGAAGGTAGCGGAGAAGATGCAATATTTAAGCACTCAGTTAATGTTACAGTAATTAGCTTATTATTAGGAAAGTGGATTGGATTAGATGAGAAGGAATTAAACTTTTTAATGAGAGCTAGTATTTTACATGATTTTGGAAAGTATAAGATAAAAGATATACTTATGAAAAAAGAGAAACTTAGTAAAGAAGAATTTCAGATAATAAAAGAACATCCTATAATTGCATATAAACTAATAAAAGATATTCCTTATTTGAATGATAGTATAAAACTAGGTGTATTAATGCACCATGAAAGATTAGATGGTAGTGGATATCCATTGAAAATAAAAACTAATATTCATCATTTTGCAAGAATAATAGCTATAGCAGATACTTTTGATGCACTTAACTCGAATAGACCATATAAAGAAAGAAAAGACTTATTTACTGTGTTAGAAATTATAAGAGAAGAAAGTTTAAGAAAATTGGATTATAATTATTGCAATATATTTATAGAACATATAATAAATTACTATATAGGAGAAAATGTTCTTCTTAGCAATGGTAAAATTGCAAAGATAATACAAATAGATCCTAATAACTTATCTAAACCATTATTATTATGTGAAGATGAATTTATAAATTTGAAAGATTATGTAAATTTGGAGGTAGAAAAATTATTAATATAAGTAAGTTAATTGCATAAATCTATATAAATATTTTTAATATTTGTACGAGTATATTATTAATATGAATTTATGAATGAGGTGCAAAATGAAGGTAAGCAGTAACTTAGAATTTGATATAGAAAAGTTAACAAAAGGTAAAATTGCTGAAAAAGATATTATAATAGATGATAAGATTCTTGTTAAAAAAGGGGCAATACTAACAGAAGAAATTATAAAAAAATTACAAAATGAATATTTAGAAAACCCTATATTTCATGAGCTTTATAAGGAAAGTTCATTGAAAGACGTTACTTGTAATTTGGATGAAGTAGAACAGGAAATAAAAAAAAGAGAAGAGATATTGTTAGATGAAGTTATAGTTAAAGTTCAAAAGTATACAGAAGAAATGAAGGATATATTTGAAAAATTAGATTCATCTAATATACCTAATATGATTGAAATAAGAAACTTTAGTGAAAAAATATTAGAAGAATTAACATCACCTAGAATGGCTGTTAAGAACATAGTATTATATGGAAGTGGTAATGATTCAGTATTTAAACATTCAGTAAATGTAACTATTTTAAGTGTATTATTAGGAAAATGGTTAAACTTTGATGATGAAAAATTAAGTTGTTTAATGAGAGCTGCTTTATTACACGATTTTGGAAAGTATAAAATACAAGAAATCCTGGATAAAGAGGAAGAATTAAATGAAGAAGAGTTTAGAGCTATAAGACAACATCCTGTAGTTGCATATAATTTAATACAAAATTTATCATATGTAAATGATGACATAAAATTAGGAATATTAATGCATCATGAAAGATTAGATGGTAGTGGATATCCATTGAAAAGAAAAGATAATCAAATTAATGATATAGCAAGAATAATAGCAATAGCAGATACCTTTGATGGAGTTAATTCTAAAAGAAATTATAAGCCTAAAAAAGACTTGTTTGAAGCACTAGAAACTATTAGAGAAGAAGGAATAGAAAAATTAGATTATAAATATTGTAATGTATTTATAGAACATATAATAAATTATTATATAGGAGAATATATTCTTTTTAATAATAATAAGGTTGCAAAAATAATACAAATAGATGTAAACAATTTATCGGCACCTTTATTGTTATGTGAAGATAAGTTTTTAGATATAAGAAAACATAAAGAATTAAAAATAGAAAAGATATTATAAATAAAAGAGATAAATGGGTACTGTATTCATTTATCTTTTTTTATTTACAAAATACGAATTTTTTTAAAAAAATATTTAAAAATGTTCATAGATTATGTATAATGTTTTTGGGATAAAATTTTATAAAATATGAAATTAATATAATATAAATGTTTATTTCATATTGTTTGGAGGAAAAGAATGTACGACATAATTATTATTGGAGCAGGACCATCAGGAATATTCACTGCACTAGAACTTGTGAAAAAGAATGTAAATAAAAAGATTCTATTAATAGAAAAGGGAAAGAGAATTGATAAAAGACATTGTCCAAAAGAAAAAACAAATGAATGTGTAGGTTGTAAGCCATATTGTCATATAACTACGGGATTTTCAGGAGCAGGTGCTTTTTCCGATGGAAAATTATCATTAAGTTATGAAGTGGGTGGAGATTTACCAGAATTAATAGGAAAAGATAAAGCAGAAAAATACATAAAATATGCAGATGATATTTATCTTGAGTTTGGTGCAGATACAAAAATTGAAGGTCTTGGAAACGAAGAAAGTGTAAAAGAAATAAGAAGAAAAGCTATAGAAGCAAATTTAAAACTTGTAGATTGTCCAATAAGACATTTAGGAACAGAAAAAGCGCAAGAAATATATCTAAAAATACAAAATTATTTAATTGAAAATAATGTAGAAATTAAATTTGATACATTAGTAAAAGATTTTATTATAGAAAATGATAAAATAAGTGGAGTAATTGTATCCGATTCGTTAACTAAGAAAAAAGATGAGACGTTAAAGTCAGAAGTAGTAATTGCAGCTACAGGAAGAAAAGGTGCAGATTGGCTTAATAATATGTGTGAAAAGCATAATGTCAATCATAGAGCTGGAACTGTAGATATAGGGGTAAGAGTTGAAATTAGAAATGAAATAATGGAAAAAGTAAATAATGTTTTATATGAATCAAAATTAATTGGTTATCCAGCTCCTTTTGATGATAAAGTAAGAACCTTTTGTCAAAATCCAGGTGGATTTGTTTCTCAAGAAAACTATGATAACAATTTGGCTATAGTAAATGGTCATTCTTATAAAGAAAAGAAATCGAATAATACAAATTTAGCAATATTAAGTTCACATAATTTTTCAGCACCATTTAATAAACCTATTGAATATGGAAAGAAAGTTGCAGAACTTGTTAATCTTTTAGGTGGAGGAAGCATTTTAGTTCAAAGATATGGAGATATAATAGAAGGAAAACGTACTTGGGAAAAAGAATTAAAACAATCTAATGTAGTGCCAACACTTAAAGATGCTGTAGCAGGAGATTTAACTTCAGCAATCCCATATAGAACAATGACTAACATAGTGAATTTTATAGAAGCTATGAATACATTGGTTCCAGGATTTGCAAGTAAAGAAACTCTTTTATATGGACCAGAAATAAAATTTTATAGCAATAAAATAGACATAGATAGAAACTTTGAAACCAATATAAATGGACTGTATTGTTTAGGAGATTCATCAGGCTGGACAAGAGGACTTATGATGGCATCTGTAATGGGTGTCTTAATGGCAAGAGTATTAACGGATAAAGAATATTAAAAGAAAGAATGATAAGATTAATTCTTATCATTCTTTCTGCTTTTAATTGTCGAAAGATAATAACAATAAAGAATGTTTGAAAATGTTGCAAAACTGCAAACGCTGTAATATAATGTATACGAAAAGAGAATATGGAAATTGAGTAGGTTCTTTTTAAGCAATTAGAAAGTTAAAATGGAAAATGGTGAAAATCCATTACAGCCCAACGTTACTGTAATACTGATGAAACCTTTAAAACCACTGAGATAAAAGTCTTGGGAAGGAAAGGGAGTAAAAAGAAGTTAAGTCAGGAAACATGCCTATTTAGGATTGAATCTTTCGTGGGAGAGATGAAATATCATTAAGTTGTATGAATGCTTAAGTTTTTATGCTTTAATTATATTAAAGTTTATACAAAATGTGTTATTTTAAAGTCCCAGTTGGGGCTTTTTTTATTTTTATAAAAATTAAATATAAAATATTTAAGCATTAAAATTAGTATGAATAAATTTAATGTGTCGGCAAACTATAAAGGGGGGATTAGATGAAAAGAAACCATAGAATACTAGTAGCTATCATTTTGAGTTTTATTATGACTATTTGTTTAGGATGTGGTGCAGGAAATAAGGATTTAAAGACTAGCAAATATGATAATAAAGCAAAAGTAGAAAAAAGTATTGATAAAAAGGGTAATAAAGCTAAAGAAAAAACTGATAAAAAAAATGAAATAAAAAAAGAAAATAGTATAAAAAATAATACAGAAAAAGAAGCGGTCAAAAAAGAAGAAATAAAAAAGGAAGACACTAAAATTGAAAATAATAATGGCAATCAATCATCAGAAGAAAAACAAATAAAAGAAAATAATAATGAAAAAGAAAAAAATGAAACAGTAGTGAAAGATGAAAATAAAAACAATAAAGTAGAAGAAGACACATTTACTATGATAATAGGAAAAGATGTTAAAGGATATACTGGAAATGAATCAAGTGTTGTAGAAGAAATTACAATAAAAATTGATTCTAAAAAAAGTGCAATGCAGTATTTAAGGGAAAATACTTCTATGCAAGAAAATGGAGGATTTATTTTTGAAATTAATGGTATACATAATCATTATCCAATACCAGAATCAGAAAAAACTCCAGAACAAAAGAAAAATGGGGTATTAGGTATTGATTGGTTTATATATCTTAATGATAAAAAAACACCAGTAGGAGCAAATGATGTATATCCACAAAAGGGTGATGTTCTTCTATTTGATTTTCATGAGTGGGATAAAAGAGAATTTTTACCACCAGAAGATTAAAAGATAAAATATGGGGGATGAAATGAGAAATATGAAAAGATTAAAAGAAAAATTTGTAGGCTTATTTTTAATTTTATCAATGATTATATGCTTATCATTTTCTACTGTACTTGCAGTAGAAAATGACAGAATATATGGAAAAGATAGGATATCTACTTCGATTGAAATAAGTAAGAAAGGTTGGCAAAACGGCTCTGAGTATGTTTTTATTGCTCAAGGATATGATTTTGCAGATGCATTGTCTTTAGCACCATTAGCTAAAAAATTTAATGCACCTATTTTACTTAATGGAAATATTCAACTAAGAGAAGATACAATAAATGAATTAAAAAGATTAAAACCAAAGAAAGTATTTATATTAGGCGGAGAAAGAGTTATAAGCAAATCTGTAGAAACTCAACTTAAAAATATAAATATAAATGAAATAGAAAGAATATATGGACAAACAAGATACGAAACAGCATTAAAAATTAATAAAAAATTAGGAAAAAGTGATGCTTTATTTATAACTAATGGACAATCTTATGCAGATGCATTATCAGTATCGCCAATAGCAGCACAAAAAGGAATACCAATACTATATACTAAAAATAATGAAATTCCTAAAGAAGTAAATGAGTACATAAAGGGTAATAAAATATTTAATGTATATGTTATTGGTGGAGATGGTGTAATAAATGATAGTGTACTAAAAAATATACCAAACTCTGAAAGAATATTTGGAAAAGATAGGTATGAAACTAACAGGGAAGTTTTAAAAAAGTTTTCTAATGATTTAAAATATGAAAATATTTATTTTGTTACAGGAAATGACTTTCCAGATGCATTGTCAATATCTACACTTGCTGCAGATAAAAAAGCACCAGTGATACTAACTAATAAAAATATAAATAGTGATGTAGAAAAAATTATAAATTCTAACATAACATCTCTAAGTAAATTTATTGCTATAGGTGGACCAGAAGTAGTACCACAAAACATATTAGATAAATTTAAAATGAACTTTGAAATTATAAAATTATCAAAGGACAATGAAAGATTTGGAGATGAAAAGAAAACTAGAGACATAAAAAGTGACATATTAGTAACTGGAAATAATGTAAACATAATAAATATAAATTTAGATGGAAATCTTATTTTAGATCCAGGTGAGAAAGGTACAGTAAACATAAAAAATGTTAAAGCAAAAAATATAATAGTTAAATCTGGAGATGTAAATAGTATTGAGTTAAGTAATGTAAAAGCTGATAAATTAGATATAGAAACAAATAAAAATGTAGCAGTAAAATTGTATGACAATTCTAATATAAAAAGTACAGAAATAAAATCAAGTTCTATATTGAAAAATGAAAAAGGGTCTTTTGGAGATATAAAAGTTGCTGAGACAAATGAAAAGTCAAGAACTATCCAATTAATTGGAGAATTTAAAAATGAAATACTAGTAGAAGATAATGCAATAATTAATTGTGAAAATGTACAAAACATAAAAATAAACCTTAAAAATTCAGAAAAAAATGTAGACATTGATGGAAAAGTAAGTAAATTAGACATTATAAAAGGCAAAAATATATCTGTAAAAGGAAATATAAAAACAATAAAAAGTGAAAATGACTCAATAATTAATGTAAAAGATAAAGCTAATATTGAAAAAATAGAAGCTTTAGATAAATGTAAGATAAAAATAGAAAATGGTGCAAAAGTAAAGCTTATAGAAAAAAGTAAAGATGTTTTAATAGAAGGAAAGGCAAATAAGGTAGTAAATAAGAAAGAAAATAGTAGTGGCGGTTCAAGTGGAAATCCTGAAGGTGATGAATTTAGTTTAATAATTTCTAATGATGGTACTGAAATATTAAGTAAAAATCTTAAAGTTGATAGCAAGAAATCAGCTATGCAGTATCTAAAAGAAAATGCTGATATTAAAACTAAGAATGGTTTTATAAATGAAATAAATAAAGTAAAAAGTAAACCATTAAAGAATTTAAGTGAAGATGAAAGAAAAGAAGGTTACTTAGGTGCTGATTGGTTTATATATTTAAATGGTAAGAAAACCCCTGTAGGAGCAAATGATGTAAAGATAAAATCTGGCGATAAACTTGAATTTGAATATAGAAGATGGGATTGGCATGATTTGGTAGCTGATGGATCATCTATGCCATTAAAAGTAGAAGGAATTAAAGATAAAGTTGATCAGGATGAAAAAATTAATATATTAGTTACTTGTGTGTATAGACCTGTATATGGAGCTAGTATAAAAGTAGATGATAAAGAGGTTTCAACAACTAATATAGATGGTGAGAGTTCTATAAAAATTTATTCAGCTGGAAAACATACTATATCTGTTTTAAAAGAAGGTGTAAAAGTTGAAAAACAAATAACAGTGTCATCAAACAATCAAGGTGGTGGAACAATAGAACCACCAAAAGACAAAGATGATAAAGATGATAAAGATGATGGTATCAATGAAACTGATAAAGAAATTCAATTGTTAAAAGACAATGGAATATTTGGAGATGAAAGTACACTTAAAGAAGTAAATAAGGATATAGTAGTAAAGGGTAATAATGTAGAAATAAGAAATGTTAAATTAAATGGAAATCTAATTTTAGACCCAGGTGAAAAAGGGTCTGCAAACATTAAAGGTACTAGTTGTAAGAATATAGTTATAAAATCTGGTGACATTAATAGTATAAATTTAACTTCTGTAAAATCAGATGATCTTACAGTGGAAAGTAAAGGTAATGTAGCAGTAAAACTGCTTGAAGATTCAGAGATTAGAAGAACAGAAATCAAATCAAATGCAATACTTAAGAATTTAAAAGGAGATTTTGGATCTATAAAGGTGACAGGATCAAAAGATTCAAATTATGATATTGAGCTTGAAGGAAAGTTTGATAAAGAAATATTAGTTAATTGTCCATCAAAAATAAAATGTGAGGACGTTAAAAATATTAAAATTGGTAGCAAGGAAAAGGATTCAGAAAAAATTTCTAAAGTTATATTAAATGGAAAAATAGATACACTTAAAGTAAGAAATTGCTCTGATACTGTCCTAGATGGAAAAATATCTAAAATAAAAATAGAGAATGCATCACAGATTAAAATAGAAAAAACTGCAACTATAGAAAATATACAAGCTATAGAAAAAAGTAAAGTAAATATAGAAGATGGAGCTAAAGTAAAGCTAATAGAAAAACATAATGATGTAATTTTAGAAGGAAAAGCAGATAAAGTAGATAAGCTAGAATTCACCTTTGTTTTGAAAGATAAAGGTAAGGAAATATTAAATAAAACAATTGAATTAGATACTGACAAAAGTGCTTTACAATATTTAAGTGAAAATGTTGAATTTAAACAAGATTCTACAGGTTTGATATGTGAAATTGAAGGGATAGGAAATAAAAATATTAAAGAATTAACTGTTGAACAGCTTGAAAAGGGGATAATTGGGATGGATTGGTTTATATATTTAAATGGCAAGAAAACACCAGTTGGAGCACCAGCAGTTTTTATGAAAAATGGAGAGTTATTATCCTTTGAATTCAGAGAATGGGATTGGCGTGACTTATATTCAGATGATTATGAAGGTCCACCAAAATTAATGATGGAAATGCATTATGGGAATAATGCAAATGAAGTTAAAATGGATCAAAACTTTATGATAGTAATTTCATGTGTTAATAAACCTGTATATGGTGCAAAACTAAAGATTGATGGTAAATATGTAGGTACAACAGATAGAAATGGAGTTATCGAAGATTTATCAATACATGAACTGGGAAAACATACCATAACAGCAGAACAATATGGTACATTTGTAAGTAAAGAAATTACTGTTACAAACGCATCAGTTATAGGATCTTTTAAAAATGATAAGTATTCTTTAGTGGTTAAAGATATTAATAAAGGCAAGATAGAAATTACTTTGGAGGATGTTAATAAAAATTCAAATAGTATTGCAACAATGAAAATTATGAATAGAAAACGTGAGCCTGTATATATAGATCAAAATTTAATTAAAAATGGTAAATGTGAATTTAATACTGTATTAGAAAAAGGTAAATTTACAGTTTGTTGTAATGTAGAAGGTGTATTAATTAATTTTAAAATTAATATTAAATAAATTTTATTAAAAACAGGGGGAAGAAATTATGAATAAAAATTTAAAAAGAGGATTAGCAGCATTTATTATTGCTAATAGTGTTTTAACTACAGCGAATATAGGAGTACTGAACAATAATGTTTTTGCAGCAGAAAGATATGCAGTGGAATCAAGAGAGATTCTAAAAAAGGACTATAATTCTATAATAGATGAATGTGTAAATATTGGGTTACAGCATCTTATAAATAAAGATTCAGGTTTTTGGTATAATAAAGAGTTTAATGATTGGGAAGCTCTTACAGTATCAAGCTTTAATAAAGAGATTCCAGCAAGTTATATTGAAAACTTAGCAAAAAAAATAGAAACAAAAGACTCTTCATTATTTGGAGCAGATGGAAAATTTAAAAGTACTACAGATTGTGAAAGAACGATTATAGGAATTGTTTCTGCAGGAAAAGATCCAAGGAATTTTGGAGGATATAATTTAATTAAAGATTTATGTGAAAGAAATTTAGGAATAGAACAAGATATTTTTTGTAAAATGTTTGGCCTTATTGCACTAGATTGTGGAAATTTTGAAATACCATCAGGTTCAAAATTTACAAGATATGATATAGTAGATGGAATCGTTGAAAAAAAATTAAAATCAGGTGGATGGAGTTGGGGTGATACCATTGATGTAGACACAACTGCAATGGTAATATCAGCATTATCACCTTATTATAATGAAGATTATGATGTAAAAGATGCCATTGATGATGCACTTATAGCTTTAAGTAAAATACAAGATAAAACTACTGGAGAATTCACTTCAACATGGACACCTAATGGTTCAAGTGAAAGTTTAGCTCAAGTTATAATAGCTTTGTGTTCAGTTGGAATAGATCCAACAGATTCTGAAATGTTTACTAAAAGTGATAAAAATCTTTTAGATTTATTATTAGAATATAAAACAGCAGATGGTGGGTTTGAACATGATAAAAAAAATACAGATCAACTTAATGGCATTGCAACTGAACAAGCTTTCAGAGCACTTGCATCATATAAAAAACTTAAAAGTGGGAAATTAGGTTCTATATATTTAGTAAAAGACTTTAACTAAATTATATAATCAATAAATTTTAAAGTGATAATTAAATCATAATAATCAATATTAATATATAGAAACTTTAAATATTAATATTTTTAGATTATTATGATTTAATTTTATTAAAAATTAATATATAATTTTTGAAATTAGGAGAGATGTATTATGAAATTTAGGCACAAACGGTTTATAGCAAGTTTTGTTATATTTATATTATTTTTTACAAGTTTTGTTACAGGATTCATATCAACAAAAAATATCAATGTTTTAGCTAAAGAGGTTAATATTGAAAATTATGATTCTGTATTAAATGAAAATTTAGAGTATATTAGTGATTCATTATTAAAGAAAAATCAAAATGGACTAAGTGATTGGGAAGTTATAGGTCTTGGAGCTTTAGGGAAAACAGTTTCCAAAGAATACTTAGAAAGAAAAGTTAAAGAAATTAGAAATAATGAAGGCATATTTGATGAAACTACAGACTGTGAAAGAACTATACTTAGCATAGTAGCAGCTGGTGGAGACCCAAGAAATATAGGTGAAAGAAATTTAATTGATATTTTATGCAATGTAGATTTTACTAAAGAGTACAACATTTTGGGTCAAGCTTATGCTTTGATAGCGATGGATTGTGGAAAATTTAATATACCTAATAATTCTAATCTTTCAAAAGAAACAATAATAAATAAAATAATAAATAATAAGATGGATAATGGGGGATGGGGAAATACTTCAAAATTGGATCCAGATATAACAGCAATGGTTATAACTGCATTATCTAATTATTATGATAGTAATATTGAAGTGAAAAGTATAGTTGATGAATCTATAGAAGCATTAAATACAACTTTAGATGCTAATGGGAACTTTATAGGAAATGATGATTCAACATCAGCATCAAGTGAAAGCATTTCTCAGACTATAATAGCTCTTTGTTCATTAGGAATAGATCCAACAACTTGTGATAAATTTATGAGAAACGACAAGAATTTATTAGATTTGCTTTTAGAATTTAAAACTGAGGATGGGGGATTTACACATCAAAAAGGCAATTTAGAAAAAAGAAATGATATGTCTACAGAACAAGGTTTTTTAGCTTTAGTAGCATATAAACAATTTAAAGAAGGTAAAAAAGGTTCAGTGTATTTATTAAAGGATTTTAGTGATGAAATAAACACAAAAGAAGATATAGAGATTAAGAATCTAACAGATTTAAACTCACTAAAACTAAATAGTAATGCTAATATAAAATTAAACATAAAGAACAACTTAGATAAAGAGCAAAGTGCAACAGTAATAGTAGCTTTATATAATGAAGAAAATAATAAAATGATAAATTATTTTTCCAATGAAACTAAAATAAAAAATAACTCTAGTGGTGAAGAAATAACTAAACAAATTTCTATACCAGAAACAGGTAAATATAAAATAAAAGTTTTTCTTTGGGATAGTCTAGAAAACATGAATCCTTTAACAGATGAACTGATTATGAATGTTCAATAATTTAAAATGAAAGGAGTTTTGAAAATGAGTAAAAATTTAAAACTTAAAGTAATAGGATTAAGTATGGTCTTAATATCACTATCAATAGGATCTACCAATGCTTTCGCAGAAGAAAATTCAAATAAGGATAGGATATATGGAAATGATAGAATACAAACATCTATAGAAATTAGTAAGAAGGGTTGGAAGGAAGGTGCAGATTCTGTAGTGATTGCAGCAGCATATGATTTTGCAGATGCTTTATCAGCTGCTCCTCTTGCAAAGAAATATAATGCACCAATAATATTAAATGGAAAAAGTGAGTTATCAACAAATACTATAAATGAAATTAAAAGATTGAATCCAAAGAACATTTTTATATTAGGAGGAGAAGGAGTAATTCCAGGAAAGGTTGAAAATCAATTTAAAGCATTGAATGTTGAAAATATAGAAAGAATATATGGTGAAAATAGATATGAAACATCTTTAAAAGTAGCTGAAAAGTTAGGTAAAGTAGAAAAAGTTTTTATAACTAATGGAGAAACTTATGCAGATGCATTATCTGTATCAAGTATAGCAGCAGAGATGGAATGTCCTATTTTATATACTAAAAAAGATGAGCTAAAATGTGAAGTGAAAGATTATATAAACAATAATGATATAAAAAATACTTATTTTATTGGTGGACAAGGTGTTCTTAGTAACAGTGTTGTTAATGAAGTTAAAAACTCAAAAAGAATATATGGTGATAATAGATATTTAACTAACAGTGAAGTTTTAAAGAATTTCAAAGATGAATTAAAATTTGATAATGTATATTTTGTAACAGGAAATAACTTTGCAGATGCACTAGCAGTTGCTCCACTCTCATCAAAAGAAAAATCACCAGTTATTTTAACTAATAAAAATGTAGATAAGGAAATTGAAAATTTAATTAATGAAAATATTACAGGTGAAACTAAATTAATAGCTATTGGAGGAGAAAAAGTTGTTCCAGAAAGTATTTTGGATAAATTTATATCAGATTTTGATGTAATAGAAATAGCATTAAAAAGTATAAATTTAATCTAATAGAAAGATAAGGAAGTGTTCTTATGTTCACTTATAGAAATAGAAATACATTTTTTCAAAATGTGCATCCATTTACAGTAACATTGTTAATAATAACATATTTAATAATAGTATTAAAATTGAAAAATCCAATATATATTGGATTAATATTTACAGGAATAATATCAGCTATATATGTAGATGGTTCAATTAAAGATGTATTGAGTTATGGAAAAATAATGATTCCATTCGCTATTATGCTAATGTTATTAAATCCAATTATAGTTCATAATGGTGAAACTGTATTATATCAAGGTCATATAAATATACCGGTACTTGGAACTATGAGAATAACAAAAGAAGCCATTATGTTTGGTGTTGATAGTGGATTTAGAATGATTGTTATAACGATAATATTTGGATTTGGTAATTTAATAATACATCCAGATAGAATGTTTGGTTTTTTTTCTAAATATTTAAAAAAGTCTTCATTATTAATGAGTATGACTATAAGACTTTTTCCTACTATGATGAAATCATATGAAAACATTATAGAAGTTGAAAAGCTTAGAGGTAATTCATTTTCAGATAAAAAATTTAGAGGAAGAATTAAATCTAGTGGATATATAGCTAATATATTATTTTTATCAAGTCTCGAAGATTCAGAAGATATGGCTGAATCTATGCATTCAAGAGGATATGGTGCACTTAAGAAAAGAAGTTCTTACTTTAGAGAGAAATATACTGTTTGGGATGGGGTTTTAATTTTGATATGTGGATTTATAATAATTTATACATATTGGATTACAGCTATAGGATTAAATACTTTTGAGTTTTATAATCAAATGGATAGTTTTAAAGATACTATTTCAAAGCAAGGTATTATATTGTGTTTAAGCACATTTATACCAACTTTCATAAATTGGTGGTGGAAAAATTGGAAATAATAAATATAGAAAATGTTAGTTTTACTTATCCAGATTGTAAAAATAAAGCATTGAAAAACATTAATTTAAAAATTAATGAAGGTGAAATAGTACTTATTGTAGGGCCATCAGGATGTGGAAAATCTACACTTATAAGGCTTTTAAACAAGCTTATACCTAACTATTATGGCGGAACTTTAGAAGGAATGGTGTATTTAAAAAATAGGGATATAGATTTTGTTCATAATTCGGAAATTGCCCAAACTGTAGGAATGGTATATCAACATCCAGAGAAGCAAATTGTACTTCAAGATGTTGAACGAGAAATAGCATTTGGACTTGAAAATTTAAATAAAAACATGAATTTTATGAAAAGAAATGTAGCAGAAGTTATATCTTTATTAGCATTAAATGAAATAAAAGGAAAGCAAACAACAGAAATATCAGGAGGTCAAAAACAAAGAGTTGCAATAGCTTCAGTTGTATCTATGGATCCAGACATTATAGTTTTTGATGAGCCTATATCACAACTAGACCCTATAAGTGCAGAAGAAGTGTTAAATTCAATAAAAAAATTGAATACAGATATGGGGAAGACTATTATACTTGTAGAGCAACGATTGGATAAATGTTTTCATATGGCTGATAGGATAATATTTATGGAAAATGGCTGTATTTTAGGAGAGGGAAAACCCAATAATATACCACAATATATAGATAAAAAATACCATTTACCTAATATATCTTATATTTTTAGACAAGCTAAGATGGAAAATATTCCTGTAACCGTAAAGGAAGGAAGAAATATAATAAAAGATTGTAATTTTGAAAATAAATTTAAAAAAAATAAGTTTAATTCAGAAGTTATAATGGATGTAAAAAAAATACAATTTGAATATGAAAAAGGAAGCAAAACATTAAAAGATATAAGTTTTCAACTAAGAAAAGGAAGAATTCTTGGCGTGATGGGTGAAAATGGTGCAGGTAAAAGTACTTTGTTTAAAATAATTTCAGGTGTTATAAATAAATACAATGGAAATATTGAAGTTGATGGTAAAAATATTAAAAAAATAAAAATGAAAGATAAAATAAAGAAAATAGGATATTTATCACAAAATCCTAATGATTATTTTGGAAGAGAAACGGTGTTTGATGAAGTTGGATATACTTTGAAAAATATAGGAGAGTATGATGACAAAAAAGTATATGAAATACTTAAGAAACTTAATTTGATACATTTAAAAGATAGGAATCCTAGAGATTTAAGTGGAGGAGAAAAGCAAAGAACAGCAATAGCATGTACACTAATTACGGATCCGGAAATACTTATTTTAGATGAACCAACGAGAGGAATGGATTCACTTGCAAAAGAAAGCTTAGGGAAAATAATGAAAAGCTTAGTAAGTGAAGGGAAAACTATTGTAGTTATAACTCATGATTCAGATTTTTTAGGAGATTATGCAGATGAAGTTATGCTGATGTTTGATGGAGAAATTGTTGCTAGTGGAGAAGCAACAGAAGTATTATGTGATTCACTATATTATTCTCCACAAATATCTAAGGTGTTTAAGAATAAATGCAATGTAATAAAGTCTGAAGATGCTATAAATCTTTTGAAGGTGATGTAAATGAAAAGAAAAATTAAATTAGGACCTATAATAGTAATTTTATATATAATAATAACTTTAATTATGACATATGCTGATTTTAAAATGGAAAAGGCAGTAGAGATATCTACTATTTTCATTATAGGAACATTTATAATATTGTTTGAAAATAGAGAAATTAGTGCAAGAACTATGGCAGCAGTAGCTACAATGTCAGCACTAGGTGGTGTATTAAGAGTTCCATGTGCTGCAATTCCAAGTTTTCAGCCAGTAACATTTATTGTAGCAGTATCAGGTTATACATTAGGTCCAGTAAACGGATTTATGGTAGGTGCAATGTGTGCTTTTATTTCAAATTTTTTCTTAGGACATGGTCCTTGGACTTTGTGGCAAATACTAGGATGGGGACTTTGTGGAGTATTTTTTGGGAAATGCAGAAATTTTATAAAGAAGAATGAACTTCCAAGGTTTATTTTACTTTGTGGTATTTGGGGATATATATATGGAACTATTTTAAATCAATGGTATGTTGTTGAATTCATAAGACCCATCACAGTAAATACTATAATTACTGGAAATATATTAAGTTTTTGGTTTGATACTATGCATGCATTTAGCAATGTATTATTCTCATATTTTTTTGGAAGAACTTTTATAAATTCATTAGAGCGATATAATAAAAGAAATTCAGTTATTAGAATAAAATCATAATATTAAAATGCATAAAACTAAATTAGTTTAAGTATAGAAAGAGGGATTAGTTGTGAGAAAGAATAATATAATATTAAAAATATTATGTTCCATACTTGTTACATCCGCATTAATTACATATAAAGCAAATGCAATTAATATAGATGCAGAAACAAATAATTTAAACAAAGTATGGACAATAAAGTTTAATAAAGAAGTAAATACATGTAACTTAGATGAAGAAATAGTAATTTTAGATGAAAATAAAACAAAAATTCCTATAAAAATAGAATTAGAAGAGAATAATACATTATTAATATATCCGCCTGAAGGTGGATACAAAGATAAAGAAGTATATACATTAAAGATTGGAAAAAACATAAAGTCACAAAATAAAAAAAATATAAAGTCATCCAAGGAATTCACTTTTAAAGTAGATGCAGAAAGTTTATGCTATAACAATGGGATTTATGAATATAAAAGTGTTGTAGAAAATAATATAGAGTCTGTATCAAAATATATTATAGATAAAGGATTAGAAAGTGATTGGGAAGTTATGGCTTTAGCAAAAGCCAATAAAAATATATCAAAAGACTATATTAATAAGGTTATAGATATTATAAATGATGGGTTGCTAATGCAGCCAACAGATTATCAAAGAACTACTATGCTTTTATCAGCACTTGGAGAAAATCCAATTAAGTTTAATAATGTGAATTTTTTAGATAATATATACAATAATAAGGATATAAAAAATCAGGGACCCAATGCAGTGATGTTTGCATTAATAGCTCTAGATTCTGGAAATTATGAAATTCCTAATAATTCTTTTTGGAGTAGAGAAAGTTTAATCAATACTTTACTTGAAATGAAAACTTATGATGGAGGATGGGATTTTGCAGGTATAAAGGCTGATCCAGATATGACAGGAATGGCATTAACAGCATTGCATAATTATACTGATGATGGAAAAGTAAAAGATGCTGTTAATAATGCTATAAACCTTTTAAGTGATATGCAAAATGAAGATGGAACATTTTCTTCATATAAAATAAAAAATAGTGAAAGTATATCACAAGTTATAATAGGTTTATGTGCAAATGGAATAGATCCAACAAGTAGTGAATTTACTAAAAGTGGTAAAAATCTTATAGATGCTTTATTAACATTTAAAAGTGATGATGGTGGATTTAAACACATATATGAAGGGAATAGCAATGGAAAGGCAACAGAACAAGCATTGTTAGCATTAGAAGCATATAAAGAGTTAAAAAATGGAAGACTAAATTTATATGAATTTTAAATAACAAAAATTAGATAATGTTATAAAATATAAAAAGGTGATTTCTATAAAATGTATTCTATAGAAATCACCTTTTTATATTTTAAAATTGTAGATGGAAATATTAATTTTATTATTTTTACGTGAAAATGAAATTTTACAAAAAAGTTTGGTGAAAATAAGTTTTTTAAATAGTGGTAACAAGAAACATAGTTAATATATTAACTACATGATAACAAGAAGGAATGTCAAAGTATGTTGAAAATATACGAATGCTGTAATACAATGTTGATAAAAGTAAATATTGGAAATTAGGTAAATTTTTTTCTTGTTATTAAAAAGCTAAAATAAAAAAAAATAGGAATTAAGTAGATTATGAAATAAACATTGCTATGTGCTTGTTAAAAAAAATAAAATTAAAGATTTTAATTATTAAAAATTTATCAATGTAAAATATAAAAAAAGGAGGAGTTTTATGAAAAAAAAATACAAGATGCTTATATCTGTCATTATAAGTTTTATTATATTGGCTTGCGTAGGTTGTATCACAAATAATAAATTAGAAAATAATAACAATAATAGAACTAAAATAGAGAGTAAGCTTGAAGAAAAAAATGAGAAAGTTGAAAATAAAGAAAAAACTAACAGGAAAGAAGAAAAAGTAAAAAAACAAGAAAATGAAGTAAAGAAACAAAAAAATGAAGTGAATAAACAAGAAAAAAGTGAATTAAATGTTGATAGTGATGAAAATAATCAATTGTCAAAAGAAAAAGCTGCAAAAGAAAGTATTGCTGTAGAAAAACAAAAAGAAACTATAGAAAAAAAGGAAGCAAATTTAAATCAAGATAATAAGTTAGATGAAAGTAAATTTACTATGATAGTAACTAGGGAATCCAAGGGATATACTGGGAAAAATCAGGAAGTTATAGGTGAATTTACATTAAAAATTGATAATAATAAAAGTGCAATGACTTATTTAAGAGAAAATGTATCAATAAAGGAAACTGGAGGATTCATATATGAGATAAATGGCATACACAATCTGTATCCTATACCAGAATCAGAGAAAACTGTTGAACAAAAAGAAAAAAATATTTTAGGAATCGATTGGTTTATATATTTAAATGGAGAAAAAACTTCTTTAGGAGCAAATGATGTTTATCCAAAAGAAGGTGATATCCTTTTGATTGATTTTCATGAATGGGATAATAGGGAATTTTCATAAATATCATTTTAAAAGTGAATTTAGAATTTTTATATAATTTTAAATTAAGGGAAATTTCAAAGTATAAAATAAGGGGGAAAGACTTATGAGGAAATTATTTAAAAGAAAGACTAGTATTTTTATATTATTTCTTAGCTTTTTTATGTTAATTAGCTGGACTAATACATTTGCAATATCTAAGAAAGACAGAATATATGGGAAGGATAGAATAGAAACTTCTATAAAAATTAGTAAAAGTGGATGGGAAAATGGTTCAGAATATGTATTTATTGTACAAGGATATGATTTTGCAGATGCATTAACAGTTGCGCCATTTGCAAAAAAATTAAATGGACCAATTATATTAAGTGGAAAAGAAAGGTTAAAACAAGAGGTTGTTGATGAAATTACAAGATTAAATCCGAAAAAAATATTTATATTAGGTGGGGAAAAGGTAATAAGTAATGAAGTAGAAGTCCAACTCAAAAATATAAATGTAAATAATATAGAAAGAATATATGGACAAACACGATATGAAACAGCATTGAAAGTTGCGGAAAAATTAGGTGGAGCTAAGGAATTATTTATAGTTAATGGATATGCTTATGCTGATGCATTATCAATATCATCTATAGCGGCACAAAAAGGAGCACCCATAATATATACAAATGGAAATGAAATTTCTAGAGAAATTAAAAATTATATGATTAAAAATAATATAGAAAATACATATGCTATAGGTGGAGTAGGTGTAATAAATGAAAATGCTATAAGTGGTATAGAGAATATAGAGAGAGTTTCAGGCTTAAATAGATATTTGACCAATAAAAATGTGTTACTAAAATTTGATAAAGATATTAAATATGAAAAGATTTACTTTACAACAGGAGAAGATTTTCCTGATGCGTTAGCAATATCAACATTAGCAGCATTTACAAAATCACCAATAGTACTAACAAATAAACAGATTAATAGTGAATTAAATACATATGTTAATTCTAAATTAGAAGATAAAAGTGAATTAATTGCTATAGGTGGAGAAAAGATAGTTCCTGAAAATGTTTTAGATAAAATAACAAATAGTAAAATTGAAGAAGATAAAGGTAATGGTGGAAATGATGCTGGTGGTTCAGGGATTGGTGGAGATAATAATTTAAACACTGAAGTTAAACAAGGGGAATTTAAATTATTAGTAACTACAGATGGAAATGAAATTGTTAATAAAAATCTGAAGATTCTTGATAAGAAAAGTGTTATGTATTATTTAAGAGAAAATGCAAAAGTAAAAGACAAAAATGGTTTTATTTGTGAAATTAATGGAATAAAAAGAAAAGAATTCAATGAACTAACAGAAAAAGAAATAAAAGATGGTTACTTGTCTGCTGATTGGTTTATATATGTTAATGGAAAAAGAGCTAATGTAGGAGCAAATGATATTAGAATAAAAGAAAAAGATACTATAAACGTAGCATATGAGAAATGGGATTACACTAGTTTAGTATCACCAGGTGAAAAGCCAAAGCTAAACGTAAGTGGTATTCCAAATGAGGTTAAAGCAAATGAATGTTTTAATGTAAATGTTGATTTATCAGTAGGAAAAGTATATGGTGCATCAATAAAAATTAATGGAGTTGAGGTAGCAACTACTGATACAAAAGGACAAGCAGTAATTAAGATAAATAAAGTGGGAAAACATGTTATTACAGTTGAAAAATATGGATCAATTTATAAAAAAGATATAAATGTTAAAGAGAGTAATCAAGATGGAAATACTTCTGGTGAAGGTACATCTACTGGAAAAGATGAGGTTATATTTAGAAAAGTGCAAGAAAATGTTATTTTTGAAGTGAGAGGCAATAATGAAAAAGTAAATTTTCAAATTAAAGATTCTAGCAAAAATGATAGTGTAGTTACAATAAAAGTTTTAGATGAAAAAAATTCATTAGTGTATATAGATCAAGTATCTTTGAATAATGGGAAATACACTTTAAGAAGTGAATTAGATAAAGGAAAATATAAAGGAGTATGTAAAGTAAATAAAACTCCAATAAACTTTGAATTTAATATTAATTAACAAGAATAGAAATTTTAAACCCTTATATATTATGAAAGTATAAGGGTTTGCTAAAAAGGTAGAGTTGTAAACAAGTTTCTAAAAAACTAATACATTATTACTAGAGTTATGGGGGAAATAAGATGAAAAGAAAAAGTTTTTTAGCAATGTTCATGGCCCTTACAATGATAGGTACTAGTACATTTGCTAATTTTGATATAATAAATTCTTCAATTGTATATGCCAGTGAAATAGTAAATGTAAATGAAGATGATGAAAGAGTTATTGATAATGCAATTTCAAGAGTATTAACATTGGTAGAAAATGAACGATTTCAAAAAGATAGAAATGATAATATAGCAGTTTCGTGTAGTGCATTAGGTACTTTGATGCCAGATAGTTATATTAAAAATAAAATAGAAGAAATAAAAAAAATTGAAAAATATGAAAAAGCAACAGAGTGTTGTAAGGCAATTTTGGCTATTACAGCGTCAGGGGTAGAAGCAACTAATATTCAAGGTCATAATTTGATTGAAGATTTAAGTAGTTATCAGATTGGAGAAGATATATATTCAAATTTATATTTACTATTAGCACTTAATTGTGATGATTTTAAGCTTTCAGAAGATATGAAATTAAAAAAGGAAGATGCAATAAAAAGTTTACTCCAAAGTCAGAAAGAAAATGGTACATGGAATAAATTTGGAAGTGATTTTGATTGTGATTCCACATCCATGGTAATAACAGCATTGGCTCCATATTATAATTTGAAAGAAAATGTAAAAGGAGCAATAGATAGAGGAATAGCTGGAATAGTTGAAATGCAAAATGAAGAAGGAGAATTAGTAGGAAGATATAATGAAAATGGATCTAGTGAAAGTTTATCACAAGCTATAATAGCTCTTTGCTCACTAGGAATTGATCCTGTAATATGTGACAAATTCACAAAAAATAATAAAAATTTAATAGAACTATTGTTAAGTTATGAAACAAAAGATGGTGGTTTTGCACATACCAAACAATTTGGATTAGATGAATTAAATGAAATGGCAACAGATCAAGCCTTTATGGCTCTTGCTGCATATAAGAAATTAAAAACCAATAATACTGCATTATATGATATAAAAAATCTTTGTAAATTTGAAAAAAATTTAGAAGAAAAAGAAGGGTTATTTATAAATAATTTAACATCAGATAAGCAGTTTAAACTAGGTGGAGAGGCAAAAATAAAAATAGAAGCATTAAATAAATTAAAAAATGAAAAAGAAATTACACTCATAGTAAGTTTATACAATAAAAATACTAATAAAATAGTTAAATATGCAGCTTCAAGTAAAAAATTGGATATTGATGAAAAAGAAAACTTACAAGTCAATGTAAAGTTACCTAAAGAAGGCAATTATGAGGTAAAGATATTTATTTGGG
Organism: Clostridium ihumii AP5; assembly: GCF_000612845.1. GTDB lineage: Bacteria > Bacillota > Clostridia > Clostridiales > Clostridiaceae > Clostridium_J > Clostridium_J ihumii. The sequence continues at coordinate 59,573 of NZ_CCAT010000084.1, forward strand.
ATAATTTTAATGATATGAACAATTTAGCAAAAGAAATTGTTATACCAGTTAATTAAATAAGGGGGAGAAAATGAATAAAAGTTTAAAAACAAATTTAGCTATTTTTACAATAGGATTAGGAATTTTAGCAAGTATTCCATGTAATGCTAAGGGCGAAGATATATTAAAAAAAAATAGAATATATGGTCAGAATAGAATAGAGACATCTGTAGAAATAAGCAAAATTGGTTGGAAAAATGGATCAAATTCTGTAGTTATTGCATCAGCTTATGATTTTGCAGATGCACTTTCAGCGGCACCGCTGGCCAGAAAGAACAATGGACCAATACTGTTAAATGGAAAAAATGTGTTACCTAAAAATACAATTAGTGAAATAAAAAGATTAAATCCTAAAGAAGTATTTATACTAGGGGGAGAATTAGTAATTTCTAAAGGTGTTGAGAATCAATTAAATGAAATTGGTATAAAAGATGTAAAAAGAATATATGGGAAAAATAGATATGAAACCTCAATAAAGGTTGCCAAAGAGTTGGGTGATGTAAAGAGTGCATTTATAACTAATGGTGAGACTTATGCTGATGCTCTATCTATATCAAGTATAGCAGCAACAAAAGGAAGTCCTATAATATATACAACAAAAGAAAAGTTAAATGATAATGCAAGAGAATATATAGAGAAAAATAATATAGATAAAATTTATTGTATAGGAGGAGAAGGGGTTTTATCTAATAATGTATTGAGTTCATTGGAAAATTCAAAAATGTTGAGTGGCGATAATAGATATTTAACTAATATGCAAGTTTTAAAGAATTTCAAAGAAGAATTAAATTTTGAAAATGTTTATTTTGTTAGAGGAGATGATTTTGCAGATGCATTATCAGTGGCACCAATGGCATCAAAAAAAAATAGCGTGGTAGTAATTGCAGATAAAGAGGTAATTAGAGATACGGAAATACTAGTAAATTCTAATATTACAAGTGAAAGTGAAGTAATAGCAGTTGGTGGAGAAAACTATATTCCAGAAGGCATATTAGATAAATTTATATCAGATTTTGATATATTAGAAATAGCAATGAATAAAATAAATTTATTCTAAATTAATGTTATTAGCAGGGAAGTGGAGTTATGTTAAGTTATAAAAATAGGAATACATTTTTACAAGGGCTACATCCATTAACAGTAACATTAATTATTATTACATACTTAATATTGTTTTTAAAGTTTAAAAATCCATTATATTTTGTTTGTGTATTGGCAAGTTTATTAACCATAGCTTATTTGGATGGATGTTTAAAAGAAGTTATGGGATATGCAAAGATAATGATGCCATTTGCCGTTGGAATTATGATATTGAATCCATTATTAGTGCATAATGGTGATACTATATTGTATCAAGGATATTTAAATATACCTGTTTTAGGGAAAATTATAATAACAAAAGAAGCTATATTATACGGTGTTTTCAATGGGCTAAGAATGGTTTCAATAACAGCTTTGTTTGGTTTTGGAAATTTAATAGTCCATCCAGATAGAACTTTTGGATATTTTGCAAAGTATATAAAAAGATCATCGCTTTTAATGAGCATGACTATAAGATTATTTCCTACTATGATGAAATCATATGAAAATATATTAGAAATTGAAAAGTTGAGATGTAATTCAATTTTAAAAGATGGGATGAAGAACAAAATAAAGGGGAGCGGAAATATAGCAAATATATTGTTTTTATCAAGTCTTGAAGACTCTGAAGATATGGCAGAATCTATGTATTCAAGAGGATATGGTGCTTTAAATAGAAGAAGCTCTTATTTCAGAGAAAAATATACAATATGGGATTTTGTGATAATAGTAATATCTATAGAAATATTTATATATCTTTATTATTTTACGGTTAATGGATTCAATGAATTCAATTTTTATAATAAGGTTGATAATGTACTTCTTAAAACTTCAAGAGAAGGAATAATTCTTTGTGTAGGAACTTACTTAATTGCTCTTATAAATTGGTGGTGGAAAATATGGAAATGATAAATTTGGAGAATGTTAGTTTTGCTTACCCTAATTGTGAAGAAAAAGTATTAAAGAATATCAATTTAAAAGTAAAAGAAGGAGAACTTGTAGTTATAGCGGGACCATCGGGGTGTGGTAAGTCTACATTAATTAGACTTTTAAATAAGCTTATACCTAATTATTATGGCGGAATTTTAGAGGGAATGATTTATTTAAAGAATAAAGATATAGATTTTATTGAAAATCTTGAAATTGTTAAAAGTGTAGGAATGGTATATCAACATCCAGAAAAACAAATAGTGCTTGAAGATGTTGAAAGAGAGATAGCTTTTGGTCTTGAAAATTTAAACAAAGATATGAATTTTATGAAAAGAAATGTATGTGAGGTAATGTCCTTACTATCATTGAATGAAATAAAAGAAAGCAAGACAACAGAAATATCTGGAGGGCAAAAACAGAAAGTAGCAATAGCATCAGTCGTAGCTATGGATCCAGATATAATAGTTTTTGATGAACCTATTTCACAGTTAGATCCTATAAGCGCTGAAGATGTTTTAAATTCTATAAAAAAGTTAAATGTGGATATGGGAAAAACAATTATTCTTGTAGAGCAGAGATTAGATAAATGTTTTCATATAGCAGATAGAATAATATTTATGGAAGATGGACAAATAATTGGTGAAGGTACACCTAATGATATTCCTGAAAACATAAGTAAAAAATATCATCTTCCTAATATATCTTATATATTTAAAGAAGCAAATAGAGATGTTATACCAGTTACAGTAAAGGAAGGACGAGAAGCAATAAAAGGCTTAAGATATGAAGATGAAGAATCTAAGAAAGTAGATTCAGAAATAGTATTAAATGCAAAAAAACTTAAGTTTGAATATGAGAAAGGAAGTAAAACATTAAAGAGTGTAAGTTTTCAGTTGAAAAAAGGCGAAATTCTTGGTGTTATGGGGGAAAATGGAGCAGGAAAAAGTACATTATTTAAAATAATTTCAGGAATTATAAGTAAATATTCAGGTTTGGTGGAGATTTATGGCAAAAATATGAAGAAGTTAAAGTCAGAAGAGAGAATTAAACAAATAGGATATTTAACGCAAAATCCTAATGACTATTTTGGAAGGCCAACGGTTTTTGAAGAAGTAGCTTATACTTTAAGGAATATAGGTGAATATCATGAAGCGAAGGTTTATGATATTTTAAATAAGTTAGACTTAGACCATTTAAGGGATAGAAATCCAAGGGATTTAAGTGGTGGAGAAAAACAGAGAGTTGCAATAGCGTGTACATTAGTAACCAATCCTAACATAGTAATTTTAGATGAACCTACTAGAGGTATGGATGCATTAGCTAAGGAAAATTTAGGATTAATAATTGAAAATTTAAAAGAAGAAGGAAAAAGTATAATAATCATTACACACGATGCTGATTTTTTAGGAAATTATGCTGATTCTGTAATGCTTATGTTTGATGGTGAAATTGTAGCTAACGGACAAGCACTAGAAATACTTTGTGATTCACTTTACTATTCACCACAAATATCTAAGGTTTTTAAAGATAAATGTAAAGTAATAAATTCTAAAAAAGCTATAGAGCTTTTAATGGAGAGATAAATGAGAAGAAGAATAAAATTAGGATTTATATTAATAGCTTTATATTTAGCTATTATATTTGTAATGACTTATAACAATTTGAAAATGGACAAGGCCATAGAAATTTCAAGCATATTTATAATTATTACTTTTATAATTTTGTTTGAAAATAAAGAAATGAGTGCAAGAACAATGGCAGCAGTAGCTACAATGGCAGCATTAGGAGGAGTTTTAAGAGTTCCGTGTGCAGTTATACCAGGATTTCAGCCAGTTACATTTATTACTGCTGTAGCTGGTTATACTTTAGGACCGATAAATGGTTTTATGGTGGGAGCTATATGTGCATTTATTTCAAATTTCTTTTTAGGACATGGTCCATGGACCATGTGGCAAATTCTTGGATGGGGACTTTGTGGAATGTTTTTTGGCATATTTAAAGTTTTCATACAAAAAAGTTTTAAAATATTTATTGTACTTTGCGGTTTATGGGGGTATATATATGGGTTTATTTTGAATCAATGGTATGTATTAGAGTTTATTCATCCAATAAACTTGAAAGCTATGTTCATAGGTAGCATAGGAAGTTTTGGACATGATACTCTTCATGCTATTGGAAATGTATTATTTGCCTATTTATTTGGAAAAACCTTCATAGAAGCATTGGAAAGATACAATAGAAAAAATGAATTTTTAAGAATAAAGGTATAAGTATATTTAATATAAAGAGGTGATAGGTATTGAATATAAAAAAATTTATAGGAATATTAGCATTAAGTAGCATTATTACTATAAGTACTATAAATTACAAGGTTTATGGATATGAGAGTAGACTTGAAAGTGATAATGTAATTATAAAAAATTTAACAGAAAAAAATAATTTTAAAATAGGTGAAAACGCTAATATTAAATTTGAGTTAATTAACAATACTAATGAAAATAAGAATGTCAATTTTTTTATAAAAATAGTTGATGGAAAAGATAAAATTTTAAAGAGTGTTTCTTTAAAGAAGGAAATAGATAAGTTGGAAAATGAATATGTTTATAGTAAAGTTAAAATTTCTGACAATAAATCTAAGAAAATAATAGTATATGGAGAAGTTAATAATAAAAGAATAAATGAAATAGAAATACCTATAGGAGAAATTAATATAGGTGATAATAATGCAATTTTAAAGGAAGGGAAAACTATTAATTCTAAAAGAATAGAGATACTTTTAAATGATAAAATTAAACCAAATAATATAACTGAAAATGATTTCAAATTTTTAGAAAGTGAAAAAAAAGTAACTTCAGCTATATTGAAAAACAATAAAATAATATTAGATATTTCAAGTGATATTAAAAAGTCTGAAAAAGTAAAGTTGAAATATAAAAATAATGAAGAAATAACAATTGAGAATAATCTAAAAAATATGACAGTGATGCTGTATTTTGATGGGGATAATAATTTAGAATCTGAAATGCTTAAGGATATAGAAGAAATAAAAAAGGGCATAAAAGATAATGTAAATTTAAATGTTATTGCATTAGTTGATAGGATAAAGGGATATAGTGAAGATAGTAAAGTTTTAGGAGAAAATTTTGAAAGCACAAGATTGTATAAAATTGAAAATAATAAAGTTATAAGATTAGATGGAAAAGAACAAATGCCGCAGATAAAGATAGATAGTGATTATGAAGCTAATATGGGTGATGCAAAAACCTTAAGAAGCTTTATAGACTTTTGTAAATCTAACTATAGTGCAGATTCATATATATTAATTCCATTTAATCATGGTGAAGGAAATAGAGGATTTTGCATAGATGAAACAGATAAAGATATCTTAAATATAGCAGAAATTTCAGATAATTTAAGTGAAAAGCAATCTGTAGACATGATTATATATGAAGCATGTTTCATGGGAAATTTAGAAACTGCATATCAATATAGACCTAATAATGGAAGTTTTGAGAGCAAATATATGATTGCTTCAAGTGCAACAATGTTGTCTTCAGGATTTAATTATGAAAAAATATTTAATGAATGGACAACTACATATGATCCTTCGACTATGACAATGAATGATATAGGCTCAATATTTATAAAGCAACATAAAGAATATACTAAAAAGAAAAGAGATCAAATATTAGCATATTATGATTTAAATAAAGTAGGCAGGATTAAAAATAATGTAGACCAATTATCTAGGTTATTAGCAAAGGAAAATAAAAAAGAATTAATAGATGAGTTACGAGGAAATTTTAAAAAAAGTGGACAAGTAATTTCATATTTTAATAATGAAGAGGATTATGTATATAATGAAAAAGATGGATGGACATTGTATCCTTACTTTGATTTATATGATTTATGTGAAAAAATCATAGCTAGCAATGAATGTAGTGATGAGTTAAATGTAGTTTGTGAAAATACTAAAAAATCTTTAAATGAATTTATCATTTATTCTTTTGGACAAAGTAAATATAAAACCAATGGATTTAAAGATAATATTAATGGCGTAAGTATATTTTTACCAGATGGAGAGTCTACTTGGAAAAATCAAAGTTGGTATAGCAGTGAGTATATATATGGTGGAGATTATGGTGCATTAAGTTGGTGTAAAGATGGAATAGATACTAAAATTAATGTTGTTGGCAATTGGTTTGAAATGTTAGATTCATGGTTTGATAAAGAAAATTGCGTTGATGGTGGAGAAAATTTTCATCAATGGTAATAATAAAAATTTGTTTAAAAGATCGAAGAAATTAAGGGGGAGAAGTTTATGAAAAAAAATAAAATAGGAATAATAAGTTTCATTTTATCATTTATTATGGTTATAAATATTATTATGCCTGTAAAAGTTTTTGCTGATACTACTTCAGAAAAAGCCAAATTAGAGCAGGAAATAGAAACATTAAAGGAAGAGGTTAAAAGCAGAAGTCCTAAAGACTATTTAGACTGCTTAACATTAAGAGCGTTAGGTGAACCGGTGGATAAGTCACAGATAAATCTTATTGATAACATAAGTTCTGCTTATGACAATGAAAATAATTCTAAAGTAAATGCACAAAATATACTAAAACTTGTATGTGTAAAGGAAGATGTAAATAGTGAAAAATACAAGAAATATGTAGAAGCACTTACTAATGGATTAAGTGAAAAAGGCTTTTTATCCCAAAGTGGTAGGGAGTATATAGATTTAGATTTAAATACTACTGCATTATGTATAATAGCATTAGAACTTGCGCATGTAGATTATGATAAAGAAAAAGCAAAACAATCTTTATTAAATTATGTTAAAACCGAATTAGAAAAGGATACTGATAGTATTAAAAATATAGAACCAATAACTAATGCAATAATTGCATTAAATCTTTTAAAGGTGGAAAATTATAATAATTATATAGATAGATTTTTAGATATATTTAAATATTCTATAAATCATGAAGGAAAAATTGAAATAGATAATGGAACGTGGCCAAGCTATAATGGAAGTTTAATACAAGCACTTATATTAATAGGCCAAGACCCTACATCAGAAGATTGGACTTCTGAAGATGGACCCAATTTGATAGATGGATTAAATTCTTTTAAATATGACACAGATACTAAGAATTTGGCAAAGTTGTCTGCACTTGTAGATTATTATAATTTTAAATATGGCAATAAAAAATCTATGTATAATTTAGATTATGAAATATCTACACCAAGTAAAATTGAATTTGAAAATAGTAATATTAAAATAAAAGAAGGCAAAGAACAAGGTTTAAATATAAAAATTTATGATGAAAAAAATAATCCTATGATAGGTGAAGCGTTTGTATTTACAAATCATAATAAGGATTTAGTAGAGCTAGATGAAAGAAGTTTAAAAGTTAAAGCATTAAAATGTGGTAATGCAAAAATAGAGGTAGCTTTAAAGAAAAATAATAATATAAAAGCTAATTTAGACATAGAAGTTTATAAAAATCCAGTTTCAAAGATAGAAATAAATATAAATGAAGATTATATGCCAATAAAAGTTAATGATATAGTTACTGTGGAAACTATATGCAAGGATGATGAAGATGATAGAGTTTATAACAGTAATTTTAAATATTCTTCAGATAATGAAAATATAGTGAGTATAGATAATAAAGGTAATTTAACGGCTAAAAAAGTTGGTAAAGTTAATATAAAAGTTTCTATTGAAGACAATGAAACTGTATATGCTGAAAAAGAAATAGAGATTCAAGATAACTTAGGCCTTAATGAAATAAGTAAAAAAGACCATGAGAAGATTAAAGCAGAAGTTGAAAATCTAAAAAATTATTATTTAACTGAAACTAAAGATGGGTTAGTACCATTAGCATTATCAAAAATAGGTGTAGTAAAAAAAGCATATATAAGGAGAAATTGTGCTAATGCATATGATCTTAGTTTAAATATATTTGCTACAATAGGAAGTGGTGAAAATCCTAGAAATTACCAAAACAATAATTATGTAGAACAATTAAAAGAAATCCAAAAGAAAGATGGAGAAAATAAAGGACAGTTTATAAAAAATGATTATTCGGATAAAAATAATCTAAAAAGCCAATGTTATGCAGTATTAGCACTAGATTTAGCGAAAGAAGAATATGATAAAAAAAGTGCTATAGAAGCTATAATAGATTTATCTAAAAATGGAGATGGAGATACAACGTATACAGAAGTTCAGAAAAAAGCATTGGTAGCTTTAGTTCTTGCTGGGGTTGATAAGGATATAGAAAAAACAAAATATTTAAAAAGTCTTATATTAGATATGAAAAATGAATTCTTAAAAAATGGACAATTTCAATGTAAAAATGATAGATGTAGAAGTACAGCATTAGTTATTCAAGCATTAGTTGCTAATAACATAAATCCATTAGGAAAAGATTTTACATATGTTAAAGGTGAAGAAAAGAAGAATTTATTTGATGTACTTTTAAGTTATAAATCAGACCAATTAAAGAATGGAAATCCTTATTTTGGTTTTGCAAATGGTATAGGTTATGGAAGCAATGTAATTAATGCACAGAGTACAACTAATGCATTATGTGCATTAGTAGATTTATATAATAAAGAATCAAATTTTGGTATAAAATCCTCTGTTGACATGGATAATGGTGAAGCACCAAAAATAACTATAATTGGAGTGGAAAATAATAAGGTTTATAAAGGTGATGTTAATGTTGAAATTTCATCAACTGAAGGTAATAAATGGACTGCCAAGTTAAATGGTGAAAACTTTACAGGCGGAAAATTCACTACTTCAGGCATTCATACACTAGAGGTAGTAGCTGAAAATGATAAAGGGTTAAAAATAACTAAATCTTTACAATTTGCTATAGACAAAAATCAAAGCACTGAGATTAATTTAAGAGTTGAAGGTAGAGAAAAAACTTTATTTAATGAAAAGATTAAAGTTGGAGAAGGCTCTAAAAATGTATTAGATTTAATAAAAATTTCTTTAGGACTTGACAAAGTAAAGCTTAGAGAAACAAACAACATGATGGTAGCTTCTATATTAGATGAAAAAGAATTAGAAGGTAAATATGGATGGTGCTACTTAATATTAAAAAACAACAAAGTAGAACATCCAGGTGTAGGGATGGACTCATACAAAATAGATAAAGAAAATTTATCTATGGATGAGATAGTGCTTTATGTAAGTGACTATAAGGATACAGATATAAAAACACAAACACCTAATATGACTTATAAAGTTAAAGGTGATAAAGTTATATTAAACTTTAATAGTTATAATAAAAGTATAAGAGGAATGGATGTTACAGTTAATAATAAAAAGTATATAACTGATGATAATGGAAATATAGAAATAGAAAAAGAAGAAGTCCTTAATGTATCTATAGGTAAAAGAAGTTCAAGTGAAGGAATTTTATTTGTACCTATGAACTATGTTATAAACATAGAAATGGAAAATACAAAACCAGAAGAGTTAGATAAAGAAGAAATAAAGGTTGAAAATCTAACTGATGAAAATAGCTTTAAATTAGGACAAGAAGGAAAAGTTAGATTAAAGGTAACAAATACATTTAAAGAAGAAAAAGATTTAGATTTCATAGTAGGGTTATATGATGATAATAACAAGTTAGTAGACTATATATCCTTAGAAAATAAAATAAAAGCCAATAAAAGTACAGTTTTAGAATCAATGATGGTTATGCCAAGTAATGGGAAGTACACTGTTAAAGTATTCTTGTGGGATAATTTGGATAATATGAATAGTCTTTGTGACAATATAGTAATAAAAGTTAAATAACATAGATTTTAAAAATCATACAGTAATCAATATTTAAGATAGTGCACTTAAATATTGATTACCTTGTTTTACAGGAGAATTGAATTTAGGAGTGAGAAAGTTGAGAAGAAATAAAATAATATCTAAAATAGTGCTAGTAACTATGGTTACATCTATACTTGTAACTAGTAAAGCTTATGGAAACACTATAAATGCTAGAACTAATGATTTAAATAAGGTATGGACTATAAAATTTAATGAGAATTTAAAGGAAAGTACTTTAAAAAATGAAATTTCAGTAGTTGATAAAGATGGAAATATAATAGATAGTAAAGTTGAAATTAAAGAAGGAAAAAATGTGGTTATATATCCACCAAAAGAAGGATATATAAATGGTAATGTATATACATTAAATATTGGTAAAAACATAAGAAATATAAATAGTAAAAGTATAAAAAGTAAAAAAACTTTTATATTTGAAGTAAATAATGAAAGTGTTTCTTACAATAAATCTATTTATATGTATAAAGATGTTGTTGAAAAAAATATAGATGATATGTGTAATAGTATAGTGAAAAATGGAATAAATAGTGATTGGCAAGCAATAGCGTTAGCTAAAAATAATAAAGAAATTCCAAGTGGGTATTTAGACAAAATAAAAAAACAAATTGATAACAATGAAATAGTACAATCTACAGATTATGAGAGAATGATATTAGTATTATCAGCATTAGGACAAGATCCTAAAAATTTTAATAATACTAACTTAGTAGAAAAGTTATATAATAATCCAGAATTAGATAGTCAAGGTAATAATGCTTTAATATTTGGATTAATAGCATTAGATAGTAAAAATCATCAATTAGAAAATAATTCTATATGGACAAGAGAAAAATTAGTTGATGCTTTGTTAAATTCAAAAACAGAAGATGGTGGTTGGAGCTTTTTAAGTTCTAAAGCAGAACCAGATATGACTGGAATGGCAATTGCAGCATTAAGCAATTATAAAAAAGATGAAAAGATAAATAAATCAATAGAAGAATCTATAACTCTTTTAAGTAGTATGCAAAACACAGATGGAACATTTTCATCAGTAGGTCTAAAAAATAGTGAAAGTATATCACAAGTTATAATAGGTTTATGTGCAAATGGAATAGATCCAACAAGTAGTGAATTTACTAAAAGTGGTAAAAATCTTATAGATGCTTTATTAACATTTAAAAGTGATGATGGTGGATTTAAACACATATATGAAGGGAATAGTAATGGAAAGGCAACAGAACAAGCATTATTAGCATTAGAAGCATATAGGGAGTTGAAAAATGGAAGACTAAATTTATATGAATTTTAAATAATAAAAAAACTAATGTAGATTTTAAAAACTTTCTACATTAGTTTTTGTAGTTTTATTAAATGTTTAATAAAACTATAAAAATAAAAAATTATTTATATAAATAATTTGGAACATTTAATACTTTATATAAATTAATAAAGATAATATGTATTTTATTAAATGAAAATAAAAGGTTAAAGTTTATATTAGATATATAAACTTTATATCAAAAATGAAAATTTATTTATTCAAATGAAATTACATTATTTAATAAATCATTAGCTTCATTTTCTGTTATATCTTTACTTAAAGCTATTTCATCAATTATGAATTTTTTAGTATTCATTAGTAATTGTTTTTCGCTAGTATTAAGTGGTTTATTTTTATTTATAGCACTCAAATCTGAAAATACTTCTAGTTCTTTTTCAAAAGAACCAGATCTAACTTTTTCTACATTAGCTTGATATCTTTGTTTAGAATTTGTAGATTCATCTAATGATGATTCTGAATCATTTATGCTAGATAAAGTTTCCTCTAAATCTGAAGGACTAGTTATTGAACGAACATTAGATTTTTCAATGTTGTCTATTGGTAACATTAGTTTCATATTATTATTTAATATTCTAATTATGAAATATTGTTTTTTTTCACCACCAAAAACATTTTCTTCTATGTCTTCAATTATACCTGCACCTTGCATTGGATATACAATTTTATCGCCTATTTTAAACAAAAAAAGCACCTCCTATAAAATTTGGTTTTAAATTAATGATATTTAAAAGGTAAGAAAATTTTTAAAATATTTAAAAATTAAAAAACTATATTAAATCTAATTATGTTGGATGATTTAGTTAGCTTATATGTAAAATATAAGCTAAACTAGAATTGAAGTAATTTCAATTTCATTTTACATATATTTAAAATGAATTGAAAAAAAAGTTTTTACGTATTTTTTTATAAATAAATTCTTTATAGTTTAATTATAACATAATAAAAAAAATAATCAAATTTTTTATAATATCATAGTATGTAATGGCATGTCAATAATAATTTTATTGTAAAATTACTTTATAAATTTAAAATAAAATGATACAATGTAAAAAATTACAAAATTCATAATATAAGGGGGGAATACTATGTATTTCAAAAAACTAATAGGGGAAATGGTTTATTTATCACCAATGAATCCAGAAGATTGTGAAAAATATGCAGAATGGATTAATGATATAGAAGTATCTAGTAATTTAGGATTAGTGAAAAAGCAAATTAATGAATTTATAGAAAGAGAAATGTTACAAAATTTATCAAAACAAGAATTTAATTTTGCAATTGTGGATAAGAAAAATGATGAGGCTATAGGTAGTGTAGGCCTTTTTCAAATAGATTATATAAATAGAAGTGCAGAAGTAGGGATTTTTATAGGTAATAAAAATTATTGGGGAAAAGGATATGGTAGTGATGCATTAAATTTAATGTTAGATTTTACTTTCAATATATTAAATTTTAATAGTGTAAAGTTAAAAACTTATTCTTATAATAGTAGAGCTATTAATTGTTATAAAAAAGTAGGATTTAAGGAAGTTGGAGCATTAAGAGAAGGAAAAATTATTGCTGGAGAAAAGTATGACATAATTGTTATGGATATATTGTCAAATGAATTTAAAAATAGCTATATAAAGAAAATTGTAAATTTAAATCAAATATATTAAGGAGAAGTTTTAAATGAATTTTATCATAAAAAAATTGGATAAAGATGAGGAAGGGTTAAGTGAACTATTATTAATGGCAGATCCATCTTATGATATGATAAAAAAATATATAGACAAGTGCATTTGTTATGGTATTTACTTAGGTAATGAATTAGTAGGTCAATATTCAATTTTAAATATTAAAAAAGATATAATGGAAATAATGAATATTTCAGTAAATGAAAAATATCAAGGAAGAGGATTAGGAAAACAATTGATATTTCATGCAATTAATTTTGCAAAAGAAGAAAATGCAAAATTATTAGAGATTGGAACCGGCAATTCTAGTATAAATCAGCTGAAGTTATATCAAAAATGTGGTTTTAGAATTAATGGCATATATAAAGATTATTTTAAATTGAATTATGATGAGGAAATATTTGAAAATGATATTAGATGTATAGATATGATAAGACTTAGTATAAATTTATAATGAGGGTTTAGGATATGGTGGATAGTTTTATAGAGTTTTATAGAGCAAAAGAGGATCAAATAGAGTATTTAAAGTATGAGGAAAGTTTTAAACGGAGCACTGCTATTATATGTGAAGAAAGTGATGATTTTTTAGGAATATTAGAGTACAATATATTAAATTTTGATATTGCAAGAATATTAAATCTTAATATATTGAGAAAATGTAAATCAAATGAAATTTTAAATGGAATGATAGAGGAAGTATTATATTGGAATCCGTATATCAAAGAAATTATTTATGAAGAAAATGAAGATGAATTTATGGATAAATTACTTAAAAATAATGGATTTGTAAAAGATAAAAATTATATAAAGAAAATAGATAGTAGTATAGAAGTTTTTAAAATAAACATTGAAGACATAAAACCAGAACAGCTAACTGTTGATAAAGAAAAGTTAGACAGAGTATATTCATGGGTTAAAAATCCAGAAGATATAATAATTTCTTGTGTAAAAATAGATGATAAAATAGTTTCTATAGATGGTCATTCTAGATTAGTTTGTGCATATTTAAAAGGATTTTCTTATGTGTATGGATATTTTGAAAAGGATAATGTAGATGAAAAGTTTTTTAGAGAATGTATAAGTTGGTGTGAAAAAGATGGCATATATAATGTAAGAGACTTATCAAAAAGAGTGGTAACTAGTGAAGAACACGAAAATATTTGGATAAAAAAATGTCATGATTATTTTAAAACTAATTAATATATTTTATGTATATGAGTAAAGGAATTTTTATATGAAAATAGTTGTAAAAAGATTTAATGATTTAACTAATATAGAATTATATGAAATATTAAAATTAAGAAATGAAGTTTTTATTGTAGAACAAAATTGTGCTTATCAAGATTGTGATAATAAGGATTTTAAATCATATCATATTTTAAGTTATGATAATGAAAATATAGTTGCATATTTAAGAGTTTTAGAAAAAAGTGTTTCTTATAATGAAGTATCTATAGGTAGAGTACTAGTAAAAAAAAATTATAGGGGAAAAGGAATTGCTAGAAAAAATATGCTTTATGCAATGTTATTTATAGAAGATAAACTTAAGGAAGATAGAATAAGAATATCTGCACAACAGTATTTATTAGAATTTTATAAAAGCTTAGGATTTAAAGTTGTATCAGATATTTACTTGGAAGATAATATTCCACATGTAGAAATGTTTTTTGAAAAATAAAACTAATAAATAGTAACATAGGATACTTATAAATTAATAAATAGTATTTATAATATAACTATTAAAGATCATATAGGAATTCAAGCTTAAAAATGAAATTATTCATGTTTAAACTTGTATTTCTATAGTGTTTAGGAGGAATAACAAATGAGTTGTGGATGTTCAAATATATCTAATGATGGAAAAGCTATAGTAGATTTAGTTAGAAGTAAAGGTAAGGAAGAGATGTTATTAGCTGTGCCACATGAAATAAAGTGTTCTTGTAATAATATATTTATAATGACTAAATTAGTTGATAAGTGTCCAAAGTGTCAAATGACATATGGTGTTACACCATGTAGTTCAAAAAATAAAGATAATGTAAAAGCTGCAGATATTAATTATTAAATTATATTTTTGTAGTTAATAATTTTTAATATGTGTAAAAACAGGTTAATATACAATATTAACCTGTTTTTATTGTATAATGGAATAAATATTGTGAGTTAATTAATGTAAGGAGATGATAAATTTGAAAAATACAAATATCTTAGTTGTAGAAGATGATGGAGATATAAATGGATTAGTTTATAAAATTTTAACTAAGAAAGGGTATTGTGTAAAACAAGCTTTTTCAGGTACTGAAGCAAAAATGTATTTAGATATGTTTAATTATAAACTTGTTATATTAGATTTGATGCTTCCAGGACTTACAGGTGAAGCTATAATAGAAGAAATAAGAAAAATTAAGAAAATGCCTATAATAGTTATATCAGCTAAAAGTGCTCAAGAAGATAAGATAAATGTTTTGAAAATGGGTGCAGATGATTTTGTATCTAAACCTTTTGATGTAAATGAACTAGTAGCAAGAGTTGAAGCACAATTAAGAAGATATACAGAGTTTTCACATTGTGATGAAGAAGAAACTAAAATTTTAACTTATAAAAATTTAATTTTAGATAAAGAACAAGTTAAGGTAACTGTATGCAATAAAATAATACAACTTACGGCCAAAGAGTTTTCAATTATGGAACTTTTACTTAATAATCCTAAGAAAGTTTTTTCAAGAGCAAATATATTTGAACATGTATGGAATAGTGACTTTTTAGGTGATGACAATACTGTAAATGTACATGTGAGCAATTTAAGATCTAAAATATCTATTGTTGATAGTGATAACGAATACATAAAAACTGTTTGGGGTATAGGATTTAAACTTTGTGAATAACTTAAGACTTTCTTAATCTTTTCTTTAAGTTAAATTGTTTCTTGTATACTACAATAAAAATATGGTAATAAGACGTCTTTATTTAGTATACAAGAAAGTAAATTAAAAATTTAATTTAGATTTAAACTTTATCAAATGATTTCAAAGCTTATGCAAAGTAGAAATCAATGGTAGGTGGATTGAAGAAAGGATGATGGAAATGAGAGAAGATATACTTGTAACAAGGAATCTTAGTAAAAAATATGGAAATAATACTGTTGTTGATAATGTAAATATGACTATAAAAAAAGGTGATATATATGGTCTTGTAGGAAAAAATGGAGCAGGAAAAACAACAATAATAAGAATGATTTTATCATTGTCTAAAGAAAGCTCAGGAGAGTTTGAATTATTCAATGCAACTTCTGAAAAAGAAAAATTAGAAAAACATGGACTAGTAGGTTCAATTGTAGAGACACCGGCATTTTATCCTTATTTAAGTGCTAAACAAAATCTTGAATATTATAGATTGCAAAGAGGAATTGTGGAAAAAGATGCAGTAGATGAAGCTTTAAAATTTGTAGGACTTGAAGATGTAGGAAACAAAAAATTTAAGGGATTTTCACTTGGAATGAAACAAAGATTAGGACTAGCACTTGCTATAATGAGTAATCCAGACTTTCTTATATTAGATGAACCTATTAATGGATTGGATCCTATGGGGATAAAAGAAGTTAGGGAAACACTATTAAAGCTTAATAAAGTTAAAAATACTACAATTTTAATATCAAGTCATATTTTAGGAGAACTTTCACAACTTGCAAGTTGTTATGGATTTATAGATGATGGTAAATTAATAGAGGAAATATCTAGTGAAGAGTTATTAGATAAATGTAAACATTGTTTAGCTATAAAAGTTGATGATTTAGAAAAAGCATCAGCAATACTAGAAAGTAAATTTAAATGTGAAAATTATGAAGTGTTAAATGGTAATTTGATAAAGATATACGATTATTTAGAAGAGTCGCATATTATAAATAAATCATTTGTAGAAAACGGTATTATGGTTTATTCACTACAAAAAATAGGAAGTAATTTAGAAGAATATTTTTTAAACTTAGTAGGGGGTGAGCATAATGCTTAAAATGATAAAAGCAGAGCTTTATAAGTACTCAAAAAGACCATTTATATATGGAATAATATTGACACTTTCAATAGGTGTAATAGCTGTTATGATGATGCTTAAAAATTCAGGACAATATTCATCAAAACAATTTGCGCTAACTATGACAGGTGGATGTTTTGGAATGATATTAACTTTAGTAATGATTTTTGGCTGTGTACTTTCAGAAGAATATAAAGATGGTACGCTTAAAAATTTAGTGAGTTCTAAAATATCAAAAACAAAAATATATTTTAGTAAATTTATTGTACAAATAGTATTAGCTATATTTGCAGCAACTATATGTATTATAGTTCTTCTTGTATCTATTAGTATGTTAGATAATAGTGATGGATATACAAAAAAATTTGTTTTAGATTTTATAATGAGATTTTTAGCTTCAACACCTATATTTATAGCAGGGATTGCTCTTGTTAATTTCT
This sequence comes from Clostridium ihumii AP5, assembly GCF_000612845.1. Classification (GTDB taxonomy): domain Bacteria; phylum Bacillota; class Clostridia; order Clostridiales; family Clostridiaceae; genus Clostridium_J; species Clostridium_J ihumii. The sequence continues at coordinate 76,955 of NZ_CCAT010000084.1, forward strand.
TAATAGTTTTAACAAGAAAAGAAGGTGTAGCTTGTTTAATTTATTATTTTGTTTTTATATTAGGTTCTAAGATAATTTATCTATTATCTACAATGGTATCAGATAAATTTAAATTACTATATAAATTTTTATTAGAATCACCACTTGAATATGTTCAAATGCCATATGCTTCAAGTAAGCAATTAATTAATGCTGTGGTAATAGGAACTATCTATACTATTATATTCACAGCTATTACAGTTATTTTATATAGGAGACAAGATGTAAAGTAGGAATTTAAATATGTTAAATTTAATTAGAGCAGAATTGTATAAAGTTGTTCGTAATCCACTAGTTTATATAATTACCACTATTTTATGTGGTTTGATAATTTTAGTGGAACTTATTTTTAAAAATGATCCATATATAGGATTTAAAGTTTATGTAATTGAAATTATTTGCCCCATAGTTTTTAATATTACTTTTATTTTCACTGGGATTTTCTCATTATTATGTTTTGAAGAGTATAAAACTTCTACTTTTAAAAATATAATTTCCTTTGATATATCCAGGAGAAAAGTATATTTAAGTAAATTTATAATTGAAATTGTAGTGTGTATAATAGTAGCAACTATTTGCTTTTGTATTTTTCTACTTTCAATTAATTTGTTGAAAGATGGAGATGGATATAATGTCAATTTGTTATATGACTTAATAAAAAGATTTATAGCTTGTATTCCATTATATGTAGGAGGAATTTCCATTATTAATTTTCTAATTATAATTATAAGAAATGAGGCAATAGTAGGTTCTATATATGTAATATTATTAATTTTACCTCAAAAAATAGAAGACTTTCTAATTCAAAATGTTTCTAATAAGTTTGAATTTATAAGTAATTTAAGTATTTATGAAAATTTAGTTATGCTTACTAAGCCATATGCAAGCAAAACCAGTATAATTCATGCATTTATAATAGGAATTATCACTACAATATTTTTCACTATGTTAGGGATTATATTTTTTCAAAAAGTAGAGATAAGATAATTTAAAGTTTGGAGATATATATGATATATGTACTAATAATATTATTAGGAATACTTTTGTGGAAATTGATTTTACAAAATGTAGAGATAAAAAAACTGACAAAAAAATTAAAAAAGATTAATGAAAATGATACAAATGAAGTTTTAAGAATTTCGTCTCCTAATAAAAATCTTGAGAGCTTTTTATGCGAAATTAATAAAACATTAAAATTAAAAAAATCTACAGAAGTTAAGTATAAAGAAATGGATTTAGAATTAAGACAAGCTATTGCTAATATGTCTCATGATTTAAGAACACCATTAACATCAATAATGGGATATATACAACTTTTGGAGGATGACAATATATTAGTGGAAGAAAAGAAAGAGTACATTGAAATAATAGAAAATAGATCAGCATCTTTAAAGGCTTTAATTTCAAATTTTTATGATTTATCTAGATTACAGGCTAATGAGTATAATTTTTGTATAGAAAAAATAAATATATCGTCTATTTTGTGCAATCTTTTACTTGGATTTTATGATGAATTTGAAAGAAGAGGATTGGAACCTAAAATAGATATAGATGAAAATATACCTTTAATTAATGGAGATAAAAGTGCTACTAATAGGATATTTACAAATCTTATACAAAATATATTAAAGCATGCAGAAGGAAGTTTAAAAATAAAATTAAAAAGTTTTGATAAATATATTTTAACAGAGTTTTCTAATGATGCAAAAGAATTAAGTGAAGAAGATGCAAAGAGAATATTTGAACGATTTTTTACTGTAGACAGGATGAGAAGTGGTCAAAACACAGGATTAGGACTTGCTATAGCTAGGGAGCTGGTAGAAAAACAAGGACATATAATCTATGCAAAAAAAGATGAAGATAAACTTATAATATCTATAAGATGGGTATTATAAATAAGAAAATAGCTACTAAAAAGTAGCTATTTTTGTTATTTTAATACGCTTTTTTTCACTGATTTAAATCTATCACAATCACCAATTTTTTCATTTCCATCTGTTATTAATTCAACAACTATAGGCTCATTAATATTATATAAGGTATCTTTTAGGTTATATAAGTCATTTATATTAGAAACTTTAAATGATTTAATTCCCATAGCTTCACTTACTTTAGTAATGTCTAGTCGGTTGAAGAAAATACCATCAAGACTTCTTCCAAATACAAAACTTTGACCTTGGTCAACATAATTATATTTAGCATTGTTTATAACAAAGTATATTATTGGAAGATTATATGCTTTAGCTGTTAAAACTTCCATTCCATTCATATAGTATGATCCATCACCAACTATTACAGCACAACATTTAGATTGTTTTGCAATGGCAGCACCTGTAGCACCACCTATAATTGCACCCATTGAACCATAATTTAAACTACCAATAAATTTTGAACTATCTGGTAAATATAAGAATTTGTATACGTAGTTCATAAATTCACCAATATCACATAAATAAGTAGTATTTTCATTTAAAACCTTAGGTAATGTATCTAAAACTTCTTTAATAGATAAGCCATTATTAGTTTGAATATATTTTTTATTTAAAGTAGATTTATCCATAATTGGTTCAACTCTAGAAGATTTTTTATCTATATTTGCAATTAAATAGTCTAACGCATCCTTAATATCATATTTAACAGCAAGTTTATTCTCTACACTTTTTTTATCTAATGATTTAGTACAGTGATCAATTTGGATAATAGTTTTATTTGTATAAAAATCAACATCAAAGTTTTGAGTTGAGCTTTCTCCAAGTGATGAACCAAGAACTAAAACAGTATCTACGTCATTATCATTGATGTAGTTAGATGCAAAATCAGAAGAATAGAAACCAAAATTTCCTATATAGTATGGAGAAGAATGTAACACTTTACCTTTACCTTGAGGTGTTGTAGCTATATAGAAATTAAGTTTATCTGCTAATAAATTGATTTCATTGTTAACATTTTTAGCACCTCTACCAACTAATATAAGTCCCTTTTTAGCTTTATTAAGTACATTGACAGCTTTAGAAATTGCTGTTAAATCGTTTTCAATTTTTTCATAATTAGTATTAGGTTCTATATATTCAGTTTCTAATATAGGTATGTCCATGGGTAAAGATATATGAACAGGGCCACAAGGTTCAGTTAAAGCTAAATTAACTGCATGATCTAATATTTTTATAGTATCTTCAGGATTTTTTATATTAACACTATATTTGGTTATGCTTTCTGTTATAGGAATAGTGCATAATTCTTGAATAGCACCTTTACCTTTGCTTTTAGTGGATGAATCACCACTTATAACTAGCATAGGTAATTTATTTATATAAGCATCAGCAATACCATTAATAGAGTTAGTAACACCAACACCACCACATAAAAATGCAACTCCTAGCTTATTTGTAAGTTCACTATAACGTGCTGCAGAATAGGTTGCACCAGATTCATGTTTAGTAACTATGCTTTTAATTGGAGAGTCAGTTATACTATCATATATGTATGATGTATTTCCAGAAGGAATACCAAAAATATATTCCACGCCTAAGTCCTCTAAATATTTTAAAATTGCTTGTGAAATTGTAAGTTTCATATTAAAGTAATACCCCCTATTAAAAAAAATATTATTATTTTATAAAATATTTTAAAATTTACAAAATTTTAAATATTTCACTTACTATATAATAAACTATATTAAGGAAAAGTTCTACAGTTATACAAAAAACGTTAAATAAATGCAAAAAAATACAGAAATTAAAGATATAACTATATAAACAAGGTATATCTTTAATTAAAGCATAATAGTATATTATTCGATATAATGAATAATATATTTAGTTTATAAGGGGGATGAGTTATTATGAATGAAAATATTGATAATAAAATTCAAGAGGCTAAAACGAGCATAGAATTAAAGAAGAACTTAATGATAAAAATAGAAAATTTAAATTCAGAGTTAAAACAACAGTTAAATGAATTTGAAGAGTTAAAAAAAGTTTTAGTTAAGGAAGAAAAAGATGTTAGAAAGTTGGAAGGAATTTCATTTGCATCACTACTTTCAAAATTATTAAAAAATAGAGAAGAAAAACTAGAAAAGGAACAAAAAGAATATATTGAAGTAAAAATTAAGTATGATGAATTTAAATTTAAAATTAGTGAAATTCAAAATAAGATTAAAGATAAACAAAAAAGATTAAAGGAATTAGAAAATATTGAAACGGATTATAATGAACTTTTAGATGAAAAAATTAAAAATATAAAACTTTCTAATGAAGAAATCAATAAATTTAAACTATTAGAGTATGAAAATATGGAAGATAGTTGTATAAAGGAAAGAACTGAAATTAATGAAGCATTAACAGTAGGACAGGAGCTTTTAGATGAAATAGAATTAGCCCTAAATTCATTTGAAAGTGCTAAGAATTGGGGAACATTAGATATATTGGGAGGAGATTTTTTATCATCAATAGCGAAACATAGTAAAATTGAAGATGCAACAGAAAATTTACACAAAGTTTCATATTTAATAGAAAGTTTTAATAAAGAATTAAGAGATGTATATGTGAATACAGAGGTTTTAGATGTTAATATATCTTCATTTACAAAAACTTTTGATATATTTTTTGATAATATATTTTCGGATATTTCTGTACAAAATGAAATAAATGGTGGTATAGAAAGAGTTGTTGATTTAAAAGCTAAAATAAATAATGTTATGAATAATTTAGAAGAAAGAAAAAGATTAAATGAAAGAAATTTAAAGAATTTAAAGAAAGAATATTATACTTTTATAGAAAATGCTTAATTAAAGATTGATGAAATTATAGAGATAAAGAAAGGTACATTAGATATACTAAATGTATTAAAAAGTGAAAAATAAGTTTAAAAATTAAATTGGTAAGAGGCCATTTCAGTGTTGATTGGGTCCGAGTTTTAAAATTATTTATTTTAAAGCTTGGACCTTTATAATTAAATAATAATATTGATACATTTACTTAAAAGTTAAATTTAGTGTTTAGTCTTTTGAAATTGATTAGTTTTTCCCATAATATAAGAAAGTTTTATAATAGAAATTTCTTCAGTGGTCATAGGTCTTTTAAACATTTTTTCAAATTGTTTTATTAGAGCATGGAAATCTACAGAAGATTTTTCTTTGTTACTATTAGAATTTCTTCTAGTATTATTGTTGTAAATTTGAAATTTAAATTTATCGTTATAAAGTTTTTTAAATACTTCACTTGTGTAATAAGCATCATTATAAGCATTGTGAAATTCATCTTTAAAAGATATATCCAATAAATTAATAGCATTTTTTAAACCTATATTTTTTCCTTTTGTATATTTAAAATGTTTAGATGCATAGCGTTGTATGTCAATATATTTCTTAGGAATTAATGAGTAATCCAATTCATGAAACTTTATATTTCTAAGAAGTTCTTTTATGTCAGATACACCCCAAACAACAAGAACACTATTTGAATCCAACATATTTATAAAAGACTCATAGGCTATTTTAAAATTTACTCCTGAATTTAAGTCTTTATTATTTATGTTAGTCAATTTTTCAATAACTGGATTTATAGTTAAGTATAAACTAGGTTTTATAATCATATTTAAACTGGAAACTTTATTTAAATTTTCATCAAGTTTTATTGCACCAATTTGAATTATTTCAAAAGGACAATTTAAAGTATTCTCATTTTTTTCAGTACATTTATATTCTTGGTTAAATTCTAAATCAAATATTATATAATTCATAAAAATCTCCTAAGATAATTAATTTTATAAGTCTATAGAAAAAAGATTGAATTTCATTTTCTTATATTATATCACTAAGAAAAATTAAGTTGTGAATAAATTTAAAAAACATTAAAGTTTTGTTTATACACAAAAAATGTAAGACATTGAAAAAAGGGATTTTAAGTGTGAATATAGAATAAATAATTTTATAATAAAAGGGATTGGAGCTAAATAAATATGAGAATGGGCGATGTTAAAGTTATATACTTTGATATGGGAAATACGTTAATAGATTTTCACAAAGGTAGAAGTGATGAAGAGAAAGATAAGTTAGGAATAAAGTTACTTACAGAATATTTAAGTACTATGAACAGTAAAATTACTTACAAGGATGTAGAAAATAAATTCTATGTTAAATGGAATAAAGCTTTTGAAATGAGAAAGAAAACATATTTAGAGTATCCAATAGAGGAATATTTAAATAGTTTTTTAAATGATTATGAAATTAATCTGTCATTAAAACAATGTGTAGAAGCTATTAAAATATTTTATAAACCATATATAGATGATGTTGTAACTTATGATAACACAAAAGAAGTTTTAAAATGTATAAGAAATAGAGGTTATAAAATAGGTGTAATATCAAATACAGCATATTATGATGAAATTATGAAGGAATGTTTTAAAAAATTAGGTTTATATGAATTTATAGATGTGTTTATATTTAGCTATTCCTTAAAGTTAGGAAAACCCAAAAAAGAAATTTTTTATAAGGCATTAGAAAAAATGAATATTACACCTAAAGAGGCAATTATGGTTGGTGATAGCTTAAAAAACGATATGGAACCAGCAATTAAGGTAGGTATGAAAGCAATTTGGCTAAATATAAAAAATAAAGAAAAAGAAGTTTTAAATGAACCTTATAAAGAAGTGAAAGATTTAGATGAGATATTGATATATATTTGATGAAATGGAGAATTATAAAATGAATACAATTATGAGAAATGCAAAATTTAGTGACTTTAATGATGTAAATAATCTAATGTTGGAGCTTCATAATTTACATGTGAAAAATAGAAATGATGTATTTAAAGCTACTGATAGTCCCATGAAAGAGGAGTATTTTAAAGATTTATTAAATAATCAAGATGTAAAATTGTTTGTCATAGAAAATTTAGAGAATAGTGAAATAGTAGGATATAGCAATTTAAAACTAATGAATACACCTAATATAGATATAGTAGTGAAAAGTAAGTATATATATATAGATGATTTTTGTATTAAGCAAGCATATAAAAGAAAAGGTATTGGGAAAAAGTTATTTAATTTTATATTAGAATATGCAAAACAACAATGTGTAGACTCAGTACAATTAAATGTATGGAGCTTTAATGAAGATGCTATTGAATTTTATAAGTTTATGGGGATGAAAGAACGAAATGTAAGGATGGAAATGAGAGTGTAAAATTTAAAAGCATATGTATATATTATATACATATGCTTTAAGTTTATTAAAAAATTAAATTATACATACCAAAAGTTTGTAAATAACCATTGACCATTAATAAATTCAAGGGTTTTAGTTTCTGTAACAATATCATTTGGTGAATTAGAATAATTTGATGATAATTTTACAATTATCTTATTATTATCATAGGAGAAATTCTTAGTACAAGAATCATAATTAACTCTTAATCCAGCTTGACCTATAGTAAAGTATAGCTTACCATCTTTTTCAAGCAAGTATTTATCTAGAATACTATTTATAACATCTTCTGTAAAATATCCTCTTAATGAATCAGCCATTTCTTCTCTAGAATTAAAATTAGTAACTTCACCATAATAAACATTATTTATTATTAAAGGATTTTTAGAGTAAAGAGCTGGTCCTTTAAATATAGGTGTAAGGGCATTTTCAGCACCTTTAATAAAGTTCATAATTTCAGGTTCTGATGGATAAATACTTTTTTCTGGCTCAGGAGCAGGTGTAGTTTCATGTTCAGCTGGAACAGGTGCAACTGGAGCAGGATTTTCATTAGTAATAACTGGCGTAGTTTTTAAAGATTCAACTTTAACTTCACTTGCTTTATCCTTAACAGGGGTTGTTTCATTTTTTTTAGGCTCACTTTTAGAAATATTTTTATTTGCAATATTTACATCTTTTTTTACTGATGAATCAGAAGCTAAAACTTTTTTTCCATTAGTAGAAGATACTTTATTGTTATTATTGGCACAACCAACAAAAGTTAATGTACAAATTGCAGCAACAATACAAATTAATTTTTTCAAGAAAATCACTCCTAACGTATACTTCACTAAGTAATATATTAATAAATAATTTTAATGTGAATAGAATCTTAAAATTGAAACCATAATGTAATATTTAACACATTACTAAGTATTGACTTAAATATAAAAGTTAAGTCAAAAAAATGATTATATGGTTTTGAGGTAAAAAAAGCAAATTAACAAGGTCTGCTAAATAAATTCTTAAAGAAACACTTATTTAAATAATTTCTTTATCCAATTTAATAAAAATAATTTAATTCTTAAGCTTTGATTCTTATATATATTTAATAATTTAGTAAAACAATATTAATGGATGAAAGCATTCTTAAATTAACATAATATCTATTAAATGTTAATATAAGTTAATGGTATGATATAGGTATATTATTTTAAAGAAGGTGATGGGTATGGATTTAATTGAAAAAATAAGAAGATTTAAATTTGATGATATAGATTTAAATCAACTAACAGAAGATGAATTGAACTTTTATAAGGGTATAGATTTATTTATAAAAGGGGATTTAGATAGTTCAGAAAGTATATTATTGAAGTTACATTTACAAAGCAATGAAAAAGAAATAAAAGATAATGCAACTAAAATATTATTTCAAATTTTATATTGGCAAAATAAATGGAGTGAAATAAAAAGATTAAATCTTGATAAAAACTTATTAATAGATGAAGATTACAGAAGTATATCAATTAGATATGAAAAGTTAAATCAGAATTATAATTTTTTAAGTGATTTTGCAAGTATTCCAATGAAATTAAGTTCATCTGGCTCTCCAACAATTGATGTTAAAATTAATGGGGTATATAAAACATTTTGGTTTGATACTGGAGCACTTATAAGTATAATATCTGAAGAAACAGCAGAATTATGTAATATAAAAATGGAAGATGATTTAACTGTTAAAGTTAAAGCTTCTACAGGTAAATGTACAGAATCTAGAATGTGTACAGTGCCAAGTTTAGAACTTGGAAACTTCAAAGTATATGATCAAATAATGATAATTATAGCTACTGAAAACTTAATATTAAAACATCCTAAAACTAATGAAATAGTTAAAATAGATGGAATTATAGGGTGGGATTTAATAAAAGATATGAATGTAATTATAGATTATAAAAATGAGAAAATAGAAATAAGAAAACCTAAAAAACTTAGTTGTGAAGATAGAAATATGTTTTGCTCTGCATATCCTATTATTAAAATTTTAAATGATGAAAATAAACCAATTTATTTTGGACTTGATACTGGAGCGAATAAATGTAGTTTAGGTGAAACCTTTAGTATAAACAAAGAAAACATTAAATTTCAAACATCATTTATAGGAGGTGTTGGAGGATATAAAGAAAAGGAAGTTAAAACTGTAGGAAATTTAAAAATTAGAATAAAAAATGAAGAATTTGTTTTGAAAGATAGGAATATTAGTATGGATTTAGAAACAGTTGGAGAGTTTTTTATAATGGATGGAATAATTGGAAGTGACATAATAAAAGATGGAAAAATGATTATAGATTACACTAACAAAATGTTTTCAGTAGAAAGACAATAAAAAATAAATTTTAAATATATACTTTATTTTTCATAGAGAATGAAGTAAAATTATATAAAGACAATATTTAGAAAATTAAATATATTTCTTGATTAAATATTAGAAAGGGGAATGTCTTTATGACCGCATCTAAACATTGATTAAATTGTATTAATAAAATAAATTTTTAAACCTACAGATTTAGGTTTATTTGTTATGCAATAAAATGTTTAGAAATAAATAAGACGATTTAAATGAATATGAAGAATTAAAAATTTATATTCATAATTAAGTTGAGCTTTATATGGAGGACGGTTATGAAGAATTTAAAAAATAAATATATATTATATTTAATCTCTTTCTTTGAGGGATTAGTTTTTTATGGTGCATTTGCAACTATTTACAGACTAAATAGAGGAATTCAATTAAGTGATATATTTTTATTAGAAAGTATATTTGTTATTCTTATGATGGTATTTGAATTACCATGGGGAATTATTGGAGATAAAATAGGATATAGAAAAACACTTATATTATCTTTTGGATTATTTTTATTATCTAAGATAGCATTTTATTATGCTCATTCATTTTCTATATTTTTATTAGAAGCAGTTTTAGGAGCTTTAGCTATATCTGGAATATCTGGATGTGACAGTGCTATTTTATATTTGTCAGTAGAAAATGAAGAAAGTGATAAAGTTTTTGGACGGTATAATGCTTTTGCAACAGCTGGTTTTTTAATTTCATCATTATTAAGTGGATTTATGGTGAAAATATCCTTAGATTTATTAGCGTTTGCAACAATAATTGCTTATGTTGTTGTTTTTATATTAAGTTTTTTCTTAAAAGAAGTTAAAGATACTAAACATGAAAAAAGAGAAAGTGTATATTGTAGTTTTAAAACTGCTATATCAAATAAGAAAATATTAGTTTTTGTTATTTTGTTAGCAATAATTGGTGAAACTACCCATAGTGTTTGTGTGTTTTTAAATCAGCCATTGTATATAAAAAGTGGTATAGATATGAAATGGTTTGGTGTTTTAACAGCTTTTATGCAAATATCAACATTTATAGCAGTTAGAGCTCATAATATAAAGAATAAGATAGGAACTAAAAAGATATATATAATTAGCATAGGAGTAATTTTAATTACAAATATAGGATTAATATTTAGTCATGTATCATATATAACAATACTTTTAATATTTTTGATGGAAGGTGCATTTGCAGTTACTCAGCCAATAACAGAAACTATTAAGAATGAAAGTATAAAATCTCAAAATAGGGCAACTATATTATCTTCTTATGCCATGGTAGCAAATGTAATATCAGCATTATGCAATGGAATAATAAGCATAGCAGCAAAACAATCTATGACATCAGCTTTAATAATTATGGTAATTTTAAATTTTATAGTATTTATGCTTTTGTTAATATGGAATATTTATAAAAAAAGAATAAAACATGAAATATTAAAAAATTAATATAAATAAAAGTTAAAAATAGATAATGAAAAAGTTCATTATCTATTTTTAACTATGGATTTTTAAGGTAGGTGATATTTTTGAAAATTATTGTTTTAGATGGATATACTTTAAATCCTGGAGATTTGAGTTGGAGTGGGTTTGAAGAGTTAGGGGAATTTATTTGTTATGATAGAACATTGGAAGATGAGGTTTTTGAAAGAATTAAGGATGCAGATATAATTATTACAAATAAAACGCCAATTAGAAAAGAAATCTTAAAAAAATTAACTAAATGCAAGTACATAGGAGTTTTGGCCACAGGGTATGATGTTATCGACTATGATTATGCAAAAGATTTAAATATCATTGTAACTAATGTACCAACTTATGGTACAACATCTGTAGCACAACATGTTTTTGCACTTGTTTTAGAACTTTGTAATAATGTAAAAAGTCATAGTGATAGTGTAAAAAATTTAAAATGGGCAAATCAAAGTGACTTTTGTTTTACTAATTCACAACTTATAGAATTAAGTGGTAAAACTATTGGAATTATAGGATTTGGAAGAATAGGATATGAAGTTTCTAAAATAGCTATGGCATTTAATATGAAAGTTATTGCTTACAATAGAGGAAAGAAAAAAGAATGTGATATAAAAAATTTAAAGTGGGTAGAACTCGAGGAATTGTTTAAAAATTCTGATATAATATCTTTACATTGTCCATTAACTAAAGAAACGGAAGAAATAATAAATATAGGTAATTTAAGAAAAATGAAAAAAAGTGCTTTTTTAATAAATACATCTAGAGGAAAATTAATAAATGAAGAAGATTTAAAATTAGCATTAGAAGAAAAGATTATAAGCGGGGCTGCATTAGATGTTTTAAGAGTGGAACCACCTAAAGAATATAATCCACTATATAGTTTAGAAAATTGCATAATCACACCACATATAGCATGGGCAACTAAAGAAGCTAGAATAAGACTTATGCAAATAGCAGTAGAAAATTTAAAATCATTTATAGATGGAAAACCTATAAATGTAGTAAATAGTTAAGGTTAATAATATGAAAGTTATAGTTGCACTAGATTCATTTAAAGGGTCCCTTACTTCAATGGAGGCTTGTAAATTAGTGGAGAAGGGCATAAAAAGTAAATTTAAAGACATAGACGTTGTAAAAGTTCCCATATCAGATGGTGGTGAAGGATTTATTGAAACTATAGGTGGGAAAAAAGTATATGTAACTATAAAAGATCCTCTTTACAGAGATATTATAAGTTACTATGGAATAGTTAATGAAAAAACAGCATTAATAGAAATGTCATTAGCATCTGGACTTACTTTATTAGATATAAATGAGCGTAATCCATTAATAACGAGCACTTATGGCACTGGACAATTGATTTTAGATGCATTAGATAAAGGAATTAGAGATTTTATAATAGGAATTGGTGGAAGTGCCACTAATGATGCTGGAGTAGGAATGTTAATGGCATTAGGAGCTAGATTTTTAGATAAAGATAGTAAAAGTATAGACTTAGGAGGAAAGGCACTTAACAATCTAGCAAAAATAGATTTAGATTCTTTGGATGAAAGACTTCATTCTTCAAGAGTAATTGTAGCTTGTGATGTGGAAAATACTTTATATGGTAAAAATGGAGCATCAAAGGTTTTTGCAGCTCAAAAAGGTGCCACAAATAAAGACATTGATATTTTAGAAAGTGCTATTATAAATTATGCTAATATTTTAGATGAAAAGCTTAATATTAAAACTAATGAAATAAAGGGTTCAGGAGCGGCAGGAGGTTTAGGTTCAGCATTAATTGCTGTTTTAAATGGTTGTTTTAAAAGAGGCATAGATATAGTTATAGAAAAAAATAATCTTGAAGAAAAAATAAGAAGTAGTGATTTGGTTATTACTGGTGAAGGAAAAATAGATTATCAAACACAGTTTGGAAAAGCTCCGTTAGGAATAGCAAGAATGGCAAAAAAATATGGAGTGCCAGCCATAGGGATTTGTGGAACAATTGGAGAAAATATAGAAAAACTTTATGAGGAAGGATTTACATCTATATTTTCTATAATAAATAAACCAATGTCTCTAGAGAATGCCATGAAAGAGAGTGAAATCTTATTACAAAATGTATCAGAAAGAATTATAAGAATATACAAAGATTTATATAATAAAAAAGCATAAGAAAGGATTTTAAAAGATATGTATTTCTTAAATTGTATATATAAAAATAGTGAAAATTTAGCGGTTTTAAGCAAAGATAAAGATAAAGTAGTTTTTATTAAAGACATTTTAAATAAAGATTTTAAAGATATGAATGATTTTATAGAAAATTTTACTGAAGATATAAAAAACAAAATATATATATCATTAAAAAATGAAAATGAAAAGTTTGTAGATATTAGAGAAATTACAGTTTTGTCTCCAATACCCAAGCCAAGAAGAAGTTTATTTTGCTTAGGTAAAAATTATTTTGAGCATATGAAAGAGTTAAGTAAAGAAGAAATTAAAAGAGAAAGTATTGAAAATCCAATATATTTTTTAAAAATGGCAAGTGAAACAATTGGTACAAATGAAAATATAATTTACAATAAAAGTGTTACAAATGAATTAGATTATGAAGTTGAGCTTGCTGTAATTATAGGTAAAACAGGTAAAAATATAAAAAAGGAAGATGTGAAAAATTATATATTTGGCTATACTGTAGCTAATGATGTGACTGCACGAGATCTTCAAAGTAAGCATAAACAATGGGCTGTTGGAAAATCATTAGATACATTTTGTCCCATAGGACCTTATATAGTGTATAAAGATGAAATTTCATATCCACCAAAGCTTAATATATGTTCTAAAGTTAATGATGAAATTAGACAAGAGTCAAACACTAGTGAAATGATGTTTGATATAGATTATATTATAAGTGATTTATCTAAAGGCATTACTTTAAGGCCAGGAGATATAATTTTAACAGGAACTCCAAAAGGTGTTGGAAAAGGGTTTAATCCGCCAAGATATCTTAAGGATAGTGATGTGGTTGAGTGTTATGTAGAAAATATAGGGACAATTATAAATAAAATTCATGAAGAAAATTAAGAAAATATCATAAATTATTAAGAAAATGTAAAAAAGTTATTGACAAAAAATTTCTTTTGAACTAGAATTTATTTAAAGAAAAAATTAAATTATAAAAATAAATAAAGTTTAGAAATACACTTTAAATTGGTCCTGTGAGGCCAGTAAGGAGTATGTTAGTGCACTATAATTATATAGTTTTATATCTATATTATTTATTGCATAGTTTGAAGCTAGATTAATATACTTTGGAATTACAGGATTAATGAAAGATAATATCTTTTATTAATCCTTTTTTATTTGTAATTTTAAAGAATATTTGCGATGTGATTTATAATTTATAAATCAAAACAGATAATGATTAATCCTAACTTTAAGTGTATTTCACAAAGGTATGTAAAGAAATATATTAACTTTTAAGCATGCCGTAGACGACAAAATAAGAAATACTTAGGAGGGTTAGTATGAAGGCTAAATTAATACTTGAAAATGGAATGACATTTGAAGGAAAGGCTTTTGGAAATTTAGAAGATACAGTAGGAGAAGTGGTTTTTAATACTGGAATGACAGGATATCAAGAGGTTTTAACAGATCCATCCTATTATGGACAAATAGTAACTATGACTTATCCACTTATAGGAAACTATGGTATAAACTTAGAGGATATAGAGTCTAAAAATCCAAAAGTAAAGGGCTTCATAGTTAGAGAGCTTTGCAATGACCCAAGCAATTTTAGATGTGAAATGAATTTAGAGGATTATTTAAAGCAAAACAATATAATTGGAATTCAAGGAATTGATACAAGGGCATTAACAAAAATATTAAGAAATAGTGGAACAATGAAAGGCATAATAGCAACTGAAAATATACATGAAGATGAAATAAACGAAAGATTAAGAAACTTCTGCAATAAAAAAGCAGTTCAAAGTGTGACAGTAAAAGAAAGTTATACTTTGGAGGGAAATGGAAAACATATAGCAGTATTAGATTTTGGAATAAAGCAAAATATTCTAAGAAGTTTTCAAAAAAGAGGATGTAAGCTTACAATATTTCCTGCAAATACATGTTATGAAGAAATCTTAAAAGTAAATCCAGATGGAATATTCTTATCAAATGGTCCTGGAGATCCAGAGGATTTAGAAGAAGTTATAGAAAACTTAAAAATGCTTATTGGTAAAAAGCCAATAGTAGGTATATGTTTAGGACATCAACTTTTAGCATTAACATTAGGTGGAGAAACAGGAAAATTAAAGTTTGGGCACAGAGGTTGTAATCATCCAGTTAAAGATTTAGAAGAAAATAAAATTCATATAACTTCTCAAAATCATGGATATGTAGTAACTAAATTGCCAGATAATATGATTATGACTCATGTTAGTGTAAATGATGGAACTTGTGAAGGAATGAGACATAAAAATCTTCCAATATTCAGTGTTCAATATCATCCAGAAGCATGTCCAGGCCCTTTTGATGCAAATTATATATTTGATAAATTCTTAGAAATGCTATAAAAATATTTAAAATTCAAAATTCGGAGGTTGTTATTATGCCATTAAATAGAGATATAAAAAAAGTATTAGTAATAGGATCAGGTCCAATAGTTATAGGACAAGCAGCAGAATTTGATTATTCAGGTACACAAGCTTGTGAAGCTTTAAAAGAAGAAGGAATAGAGGTTGTATTAGTTAATTCAAATCCAGCAACTATAATGACAGATAAAGAAATAGCAAATAAAGTGTATTTAGAACCATTAACATTAGAGTTTTTAGAAAAAGTTATAGAAAAAGAAAAACCAGATTCATTAATTGCAGGAATGGGTGGTCAAACAGGACTTAATTTAGCAGTAGATCTTCATGATGCAGGAATACTTGAAAAATATAAATTAAATATAATAGGAACATCCATACAATCTATAAAAAAAGGTGAGGATAGAGAACTTTTTAGAGAAGTTATGAACAAAATAAATGAACCTGTTATTGAGAGTGAAATTATAACTGATATGAAAAGTGGAATAGAATTTGCAAATAAAATAGGGTATCCAGTTATAGTAAGACCTGCATATACACTAGGTGGTTCTGGTGGTGGAATTGCTGATAATGAAGAAGAATTGAAAATTATATTAGAAAGTGGCTTACAATTAAGTACAATAGGTCAAGTTTTATTAGAGAAGAGTATAAAAGGTTGGAAAGAAATAGAGTATGAAGTCATAAGAGATAAAAGTGGAAACTGTATAACTGTTTGTAATATGGAAAATATAGATCCTGTAGGAATACACACAGGAGATAGCATAGTTGTGGCACCAAGTCAAACATTAAGTGATAGAGAATATCAAATGCTTAGAACTTCAGCTATAAATATAATAAATGAAATAGGGATTGAAGGAGGATGTAATGTACAATTTGCATTAAATCCTAAAAGTTTTGAATATGCAGTAATAGAAATAAATCCGAGAGTTAGTAGAAGCTCAGCCCTAGCATCAAAAGCTACAGGTTATCCTATAGCTAAAGTTGCTGCAAAGATAGCATTAGGTTATGACTTAGATGAAATAAAAAATGCGGTAACCAAAAAGACTTATGCATGTTTTGAACCATCACTTGATTATGTAGTAGTAAAAATCCCTAAATGGCCATTTGATAAGTTTAAAAGTGCAAACAAAAAGTTAGGTACAAAAATGATGGCTACTGGTGAAATAATGTCAATAGGAAGTAACTTTGAAGCAGCATTTCTTAAAGGAATACGTTCATCAGAAATAAAAAAATTTTCATTAGAACATAAAGAACTTAAAAATTTAACATTAGATGATTTAAAATCTAAAGTAATAAGTGCAGATGATGAAAGAATATTTGTTTTAGCAGAACTTTTAAGAAGAAACTATATGTTAGATAAAGTATGTGAAATAACAGGTATAGATAGATTCTTTGTAGCTAAAATAAAAAATATAGTATATGAAGAGGAAAAATTAAAAGTTTCTAAAATAGAGGACTTAAATAAAGAATGGTTATATGATTTAAAGAAAAAAGGATTTTCAGATAAAGCAATAGCTAAAATGTTAAATTGTAAGCCAAATGATGTATACAGCTTAAGAAATCTTTGGAATGTAAAGCCCGTATATAAAATGGTAGATACATGCAGTGGCGAATTTGATGCAGTATCACCATATTATTACTCAACTTATGATACTTTTGATGAAGTTGAAGTAAGTGATAAAAAGAAAGTTATAGTAATAGGTTCTGGTCCAATAAGAATAGGACAAGGAATAGAATTTGATTATTCATCTTGTCATAGTGTAATAGCACTAAAAAAACTTGGAATAGAAACTATAATTATAAACAATAATCCAGAAACAGTAAGTACTGATTTTAATATATCTGATAAATTATATTTTGAACCATTAACAGAAGAAGATGTATTAAATATAATAGATAAAGAAAATCCATATGGAGTAATACTTCAATTTGGAGGACAAACAGCAATAAAATTAGCTGAATTCTTAAAAGAGAAGAATATAAAAATACTTGGAACAACAGCAGAGCAAATAGATATGGCAGAAGATAGAGAAAAATTTGATGCATTATTAGAAGAGCTTAATATATATAGACCAAAGGGAAAAGCAGTTTGGAATGTGGAAGAAGGATTAGAACAAGCTAAACTTTTAAAATATCCTGTACTTGTAAGACCTTCATATGTACTAGGTGGTCAAGGAATGGAGATAACATATAGTGAAGAAGAACTTAAGTATTATCTTGAAAATGCATTTACATCTGATAGTAAAAACCCTGTGCTTATAGATAAATATATGCTTGGAAGAGAAATAGAAGTAGATGCAATATGTGATGGAGAAGAAGTACTTATTCCTGGAATAATGGAGCATTTAGAAAGAGCAGGAGTTCACTCTGGAGATAGTATAACAATGTATCCAAGTCAAAATATAAGTGATGAAATAAAAACAAAGATATTAAACTATACTAAAAAATTAGCATTAGGTATAGGCGTACATGGTATGATAAATATTCAATTTATAGAGTTTGAAAATGAATTATATGTAATAGAAGTTAATCCACGTGCAAGTAGAACAGTACCATATATAAGTAAAGTAAGCTCAGTTCCAATAGTTGAACTTGCTACAAAGGTAATGCTTGGAGCAAAACTTAAAGAATTAGAATATGGAACTAACGTTTATAAAGAGCCAAATGTAGTAACAGTTAAGGTTCCGGTATTTTCAACACAAAAGCTTCCAAATGTTGAAATAAGTCTTGGACCAGAAATGAAATCAACAGGGGAAGTTTTGGGCGTAGGAAGAAATATAAATGAAGCATTATATAAAGGATTTATTGGAGCTAACATGTATATGAAAAAAGAAAAAGGTCGTATACTTGCAACTGTAAATGATAATGATAAAGAAGAATTTTTAGAAATAGCTAAAGAAATGAATAAACTTGGATATAAGTTTGTAGCAACTAGTGGAACATACAAGTTATTAAAAGAAAATAATATTAATGTAGAAAGAATAAATAAAATTAAAGAAGGAAATAATAACATTTTAGAAGCTATAAAGAATAATTCTTTGGATATGATAATAAATACACCAACAAAAGGTAATGAATCAAATAGAGATGGATTTATTATAAGAAGAGAGGCTATAGAAAAAGGATTAGGAGTAATTACAGCATTAGATACACTAAGAGCAATGGTTAAAGTTAAAAAAGAAAATATAAATGTAAGTGACTTGGAAGTTTTCGATATAGTACAAATAAATAGCTAAACCCTAAGGCAATAATTGCCTTACCTAAGATACACAAAAAGAACAGGCTCAGAAAGCAGAGCCTGTTCTTTTACATTTTAATATAAATAATAACAAAATAATTACATATTTGTAATAAATATTGTTTAATAAATATACAGTGATATAATGAATATGAAATTAATAAGGAGTGAGCTTTATGAAATATAAAAAAGTTATATTACTTATATTATGTACTTTAACACTAGTAGGATGTAGCAATGCAAAAGATAACAAAAATAAGGAAGAAACAAAGAAAAAAGTTGAAGTTGCAAAAAAAGATAATGCAGAAAAAAATATTATTAATAATAAAAAAGAAGATAAACAAAAAAAAGATGAAACAGTTAAGACACCTCCTATAAATGAAGTATCAAGCAATGAATTTAAAAATAATGCAGATGAAAATGTATCTATGCAAGAAGTAGAAAATAATAAGAATTCAAATGAAGAAGCAGTAGTAAATGAGTCAACACAGCAAGCTAATGAAAGAAATGAAGAGGAAATAATTAAAGAACCTGAAAAAGAAATATCTATTGGAGAAGAAGAAGCAAAAACAGCTATAAAAAATAATGCTGAAAAGTCAATTCAAGATAAACTTGAAAAAGGTGCAGTACTAGAAAAAATAGAAGACCATTTTAAAAGTAATTGGAATAATATATCTAAAAATTGGGGAATACCAGAAGATAAGTTTTTAATGTTTGGAGTATCAGAACAAAATAGTGAATATTATTCTGGAACATATGCTGTTGCTATAAATAGTGGTAATGTATATTTAATACCTACTCAAGGATATGTACCTGCATATCATATGCAAAATGGTGAAAGAGTAAAAATATATAATTGGGTAGAGTAATATATTAAAATTAGGGAGTAACAATTAGTATAAAAGTGATGCGGAAAAAATATGATACCATATATATGGCATTACATCATATGAAAATTATATTTAATTCTAAAATTTACATTAAAAAGACTGTGTGCAAATTACACAGTCTTTAATGTTATATATATTTTTTAAAAGCTTGTCCATATATTTTATATTATTTTATAGGTTTTATTTCAAGTGTGCCTTTACAACTAGCACAACGATAATTTTTATTGTAGTTTTCTAAAGTACAATGATTTGGCAATCTTTTTTGAAAAAATGTTATTCCACATTTGTTGCAAGTTACTTTATATTTATTTCTAGAAGATATGTAATTTTTAAGATTTTCGCTAATTTTAAGTTTACTATATCGGGAACCATCTATGTTTAAAAATTTGCAAGCTTTTTGAAATTCATGATTATGTTTGCAATCTTTTTTATGTAGAGTATTTACATAATAATGGCAAAATTCATGTTTTAGAACAGATTTTATTTCTTCATCAGTGTAACTTCCATCTAGTAAAAAATGAGAAAATACAAATTCTAATGGTTTAAATGTTCTGGCATTAAATGTATAGTGTCCCCAAGTATTAGTCATCCGTTTGCTTATTCTAATGGGTATATTGGAACAATCCACACCCCATTCATATCCTAGATAACAAATATAATCTTTTATCATAGCTTCATTTCATTTCAATGATATTCACTCCTCAAGTAAAATATTTTTAGTTTAGATTGTTATAGTCATCTTAACATATGATAGATTTAATTATCAAATATATAATTTATTTATATATTTGTAAAGTGATAAATTTTAAATTATAAGTTTAGTAATTGGCAAAATATATAATAATAGAGATAAAAAGGTTAATTCATGTATGATATAGAATATATAAGTTGTACAGAGGTATTACTTACTATAAGGAGGACATTAGCATGTATAAGTACATATATGTTGAATCAGAGAATGAAGGGTTATTATCAAACGCTACACATAGAGAAATAGCAGAAATGGATGGAGATTTGTAACAGCTATACCAAAGACTATTAAGGCAAATGGTAAATTTATAAGATTTGATTTAGTTTTTGAAAAAGAAGAGTAAATAATATAAACCCTACATAATTTATGTAGGGTTTATATTATTTTATAATGCTATATTCAAAGTTTTCCCAAAGCAAAGTAGAGCCTACTTTTATTCCTTCAGGTAAAAGTGCAAGTGCAACGGCATTTTCATTATCATTTTTATCTTTTAACACTGCATAATCACCATCTATAGTGGTAACTATATACATTATTGTTTTCATACTTTTACACATCCTTAATGTTTAGAATTAGCTTTTAGTTTACTATATGAATAAAAGTAAGTCAAATTTAAATTAAAACATCTAAATTTATATATATTATTACATAATTAGCTATATTTAAATATTTTGCTTAAATTTAAGGTGAAAAAAATATAAATTAGACTTTGACTTTCTTTGACTTTTGTATTATTATATAAACATAAAGAAATAATACAAATAATGAAAAGTTTATTATAAAATTATTTGATTGTAAGAGGTGAATAAAATATATGAATATAGATAAAATGACTTTAAGAGTACAACAAAGTTTAAATGATGCATATAGTGAGGCTGTAAAATATAATCATCAACAAGTAGATATTATTCATTTATTTGCAGCACTTGTTAATCAAGAGGATGGATTAATTCCAAATATTTTTGAAAAGATGGGAGTTAATTTAACGTTTCTTAGAAATGATATCCATGAAGAATTGGAAAGAATGCCAAAAGTTTTAGGAGAAGGTGCCAATGCTTCAGGGGTAACAGCAACAAGAAGAATAAATGAAGTTTTAGTTAAAGCAGAAAACATTGCTACAGAATTCAAAGATTCTTATATAAGTGTTGAACATGTAATGATTGCAATGATGGATGTTGATAAAAATGGAATTGTAGGGAAAATACTAAAGAAGTTTGCTATAAATAAAAATGATTTTCTAAAAGTATTATCAGAGGTTAGGGGAAATCAAAGAGTTGATACACAAGACACAGAAGGAACATATGATGCACTTGCTAAGTATGGAACTAATCTTATAGAGTTAGCTAAAAAGCATAAATTAGATCCAGTTATAGGAAGAGATGAAGAAATAAGAAGAACTATAAGAATTCTTTCAAGAAGAACTAAAAATAATCCAGTTTTAATAGGTGAACCAGGTGTTGGTAAAACAGCAATAGTTGAAGGATTAGCAGAAAGAATTGTAAGAGGAGATGTTCCAGAAGGGTTAAAGGATAAAATAATTTTCTCATTAGATATGGGAGCACTTATTGCTGGGGCTAAATATAGAGGAGAATTTGAAGAGAGATTAAAAGCTGTTCTTAAAGAAGTTCAAAGCTCAGAGGGAAGAATAATATTATTTATAGATGAAATTCATACTATAGTTGGCGCTGGTAAAACAGAAGGTGCTATGGATGCAGGTAACTTAATAAAACCATTACTTGCAAGAGGAGAACTTCATTGTATTGGTGCTACAACTTTTGATGAATATAGACAATATATAGAAAAAGATAAGGCACTTGAAAGAAGATTCCAACCAGTTATAGTAGAAGAACCAACAGTTTCAGATACAGTGTCTATATTAAGAGGGCTAAAAGAGAGATTTGAAATACATCATGGCGTAAGAATACATGATTCAGCTATAGTTGCAGCAGCAAAGCTTTCAGATAGATATATTCAAGATAGATTTCTTCCAGATAAGGCTATAGATTTAATAGATGAAGCTGGAGCAATGATAAGAACAGAGATAGATTCGCTTCCAACAGAATTAGATGTTATAAGAAGAAAAAAATTAATGCTAGAAACTGAAAAAGAAGCATTAACTAAGGAAAGTGATGAAGCATCTAAGAAAAGACTTGAAAATCTTGAAAAAGAACTAGCAGAACTTAAAGCAAAAAATGATGAAATGACATCTAAATATGAAAAAGAGAAAGGTCATATTCTTGAAATAAGAAATTTGAAAAGAGAGCTTGATGAAGCTAGAGGAATTTTAGAAAGATCTGAAAGAGAGTATGATTTAAATAAAGTTGCCGAATACAAGTATGGTGTAATTCCACAATTAGAAGAAAGAATAAAGAATAAAGAAGAAGATATGAACAAAAATTATGAAGGTGCACTTTTAAAAGAAGAAGTAACTGAAGAAGAGATATCAAGTATTGTTTCTAAATGGACTGGGATACCTGTAACAAGACTTGTAGAAGGTGAAAGAGAAAAACTTTTAAGACTTGAAGAAGAACTAAGAAAAAGAGTAATAGGACAAGATGAAGCAACTGTTGCTGTAGCAAATGCTGTAATAAGAGCTAGAGCTGGACTTAAAGATGAAAGAAGACCAATAGGTTCATTTATATTCTTAGGGCCAACAGGTGTAGGAAAAACAGAACTCGCAAAAACACTTGCAAGAAACTTATTTGATAGTGAAGATAATATAATAAGAATAGATATGTCTGAATACATGGAAAAACATGCTGTGTCTAGACTTATAGGACCTCCTCCAGGATATGTTGGATATGAAGAAGGCGGTTTCCTTACAGAAGCAGTAAGAAGAAATCCATATTCAGTAATATTATTTGATGAAATTGAAAAAGCACATGATGATATTTTCAATATATTCTTACAAATATTGGATGACGGTAGACTTACAGACAATAAAGGTAAAACTGTAGATTTTAAAAATACTATCATAATAATGACATCTAATATAGGTAGTAGCTATTTACTAGAAAATCATAATAAGGCTACAATAGATGAAAAAGTAAGAGAAGAAGTAATGAATTCACTTAAAATGAGATTTAAGCCTGAATTTTTAAACAGAGTAGATGACATTATAATGTTTAAACCATTAAGTTGTGAAGGCATTAAAAAGATAATAGATATATTCTTAAAAGATGTAAAAAACAGATTAAAAGATAGAAATATTAAAATGGAAGTTACAGATGAAGCAAAAGAGATTTTAGGAAAAGAAGGATATGATCCTATATATGGAGCAAGACCTTTAAAAAGGTATATTGGTAATGTATTAGAAACTCAAATTGCTAAAAAAATGATTGCAGGAGAAATATATAATGGATCTACTGTAGTTATAGATGGAAAAAATGAAATTTTAGAAATAAGAGTAAAATAAAATAAAAATTATCGCAAAACTTAAATGTTTTGCGATAATTTTTTATTAAGAAATATGAACAAAAGTATTTTTAGGAATATTATCATAAATCCATTTTGCATTATTTAAAGAAAGACGAATACAGCCATCAGAAAGTTCCATACCAAGTCGGCCATCACGAATGGAGCCGTTTAAATTATAGATAATTGAATGAAATAAGTAATTGTCATAAAATTGTGTGTAATATTTACATTTATAGCCCTTATTAACTCCAAAATATAAGCCTTTTACACCAATTTTAAAATTACCACTTGGAGTTTGAGTAGAAGGTTTACCTATGGTGCAAAGATAACTATTAATTAGTTTCCAATTATTTTTAGATCCTTTAAATATATTAGTTTTAAAATTATTTTTATCAACCCATATGAAATAGGTAGTAGAGCTTGAAAAACTATTTGAGTTAGCATAATTTGTAGCTATTTCAAAATAATCATTTGTATTTCTAAAGTTTGACTTTAAATGATAAAAAGTTGATAAAAAAATATTTTTAGAACTTTTGAGTAAAGAGGTTATATTTTTTTTCATATAATCACCTATTATTAAAAAATAAAAAACAATAATCAATAATATAAAAGTTTAACTACTAATTATAATATTGATTATTGTTTGAAATGTTAATAAATGTATTTTTAAAATTAGTTAAGAGAAGACTTTAAATCATCCATTTTATTCAAAATTTCTGTTAAATTGTCTTTAGAAATATTTACATTATTAGACTGCTCATTTGTTAGCTCAACAATATCCTTAACATATTTATTAGATTCATCATTAAGTGATGAGATATTAAGTAAGTCATCATTTAATGAATTTAACTCTAAGTTTAAATTACTTAAATTAGATACAAATGTTTTAGATGAATTACCAATGGTGCGTATTGAAATTAGTATATTATTAAAAGAGGTTTTGGCTTCCGTTGCATAAATAACTCCTTCGTGAACTTCAGCAGCACATTTTTCAGAAGTTAACTTAGCTTTAGATGCAGACTCATTTATAAGAGATAAACAAGCACCAATTTCTTTTGCATATTCGTCAGTTTGAATAGAAAGTTTTTTTACTTCATTAGCTACAACTGAAAAACCTTGTCCAAACTCACCAGCTTTAGAAGCTTCTATAGAAGCATTTAAACTAAGCATTCTAGTTTGATTCGAAATAGTATT
This sequence comes from Clostridium ihumii AP5, assembly GCF_000612845.1. Lineage (GTDB taxonomy): Bacteria > Bacillota > Clostridia > Clostridiales > Clostridiaceae > Clostridium_J > Clostridium_J ihumii. The sequence continues at coordinate 102,111 of NZ_CCAT010000084.1, forward strand.
TATAACCTTAAGAATATCTTCTATTTTTTTATTATGCTCACTTATATCATTCATAAATAAAAGTAAATCTTTAGTTGTAATTTTTAAATCATTCATTTTACTTGACATTTTATCCATGTTTGAAGAGTTTATATTGCAAATATTTTCTGTAGAATATATATTTTCATCTACTTCATTAAAAGAAGAATTCATATCTTCAAAATTATTTTTTAAATTATCAAAGAAAGCAATGGTTTTACCAATAGAGTTACGTTCAAAACTTAAGTTGTCAGAAATATTTGTAACTATGTGAGAAATATCTTTACATATAAATACCATATTATCTGAGTTTGAATTTAAGGATTCAATAGATTTATCAACTGAGTTTGATGTATCTTGTACAGAACTTATAGTGTTTAGATTATTTATATTATTTTGTTCTATTTCTTTAGCATTATTTGTTACATTTTTTATCATATCTAGACCACGTTTACATTGTATATATGACATTATACCAGCAACTAATAATATTGCTATAAAAGTAAGTATATGTTGAAAAGTTAAAAAGGCGTATGTATTACTATTTATAGCTATGTCTTTAAATCCAAAATACATTATTATTAAATAAATAGAACTTAAAATGCTAGTGAATAATGCAGATTTAGGAGCACTATACAACGTTGAAACAATTATAGGTAAAAAGAAACATAGTAGCATTAAAATACTAAAGCCATCAATTAATATAAAAACATATAAAAATAGTAGCATTGATATAGGAACCATTAAGGAACTATATTTATCTAACTTTTTAAACATTAATGGAAGTGACATAATTGAGAGACTGATTAATCCCAATGTTATAAGAGCTACTAAATGCTTTCCATTATAGCCATATAAAAAACAAAATAGAACAAGTGTAATTGAGAATAAAATGAGTATTTTAGAATTTAAATTTTTATTCAATGTGAATACCCTCCCTAATTATTAAAATATAAAAATCAGCATAATAAATTTTAAGTTTACATTATAAATTATAACACTTGATATAAAAGTAATTACTTAATTAGAACAAAACTTACAAAATATTACTTTTAAAATTATATTTTTAGAATTTGTAAATTAATATAATAATTTATCTTATAAAAAAAGAAAAATTTGCTATATTTTAAATGAGACAGATAAATTTATATAAAATAAACTATTGAAAAATAGAATTATTATATAAAAAAATTAGAGATGAAGAGTAAAAATGAATTGTTAGTCTTAAAATAGCATTTTAGAATAAGGTGCATAGTAAATTAGTTAAATATTATATAAATTATGATACAAAATAAATAAAAGCGAAAAGATATTTCGCTTTTATTTATAACATTCTCTTTCATAAATGAAATGAGCTCTATTTTTTTTGAAAAAGGTTTCTTTAACTTTGAACATTTCAAAATTAGTCCATAATTCTTCTGTGAAATATTCTGGTTTTAAAGTTACTTCGTTTAAATTATCATTAGATTGATCATTTGAAATATAATTAAAAAGATGATTCCAAGATATAACTTCAAATTTAAAAGGTGAATGTATAGGTTTATCTATAGAAATTGTACTATGCTTAACACTAAAGTCCTTAGGATTATAATTTTTACAAGTCTCATATGTTAAAGTTTTAGGTGATTTATTTTTATCTAAAATAATTTCAATGACCTCAATATCACCTTTGCCAAACATTAAACTTTGAATTTTCAAGCCGTTAGTATATAAACATTTGTTTAAAAAAGGCATAAAACCTTTAGTCTTATTTATTTCTCTATCCCATAAAATATGATAAGCAATATGATAATTTTCATATTCATCTAAAGCAGCTCTATAATATAGTTTTTTAGGAATTTCAAATTCATTAGTTGTATATATAATAGGTGCAAATTTTATAGCTAAATCATCATCACGTATAATTGTGTAATCTCCAATATCTGTGGAATTAGTTTTAGTTGGAATAAAAATTAACAATAAGAAAATAATCACTATTCCAATTAAAATAATTAGAAAAAAGTTTTTTTTCTTTATTTTTATCATCTCCTTAAAGTATATTACATTTTTTAATATGTAAGTAAAGTTAAATATAATGAATAAGATTAATATATAGTTTTAGAAATAATTGTAAGGCTTAATTATAGATACATTATATATAATATTACAATATATATTATCTATAAATTTAAAAATTAATTAATATGTAATACATATAGAGTTTATATATAGTATAATGTAAATACAATAAGCTAAAGTTTATTTTAGAGGTGACATAGGATGAGAAATTTAGATATTAATATTATAGAGAAAAATGATAAATCATTACATTTTGAATTTATAAATGGAGATGAAAAGGAAGAGGCTGCATTAACATCTATAGAAGGACTTGCTCATTTTGGATTAGGAAGAAGAGAAAGTGATGAAATTGTAGTTGAAGGTGCTGGAGAAAATATGTTCCCAGTTATAATAAAAAAAGATGGTCCAGTAAAAGGATATAAATATGGAATGGTTGTTGGAATATATTTCTATAAAAATGGAGAAAATAGAAATAAAACTTCAGAACTTAAGCATAAAGATATGATTTTTAGTGATATGTTAGATATTGATAATATAAAAATATATTATAATATATTTAATTACAAATTGAATGTTTTAATATATAAAGATAATGAGATTATATATTCATCTATATAAAATAATAAGTGTGTTAGACTTATATTACATCAAAGAACTTACTTGATAGAACTATTAGGAAGTTCTTTTTTTATATATACAAATATTACATTAAAATAAAAAATTAAGATTAAATTAAGATTTAATAAAGGAAAATTAAAGAAGTCGTGTGTACAATATAGAATGTATTGAGAAATAAAACTATATATAAATAGTTTAGTGGGAGCAAGGATTATGAAGAAAAAGATAATAATGATAGTAAATATAATGACTATAATGCTTATAATGTCAACAATGGGAATAAGAGTTAGTGCAGATAATTTATACTCTAAAATCAAGAAAGTTAGTGACAATGAAGTTCTGATTATAAAATCAAATAATTCTATAAATCAAATTGACGATGAGTATTTAAAGGGAAAAATAATGGAGTTGGAAGTTAAAGTAAAGAGTATAGATAATAAAAAACATATAATTAAAGCTAAAAATGGAGATAAGGATATAATTTTAGGATTTCCAAAAGAAGAAAAGTTAACTGATATAAGAAAAGGAGAAACAATTAAAGTAAGGGGTATAGGTATAACAAATGGGAATAAAGAGAGAAACATTTCTTTAATTGCAAAGAGAGTTGATTAAATACTATTAGATGATGTAAATAAATTAGATTAAAATTGCTCATACTAAGTTTAAATTTAAATTTAGAAAAGAGGAATTTCAATGGATTTAGTTATATTTACTTTATTTAACTTTATAATTTATTCTTTTATTGGTTGGATTGTAGAAAATATATATTCAGTTGCTACAAAAGGAGAGTTTCAAAAAGATGGTTTTCTATTTGGACCATTTAAACCTATGTATGGCATAGCAGGAGCTATAATAATTCTATTAAATACAGCATTTAATTTGAATTTAATAGAAAAAATTATAATTGGATTTATAATTCCTACAATTACAGAATATTGTACAGGTTATATATTAAAAGCAGTTTTCTCAAAAAGTTATTGGGACTATTCAAACTTGAAATATCAAATCAATGGATTAATAAGTTTACAGTTTTCATTTTATTGGATTTTATTAACTTTTGTAGCTATATATATAGTTCAGCCAGTAATTAATATAATTTATCAAATAGAGCCAGCTTTATGGTCAATATTAACACCGTTCTTTATAGGAATAATGACATTAGATATGATATATACCATAATTACAATGAATAAAAAATCATCACTTTTAAAAAATGCCAATCAAGATTAAATTTAATAATGTATATTTTTTAAAGCTACAGTATTTTGCTGTAGCTTTATATATTTATTGAAAGAAAGTTGTAATTGAAAAGTATTCTATATATAATAACAAATGTAAATAATTTTAAATAATTACATAAATATAAAAAGGAGGAGATGGGTTTGAAGATTAACTCTATAATGAATCAGGTTATTTCTATATTTTTAATAATAATAATAGGATTTTATGGAAGTAAAAGAAAAATTATAACTAAAGAATTAAATAAGGGGTTAACAGAAATACTAACTAAGATAACGCTACCACTTATGATTATTGCATCATTTAATATAACTTATAATAGTGGTATAAAAAGCAATATAAGAAAAACATTATTTTATAGTGCAATAATAATTGTTCTTTCCATAGTTGTAACTCACTTATTATTGTTAATAGTGAAAGATAAAAACAAAAGAAAGATATTAGAATTTGGTAATGTTTTTTCTAATTGTGGTTTTATGGGATTTCCTATAATAGAAAGTATATATGGTAGTGAAGGGATAATATATGCATCAATATTCAATATGTTTTTTAGTATATTTATGTGGAGTTATGGTGTAATGCTATTTAGTGATAAAATCTCTATAAAGGAAATAAAAAAAGTTCTTTTAAATCCAGGTGTTATAGGTGTGTACATAGGGGCTTTGATAATGTTATTAAATATAAAAATGCCAGAAGTAATATTTAGCAGTATAAAATCAGTTGGATCTATAACAACACCATTATCAATGTTAATAATAGGATCTATACTTGCTGATATTAATTTAGGAGGATATTTAAAAGATATAACAATTTATTATGGTTCTTTTATAAAACTTATAATAATTCCTATGATAACTTTATTGTTTTTTATATTTATAAAAGAAGATACTGTAGTTTCAAAAACTTTAGTTATACTTCAGGCAATGCCAGCAGCAGCAATGACATCGATTTTAGCAGAAAGCTTTAATAAAGAAGCTGAATATGCAGCAGTTTTTGTATTTATGACTACATTTTTGTCAGTATTTACATTTTCATGTGTATTAAAAATTGTATTAAAAATTTAAATATATAAATAGTATTAAAGATAAAGATAGTGATTAGTGTAGTCTATATTGTATTTTTAAGTGTAGAAGTAGAATTAGAGCTATGTTCAATATATTGTAAAAATAAGTATAATATGTTACTATTTAAATGAAAATTCAGAAAATAAATTCTTTTGTATAAATTCAAGCGCTTGATGAAGCTTATGAAAGAAAAATTACAAAATATTACTTACTGCATTTTATACAAGTGGTAATAAGTAATTAGGGGGAACACTTATGAAATCACTATCTAATTCTTTTAAAAATAATTTGAATGATATAGAAGAAAAACAAATAAATAAACCTAAATATAATTATCTTTATTTTAAATCATATAAAGAAAAGAAAAAAGTTGTAAAAACTATTGATGAAAATTTAGTGTTGAAAAATAGAAAATTTAAATTACAAAATAATTATTATATAAAAGAAGAGTTAAATAATTTATTAGATATGGCTAGCAGAGAAACAGTATCGATTAAGTTATTAAGAAATATTGGAGAATGTTTATTTAATTTTTTAAATGCAGATTTAATGAATATATTTATATATGATGCTGAAAATTGTTCATTAATAAAAAATGATATGTTGGAATTTGGAAAAAACTTTTGTGAAAATCATAAAGATTTTGAAATAACTAAAAATGAAGAGTATAAGATAATTCATACTGAATATTATGAGGGAATTAAAGAAATAGGAGCTTTTCAATTTGACGATAAAGAAGTATTTATAAAGAATAATATAAAGTATTTAGGTTGTTATAAAATAATGAATAATGATAACTTAATTGGATTATTGATAATAGGATATGAAAAAATAAATGATTCTATAAATGAAAAAAATATGTTTATTGGTGAATTCTGCAAAAAAATTGGTCCAATAATGAGTAGATGCAAGCTTATAGAAGTGTTGAAATGTGAATTGAGAAAAAGAATTGAACTGCAAAAAGAAATGGAGATATTTTTAAGCAGTTCGAAGCGAATGATATGTATAATTGATAAAAAGGGGTATTTTCAAAAAGTAGGGCCACAATGTGTAAATTTGTTGGGCTGGAGTGAAAAAGAATTTTTATCAATGAATTATAGGGAATTAATTATAGATAAAGAATTTTTAAAGGGTTTCAAGGTAGCCGAAAATAGGCCATTTATAAATAAGTATAAAACTAAGAATGGAGAATATAAATGGTTAGAGATCAATTATAAGTGCATAGAAAGAAATGCATTTATGGTTATAGCTGAAGATGTTACGGAAGAAATAAATTTGGAAAGTAAAAATGAGACGTTAGAGAATAAAGTTAGCTTGGAAAATGCAAAGAATAAATTGTTTACAAATATATCCCATGATTTCAAAACTCCAATAAATATAATTTTAGCTACAACACAATTAATTTTAAAAAAAATAGATGAAGAAAAACTTGAATTGAATGAAAATATAAATTTAAAGAAATATATGAATTCTATTAGACAAAATTCATGTAGATTGTTGAAACTTGTTAACAATATAATGGATATGACCAAAATTGACGCAGGATATTTTGAATTACAACTTGCAAATTATGATATAGTAAACTTAGTAGAAGATACTACAATGTCAGTAGTTGAGTATGCTAAATATAAAGGTGTAGATATAATTTTTGACACTAATGTAGAAGAAAAATTAATTTCATGTGATGCAGAAAAAATTGAAAGAATAATATTAAACTTATTGTCAAATGCATTAAAACATACACCACCTAATGGAGAGGTTTACGTTTTATTGTTGGAAGATGGAGAATTTATAAAAATAACAGTGAAAGATAGTGGAAGTGGTATTGAAGAAGAGAATGTGGATAAAATTTTTGATAGGTATAGGCAAGTAGATGCATTACTAACTCAAAGGGCTGGTGGAACAGGAATAGGTCTTTCATTAGTAAAGTCGCTAGTTGAACTTCATGATGGAGACATAAGTGTAAAAAGTGAAAGTGGAAAGGGTGCAGAATTTGTAGTTAAATTGCCTAACAAAACAATAGATGAGTGTAGTGCTTTTTTAAAAGAAGAGTACAATATAAATTCAAATAAAGAAAAGAGAGAAATAGAATTTTCAGATGTATATTTTTAAATTTTAAATATTAGTTAAGGAGATATGTTATGGAGAAAGTATGTGAAAGTAATATTAAAAAATTAAAAGAATTAGTTAGAAATATGAATTATTTAAGACAGTCACTTGGAATTGTGCATTGGGACATGTGTGTAAACATGCCTAAAGCAGCAGGAGAATCAAGAGGAAATGTAATAGGTTATCTATCTTCAGAATATTATAAAATGATAACAAGTGTGGAAATAAAAAAACTAATAGATGAACTAGAAAATGAAAAAGGATTATCAGAGTTTGAAGTAGCTATGATAAGTGATATTAAAGATGCATACAATGAAACTAAAAAAATACCAGAAGATATATATGCTAAGTTTTCAGTAGATTCTGCCAAATCAAGCATGGCTTGGGAGGAAGCAAAAAACAAATCAGATTTTTCTATATTTGAGCCACATTTAGAAAAAATGGTTAATTATAAAAGACAATTTGCAAATTTTTATGGATATGAAAAACATCCATATGATGCATTGTTAAACCAATATGAAAAGGGAATGACTGTAGAAATTATAGATAAAGTTTTTGGTAATTTAAGAAATTCTATAGTTGATATATTAAATAGAATAAAATCATCTAATGTTAAAATTGATGAAAATATACTAAAAGGTAATTATAGTACTGAAGAACAAATAAAATTTAATGAATATCTTTTGGACTTAATAGGATATGATTATAAAAATAGAGGTAATATATCAACATCAGAACATCCATTTACTACTGAATTTAGTAATAAAGATGTTAGAATAACTAATCATTATGATGAAAGCAATTTTTCAAATGCTATGTATAGTGCTATACATGAAGGTGGACATGCCATTTATGGACAACAAATATGTGATGAATTAGAAGAATATGGATTACAAGATGGTGCATCAATGGGAATTCATGAATCACAATCAAGATTTTATGAAAATATAATAGGTAGAAGTAAGGCATTTTTAAGTTTTATATATGATGAGCTTAAGAAACACTTTAAAAAATTTGAAGATATTGATTTCGCAGAGTTTTATAAATTAATGAATATAGCTAAGCCATCACTGATAAGAACAGAAGCAGATGAATTAACTTATAGTTTACATGTAATCATAAGATATGAAATAGAGAAAGATTTAATTGCAGGAAAGATAGAAGTTAAAGATTTACCTAAGATATGGAATGACAAATATTATGAATATTTAGGTGTAAGGCCCCAAAATGATAGTGAAGGAGTCCTTCAAGATGTACATTGGTCAGATGGAGAGTTTGGATATTTTCCAAGCTATGCGTTAGGAAATATATATGGAGCACAATTTTTAAATGCAATATTAAAAGATATTCCTAATTTATATAAGGAAATAGAAAATGGAAATTTAGATAATTTAAGAACTTGGTTAAGAGATAATATTCACAAATATGGTAAACTATACAAGCCGGAAGAATTATTAATAAAGGTAACAGGCGAAAAATTGAACTCAAAATATTTCATAGAATATTTAAATAAGAAATTTAGTGAAATTTACAATTTATAAAATACAAAACACTCACCTAGTTAAACTAAGGTGAGTGTTTTGTTATATTAATAATAAATGTTTAATTATTTTTGGAAGTATCTTTGTAATAATCCGTTAAAGGCACAACCATGTCTTGCTTCATCTTTACACATTTCATGAACAGTGTCATGAATAGCATCTAAGTTTAATTTTTTAGCAAGAGTAGCTAAATCTTTTTTACCTTGACAAGCTCCGTGTTCAGCATCAACTCTAGCTTGTAAATTAGCTTTTGTATCAGATACAACAACTTCACCTAAAATTTCAGCAAATTTAGCAGCATGTTCAGCTTCTTCCCATGCTATTCTCTTATAAGCTTCAGCAACTTCAGGGAAACCTTCTCTATCAGCTTGACG
>NZ_CCAT010000085.1 GCF_000612845.1 Clostridium ihumii AP5
CCCCGCCTATAAAAAATATATCATCACTATTATACTTTTTTATTTTTTCAAATAACTGTTTTTTTGAATTTAACACAATAAATCCCTCTGCACTGTAATTTTTATCCTTAGTTAATACTATATTTACTCTATTCTTTAATGGCTTACCATTAGGCAAAGATTCCTTAGTATTTCGCCCCATGACTACAACCTTATCTATTGTGTTTTCTTTAAAGTTTTTTAAATCTTCTTCTATGCTAACTAAAAGTTCACCTTTATATCCAATACCATAATTTTTATCTATTGCTACAATTAAGTTCATTTCCCCACCTCTTAAAGTCATTTTGTTATCTTATAATAATTTTAGCACAGTTTGCATAGTGTTCCAATTTTAAATGCATTATAAGTTTATGGAACATAAAAAATAGGATTATCTCTATTTTAGAGATAATCCATAATTTTTATTTTAAATGTGAATACTTATATTATTAATTTTTAGTAGGTGCTAGTTACTAAAAATCTTGCAAAGGAATTTTGTGCTTTTAAGCTACATTTTTAATATAAGTTTCACATATTATTTATTATGAAAATTTTAATCCATTTACTTCTTGTTCTTTTAAGTAAGCATTTTTTTCTGATTCTAATATAGCCATAGCTTTTCTTATATAATAAAATCCTGTAATAGATGATATTATATCTGTTATTGGGAATGTTATAAATGCCCCTCTGATTCCTATGATTTTTACTAAAACCACAACTATTGGTATAAATAATATAAGTTGTCTATATATTGATAAAATAAAACTTGATTTTGCTTCTTCTATTGATTGATAGAAATATATAGACACATAATATAATCCTAGTACTGGGAAAATTGCTATACATAATCTAAATGCAACAACTGTCTCTTCTAATAATGCTTTTTCTCTTAAAAAACTTCCAATTATAGGTCTTGTAAATACCATCATTATTACCCATAAAATAGTTGCTGTTATTGTTGCTCCCTTAACTGATTGTTTTACTATTTCTTTTAGTCTCTTATAATTTCTAGCTCCATAATTATAAGCTGCAATCGGCTGCATAGCTGAACTTATTCCTATTACTGTTATATACAAGAACATTGAAACTCTTGTAACAACTCCAACCATTATAATTGCGTTATCGCCACCACCACTAGAAACTAATAAGTTATTTAATAATGCAGATACTATAGCATCTGATATTTCTATTATGAATGTAGAAAACCCTATTGCTACTATGGATTTTACTATTTCAATTCTTAGCTTAAATTCAAATTTAAGCTTTAATGTATTTTTTACTTCTTTAAATTTATAAACCATAAATATAAAACTTATAAATTGTGATACAACAGTTGCTATAGCAGCTCCTGCTACTCCCATTGACAATACATTTACTAATATAGCATCAATTATTATATTACAAATTGCACCAATTGATGTTGCTATTAAAGTTATTTTAGTATTTCCTAAAGCTGTCATTATATAACAAGCCACAACTGTTAATGCTTGGAATATACCACCAATTAATATTATACTTATATATTTTTCAGCATAAGGATAAATTACATCACTTGCACCTAATTTAGTTATTATAGGATTTTTAAATATGAATATTATAGTTGGAATTACACTAAGTAATATTATAGTTAAAACAAATGCGTTATTTATATTTTCTTTTAATTTATCATAATTTTCTTCACCTAAACATCTAGCTACTGCTGTTGATGTACCTACTGCTATTAATAACCCTATTGATATTAATAGCCTTTGCACTGGGAAGGCTATCGTAAGTCCCCCTATTGCATTTGCACCAACTGCTCTTCCTACAAAGAAAGTATCTACCATATTATATAATTCTGAAACAAATAATGATATTATTGCGGGTACTGCAAACTTAAATAATATTCTACTTATTTTTCCTTCCGAGAATATTTTGTTATCTAACCCCATCTTTATACACCTCGTATCTAAATTGCTACGATATACTTTGGCATTTTATATCTTCTTGCCATATGTGAATATTAAAATCTATTTTGTACTTATTTTCACATTTTTTTATCTTATATATCTTATACTACTATTATATATGTTCAAAATAATACTTACACTCACTAAAAAGCTGTATAAAATGTACATTTTTAAGGACATTGGGTTAAATTTTATATTTAAAAAAAGTACAAAAGCACATTAAAAAGGGTGCTTTTGTACTTTTCTTAGTAAAATTAGTGTTGCTCCATACCCATCTATCTTAGGTGCAATATGAAATACATTTGCTTTTTTTGCATAACTAAATTTTATTTTTGGAAATGCAGCTTTACTTAAAAGTTCAATCTCATCTTCTTCTATAAGATTAGGTTTTCCAAGCTTTAACCAATAATTAAAGGCTGATCCCTTTCTTTCACCTATCTCATAAAAAGTCATTCTATAGTCGTCATAAAGATTAGTTATATTAAGGAAGAATTTCTTTTCACTAACATTTTTACTTCCTCTTTTTTTGTTGAATTCCTTAATATCAACTAGGCTTTCTAATTCTTCACTATAAGTATATAAAAGAATTTGATAATCATCTCCCATTGCTGTTACAATGTATCCTTCTCCATATGCTATTAAAGTATCTCCTAATAAATTTAAAAGATAATATGCAAAGTATGATGGTTTTCTTATTCCAAACCCATTAAATATCCCTCTATCTCCCATAAATAATTGACTATGAAAGCTAGTTTCCTTTTGCACTACATCTACAACCTTCATAAGAATACCATCTTCCTTCTTTATCGCCTTATTAATTATATATGGCAGCATATAAGATGTATCATATATAGGATTAATACTTGTGTGTTCAATGTATGGTGTTTCTTCTATTTGTAAACTATATTGAACCGTAAATAATTCAATGATTTTTTCTTTTAAACTTTCATTTATGGAATTATGAAATTGAAATTTCCACTTTTTAAATTCATACCAACCATATTCTTCTGTAAAATATTTAATAAAATACTTTAACATATAAAGCAAATTATCATCCTCAAAATTTTCTTTTTCTATAACTATAAATGGTCTTAAATCTAAATCTAAAATAAAATCCATGATTTGTTTTAGATACATAAAGTTTATAAATTCGCTATTCTCAAATATACCCAAATGTTTTGAAAACATCTTAGTCATTTTTCCATATTCAAATCCTATATTTGCTTGAATATCCTTTATATAATTCCTACAATTTTCCTTTAACAAATCATATCCATATCCTAAATATATTACTTCTTTATAATTATGTTCAAAAACTCCTTCATTTTTTTCCATATCTATATTTAATCTTATAATTTTTTCTTCATAATCATATCTTTCATAGTCCTCTAAATAATCAGATATAATTTCTAATGTTTCTTTATTTATTTCTAACGTTTCTATCTTTTTAATTTTTTCTAAGTCTTTATCATCTATTTTATAAGTTTTTCTATATTGTTTTGGTGTTAAGTTATAATGCTTTTTAAAATGTTTATTATAATATCTACTATGTGAAAATCCTACTTCTTCTGATATATCAGATATAGTCATATCAGTATCTAAAAGTAATTTTATAGATTCTTCCACCCTAACTAAATTTACAAAATCCTTAAAACTAAGACCCATTGTATTTTTTATTTCATGTGAAAGATAATGTGTACTCAAAAATTCTTTTTGAGCTATATCTTGAAGACTTATTTTATTATTATAATTGTTATATATATATTTTGCTATCCTATGATATCTTTGTAATTGCTCATCATTATCCTTAATTTCTTCTTTTTCATACATTAGATAATGAAAATTATTTATAAGGTGATATAAAAGTTCTATTAGTGTATCTTCTATAATTTCATCGTAATCATCTTGTTTCTGAACTAATTCACAAATTACTATAGACAAATATCTTCTAATCACTTCATAATTTTCTTCATTTTGAGCTCCTTCATCAGATGAATTAACATAAAAAAATATATTTTCCATATCCTCATAAAATTGTTCAAAAAACTTTAAATCAATATGAAATATTAGTACTTCATTATCTTCATCATTATCACAAAAAATTCTATGTGCTTCTTCTGAATTTATTATTTCTATTTCTTTTTCTTCAACTTCATAAGTATCTGACTCGATAGTAACATTTATTTTACCTTTTAAAACAAACAAAATTTCTAAAGATTTATGCCAATGTATTGGATATTCTTTAACATTTACTAATGAAATATCTATTGGTAATTTATCCATATATGATATATATTCAACTCTCATACTTTCCTCTCTTTCTTAATTTTAAGTAGTATCCTAAGTTAATTATAATATCATAATTATTTTTTTTGCAAATTGCAAACATATTTTAATCTAAAATATCCTTTTTTAAAACATACTTTAAAAGTATTATAAATGAAAAAAGTATACAAGTACCTTTTAAAATAATAAATATAAAACTAGCAGATTCACTTTTTCTTTCAATTAAATAATAAGCTGACCAAAATGACATAAAATTTAGTATTAGATAAATTCCTATAACTATTTTAAAAACTATATTTATATTAATTCCATGTAATAATGCTAATGTGCAAAAGCTCAAGAATATAGCAAATATTAAATTCAATATTCTAAGTAAAAAATGTGACTTTTCAATGTCTTGCCATATAAAATACTTAAATAACATTCTTATTTTTTTCATAATATAGACCCCCATTTTCTTAATTCCTTCCAAATATGAAAGTATAAATAATTTGGAATCATATCTAACTACTTAAATGATATCACTCTTTTTTAAACATAAACCATATAATCTATTTATTCACATTTTAATTAGTATAAATTAATCTGATCTAAATGTTAAAATTGTAATTGTAATCTTACAAATATATAAATTAAAATTTAAAATTGTAACTCTTTTGGATTTATATTTAATAATTTATTGTATAATAATATAAATGAAATTTGAGAAAATTTATTTTTGGAGGTGATTCAATGGATATTTTTAAAAAGCTTGAGATTTTAAGTGATGCCGCAAAATATGATGTATCATGTTCTTCAAGTGGTAGTAATCGTAAAAATGCTAACGGTGGCATTGGAAACTGTAGTTCAAATGGTATTTGTCATACTTTTACTCCTGATGGTCGTTGCGTATCACTTTTAAAAATTCTTCTTACTAATTACTGTATTTATGACTGTAAATATTGCATAAATAAAATAAGTAATGATGTTCCAAGAGCATTTTTTACGCCAGAAGAAGTGGTAGATTTAACTATAAATTTTTATAAAAGAAACTACATTGAAGGCTTATTTTTAAGCTCTGCTATTATACAAAATGTTGATTATACTATGGAACTTCTTTTAAAAGTTATAAAAACATTGAGACTTCAATATAAATTTAATGGTTATATTCATATTAAAGCTATACCTGGTGCAGACAATAGACTTATTGAAGAAGCCGGTATGTATGCTGATAGGATGAGTGTTAATATAGAGCTTCCTTCATCTAATGGATTAAAACTTTTGGCACCACAAAAAAATAAAGACAGCATATTAAAACCTATGTCTTTTATAAAAAATGGAATAATTCATTCTAAAGAAAATAAAAAAATTTTCAAATCAGCACCAAACTTTGTTCCTGGTGGTCAAAGTACTCAATTAATAGTTGGTGCAACTAACGATAATGATTTAAGCATTCTAAAACTTTGTGAAAGTTTATATAAAGGATATGATTTAAAAAGAGTTTATTACTCTGCGTATGTTCCTGTAAATCATGGTGGTAATCTTCCTAATATAGATAATCCACCTATTCTTCGTGAAAATAGACTTTATCAAGCAGATTGGCTTATGAGATTTTATGGATTTAAATCTAATGAAATTCTTAATGAAGATAATCCAAACTTTCATGAAAAGTTAGATCCTAAAACATTCTATGCCCTTAATAATTTAACATTGTTTCCTGTTGAAATAAATACTGCACCATATGAACTGCTTCTTAGAGTTCCTGGAATAGGCTTGAAATCTGCAAAACGAATTGTTCTTACACGAAAAGTGTCTTTTCTTTCTTTTGAAGACTTAAAAAAACTAGGTATAGTTTTGAAAAGAGCTAAATACTTCATAACCTGTAAAGGAAAATATTATGGTGAAATTGATATGGAGAGAGAAAAAATTGAAAAGAAATTAATTTTAGAAAAAGATAGTACTAAAAATAGTAATTTAAATTTTGAACAACTTTCACTCTTTGGATCTCCAATACCATCTAAAGAAGACAAAATTAAAGTAATAACAGGACAAATTTAATTGGTAGGTGATTAATTTATGTATGTATATGTTTTTGATAATACTTTTGAGGGTTTTCTTACCTGCATTTATGAATCCTATTATAACGAAATAAAGCCTGATAGTATATCTATAAAAGAAAGTTATACCAATAATTTAATTGATATCCCTTTAGAAATAACTACTGATATCAAAAAATCTTCAAAAGTATATATTTCCATGGAAAAAAATTTTACAAATCAAACATTAAAAAATATTTTTAATGTTTTTCTAAGTAATAATAAAAACAAATATTGGATTTTATATAATTATATTAGATTAGCCTTTAAATTTAAATCTGACGTAGATATGTACTTAAATAACTCTTTTATTCTAGATGCTTCTAAAATTTCAAAATCTGTTCAATTAGAAGCTCATAAATTTACTGGCTTTGTTCGATTTAAAGAATTCGAAACTAATAAGTTTTATGCTTCTATTGAACCAGATAATAATATATTAGTTTTATTATCTAAACATTTTGTTTCTCGATTTAGTAATCAATATTTTATTATTCATGATATCAAAAGAAATTTAGCTCTTATTTACAACTGCAATGATTATTTTATTACTGAATTAGATGGTGATTATTATAAAAAAATTTCTACTTTAAATGACTCAATTTATGAAAACTTGTGGAAAAACTATTTTTCTTCTGCTTCAATTGATTCAAGAAAAAACCCTAGGCTTCAATGTAGACAAATGCCTAAAAAATATTGGAAGCATATTTTAGAAACACAAAAATAAAAACTAGAAATTATATAGGAAAATATTTATAGTCTACTTCCTATATATACCTAGTTTTTATTTTTAGCCATTACTTTTCTTTTGCTAAAAACTTTATTGTATCCTCAAAGTTCATTGGCTTTGCATAATAATATCCTTGTACAATATCACAATTGTGTGATTTTAAATACTTTATTTGGTCTTCTTTTTCTACACCTTCTGCTATAACAGATAAATCTAAGCTATGTGCAAGTTTTATTAGTCCTTCAATAATTCTCTCACTTTTATTATTTACCCCTATATCATCTATATAACTTTTATCAATCTTTAAGCAATCTAAATTAAGTATTTTTAAATACTTTATAGGAGATAACCCTACTCCAAAATCATCTAAAGACATGCTTATTCCTTGATTATGAATATTTTCAAGCACTTCTAAATTCTTTTCTAGTGCATTCATTATAACACTTTCTGTTATTTCTAATTCAATATATTTAGAGTTTAAATTATATTTCTTTAATGTGTCTATAAAAAATCCTGTTAGTTCTTTATCTTCTAATTGAATTTTAGATAAGTTTATAGATATTTTAAAATCATCATATCCCATATCTATAAATTCCCTGCACTTTTTACAAGACTCTTCAAAAACAAATCGCCCAATTGGAATTATAAGTTTCGTATTCTCTGCAATCGGAATAAACTCTGATGGTGGAATTAATCCTTTTTCTGTATGATTCCATCTTAAAAGTGCCTCTAGCCCTACAGTTTTTTCATTTATTGTACTTATCTTAGGTTGAAATACCATATACATTTCATTTAACTTCAATGCTTTAGATAAATCTTTCTCTATAGTAAAAATCTTATTTAATTTTGCTACATCATTTACTTGGAATATTTTATATGAATTTCTTCCTTGTATTTTTGACTTTTGCATTGCAATATCTGCCTTATAAATTATTTCACTAAGAACCTTCCCATGCTCTGGATAAAGAGCTACACCTATATTTATTCCTATAAATGTTTTTTTATTATTAATCTGAATAGGTTCCTTAAATAGCTCTATTATATTTTGTATTTTAGAGGTTAATCCGCTATAACTATCTATTCCTTCTGAAAAAATAAAAAAATTATCAGCATTTCCCTTAAATAAAATCTCATTTTCTGATATATTCCTTTTTATTTTTTGGCTAATAAACACTAAAATTTTATCTCCCATACTATAACCTAAATGTTTATTTATTTCTCTAAAATCAATTATATTTATAGACATCAAGCTAACAGTTCTATTTAAATTTATAAATTCTTCCCTAGACTTTTTCATTACTATATCAATTAATGCAAATTTATTAGGTAGACCCGTCATTTCATCAATATAATTAAACTTATAAAATTCATTATACATTTTTTCACTTTTGTTTATTTCCTTAATTGCTAAATATACATTAGATTTATCATCTTTTTCATGTTCACCTATAACCTGTATATATTTTTCCTTTCCTTCAGATGATATGACTTTATAATTCTCAAAATAATATCTTTCTTTACTATTCAAAAAATTCAAAAAACTATTTTTGTATTTTTCTATACTTTCTCGTGGAAAAATATCAAATATATCATTTATGTGATATATTTTTTTATTAAATCTATTTTCTTCTAACATTATGTTTATTGATGGGGTTACCTTTAATGTTTTACTCCTTATATTTAATTTTCCTATGCCATGTAAAACTCCATCTAATGTAGGAATAATTTTATTATTGCTTATAAAATTATCATTTAGTTCTATGATTTTACACACTTTCTCAACAATTATCTTCTCACTTTTATCATTAGTTTTTACACTTCTATTAACAATTAATTGAAGTAATTTTCCATCAGATCTTATTACTCTATATTTATTTTCATAAACACATTTGTTTTTTAAATCTTCTGGATATACAAATTGATTCCACATTTGTATAGTATTTATTCTTTTAATATAATCTTCAATTCCTAATAATCTATATCCTAATAAACTTAAATTTAAAATATTTCTATTAACATTCCATTCAAATAAAATTTTATTTAAATTATCAGGACATTTTATTAAATAAAGTTCATTTTCATCTTTATTTAGAGAGAACTGACTATCTTTACTAAAAAAACACGTATAATGCTTGTCCTTTTTAAAATTCATTTAATAACACCTCATCAAATTCATATTTCCAATTAAAATTTTTTACATTTCATAAAAATTGTTGATGATTTAGTTTTTGTTATAATTACTATTAAAAACTTATTATACTTATATTAATATATCCAAATTTAGAAACTAATCCTTTTAAAAACAAACTCGGAATATTTATTTATGATATTTTAAATATGGTATTAACTAATTTTAACAATATGGTATAATATCTGTAAATAATACTTATAAATTTTAAATACTTATAAATTTAAGTTCTTTAATTTTAATTTACAATAATTAGTTATTTTTTCCATTATAGGTTTATTATATACTATTTAGTTTTGTTTTAAAATTATTTTTTCAAATTTCTTTATTTTAAAACAATATCACTTTATAATTAAATAAGACTTATTTTATGAAGATATAAATTAAAGGAGTATTTTTATGAAAAAGATAAAGATAAAAAAATTCAAAAAAATAATTAAAACATTAAAAAAGAAAGTTATTAAAAAGACAAAAGTTATTAAAAAAATTAAAAAATAACTTTTCAGCTTAATATTTAAGCATATATTTAATTTTCAAGTTAAAAAAGATATACTTTTATGTATATCTTTTTTAACTTGTTTTATTTTAATGTTAAGTTAATAATTCTTCATTTTTAGAAACATTTAAGTCGATTCGTTTCATACATACACATGCTATAATCATACTTGCAACTTCCACAATTGGAATAGTTATCCACACCCCATTTATACCTAAAATCATTGGTAAAATTAATAATGATATAAGTACAAATATTACACCTCTACATAATGAAACTAATGTGGATGCCTTTGAATTTTCTATTGATTGGAAATAAGATACTCTTGCTATATTAGCTCCCATAAATAAAAATGCAATAAAGTATAATTTTATTCCCCTACATGTCATTTCCATTAATTTTGCATCACCACTATTAAATAGTAAAACAATTTTTTCTGGAAATAATACTCCTGCGGCATAAAATATAGCCCCAAATATTACTGAAGTTTTTATTGCTAATTTTAATGCTTCATGTACTCTTTCATATTTCTTTGCACCATAATTTATACTAATTATAGGTTGAATTGCTTGTGCTATTCCATTAAATATTGCTACACATACAAGTGATATATTTGCAATTATACTATATGCTGATACTCCTATAGCGCCTTCTATATTAGATATAGACATATTGAATGCAAATATTATTAATCCACTTGATAATTCCATTATAAAACTTGGAAATCCATTTTTTAGTATTCTATTGATTATATTTTTATCTATTTTTAGTTTATCTAATTTAAATTTTAAAGTGTTATTTCCTCTTATAAAATGAGTACTTAAAAGAAGAATTGTTATTACTGGTGACATTGTTGTTGCAATAGCTGCACCTTTCATTCCCCAGTTAAATATGAATATAAATACAAAGTCAAATACTATATTAGCAAAGTTTCCTATAAGCATACTCCACATAGCTAATCTTGGATTTTTATCATTACGTACAAAAACAGTTAATGTATTTGACATTAAAAATGCCCAACTAAACCATACAATAACACCTAAATAACTCTTTACCATATCTAATACATCTGGAGTTGCTCCTAATAAGTAACATATTTTTTCTGTAAAAAATATTCCTATTACAGTTAAAAATATTCCTATTGAAACATTTATAATCATTGAAGTTGTAAATATTTTATTTACTTTATCATATTCTTTTTTTCCCATGGAAACTGAAACAGCTGTAGCTCCTCCAATTCCTAATAATAATGCTATAGAAGAAAATATGTTAAATATAGGTATAGCTATATTCAGTGCTGCCAATCCTTCACTTCCAACACCTTGACCAATAAATATTGTGTCAAATAATATATTTAAAGATAGCCCCATCATTCCAGCTATACTTGGTATTAAATACTTTATAAAAATTTCTTTTACATCTGATTTTAATAAATCTACTCTTTTATTCATTTTCCCACCTTCTTATAAGGCACATAAAATTAAATATGCCTAACCTTCTAACTATATTAATTTCAACGCCAGAAGTTATTTTAAAGGTTATAGTTACTATAAGGTCAATACCTCTTTGATATGTTCTTATTTTCTTTATATTTAAACTTTTTCATCAACTGGAATTTGTATTTCTTTTATATATTCCTCACTATAATCTGAAAATGTACTATCTATTATAGTAACTATCATAGAATCGCCTATTATATCGTATTGTTTATAATTTATAAAATTGATAAGTTTTTCATAATATTCACTAGCTGCTTCATCAGTTCCATTAAATGCTAAGGTTGCATAATGTCCTTCTTCTATTATTTTACTATTTTTTATTTTAGCTTTATTTCCACTTAATATTACTCCTACTGCATCTAAGTATAAAAATTTTTCTTTACATGTATTTTCTTTAGAAATTATTGAGCAAATATTACTATTAAATATTGATATATCATCTTTTACTGTTTTATATATCTCTTTTAGTCCATATTCAAAATCTATACTATTTCCACCATTTTTGAAATCATATTTTATCATTTTTCTCTTTTTAAAATATTTAATTGATGGTTCATATATACTACTATCATTTCTATGTATTTCAACGTCTTCTATTTTACTTTTTATACTATTTAAATGATTACTTAAAATTTCTATTTCTTCTTTTAACATAGATTCCTGTTGCTTCAAAATACTCATCATTTTATCTATATCTCTTTCATGGAAATATTCCTTTATTTCATCTAATGGAATCCCTAATTTTTTTAAAAACAATATACAATCTAGTATAGGAAATTGATTAATATCATAATATCTATAATTATTTTCCTTATCTATGTGTTCTGGTGTAAATAATCCAATCTTGTCATAATATCTCAATGTTTGAGCTGATACATTATGAAGTTTAGCCATTTCTCCTACTAATACTTTATTTTTCATATGTAAATCCTTTCATAAAAAAATTACTTGTTAAAATAAAAGTATTATAAACATATATAATTGTTATGTCTATAATACTTTTATTCTATTTTATAACTTTATTAAATTTTATAAGTTCTTTAAATTCATTTACTTTTAATGCAAATAAACATATAGAATATGTTATCATTCCCAAAACAGTAGATATAGCTACTGCTAAAAGTATATTAATTCCCATTATTGCATTATAAGAAGTTTTAACTACTATAGCCATAACTACAACTGATATAATTATTTTCATTGTAGTTATTGAAATGTCTTTCAAATTTATGTTTTTCACTTTATTATTTAAATTTATAAATAATAATAATGATGCTATAGCTGATGCTATTGATGTTGCCAATGCTATACCTTTAATACCCAATTTGCCTATTAGTAAAAAGTTGAAAATTATATTTATTACTACTGCTATAATTCCATTAATTGTTGAAGACTTAGTGTCTTGCATAGCATAAAGAGATTTATTGAAAATTTCTCTTAAACCAAAGAAAGGTATACCCATTGAATAAAACATTAATGCCGCGGATGTCATTTGAACACTTCTATCATCAAAGTTTCCATGTTTAAATATTATCGTTACTATTGGTGTACTCAATAATATAAGTCCAACAGAACAAGGTAATAAAATTAAATTCATATTGTTAATACCTTTTTCTATATATCCTACAAACTTAACCTCATCCTTTTCACTAATAGCTCTAGATAGTGTTGGAAATATTACTGTTATTATAGCTACTGCAAATGTTGCATAAATAACATCTGAAACTCTTTGTCCATAGCTTAATGCAGATATACTACCATAATCAAGTCCTGATGCTAAATTTTGATCTACTAATTTATTTATTTGATTTGCTGTTGCACCTATAATTACTGGTAATATTAATAGTATCATTTTCTTTATCCTACTATCTTTAAAATCTAATATAGGTGTTATTTTAAATCCATGCTTATGTAAAAATGGAATTTGAGCTACTGCTCTAAGTATCCCACCAATAACAGTGGCTATGGTAAGCCCATATATACCTCCACCTGCTCCAAAAATTATATAAATTATAACTGGCAAATTAAATATTAACCCAACTACTGTTGGTCCTAAAAAATCGTCCAAAGTTTGAAGTATAGCAGTATATCCAGAATGCATGATTAAAAATATTATACTCACTATACTTATTCGTGTTAATTTAACTGCTAATTCAAAAGTTTCTCCTGTTGCTTGTGATGCCATAATCTTAACTATAAATGGTGTAAAAATCATTCCTAATATTATAAGAATAACACCTATTAAACTAACTATATTCATTATATTATTTGCAAACTTGAACATTTCATCTTTGCCTTTTTTATTTAATGTATCACTTAGTATTGGTATAAAAGTAGTAGTTATTACCAATGATATCATTATAAATAGAAAATCTGAAACATTCATAGCAATATTATAAGCATCCGTTTGAAATGTAGTTCCAAATGCACTGCCTACTAGTGCATCTCTTAAAAAACCAATAACTTTATTTACTAAAGTCATAATCATAATTACAGTAGCAGCTTTTGCTAATTTTTTCTTCATAACTTCCTCCAAAAACTATAGGGTTCCAAGTTCAAATTTAAAATAATATATTTATCAATTGATACTACTAATGTTACAGTTTATTCCATCATCATATTTGGAACCAATTAATGGTTAACAATGATAGTTAATATTATTCATCGTTAATTGCTAATTTTAGTACTATATTTTAAATTTCTCTTTGTAGAAATAACATTATTCTCATTTGATACTTAAATAATTTATTTTCATATTATTTTAAGCCCTTATAAATACATTATATACAATTTTATTTTATTTAAAATAAAAAAATTATAGACAATATCTCTATTATCTATAATTTTTAAAATCTATATAAACAATAAATAATTATAAATTATGCACATTTGTCCTATAACATAAGTAATCCATACCCATATAGATTGATTTTTAGGTCCCTTTTCCTTTATCTCCGATACTCCTATTATTAAATCTGATAATATAAATACTATAGCACCTACTGTAGTTAACAAAAACTTAGTTGTTGTTGTAATAGTTAAATTTAAGGATATCATCATCATTGTTACTATTACTAAGGAATATACTAAACTTAGATAATTAATTTTTTTAGATTTCATTTTATTTTTAACAAACTTTGACCATATAATCGTTGTAAATATATATCCAATTGGTATTATAAAAATTAAGCAAATAAAATTCCCCTCTAATTTTGAAGTTGCTAATATATAACTTCCCATATAAGACACATGTGCTAGTATGAAAAATATTATAGCATAGCTTAATCTATCTTTAACTTTTACAATCCTAGCCATAATAATATCACCTATAGTTGAAAACGTCATACCTATAAATAACAACATAAGATATGGCTTCAATTTTTCATTTGCTGAGCATTCCCAAAATACAAATGCCATAAGTATCATAGAAAAACTAAACATCATTTTTACTTGAGAATGTAATTCACCATTTACCACATTAATTTTTCTACATTTCCTTAACTTATAAAAACTATCACTAATTATCATACCAAACTGAATAATTGCTATAATTATAATCCATTCATTTTGTAATTCCATAAATCCCCCCCCTTTATACACCAAAAGATGTTTTGGGTATATACTAAATACTATCACAGTGTCTTAACTTATATGTTTATTTTCATTAAAGTTAAAAATTTTTTAAAATTTATTTACATATTCAATATTACTATTTTTATATTACCATTATTACAAACTTAATATATTTCTTTTAAAGTTTAATTCTATCCATACTTTTATGTTTGAATTAACATAAAAAATGATGATGAACACTTTTGATTCATCATCATTTTTTATTTTTCTATTCTTTAATCCATTCTTCCCAAATATCTGTACAATAACCAACAGTCGCATTTTTACCATTTCTAACTATAGGGGTTTTATATAATTTAGGATTTTCTAATAAAATTCCCATTTTCATTTCTTCGCTTCTTATTTTATCTAAATTCAATTTTATATAATCTTTACATCCTGAATTTATCAAATTTCTAAGACCAACAGCCCTTTTAATGTTTTCTAATTCACCTTTACTTGGTCCTTTTATGTTTAAATCTATAAATTGAAACTTAATATTTCTTTCCTTGAAAAATCTTTCTGCTTTCTTTGTATCAAAACATTTTTTAGTTCCAAAAATTTGTATATTTATAAAACTCACCTCTATCTTATCATTTTATTAGTTTTAATCTATTATAGCATCTAATCCTGATAAAGTTCCTTTATATATAAATTCACTATGTTTACATTTTGAACAAACATAAACGTCAAAAATTAAATGTTCTTCATAATCAAATACTGCTGCGAAAAAGCCTCTATTATTATCTTGTGACTCAAATCTATACTCCTTTAAATATTTCATTTCACTATTACATCTCAAACAATTCATACACTTAACTCCCTTTGTATAATTTTCCAATTCATAATTATATACATAATGTAATACATATTCAATTACTTTCTTAAAATATGTATTAATGTATAATTATGTATTAAAATTTAAAATATTTAATAAATTCATTTATTTACAAACTTTACATCACCAAAAAAATAAAATATAATAGAATAGCTTTTATATTTTTATAAACTTAAAACAAATAAATGTACAAATATGATTTTAGACATATTTATACTTTAATTTAAATATGAACTAAAAAACTATAATTTATTATTTTATAAGTATATAACTTCAATATTGGGACATGCTTAAAATCACTTTTAAAATAGAATTATTATAAAAGTAGAGTTTGATTCCATATAACCTTTATAACTTCTAAAATAATTATAATTAATTTTTACCCTCATAAAATATTTAATTAAAACTTAAATATTTTTAATTGTGAAAAGGAGTAGTTAAATGAATACAAAAACAATATATTTAGTTTTTACTCGTACTGGAACATGGCTATCTAATGTTATATATTGGTTTACTTCTGATGAATATGTACATGTTTCAATTAGCTTTGATAAAACATTTAGCGAAATGTATTCTTTAGGTAGAAAAAATCCTCGCAACCCTTTTTCAGGAGGCCTAGTAAAAGAAAATATACATGATGGAGTTTTTAAAAATTTTTCTAATAGTAAATGTTTAATTTATAAATTAGATGTAACAGAAACTCAATTTAACACATTAAAACAATCAATTGATTTTCACTACAATCAACGTGAAAAATATAGATATAATTTCTTAGGCTTATTAGCTTTACATTTAAATATTCCTCTTAAAAGAGATGATTATTACTTTTGTTCTGAATTTATATCAGAATTATTTATAGAAAGTGGTATTCATACTACTACAAAACTACCTCAATTTATGAAACCTCTTGATTTACTAGAAATTCCAAATAAGGAGTTTGTTTACGAAGGCTATATAAACGAATATAAAACTACTAATACTTTAGCAATATTACATAATTAATTTAATAAACTACATAAATTAAAGGTTGTCATTTTACGGACAACCTTTAATTATTAATCTACAACAAGCTTTTTATAACATTTTAAAGACATATCAATTAACTTCTGTGATAAATCAATTATTTCATTTATCTCTTCCATTTTTAAATTCCATCTTTCTGCTATTGTTTTAACTAATTCTTTTTGTTTTTCATGGAACTGTCCATCTGCCAATATCATTCTATATAGTTCAAAAATTATTATTTTTTTATCACTTCTACTTGTACTTTCAAAATCTTTCATGATCTCTTCAAGTGGTCTTTTTCTAGGCCTATATTCATTATCAAAAAATCCACATTCCTCTGTGAATTTCATAAGCATCCAACTTTCACTTGATGTTACACACATATCTACTCTCATAGTATATTGGGCTAAATCAAGGAATGTTTTTCTATGTTCTTCCTTTAAATCCATTAAAAACATTTACATTCCCCCTACTTTTAAATAGAACTTTATTTTTCTATATTTTTTTATCTAATTAAAACTATACTATAATTATAATCTTTTTTCAATTCATTATTTTCTATAATTTTATAAAAAATAAAAATTGCTATGTTAGATTTATCATAACAATTTTAAATTTATATTCTTCTATATTCCTAACTTTTTCTTTATAGATGATTTTATATTATCTATTTTTGAATCATCTCCAGTTCCTTTTAATACATTATTGTATTGATTAAGTAAATCTTCTAAATCACTTATACTGTTTATAAGTTCCTTTTCAGTTACTTTAGCTTTTAATTCATTTATTTCTTTTTTTAAATCTTCATATTCTTCATCCCATTCACTTTCCACATAATTTTTTTTCATTTCTAAATATTCTTCTTCTATATCTCTATATACTTCAAATATATCTTGTTTCATAATTGAAATATTTAAATTTTTCTTATCATAATCTTTAGCACTTTTTTCTTCATAATATACTTTTAACTCTTTATCTAATTCATTTTTTATTTTTTTTATTTTTTCCTTGTCACCTTTTTCTTGTAATATTTTCCCGTATTCTAAATATAAATTTTCTATATTTTTTAATGCATTATTTAAATTATCATTTTCACTAACTGATCTAAGTGTATCTATATCCTCACCTATTTCACCCTTTAATTCATTCCACTTAGTTTCATTTTTGTTAACCAATTGGTTTAAATACTCCTCTTCTATTTCTGTATATATATCTAATATTTCTTCTTGTACCTCATCTTGTGAAATAGTGTTATGATTTACTCCACTATCACCTTGTAACGGTGGCATTTGACTATTTTTTACTTTTTCAGTTTGTTTACCACACCCAACAAGTTGAGTAGATAAAACTAACGTTAATAAAACTATTATTATTCCTTTCATCTTTTTCCTCCTTAATACAATTTATAGAACTCCAAGTTCAAATTTTAAATACCATCTTTATCAAATGATATTATTAATCTTACAGTTTATTTCTATTTTTATATTTGGAACCAAGTAAGAGTTACGAGTGAAAAGTGATGGTGAATATCCCAGGGATTGAAATCCCCGCTACAATGTTTTATTTGTACTTCAAATAAAATCTGTATAATATTTATCCATAAAAAGTTCATTTTGGAGAATAAATTCCCCATCATAATGTTCTTACTAATCACAGTTTCAATAGTAACTATCACTATTACTTTGGGTATTTTATAAAATTCAGTTTTTATATTGTTTTTAACTAAATTGCTCTGTAAATTTAATAAAAAATCATTCTTTAAAATTGGAAATCCAATTTTCACCTTCACTGTCAATTGTCCATTGTCAATTTTAAAAATATAGATTAAAACTCAAAATTAAAATTCTCAACTGAAACATGAATAACTTAAAGTTTAAACTTGTTTCCCTATATATATAACTTTTAATTTTCTAATTATATTCTTCCATACTTTTTAAAATTTATTAATTATAAATTATATCTTAAAATATAATTTATATGTATTCTTATCTTAATCCCCATATATTTCAAGTATGAAAATTACTATTTTACGTAAAATCACTTTCAAATTGAATTAATTACTATTAAAATTAACTTAAATATTTTTTATAATACTTTTAAATTCAGATATATTTAATTATGTAGTTCTCTTCTAAACATATTAATTTCCCACCTTTTGAGAACTATAAAAGGAGCAAAGTCATCCTACTTTGCTCCTTTGAACTTTTATTATTAAGATATATTTTTTATTAATTCGCTCATCAATTTTAAAGATACAAAACACTTTTCTCCATTGTTCATATGTATAATTTTATTTTTAGTATCTATCTCTTTTATTTTACTCTTATTTACTATATATGATTTATGACTTCTATAAAAATTATCATTTAAATTTTTTTCTATCTCTTTAAGTCTTCCATAAAATTCAACTTGCCTATTTTCCGTATGCATAACTATTTTATGCATATTGCTAGATGTTTCAAAAAAAACTATTTCATCAAAATCCATACTTATAACTCTATCATATGACTTTATCGTAAATGTATTATTACTCTTTACATCTACATTGTTTAATTTTTTTTTCGCTTTTAACAAGCACTCTCTTATCCTTTTGTTTAAATTTCTATAATCTTCTTTAGTTATATAATCCATAGCTTCAATTTTGTATATAAATGTAAGATAGCTCATCTCTATATGAGCAGTTATAAAAATTATAACTCCCATTGAATCATATTTTCTTATTTCTGCTGCTAACATAATTCCATTTATATCATCATTCAAATCTACATCTAAAAAATAAACACCTATATCTCTATTCTTACTAACATAATCTATAAGTTCTTTAGGACTATCAGTTTCTAAAACTATCTCTAAATCAATGTTATTTTCTTTTCCTACTTGTCTTATTTCTTCACAAACTTTATTTCTTTGAAATTTATTATCTTCACAAATAAAAATTCTTATAGTTGTCACCCCATTCAATATATCTCTAATATTTGAATAAATTTATTTTCTTTTATAGATGTATCTAATATTACATTGTCATATTTATTTATAATTTCTTTCAAGTTAGAAAGTCCTAATCCCCTATTTTTTCCCTTTGTTGAATAGTTTCTTTCAAAAATTTTAGATATGTTTGGCACTGATAATTTTCTACAATAATTATTTACAAATATCATTTGAACTGAATTATTATTGATATTATTAACTAATGCTATCTTTATTTCTGGATTCCTACACTCTACAGCAGCTTCTATGGAATTATCTAATATTATTCCTATAATTCTACAAATATCTAATGCTTCAATATTAATTTTATCTATGCTTCCTATTATATCAATTGACACTTTTATATTTTGATTTTGTGCAACTATTATTTTAGACGATAAAATTCCTTTAAGTTCTATAGCTTTTATATTTTGTAATCTTAATATAGAATACTTGTCCATATTTAATTCACACGTAAGTGGCGATATATTTTTTTCAAAAAACTCTTTTAATCCTGACATATCATTTTCTTCTATATATCCTGCCATAGATGTGATAATATTAGTATGATCATGCTTGAATTTTCTAAATGTCAAATATAAATCCTCTAAATTTTTTGTATATTCTCTTAAGTTTTCTAATTGATTTATATCATCTTTCAATTTAATTTCTTTTTTTACTGTACTTAATACAGAAAAAACTACTACTAAGAGAAGTATAAAATATGTTATAAATAATGCACCATTAACTTTTACAAGATTGCTAGATGGAGTATATCCTTCGTTTAATATAATATTAATATAATAAATAACTACTGTTAAAATTAATATTATCACTATTAATATGCATGTTTTAAATCTCAAATACATTTCCATTGACGATACCTTTTTTCTTATAAAAAAACCTAAAACTAAACTTATTAAATAACTTATAAGATAAACAAGTATCCACATAGATAAATATTCAAGAAATCCTATACTTTCAAATATGTCCACATTAAATACTTCAATTGCTATTAATTCTCTAACATAATCACTTACAACAAAAATTATTGTAGAAAATATAGAAGTTATAATTCCTGTTAAAACTATTTTTTGTTGTAAATACATCATCAATACTACACTTAAATTAACAACTAGGATTATTAACCCATTATTTATAAGTCCTATGGTTCCAGCTATTAAACTAACTACACCAATCCATAAAATCATATTCTTTTTTTCAAACTTTACTATTGATAAATTTAAAACACATATATATATACTTATGGAAAATAATAATGCATAAATATACCCCATGTTTAATTCACACCTTATCTTTCTAAATTAATATAGTTTTAGCTTGAATATTATTTGAATTTAAATCACACCTAAACTAAAACTTAATTTTCAACTCTATTGTTATAAAATTAAAAATATAAATTATTCCCAAATCATTTTAATTATACATTTGAGTGCATATATTAATCACTCCATTTTTGAAATGTTGATTATTTTCTGATTAATTCACAAAAAACATTTTTGTCAACTTTTTTTGTAAAATATTTCATTTATATAATACCATAAAATAATTAAATTTAACATCCATTTGTTCTATACATAAAATAAACTATTCATTAAAATTTATTTTTATTTATATTAATGAATAGTTTTTAAGTTCTACTAAAATTTCATTTTAAAAAAACATACCTTTAACTTTTCTTAGAAATATAATTATTGCTAATAAATCAGCTGATCCTCCTGGACTTATATATTCTTCTATATACCTTTTTTCTAATATAAATGCTTCTTTTTTTCCTTCTTCTGTTTTCATACCGCCTAAACTTAAAATTGTTTTAGCATCATTTTTTACATTTTTCAAAGTATTTATATCATGCCTATGAACAATAGTGCTATCTTCTACTTTTGACATAAGTTCTAATAAAATTTGAACATTTAAATCATTATTTTTAAGTACTGATAATTCATATTTAGGAAGTACATCATTAAATACTACTGTTAACCCCTCTTTTATCTCACCTCTAATTCCTGTAAAACCATCATTTATATATAACTTTTCTCCATGTGTCATTGGTTTATTTGTGTCTATCTTTTTGAAATCATCTAATATATCCTTAACCATTTCCTTCATGTACTCTTGAATATATTCAAAAGTTTTATTGTCATATAAAACTTTTCCTACAACTGAAGAAATTATTCCCATAAGAAATATCATTCCCTTATGTGTGTTAACACCCTCAGTTGCCTTAAACATTTCTTTTTCGCATTCAACTCCAATTTTTCTTATATCTTTAAATATCTCTTCTAATCTTTTATAAGAATACCCTACTTTTATCATTTCTCTTATATATGGAGTTATTGCAAAGGAGCTTTTTAAAAATGTGTAATAATCCATATCCTTATGAGATCCCATAGTAGCTGGAGATACAAGACCAAAAGATGGCATAGCTGAAACCTCACTAATCATTGCATTTAAAGCTTCTTGGGATATTCTATAACTTATATCTTCCCTAGTTTCTATGTATTTTAAATACTCATTATGTAAAAGTCTAAAGTATTCATTTATTTCTTTCATACTGCATTTATCATTATTCTGTAAATTTATTTTCTCTATTTCATTATCTATAAGATATAAGATATCCATATCTATGCATTTACCTAATATATGATTATTTTTTATACTTCTCATGCTCACTTCTAAATCACCAGGTATTACATCTAATACAAATTTCACATTCTTACTCATTTCTTTATTATAACTATACTTATCTATTATATAATTTTCATATAAATCATCTATTTCTCTCTCTATAATTGTTACAATTTCATTTTCAAAATAAGTACATTCTTGTTCACCTTTATAACTTATCTTTAATGTTAAAACTGACTTTTTATATTTTTTAACTAATATTTCTTCATTCTGATTTGTTTCCATTTTACTCATAACTTCTCTTTCAAATTTCTAAATAATATTTAATACATATCTAGAAAAATTCCTTTCTCAACTACAGTTTTTCAATTAAATTCTTTGTTTTTTATTATACCATCTCTTCATTTTTGTTTTAATATTTATATATTTAAATTTAAAATAATATATCATTATTGATGATAATCTAAAAAAACACTAATAATTTATATCCTATTTAATTATTTAACTTATTTTCTTATATAATACTAATTTTTAGATATTTTTAGACTTTGACCTTCTTTGACTTTTAGTTTAATATATAAATATAGTTTAGATAACTTAATTTATATAGGAGGTTTTTAGTATGTTTGGATTAGTACCTTTTAGAAAAAATTTAATAAATTCTAATGTTAATTCTTTTGACAATTTTATTTCTAATTTCTTTAATGATGACTTTTTAACTTCATCAAATATGATGGGAAACTTCAAAGCTGATATTAAAGAAACACCTAATGAATACATCATAGATGCAGAATTACCTGGAATAAAAAAAGAAGATATAACTATTGATTATAAAAATAATTATTTAACTGTTTCAGCTAATAGACAAGAAGTTATTGAAGAAAATAATGATAATTATATAAGAAAAGAAAGACATTACGGCAATTTTTCTAGAAGCTTTTACATTGATGACATAGATAAAATTTCAGTAAATGCTAGATTCGATAATGGTATTTTATCAATAGTTCTGCCTAAATTAAACAATAAATTTATTGATAACTCTACTAGAATTAGAATTGATTAAAATAAATAAGTTTTATATATAGTAAAAAGAGAATTGAAAAATCTTCAATTCTCTTTTTACTATATATAATTCTATCTTTCCAATTATTAAGCTTTTATTTCCTCTGCTATTTTAGTTACTTTTTCAAGACTTTCTTCTATAGCTTTATTTTTTTCTTCTTCTGTAAATCCAGTTCCATCTACTAATATTTCTTTAAAATGTTCTATTCCCATAAATTTCATTATATCTTCAACATAATTTAATCCTTTATTTAATGCTTTTTTTAGTATCCATGGAATACTAGCTCCAGATGATTGTATATAAATCATAGTTCTATCTTTATCATTTAATAATCCGTCTACTTTGTCTTGTGCTATTTTTATTGTTTTCCCATCTTGTATTACACAATCTATATACTCTTTTAAAGGTGCAGGAAATGATAAACTCCACATTGGAGCTGCAATAACATAAACATCTGCCTCCTTAAATTGATTACATAATGCTATTATTTTTCTAACTTCTTTTTGCTCTTTTTCATCTAATTTTTTTAAATCATAATCATTTAAAAGACAATTTCTCTTTTCAAAATATTGATATTCTAAACGTGGTATATGTGCTTCATATAAATCTAACTCCTGAAGTTCAAAATCATCATGACAATCTAAAAACTTGTTTACAAATGCTCTACCAACAGTTTTGCTAGCTGAAAGTTCTTCTGGCTTTGAATTTACTGTAATGTATAATAATTTTTTCATAAGTTCATCTCCTAATATTTTTTATAAACATATTTTTAACCTATTTCAAAATTAAATACATTATAGGGGTCCAAGTTCAAATTCAAAATAGTATATTTATCAAATATACTACTGATCTTGCAGTTTATTCCATTGTTATATTCGAAACCAATTAACGATTAACAATGATGGTTAATATTATTCACTTCGTTCTTAATATTTATGAATAGAAATACCTAAAAACTACGTTTTTATATTGTTTTCAATCTAATTTGCTGTGCAAATTTAATAAAAAATCATTATTTAAAATTGGATTCCTATAGTGTTCCAATTTAATAGTTTATATTTCTTCTTCTATTGCACCCTCTATTTCTAAGCATGTTTTTCTTAATTTTTTTAGCACATCTTCACTTGTATTCCAATACCCTCTTTGATTACATTCTATTAAAGTTTCTACCATTTCAAAATATGCCCATTTATTATTTTCTTTTAATATATTTTTTAGATTTTCATCTTCTATATAAGTTGTATTCATATTATCAAAAATCCAATTTTCAACTTTATTAGTTGTTGCTGCAAGTCCTAATATATTTTCAAATCTCTTTTTAATTTCTTGTACTCCATGATATTTATGTTCTACCATTGAATTTATCCACTTCGGATTTAATAACCTTGTTCTTGACCCTCTTAGAATTGCTTTATCTACAGTTTGAGTTTCTATAATATGTGATGTGGTATCTGTAATATATACTTCCGCTTTTTCTCCCCTTGTTATTTCAACTGATTTTGAAAGTCCACCAAAAAACTCATAAAAATGATCCAAATCGGTAACTTCATATTCTGGATTGCTTCTTACTTGTGATATTAACTCTACAGATTTTATATTTCCTTCAAATAATTTATCACACTTTTTTCCTCTATAGTTTTTAGTGTATATATGATTTAATTTATCTATATAAGACTTTCCAAATATCTCTTCCTCAATCCAATTTTTACTTTCTACTATAGATGTTAAATTTGTTCCATACTCACCTTCTTCTGGACCAAATATTCTTCCTATTGACAGTTCTCTTGCTATTTTTTCATCATAGACATCATCTAATAAATTTTTTAAAATAACATCACTTTCATATTTAAAGTAATTCTCCTCATAATTTTCATCTAATGATTGTAATTTTTCAAATATCTCATTAAATGAATTTAAAAGATTTGGAAACATATCTCTAAAGAATCCACAAATATTTATAACAACATTTATTCTTGGTCTTCCTAATTCACTTACTGGTATTATTTTAAATTTAGTATTAAATGGATTACTATTATCCACCTTAACCCCTAAATAATGAAGTATTTGTCCAACAGTTTCTCCTTGTGTTCTTGATGTTTCAAGCCCCCAAAGTATTGTTGCTATAGTTTTAGGATATTTATTATATTTACCTTTGTATTCCTTTATTGTATTTTCAGCTATTTCTTTTCCTCTATTGTAAGCTGATACAGTTGGAACCATCCTAGGATCAAATTGATATATGTTATAACCAGATGGTAGTATATCTGGATTTCTTATAATATCACCTGCAAGTTTAGCTTCTAGATACTCGCCATTTAAAACCTTATTCAATCCTTCTAATTCTTCACATTTCATAGATTTTAAATAAAATTCATATGAAAAATTCAACATTTCTTCTATCTCCTGTTTTTTATCTAAAATATTTAAATCTCTCAATGAATTTTCAAAATCAGTATTTTTTGTCTTTTGAAGTAAGTATTTATTTATTATATTATCTGAAATAACCTTTATTTTTTCTCTATCACTTACTAAATTTTTCTTAATTATTTCATCAAAGTTAATATTTAAACTTTCAGCAATTATTCTTTCTAAAGATTTAATATCACCTCTATCATAACTAGAAATAATTTTCATATAAGCTTTAGCTTCTTCCTCACTATATCCTTTTCCAAAAACATGTAACCCCTTAGGTATTAATGATGTTTTTATTTTGTATAATTCTTTTTCTATATCATCATAGCTTTCATATTCTAAATTTAACTTATTAGCCTTACATTTTATTAGCTCATCAATTTCACTTAGTCTTACTTTGTTGGATATTTTGCACTGATTATATTCAGATATTAAACTTTCTAAACTTATGTATTCACCATATATATCACTTTCATCCATTGGTGGTGTTTGATAACTAACAATTGTAGCACTACTTCTCCTTTTAGCTATCACACCTTCTGATGGATTTCCAATATAATAAAGATATATATGGGGAATTGTTCCTATAAGCTTATCTGGAAAACATGAACTACTCATAGCTAATTCTTTACCTTTTAAAAACTCTAAAGTTCCATGAGTTCCTATATGAATTATAGCATCAGCTTTAAATTCTTCTCTTAACCATTTATAAAAGGCAATATATTGATGATGTGGTGGAATTGACTTATCATGATATACTTTTTCTATATCTTCATGAATACCTCTAGATGGTTGTATTCCAATAAATACATTCTTATTTAATATTCCAGGTATTAGAAAGTCATTTTTAAAAGTCATTATTTCTCCTGGACTTTTTCCCCACTGTTCTTCCATTTCTTTTTTGTATGATTGATTTTTTAATTCTTCATCATAATTATTTTTATTGTATTTTATAATTTCACTAT
Source organism: Clostridium ihumii AP5 (assembly GCF_000612845.1). GTDB lineage: Bacteria > Bacillota > Clostridia > Clostridiales > Clostridiaceae > Clostridium_J > Clostridium_J ihumii. Next base: position 26,750 of record NZ_CCAT010000085.1, read on the forward strand.
TTTTATTATATTCTTTCCATCTTGGTGAATTAACAAATTCTTTAGTAAACCTGTTTATAAGTTCATCTGCTTCAATTTCATTTGTACTATATCCTTGTAATTTCATAAATTTCAATATGTTACTTATAGACTCACAAGTATTTAAAAGTGCTCCACCAAATATATTTCCTTCTCCAGGAGGATAATTGTAACCTATTATTGCTATCTTTTTTTCATTATTGCTTTTAATTTGTAAGTTTATTAAGTTTTTAGCCATCTCTACAACTTTTTCACATCTATCATCTATAATTGTGAGTTCATTTATAACTACCTCTAATTCATTATCTTTTGAGATTTTTTTCATTGCACCTATTGGTAATAAATCTATACACCCATCTAGTTCTGGAAGCATAACATTAATTAAAAATTCCATTCCATTTAATCCTTCTATAGAATCTATCCATTCATCTACATACTTTTTATTCATAAAAAATGGATGAATTATAGGTACATTAAAATCTTTTAACAAATTTACACCTGAATCAGCATCACCACCCATAGGTCCTTGTGTAAATCTAAATGGCATAAAACTTATAAATAAATTTATTTTTAAACCTAAATTTATAAATATATTTTTAAGTTCTTTGCCACGCTCCACTGCCGCTCCTGGAAATGCAATAGGTATTATATTTGCTATTTTTTCAAATTTAACTTTAATTTCACCTACACATTTATGTGTTTTATTAGGATAATTATGGCTATAAAAAAGTATAACTATATTAGGCTTAGATTCATCAAAATCATTTTCCTTTTTATATTCATCATAGTTTTCATAAGTTTTTTTATCCTCTGGCCTACATATAGTTGTATTTTCTATCAATTTAGGATTTTCTAGTTTAGGTAAATTCTTATGTCCACCATATTCTTTTAATATTAAATAAAATAAATTTCTTATATCTTCTTTAGTTCCACTTTTCCAATAATTTAATAGTGTTTTATAGTTTTTCATATCCTTCATATTAAAACCCTTTAAACACATACTTATCATAGCTTTCATACTCATCATTGAAGTCATCTGTTTCATTGATGGTTTCTTGCCAATCATCATAGTTTTCATATCATCCATAGACAATTTTTTATCACCCATTGCCTCTTTTAAATCCCTTATACAAAAACCACCCAGTTTAGTTAAACCCATTATTTCTCTATTTTCTCCACCTATAGATATAACATTGTTTTTGTTGTTAAAATTTGAGTAAAGATACTCACTAATTTCATGATTTGCACCCATAAGATCAAAAATTATAAAATCAGCTTTATTCATATACTTTGCCATCTTGATAATTTTTTCATCATTTACATATCTATCAACAGAAAAAAGTTTTATTTCTAATATATTGTTGAATTCATCATTTATTTCTCTATTTAAATCTACTATCTCTCTTATTATAGAATTAGATACAGTTGCAATAAAAATCTTCATAACTTAATCTCCTATAAATTATTAATAATTACCTTATAGTTTTTAGTGGGTAATATATATCTTTTTTTATGTCTTCATGTCTGATTCTTTCTGCACTTATATTAAAAACCTCATCTAACGCATAATCATCCATTATTTCAGTGAATTTACCCTGTTTATAAACTTCACCATTTTTCATTAATATTGCATTATCACAGTATCTTGCTGCTTCATTTATATCATGTAATACCATAATCACTGTTAGATTTTCCTTTAAGTTTAATTCATTAACCAATTGTAAAATCTCTAATTGATGAGAAACATCAAGAAATGTAGTTGGCTCATCTAATATCAATATTTCAGTTTTTTGTGCTAGTGCCATAGCTATCCATACCCTTTGACACTCACCACCTGATAAATTATTTAAATACCTATGCCTCAAATGATTTACTTTTGCTTTTTCCATTGCCCAATTTACAAATTTTTCGTCTTCATTATTTTTTTTATAAAATATTTTTCTATGAGTATACCTTCCATATCTCACTAAGTCTTCAACTTTTAAGTCACTTATTAAATTTCTTTGTTGAGTTAAAAAAGATAGTGTCTTTGATAACTCCCTAGGCTTAATATTTTTTATGTGTTTCCCATATAAGGTTACTTGTCCACTTTTAGGCTTTAAACTTCCACATATAGTTCTTAAAAGAGTTGTTTTTCCACAACCATTTTGACCTAATATACAAGTTATTTTTCCTTTTTCTATAGATACATTTATATTCTTAAGAATAGGTTTGTCATTGAATTCTACATATAAATTTTCACAAACTAAACAATTCATAAGTTATATCTCCTTTCTTAATAAATAAAGAAAGAATGGAGCTCCTAAAAGTGCCATAATTACACCTACGGGTATTTCCTTTGGACTAAACGCAACTCTTGCAACTGTATCACTTAAAGACAATATTATAGCTCCTAAAAATGCTGTTGATGGAAATAAGTACTTGTGATTTGATCCTAAAATCATTCTACATATATGAGGAACAATTAAACCTACAAAACCTAATAACCCAGCAACAGAAACAGCACTAGCTGCTAGTATTGCTGCTAATGCTGTAAATCCAATTCTTGAAAGTTCAACATTTAAGCCAAGAGATCTAGCAACATCATCTCCAAGAGTTAATATATTTAGCTTTTCTGAAAATAACATACAACATATTAATCCAAATATAGTATATGGTAATATTATTTTTACATAAGGCCAACTTCTCCCTGAAAGTCCCCCATTCATAAACATTAATGCACCATGTACTTTGTCGCTATAAAATACCATAATAGCAGATATTCCAGCACCTAATAAAGTTGATACTGCAACTCCTGCAAGTATTATTCTTACTGTATTTATTCCTCTTTTCCATGCTAATGCATATATAAGCATAGCTGCACCCATTGCTCCTATAAAAGCTACTATAGGCAATAAATCTATTTTTTCCGGAAATATTATCAAAATAATTATTCCTAAAAGACCAGCACCAGATGAAACCCCTATTATATGTGGATCTGCAAGGGGATTATGCATAATCCCCTGCAGTATACATCCTGAAAGTGCTAAGTTTGTTCCTACTAATACTGACAATATAGCTCTTGGCAATCTAATATTTTTTATTATTTGTTCATTTGCTGAAGTGCTTTTTCCCAAAATAGAAAAAACTATATCCTTAACTGAAATATTCACAGAACCTATACAATTACTAATTAAAAAACTTGCAATTGCTAAGATTAATAATGTAAATATTATTAATCTCTTATTTTTATTCTCTCTTAATAGGATTTTTTCACTTTCATTATTCTTCAACATCACCATATACCTCTGGATAAACAGCCTTTGCCATATATTCTATAGACTCATAAAATTTTTCTCCTGGATTATATAAAAAGTATTTTTGAGGTAAATACTTTATCTTTCCTTCTTTTACAGCTTTCAATCCACTCCATGCTGGATTTCCTTCTAATTCTCTTTTAATAGTTTCTTTTGCCTGTTCGTCTGAAGATACCATTGTTGTTACTAAAATCATATCTGGATCTTGTTCTACTATTTTCTCCATACTAAATGGAGTACTATCTGAACCCATTTTAGTTGGCTTTTCACCTTCTGCTATATTTTTTATATTAAGTATTTCACATGCATTTCCTGCAATACTACTGTTTAATTTTAGTGATACATCTTTGCTTGTTACATATAAAATTGCAACTTTCTTCTCTTCTTTAGGCAGTTTTTTTGTAATATCTTTAACTTTTGTTTTTAATGTTTTTATAAGTTCCTCAGATTTATCTTGATTTTGAACAATATTTCCTAATACTTGAAGTTTGTCCACCACATCATTATAACTTTTCATTTCTAACATTATGTACGGAATATTATTTTGTTCAAACACTTCTTTATATCTATCATGTATTCCACATTGTGCTAATACTAAGTCCGGTTGTAATTGTATAAGTTTTTCTACATCTATATTTGCAACATGTCCAATCGTTGGTAAATCCTTTGAACCTTCTGGTGTTGGCGCACCACCTTTAGTGTCAGCCTTAGCTATAGATTCTCCACCAACAGCATATAATGGTCCTAAAATTGTTCCTGATATTGCAGCTATTTTTTCTGGTTTTTTTTCTAATGTAACAGTTCGTCCTGAGTCATCTTTTATAGTTAATGGATATTGCTTTTTTTCAACTTTCTCATCTTTTACTTCCTTACTTTCATTATTTTTATTTTCTGCTGATGCTACACTTTTATTTACATTTGAATCAGTTTTTTTACTGTTATTACTACATCCAACAAAACTTATTGTTGATGCTCCTATTAATGTAATTGCTATTAAGTTTACTAGTTTCTTATTCATATTTTTTTCATACCCCTTCATTTTTTAAATTAACGCAAAAAAAATTTCCTAGACAACAAAGTTGCACTAAGAAATTCAATAAAATATAATTATTTCTTTTATAATCTGCACCCCCTATAGTCCGTAGAGTTAAAGTGTTTTTAAATAGGCAGGTATTCTGACTTAAGTATCAACATTTTTCTACTCCTTCCCAGAAATTATTCCAGTGGATATTCTTATAGAAAAACTCCTCTTTTACAGCGGCGGCACCGTGTAGGACTTTCACCTAACTTCCCTTTATTTATTATATATATTTACATATATTAAACCTATTTACATATTTACTTTTCATTTACAATTCTATAGGTAATTTTTGCAAAAGTCAAATTAGAAAATATATTTTTTATTTTCTAATATAATTTCTATAATCTCCCATAATTGCTCTAGGCACTGGTAGATCTATCATTGTTTTTAATCCTGGATGTGCATTTATAACATGTGGAATCATATTTACACACATTGCTATTGTTCCTAGCCCACCATCAACTTCTGGCTTTATAGACATATTAACTTCTGGAGTTCCTTTTATTGTAATATAATCTCCAGTATATGTTCCTTCTAATTCTGGTTCTATTTGTTGAGGATGTATCATATCTATTTTAACTTCACCATTAACATATCCTTGACCTGTCATATTAACACCTGCCACATCGCCAGTTGCAGCAAATCCGTATGGTGCCTTTCTATCTACTTTTGTAACTATTGGTTCCATTTGTTGTTCAAACTTATCAACTTTAAATCCTATAGCATCTCCTATCATTTTAATTGATTCTGCAAAACCTACATGACCTGCTAAACTACCATTTTCAACGCCCTCTTTAAAAGCATCTACACTAATTCCCACACCTTGCTCTTCCATTACTGCTGGTCCAAATGGTGACAAACTATTAACCCTCTTTGCTTCTATATGCTCTACATCAGTCATACAACCAGTTAAACATACTACTAATAAGTCCATTATTAAGCCTGGATTTATACCTGTTCCTAAAATAGACACTCCATTTTCTTTAGCTATTCTATCTAATTCTTCTGCAATCTCTGGATTCTGTGCCTTAGGATAAGACATTTCTTCTGCTGTAGAAATTACATTAACCTTCTTTTCTAAAGCAAATTTTAATTTTGGAAATGCTTTTTTAGTAAATGAATCAGTTGCACACAAACAAATATCACAACACTTTTCTGTTAAAACTTCTTCTATATTTCCATTAACAACAATATCTTTTCTATCTCCTCTTTCCACGCCTAATATATCAAATATACTTTTTCCTGCTCTCTCTGGATGCATATCACATACACCAACTATCTCTATACCTTTTCTTCTCAATAAAACCCTTGCCATTCCACTTCCCATGGCACCAAATCCCCAAAGTACAACTTTTACATTTTCCATAATACATCCCCCATTCTTCTTAATTAATATTACTGAAATTTATTTTTTAACTTCTCTTACTAACCATATATAACTTAAAACTTATGTTTTTATCTATACAGTTTTATATTATTTTGAAATAATTTTATGTGCAAACTTAATAAAAATCATTCTTTAAAATTGTAACTCCAACTTTTACATTCATTGTCCACTGTCAATTACCTATAGAAACTATAGATTAAAATTTAGAATTAAATTTCTCAACTGAAAGATGAAATTATTCTTATTCTAATTGAGAAAAAAATTTAAGGCATATTACAAAAATTAACGATGAACAACTAACAATGAAGGATAAAACTGATGTTTCAGTTTTTTTCAATCAAGTTAGTTAAAAACAATATAAAAACGTAGTTTTTAGATATTTCTATTTTAAATATTAGACTATTTTAAATATTAGAAATGAAATGAGTAATATCAACCATAACTATTCACTCTTACTTCTTACTTGGTTCCAAATATAAAAGCAGGAATAAACTGTAATATTAATAAGCATCACTTGATAAAGATGTTATTTAAAACTTGAACTTGGAACCCTATATATATTTACTAATTAAATTCTATTATTATTACATGCAATTTCCATGCCAAAATTTACCTAGTTTTTAACCTATTTTTTATAGTTTTACCTTTATTTTTGAATATTTAAGAGAACTTTTTTAATAAAATAGCATATTTTTTTGCATTGTTATTTACACTCTATTATTATTAATAGTGTTTTAATCTAAAATAGCACCTAAATGCAAATTAATTTGCATTTAGGTGCTTAATTTTATGCATTATTATTAAATTATATATATTGATCACAATATATTTTCCCAAATTCATATTAATATTATAAAATTCAAACTTTAAATAACCTCACTATGTAAAATTTCATATATTAATTGTCAAATCTATTAGGATTAAATAGCTCTAATTCTTTATGAACTTTTCCTAGATATAAATCACTTAAAAACATTCCACCTAATGTTGCAAATAATATTCCATTAGCACCATAACCCAACCCATACCATAGTTTTTCATTTTTTGAGTCTTTACCCAAGAAACCTATATTATCCTTAGTTGAAGCAAATGCACCACAATATTTATATTCTATTTCTATATCTTTTATATTTTTAAACATAGATTTTAATCTATTTTCTAATATGTTATATTTTTTATTAGCCATACTTTCATCAAATATGTCTGGCTCAAACCTTTCATCTTCACCACCTATTATTATTCTATTATCTTTTGTTGTTCTTAAATAATTATATGGATCACAATTATCTCGTATTAACACATTTTTATACCATCCTACTATTTCCTTTAGTGGCTTTGTTGCTATATTATATGTAGTTGTTTTAGTTCCAAAATCCCTACCTGTAAATGCTTTTGTGTTGTATCCCGTTGCAACAATTATTATCTTGCTCTTAACTTTGTAGCCATAATTAGTTTCTATTGTAACAAAGTCATCATCATAATTTACTTTTATTGCTTCTGTATTTTCATAAATTTTAAGTCCTAGTTTACTACTAATTTCTAATAAGTGATGAGTATATTTATACGGATCAAATTCAGCTCCGCCATTTATTCCATATACTCCTGCCTTTATATCAAAATCAAATTTTTTATCATTTTCACTTATAAAATCTACATTAAGACCTATATTCTTTCTAAATTCATACTCTTTCTTCATTTCCTCAATTTCTAACTTTTTAGAAGTGTATAAAAGAGTATCCCTACGCTTAAAATCGCACTTATTTCCATATTCACTTATAATATTCTCTATTTCATCTAATGCCTTTAATCCTAACTTATATATAGTTTCTACATTTTCTTTTGGAATAACATCTATAAGTTCCATTGCATTGTCATCAAGTTCATACTGCAATAATGATGTTGTACTTGAAGTACTTCCATAACCTATTCTGCCTTTTTCTAAAATTAAAGTTTTTATTCCCTTTTTCACAAAATAATATCCTAAAATTGCACCTGTTATGCCACCACCAACAATAGTTACTTCTGTTTCCACATTTTCAGTTAAGTAATTATATTGCTTTAAGTTTTCATTAATATTTGTAAATATGGGAGTTCCCTTTACAAATTGTAAATTCATTTTTGTTTCCTCCAATATTATATTTCTATTATTAATTATTCTTTTATAGTTTTTATCAAAGGCACTGTATATATACATAAAAACTTATTTTCATACAAATTATTATCTAAATTCAAATCATTTGTTTACAACATTTTGGATTAAAAAAAGTCTATATAAATAGATTGTTCTATTTATATAGACTTAATATTTTTAAGCTAATACTGTATTTATTCCAATATTAATTTCATTATTTTTATCTGGAATTGTTCCATTTTTATAATTTTTAATAGCATCTGCTACTTCATCATAGCCTTTTACAACTGTATCTTTAACATCTATAGCTGACTCTTTAACAGTATTGTAAACTTTTAAGCTAGCATTTTTAACTTCACTACTCACAGTTTTAACTGTATCAACTACATCTTTACTAACAGATACTATAGTATTTTTTACTTTATTTATATTATCCATCGATCCATTAATAGTATCTACAATAGTGTTATAACTTTCTTTAATATTGTTATATCCTGTAGATATTGTATTTGGAATTCTAGTTATAGGATCCTTTATTGAATCATATCCTGTTTTTATCATAGCTGCACTTTCTGAAACTTTTCTAATTATTCCTTTAGTTGGATCAGATAATACTTGTTTTACTCCAGCGGCTGTTAATGAAACCTTTGATACTACCCCCATAACATCAGCACCAACTGATACTGCTGTCTTTACAGTATTACTAACTATTGATGTGGCTGCATCTTTAACAGTTAGTGCTGCTTCTTTCAATTCCGAAGCAGTAGTTGTTATTTGTTTCACCGTGCTAGCTATTTGAGATGCTGTTTTATTTATTTTATTTGTTACTGATTCTTGTACATCTGATATTGTCTTAGTTATAGTATTAGCTGCATTTAAAACTGTACTTGAAACCTTTGATACTGCTTTGTGTACACTCTCACCTATAGATACTACTGTCTTTCCTACTTTATTAACAGTGTCTAATACAAAATTAAATCCATCAGATACTTTTTTAAAGAAATTACTTATATTACTTTTTGTTGTATTAGTATTTTTAGTAACAACTTTTTCATCAGCACTAATATTATTTATTATTGAATCCTTATATTCATTTTGAATATTCTTCATACTGCTTTCTGTAATAGATGTTTTTGAATTCTTAAGTTCTATTTCTTTTGACTTTGCTTTATAATCTCCTTCAAAAACCTTCACATTGTTATTAACCACATTATTTATTTTCATAAAATCTACCTCCTTATTTATAGGGTTTCAATCTAATATTTTATTTTTCCATTAAACTCATATCCATTAGATTTAGATAAACTAAATTCGTCTTCTAATATAAATTCACCATCTATAAAAAATTTCATTTTCCAATTTCCTAAAGGATAATTTCTTTCATTATCTTCTAAATCCATCCAAAACCACATTGTTATAGGCTTGTCCTCTTGTCCTTTAGGTGTAAATAAATTATTTTCTGTTATTTGAATTAACTCACCTTTTGGTGTATACCATGCTGTAGTGACTGAATGTAAACCTGTAACATTAGTAAATTTAAATCTTGTTACTACTTTTTTATCTAACATAATATTAAATTGTTTTCTATTATGAACCTCTTCTTCTTCATTAACATTGCACGTTATATTATATTGCTTTATATGAGTAGTATATTGAATGTTATTATACATTCTTTCATCCTTATCATTAATTATTATAACTGACCACAATTCTTCATTTTCATCTGGCAAATATATGTTTGCAGTAGAATCATTTAGCTTTAACTCTTCATTTATAACAAACTTATAATAATGTTCTCCTTCTGAGAGTTCATAATTTAACTTCCAAACATTATTTTCTTTTACCATTTTTCCTTGATTGATATCATAGTTATTAAAACTTCCTATAACCGATATACTGTTAATCTTTAAGTTTTCATTTTCTACATATTCAAAAATAATCTTCATAATGACCTCCCATTAACTCATTAAAGTTAAAACTATAATTTATATTTTGTAAATTTTTATATATTATTACTATTTTCGTATTATTTTTATATTTATTTATATTATTATGATAAAAAACGTGTTTTAGTATAAATTATAATATAAATCTAAATTGTATATTATATCTACAAAAATGAATTTTAACACATGTATAAATTAATATATTTTTTAATCATAATATGAATTTATCCTTTATAGTACTTAAAATTTAACTTTTACATTTAAAAAAGTTTAAAATTCCACATAAAAATAGCAAGCTAGTAATCTTTTAGAATTACAACTTGCTTTTATATTTAAATCATATTTTCAAAAATACCTAATACATCAAGCTTTCCATATCCCCATTGAGGATTGGGATAAATATCTCCACTTCGTTTAGATGCCCCCCCTATAATATAATATCTTATAGTTTGAGCATTCATATATATATCTTTTCTTACTTCAACTCCCCATTGTAATATGAGCGCACATGTTCCAGCAACTATTGCAGCAGCTACACTTGTTCCATTTACCTTTTCTATCTTATTGTTAGGTCCTACTGTTAAAGCATTAACACCACCTGCTGCTATATCAATTCTATCCATATAATCATATTGATTGGCCATTCCCGAATATTTAACTACATTATTATTGTCTTGATTGTATGCAGCAACAGTTATAATATATGATGCTGTTGCTGGATTAGTTATTGTTCCATATGGATCACATGGGCTAAAATACGTATCTTTTACCATTTGTCCAGTGTACGTAATCCATGCATTATATCTTCCCCCTACTATTAATTCCCCAGTTAACACCATTTTCCATATACCTGGTTGTAAACTTGAAAATTCAACTAGTATGAGTTCATCACCTGAAGTTTCTTCTGGAATAAAATATTTAATTTTCACATTGGTTTTTTCAAAAATAAAGCTATATTGACTATTTAAACTTATAGGTGCTGGTATAAACCCTGTATTCTCTCCTGAAGGTGATACTATGTCTAATGACATTATATTGGGACAATCAACCCATATTTCTATAATTAAACTTTTTTGTTCTGGTGATACATTTAATTGTATTACACTAATTTCTCCTTCACTATTTATATTTCCTGAAGTATGACCTCTTGCCACTCCTTCATTTCCTGCTCCTGTAACTACAACAATTTTTTCAACACTTGTCATTTGATCTATATATTCTTCTAATATACCACTGCCTCTATGATTTCCAGAGTTTGTTCCAAGTGGTATATATATTACCATAGGTACATTGTTATCTATGGCATAATCATATAAAAACTGTAATGCTGTAAATATTGATACTATATTATATACTGGTACATCTACTGGATACTCTTCTTTAAAATTAGCTGATTCTATTAATTTTACTACTGCAAACTTACACTCTGGTGCAACTTTTACAATACCAGTTTTACTACCATTTCCTCCAATTATTCCAGCCATATTAGTTCCATGACCTATTTCATCCTTGCTTGGCACTATATCATATGGATTTAATCCTTCTTTGCTATTTTTTATAGCATCTCTAATTTCTGATTTTTCATAAAGTGTCCCGTAAGGGACTTGTGTATTATTATCTTTACCCATAGTATTAATAGTTTGATCCCAAATACACTCTATTCTTGTGTCACCTAATTTATCTTTAAATTCATCATTTAAGTAATCTATACCTGTATCTATCATTCCTATAACAACATTTCTACCTGTTAAATTTAATGAAACTTCACTTTGTAAAAATTGAACATTTGCTGCTTGTACTGGTGATATACTTTCAAGTGTATATATTTCTCTTCTTTTTATATAAACTATAGATGGAAACTTAGGATCACCATCTTCAATTTCTAAATTTTTTTTCAATGACACTATTGCATAATTAGCATTAATTATTGTAACACTATATCCTTCTTTGCCTTTAAAATCAGATTCTATATCTCCTTCATATTGTACAATATAATGTTTATATGAAGGATTTGAAAATACTTCATTATAATCTAAATATTTATTCCCCATTAATTTCCCTCCACATATCATTTGGAATTCGCTCTAGTAAATTTCTATATTTATATTCAATAAATTGTTGATTCCTAAATCCTATTCTTTTTCCTGCAATCACATCAAATATACCTTTTATATCAAGATAACCATATCCTTCTGCTCTATTGGGATAAACATTATTTGAATCTCGTCTTGCACCATAAAGCAAATATGATCTTACCTTGGTAGAATACATGGTAATGTCATTTCCATCTATTATTCCCCACTGTAATAGTAATGCTGAGACCCCTGCTGTAATTGCTGTTGCTGCACTACTTCCCGATAATGTTGTTATTTCTCCTTCAACATTTGTTGCTAATATATTTATCCCATCTGTAGTTACATCTGGATTTATAAGTCCATTTGCATTAAACCCCTTTCCGGATTGTGGAACTTTAGCTCCTGTTACACTATTATAGTATGCTACCGTAACAACTTTTCTTGCTGTCGATGGAAATGTTAATGTAGTATTTGCATCTGGCTCCAAGAATTTTGTTCCTTCAGGAATAGTTTCATATGGAGGCAACCATATATCATATCTACCTGAAACTGCTATTTCAGCTTTCAATTGTATTTTCCATATTCCTTCCTTTATATCTTTAAATTCTATATCTACAGATTCATTTCCAGCATTTATTTCTGGTAAATGATAAGTTACTTTCACATCTGTATTTACATATATGAACCTTACTTCTTTTGATCTATTAATTTTAGGCTTTATGAAATCAGTCATTTCTCCACTTGGACCTATTATATTTACAGCTATTTTAGTTGGTCTTTGACTCCATATAGTAAATCTAAAACTTTTCATATTTTTACTTACTAGAAGTTCTATTGTTTTAACACTTCCTATATCACTCAAAGTTCCAGATGCATGCCCATCTGCAAATCCTTGATTTCCAACACCTGCTACTAATACAATTCCTCTTAAGTTTGCTACATATGTCAAATACCTAGATAATAAATTATTTCCTTCATGCGTTCCTTCTGTGGCACCAATTCCTCCTACCATAACCATTGGTTGCTTCGTTTTTATTGCATAGTTTTTTAAATATTCTACTGCTGAAATTATTTCAGCAGAATTATATGTTGGCACATATGGAATATTGTTTTCTTTTAATACTTTTTTATTATAAAATGATTCAACTAGTTTAACTATAACAAACTTGCAATCTGTAGCAACACCTTGAACCCTTTTATCATATCCTTTTGCACCAATAATAGAAGCTATTTTAGTACCATGTCCCATATTATCTTTTGATGGAACTATCAAATACGGATTTCTCCCTTGGTTTTTTTCATTAATTGCCTTATTTATTTCATCATTTGAATAAACCTTACCTAAGTAAACTTCTGATGATGCTTCATCATCACTCTCTATCGTTTGATCCCATATACTTTCAATTCTAGATGTACCATCTTCATTTATAAACTCTTTATTTAAATAGTTTATTCCAGTATCTATTATTCCAATTACTATTCCCTTTCCTGTTAAATTTAAATATTTATTTGCTTGTATACTTTTTATATTATCAACTTCTGTTGGTGATATATCTTGAAGTACAAAAATACTTCTAGGTTCTACATATATAATTGATGGCACATCCCCTTTAAGTCTTTCTAAATTTTCATACGAAACAGATATTATTCCCAACATGCTATTTATTATATTTCCACATGCATAATCAATCTTATCTATTTGTTCCTTAAAATTCCCTCTATATTCAACAATAAAATTAGGTCTATCCTCATCAAAATACTCCTTACATTTCTTTTCTCTATCTAATTTCATAATCATTCTCCACACATTGCTTTATACTATATTTTATTTAGATAAATAATTTAAATTCCATTTTTTGAATTTATTTTCTAATAATTTATATATAAAAAAAGCATGTTTAAATTTTACATGCTTTTTTTCTCATTATTTTTGAGCAACTAACGTAAATGTCTTTGGAATTCCCTTATCAAATACTTCTGATGACAAATTTGGTTCCTCATCTAAACTTTTTATAATTAACCCCTCACTAGCAACACTTGTTATTACTTCTCCTAAGTTCCACTTTCTAAGCTTAACTTTTATAATTTCATCTGAACCATCAGAGTATTTTTTATAAGATACATCTTTTTCTTCTAATGAATTATCAAAATAATCACCTGTTACTTTATGTTTTCTTATTTTTGCTGTAGCACCTTTAGATGTAATTAATTTTGTAGAGACTGGATGGAAATCTCTTAAAACAAATAGTCCACCTTTTTTTAAAAGATTAAATATTAAATTCATAAATGGTTTTAAATCACTAAAATAATGTAATATCCCCATTTCTGCAAACACAATATCATAATCACCAGTTATCTCTTCTTTAGGCAACTTAAGCACATCACTTAATATATATTTAATTTCTACACCTGCTTCCTCTGCAAGTTCCATAGCATATATTTTATTTCCCTCTGAAAAATCAACTACACTAACTTTAGCACCTAATACTGATAAAGCTACTGCCCTATTTCCATTTGAGCCCATTAGATTCATAATTTTTTTATCTTTAACATCACCAAATTTATTGCATAATACATTAATCTTTTTTGTTGGATTATCAATAATTTTCTTTGCGGCTTCCTTAGGTGTTCCAAATCTATTTACCCAAGCATTATATGTTTCTTTATTCCAAACTTCTTCATTTATATTATTACATACATCTTTATTTTTAAATTCACTATCCAATTAAACTCCTCCAAACTAAAATTTATTGCGTTATTTATTTTATGATATTTTTATTCAAAATACTATATTTTTTTAACATTAATCCTGTCATAATTTATTTATATTTATATTATTGATTATTTACTTTTTTATAAAAAAAGAGGATTCAATTTAATTTTGAATCCTCTTATATATATTAATTTTATAGTATCTATTTTTCAAATGTATTTTCTACTACACCTGGTAACACATCATATAGCGACATTCCCATTTTCTTCTCGAAATATTCTTTATTTTCAAAAACTTTTTTCCACTTGTCTACCACGCCATCTTTAACACCATGTCTTAATGCAACATCAATCATTCTTTTTTCTAACAAGCAATATCCTATTGGTAATGATAAAGAATCACATAATTGAATTAATCTATCATAGTCATCATATTCAACATTTTTTATGTAATTATCTATAAATTCATATTCTTCACTTGAGCATACTTCCCAATTTGCAAAAGATTTTTTTATATCCTTACAATCAAAAGAATGAGTTAAACATATTTGTGCAAGTTTTGTATAACCCCTATCCATTGCGAAATTATAGCCAAGTAAACTATGTTTTATTCCCGTATTCCCATATCTATATCCAATATCATGTAACATTCCCAATACCAATGCTACTTCTGGATCTAAATCACCACATTGCTTTGCTATTAATTCTGCTGCCTTTCCTGTATTAGTTAAATGTCTAATCCATTGTCCTGGAAATAATTTGTATCCTTCCTCCAATAACTTTTGTGCTTCTCTTATTGTTGGAACTTCTACTCCTAATGTATACATCACGATTCCCCCTGCTAATAAAATCGTTAGAATATTTCGAAACTAACAACTGTATTAATTTTTGTAAAATATATAGCTTTTCCTGTAAAGCATAACATTAATTGAATATTTTGTAAATATTCAATTAATGTTCAAGTTTTCTTATTTATCAAATTTTACAGCCTAATTCTTCTACTTAAGTATATTTTGAATACCACCACTCATTACTACTTAATTATATAGGTGTTCCCCTTTCTTTTATTTAGCCATCTTTTATAATTTAAACCTGAACAAACTCTTATCTTACGCCTTAAAACTGCTGGATTTAGCACCATATATTTCATGCTGGTTACTGGATTTCATATGTCCAAATCTTAATAAGACATTTATAAAATTTTACATTTAAATTATAAAACTCTCATTTCTCTTGTTAATATTTTCTATATTTTATTTTTGCAAATAAAAAAGCCTTTGAGATAATTCGTTCCTCAAAAGGCTTTAAATATTAATGTAATATTTAAAATTCATTTATATTCTCTTTTCTATGTTTAATATTTTTAAATTAATCTAATAACATTCTCGCATCTACAAATATCCCTACTAATATTATTTTTATTATTTCCATTGCTTTTTTCATGTACTACTCCTCCTATTTTTATCTTTTCTATTTCATAATTAATCTAATAACATTCTTGCATCTACAAATATCCCTATTAATATTATCTTTATTATTTCCATTGCTTTTTTCATGTATTATTCCTCCTATTTTTATCTTTTCTATTTCATAATTAATCTAATAACATTCTTGCATCTACAAATATTCCTATTAATATTATCTTTATTACTTCTATTGTTTTTTTCATATCTAATCCTCCTAAAATTTAATTTACTTTATGTATTTATTATATTTTCTTGTCCAATTTTGAACTATCTTTTTATATTAATTTTTTATTACACTTCTGTAATGTTTTCTATTATTCTCTGTAATATATGGTTACAAGCTAAAATTTTAAATAATAGCTTTCTTAAATGATACTACTAATCTTACAGTTTATTCTGATATCATGACTGAAACCAATTAAGAACTAAGAGTGAAAAGTGAATAGTTATGGTTAATATTACTCATTTCATTCCTAATATCTAAAAATAGAAACACATAAAAACTAGTTTTTATATGATTTTTAAATCATTTGCTTTGAAAATTATTATAAAATTTAATTCAAAAAACTGAGACTTCAGTTTTACCCTTCATTGTTAATTTTTATATAATATTTAAAATTAAGCTTAAATAAAAAAGCATGTTTTCACATGCTTTTTTATAAATCTAATTTATTAAAATATATTACTCTAATGCAGCTTTTATTGCATTTAAGTTTCTTGTCATTATTGATATATAATCCTCACCATTTGCTTCATCTTCCTTAGTAATTCCTTCTAAAGGATTCAATACTTCAGTTTTTGCACCAATAGATTTAGCTATTGTTTCCGCAACACTCGGATTTACTAATTCTTCAAAAAATATAACTTTTATTTTATGTTCTTTTGCAAAATCTATAATTTCAGCCATACGTGCTGCTGTTGGTTCTGAATCTGCCATTAATCCTTCTATAGCTACTTGTGTAAGTCCATACTCTCTACATAAATATCCAAAAGCTTCATGTGCTACTATAACTTCTTTATTTTTAACATTACTAAGTTCTTCTTTAAATTTTTTATCTAAGCTATCTAATTCACTAACATATTTTTTATAATTATTTTCATAATAATCCTTATTCTCAACATCAGCTTCAATAAATGCATTTTTTATATTTTCTAATTCAATTTTAGCATTGGAAGGACTAAGCCAAACATGAGGATCATATTCATTTTCTTCATGCTTATCTTCTTCAGCATCATGTTCATGATTATGTTCACTTTTAATTAAGTTTGCTCCTTTTGATGCCTCAACAACTAATATTTTATCGTTTTTTAAAGATTTTAAAACTTTATCTGTCCAATGTTCCATTCCTAATCCATTATAAATAAAAACATCAGCTTTTTCTAAATTTACTATATCTGCTGGTTTTGGCTCCCAATCATGTGGTTCAACTCCTGGTGCCACTAAGTTTGTAACTTCAACTTTATCTCCACCTATTTTAGTAGCAAAATCATACATAGCATAAAAACTTGTATACACTTTTAACTTTCCATTTGAAGAAGTTTCTTCACTAACTTTTTTTGAGTTATTAGATGCTCCACATCCTATCATAAATATAGATAATATTATAGTTAATACTAGCATTAATCTTCTTTTCAACTTTTATCTCATCCTTTCTATATATGCAAACGCAAATCATTTGCATTTGGTATATAATAAATATATCCTTCTTGTAAATAACTGTCAAGCATCTTTTTAAAAAGTTTCTTATCTGTATATTATTGACAATTCTATTCATCACTACTAAAATTGTATAGAGATATAGGTAAACAAGCTCGAATTCAAAACTATTTTTTTAGCTGTAAATATATTGCTTTCAAAAGAAATACTTACTATAAAATGATTCCGAGCTAGTCTCACTCTTAAGGGTATCCAAGTTCAAATTTTAAATAATAGCTTTCTCAAATGATACTAGTAATCTTATAGTTTATTCTATTATAATGTTTTGAACCAATTAACAGTTATCAATTAACAATAATGGTTAATATTATCCACTTCGTTCTTAATATTTTTGATTAGAAGTCCATAAAAAAACTGAGCTTTCAGTTTTATCCTTCATCGTTAATTGTTAATTGTTAATTTTATAATATATTATGATTATACTGGAGGCTTTTCTTATGAATGAAACAATATTAAAATCTGTTGATTTAAAGTCTACTAAACGTCGACAAATTATATTATCCACTATAGAGTCATCTCCATTACCACTTACCGCTGAAGATATTTTCAATATTATTTCTAGCAAAGTAACAATAAATCTATCTACTATTTATAGAGCTCTTAAAGCCCTTTCTGAAAAGGGAGTTTTGCTTAAAAGTTTAAATCAAGACGGCAAAACTTATTATCAGATTAATAATTCAATGCATACACATCATTTAGTATGTACTTTATGTGGTAATGTTATTCCTATAAATCACTGTCCATTAGAAAATTTTTCTGAATCATTAATCAATAAAACTGGTTATATAATTACAGGCCATAGTTTAGAATTCACAGGCATTTGCCCAAAGTGTTCTAGTAAATTATAAAAAAACAGATGTAAGAGCTAACTTCATCTTTTACATCTGTTTTTTTATAAACCATATTTAACATTTTCATTTTAAAATTTAATAGTTTCTGTTAATGAAAATAAATATACTCCATTTTTGCTGGTTGTGATTTTTCCATTTTCTCTACATATATTATGGGAACTATTTCATTTTCATATTCTTCATACTTTATTTGTCCAATTACTTTAACCCACTCATTCTCTTTTAATTTATGTGTTTCAGAACTTCTACATATAAATCCATAAACTTCCGCATCTGCCGCACAACATACCATTACTTTTCTAGCTGGAATAAATTCATTTTCTTTAAGTCCATCTTTTTTTAATACTTGTCCCTTCATTTCTATCTTAGTTCCATCATATTTATCCTTATTTTCATAAATCTCTACATACCATTTTGCAAAATCCTCATCCTTTACATTAATAATATTATTATCCTGAGAATCAAACTCTTCCTTATTTGAACTATTTATCTCATAATTATTTATAACAGATGAAAATTTTTCATTGCTATTTATTTCATTTCTTGTTTCAATGTTTGGAACTATTAATAAAGCAATAATTGGAAATATTATTATTCCATATGACAAAACATTTTCACAATGTTTGGGTTTAAACAAATTAGGAATCATAAAAATTCCTATAATAATAAGCACTGCCCCTGAAACCCAAAGAAGTAACTCAAGCCTTGGATGCACATATTTTTTTATATTTCCATTCACTAAAGATATAAAAAGCATACTTGCTAGTCCAAATAAAATCCCCAACTGAACAAGTACTTCCATATTAACTTTTTTTCTCATAATCATTTTCCTCTATAATATTATTGATACTAATGAAAAAATAGATACTCCTACAGTCAAAACTATACATATAAGCGTAACTACAAATTTTTTATTAAAGTTTCCAATAAGCATAAATAAATTTTTTATATCTAACATAGGCCCCATAATCATAAATGCTAAAAGTGATGTTATTGGAAATGTTCCCTGAAAACTTCTTGCAATAAACGCATTAGAATTAGCACATACAGATAATATAAATGCTGCTAATATCATAACAAGTATAGACTTTACATTGTTTGTAGCTATATAACTAAAAAATTCTCTTGGAATCAACTTTTGAACTGTTGCAGATATTAATGCCCCTACTATAACATATTTAGATACATTCAAAAATTCAAGTCCTGCATGCTTAAATATAGCTTCTACAGTGCCCAAAATCCCATGATTATAAATTTTTCCTATATCACCACTAGAACAACTTAAATAACTTGATGTATTATTTATCTCAATGTTATTTTCTTTATTGTAAAACATTTCAACTATTATACCTGTAATAATTGAAACTATAATTCCTAAAATTATTCTATAAAAAACAATTTTAGGATTGCTTGGAAAAGCATAAAATGTTGATATTATAACAACAGGATTTACTACTGGTGCTGCTAACATAAAAGTTACAGCTTTTGAAAGTGGAACTCCTTTTTTTACCATTCTAGCTGTTATTGGTGCCATAGCACAATCACACACTGGAAAAAATATACCCATAATTGCAGCTAAAGGAAAGCTAAACCACCTCTTTTTTCCAAATAAATTTATTATTTTATAATCTGGAACTACAATTTGAAGTATTGAAGATACAAACACTCCTATTAATACAAAAGGAATTGCTTCTATTAAAATACTTAAAAATAATATATTCACATCTCTTATTTTTTCTATATTAGGAATCATATTTTTATACTTTAATATAGATAAAATCATATAAAAAATAACTATCCAAATCATAAGTATTATAAAATTTTCTTTTGATTTCAATTCCTCATTACAAATAAATTTACTTATTTCTTCATTAATATTTTCATTTATAATTACACTTCTCTTATTTATACCACTAATAACTTTCCTCATATTTTTTATTTCTTTTTTACTTAAAGTTTTGTGTCTATTAAGTATTATGCAATCACTATTCATTAAATGATCAAGTATAATATTTCTCATATTACTCATATACGATATAAATGTTTCTGCATTTATAGTACAAAAAATTTTTTCTATATTATAATTACTAGGAACTCTAATTTTTAATAAATCACTAACTTCCCAAGTTCCATTATATTCTATAATTATCCTGTTAGGATTGTATTCTTTTCTTATATTTTTAAATAATTGATAACTTAATTGATTTCTATTTTCAATTGTTTTTACAATTATATTTTCATCATATTTGTTTATTTTCAATTCTTCAATTCCTTCTTCACATAACAAAACTACAACACGTTCATTTTTACCTAAAATATTTCTTCTTAAAAGTTTCTCAATCAAAGTTGTTTTTCCTGACTCTAAAAAACCCACAATAACATCTATTGGTACACTCATAAAAACTACCTCTTTAAATTTTAAAAAGCTCTTTTATAGCTGTTTTATTTAACTTTTTACCTATAACACATAATCTTCCTGTGTAGTCAGCCTCTATTGATTTTATATCTATCTCCTCTGGCACAAAGTCAAATTGCACCCATTTCTTATTAGTAGTTTGTACTATGCCTTTAGCCCTTAATACAACACCATATTTGTCTTTTCCTAATTCTCTTAATATATTTTCAATTTCTCTATTTGAAAATGTTTTGGGAGTTTCCTCTCCCCAGACATCAAAAATATCATTAGCTGAATGTTTTTCTTCCTTTCTACTATTAATGTGAAATCTTTTCAATGTTTTATTAGAGTCCACCTCTTTCTCCTTGCTCTCAAATTTTTTTATTTCCTTATTAATTTGATATTCCAATTCTATTTCTGCATTTTTTTCAGCAACAGAAATTATAGTTTCAGATTTAATACTTGTCCAAGGAGTTGTTATTATATTTGCCTTTTTATTAATTTTTTGAACATCTTTTACTATTTTAGTTAATGAGTCTTGTTCAATATTTTGTGTTCTACTTAAAATTACAGTTTGAGAAAACTCTATTTGATTAGCAAAGAATTCTGAGAAGTTTCTCATATACATTTTATATTTATTTGCATCTACTACAGATATACACATGTTCATTTTTACATCTTCTTTTTTTGCAACTTTATTACAAGCATTTAACACATCTGAAAGTTTTCCTACTCCTGAAGGCTCTATTATTATTCTGTTAGGTTTATATTTATGTATAACCTCTTTTAAAGCTGTAGAAAAATCACCTACAAGAGTACAACAAATACACCCAGAATTCATTTCTTTTATTTCAATACCAGGTTTTCTTAAAATACCACCATCAATTCCTATTTCGCCAAATTCATTTTCTATAATCACTAAATTTTCTTTATATAGTGTTTCAGAAATTAACTTTTTAATTAATGTTGTCTTACCAGCACCTAAAAATCCAGATATAATATCAATTTTAGTTGTCATACAATCACATCCTTATCATTACTATTACTGCACAATTTAAAAATATCCTGTCAATAAATCATATTTATGATTCAGTTATATTATTACAAAATATTTTGTGTAAAAAAAATAGATAAAGAGAACTACTTCTCCCTACCTATATAAAAATTAGCAATGTAATGTATATTAAAGTTTTATAACATACTAAATTTTAAATTTTTGAATTATCACTGTTAAATTTTCCGCATATTGCTTTAATGTTTCTGCTTGTAAATTTATTTCTTGAAGACCAGCTGATTGTTCTTCTGATGCTGCACTTACCTCTTGTGTAGTTGCTGCTGTTTCTTCTGATACAGCTGAAACATCTGAAATTTTACTTACAACTACATTTTTCTTATCATTTATCGCATCTAATGATGTTGTAAAGTTCTTAATGGTATCTTCAAGTGTTCTTATACTTTCATCAATAACATTAAACTTTTCTTTTGTTATTTCTACACTTTCAGTTGTAGCTTCATTTAATTTTTTAGTAACCTGTGTTTCTTCATAAAGCTCACTTATACTCTCTTTTACTTCACCAATTACATTACTTATTTCTTTTGCAGACTTTGCTGACTCTTCAGCAAGCTTTCTAACTTCATCTGCTACAACTGCAAATCCGCGTCCTGCTTCTCCGGCTCTTGCTGCTTCTATACTTGCATTTAATGCTAAAAGACTTGTTTGTTCTGTAATTGATTCAATGGCATCAATTATAATACCTATTTCATTTGACTTACTTGCTAATACATCTACTTTCTTTGATATATTATCACTTGACTTAATATTGTTTTCATAACTACTACTTAAAACTTCTATTGCTTTCGTTCCTTCCACTGAAGAATCCTTAACTTCATGTGAAACTTCTAGCATTTTCTTAGAATTTAATATCGACTCGTCTATTTCTTCTTCTAAACTTGTTACTACATCTACACTTGTTTCAAGTTCTAATGCTTGACTTGTTGCACCTTCTGCAATTTGTTGAACTGATTTTGCAACTTCTTCTCCTACATTTGTAGATTCACTTATTATATTAAATAAATTATCTGAACCTTCACTTACCTTTTCTGAAGCTTCTTTAACTCCATTTAATAAAATTACCATATCATCTATTAATATATTTAATCCATCTATCATAGATGATACTTCTTCATTGTATGAATCTTTAGAAACAGCCTTTATTGTAAAATCTCCATCCTTAATTCTATGAAGTGCTGCTACAATATCCTTAATTGGATTTGTAAGCCTACTTGTATATATTTTAGTAGCTAAAATAATGACTACTATAACAATTATAAATACTATTAAAGATACTACTATTCCATTGAATATTGATTTTTGTATTTCTTCTTTAGGAATAAAAGTAATCATAGACATCTTAGTACTTTCATCAACTTTTTTATATACTATATAATCTTTACCGTCTATTTTTGCATCATCACGTGAATTATCTTTAATATTTTGAACCTCATTTACCCATTCAATTTCTGAGGCTCCTTTTCCTATTAACTCTTGATTTTCATGTGCAATTATTGTTCCAGTTGGGCTTAATATTGCCGCTGATGAATTATTTCCTATATCTATATTGTTAACTAATTCTGAAAGCTTGTCTAGCTTTTGATCTAGAGCTACTACTCCTTCAACTTCACCTTTATCATTTTTAACCACTTTAGAATATGTGACAACAATTGATTTTGTACCTGCATCTTCATAAGGCTCTGATATTACAACTTCTGAAGGATTTTTCATTGCTTCCTCATACCAACTTCTTTTTCTTGGATCATAATCAGCTCCTAAATCACTTTTAGGCATAGTTATAACTTTACCAGTGTTAGTTCCCATATATGCAAACATTATATCACTATTGATTTGAATATAACTTTCAAAGCTTTTTTCTAAAAAAATTGAAAATTTATCATCATTGGCATTTTTTGCATTTTCATCTAGTGCTATGTGTTCCAGATCTCCTACAATATCAGCTGTATTTCTTACTACAGCTTCATTTAATATACCAACTCCATTTTTCATTATTGTATTTAAATCTGTTTGCATATTTTTATTTAATTCATAAAAATTTACTAAAGCTATTACTAATACTGGTATTATTGATGTAAAAATCAATAAATTTATTATCTCTTTTCTAAATGTTTTCTTTTTATTTTTTCTCATTTCCAGCATCCCTCTTTTCACTTCTATATAATTTATATGTCGTATATTTTAAAGTTAATTTTATATAGGCATATTTAGAAAATCAATTTTCTTGTAATTTTTTTTATAATTATATCATATAAGCAATAAAAATAACTATAATAATAAAGTTATTATAGTTATTTTTAAGTTCTATTTTAATTATATTTAATTATATGATTCTCTATTTTTTCTTTTAAATTATCTATTTCATTATTAGTCATAAATGCACTTATCAAAGTATAATATTCTGGCAATTGGCCCTTACTCCATTTAATTTCAGTATTTAAAAGTTTAAATGATATACGACTTAAGTCCATACCAAACGAATCAAAGGAATATCTCATTTTATCAGGATATCTACAAGGATTATTTAAACTTCTTGAGCATTCATTACATATATCACAAACACCACTTGATATAAATTTTGTGTTCTCGTATTCCTTTTCTAGTTGTAAAAAAATTGTAGCCAATAACTTTTTAACATCATGAAAAGTCTCTTCTGTAACTTTTGAAATTTTTTCTTCAGTATTAGTGTTCTTTATAGTTTTTTCATCATATATTACTTTAGTTCCTATAATATATGCATTATCATATCTTTTTAGATATTCATCACTGTTAAATTTAACTGGTGGACATGACCATACTTTATTATAATTTTTGCATTTTTTACAAAAACCTATAAATTTTTCCTTATCACAATATTCTTTTAGTAAATCTGTAGTTTTCATTTTTTCTATTATCAACTCTATTTTATACATTATAATATTCCTCCAACTTAATCTCTTATTTATTTACAACCTTATTATATAGCATTTTAGCTTTTAACTAATCTTATATTTTATATTATAAATTATAAAAATATAAAAAAACTTTGATTTTATTTATTTAATCAAAGCTTTTCTATATTTTTATATAATATTTATTACTCATTACTTTTTACCTCTTAATATCTTAATCTAATAATATCCTTGCATCTACAAATATACCTATTATTATTATCATCTTTATTATTTCCATTACCTTTTTCATTTTGTATTCCTCCTAATTTTTTTATTTTAACTAATCTAATAACATTTTTGCATCTACAAATATACCTATCATTATTATCTTTACTATTTCCATTACCTTTTTCATTTTGTATTCCTCCTAATTTTTTATTTTAACTAATCTAATAAAATTCTTGCATCTACAAATATACCTATTATTGCTATTTTCACTATTTCCATTACCTTTTTCATTTTGTATTCCTCCTAATTTTTTATTTTAACTAATCTAATAACATTCTTGCATCTACAAATATACCTATCATTACTATTTTCACTATTTCTATTACCTTTTTCATTTTATATTCCTCCTAAAAATTAATTTATTTTATGTTTATATTATATTTTTTATTTAAATTTCAAACTATGTTTTTATATTAATTCTTCATTACATTCATGTAATGTTTTTACTAACCTTATGTAATATATAATACATATCCTTTCTTAACTATAAATAACACTTACCTTAATTTAATCTTAAAATAAAAAAACTAAGCAGTTTCGCTTAGTTTTTTTATTTATATAAATATTGAAAGATTATTTATCAATAATCGTTGAGCCTATTTTTTCACCCATTTTTACTATAGTTTCAATACCATTGTTACTATTTATAACTATGTCTTCATCTATCTTTATTACACCTTTTTTAAATAATAAAACTATGGTTGAGCCACCAAATTCAAATTTACCTTTTTCTTCCCCTTTTGAAAAAGTATATTCATCATGATAATTAGTAATTTTTCCAACTATCATTGCTCCAACTTCCATTTGTATTACATCTCCAAAATTTTTAGTATGTAATACAGTATACTCTCTACAATTAGTTTTATATATTTTATATTTTTTATCTGCAATTGGATTAACAGTATGTAATACACCATTAATAAAAATATTTTTATCTTTTACACCATTATCTAAATAGCAATATCTATGATAATCATCAACTGTTAATCTAAAGATTAAACAATATCCATCCATGTACTCTTTACTTATTTCTGCATTATCTAATAAATCTGTAACACAGTAATGACTTTCCTTAATATGAAACTTATTATCACTTTCTATTTTATAAATTGATAACTTACTGTCACATGGACTTATTAATATATTCTTATCATTATTTATAATTCTTTTGCCACTTCTTATTTTTCTTGTAAAAAACTCATTGAATGAATTATAATCTTCTACTTCATACTCTTCTAAGTTTATATTATTTTTCTTTATAAACTTCTTTATCATAAATTTAGATAAACTACTATCTAAAAATATTCCAGAGACTTTTGATATAAAAGGTCTATAAATAACTTTTAATATTATTCTTCCTATTTTAGTCCCATATATAAATTCTAAAGTTTTTTGTTGCTTAGTATCGTAAAATATTTTTTCACCACTACGAGTTACTCCATACACTATAGTCTACCTCCAAATTTAGCAACTAATATAAATACTATCATTCCAGTACTGACCATTAATGCAACCTCTTTACCAATTGGTTTTTTTACATTAAATTTTATTGTGAATGCACCAGATAATATTAATAATATAATTGGATAAATAATTGCAAATGGAATACCATTGATTAATTTTAATAAAAATACTGCTGGAATAATTATTGCCACAGTTGTAACTGGTAACCCTTCATAATTTTTTCTTTTTTCAGTTGTTCCATTTTGTCTTTCTTCTTCCATAACATTAAAATATGATAAACGAATTAGTGCTGAAAGTACATATATAAACATACAGAATAATCCAAATACACTTCTTATTCCCATTCCATATCCTATTATAGCTGGAAATACACCAAAACAAATAAGATCACATAATGAATCTATTTGAATTCCAAATCTTTTTTCTAAATCTGTACTTTTTCTAGTACGAGCTACTTTACCATCAAACATATCACATAGACCTGATAACATAAGACATAGTAATGCAATTCTTATATTTCCTTGTAATGCATTTACCATTCCTATAAAAGAACAGGCTAGTCCCATGTATGTTAAAATAACCGTATAATTATAAAAACCTAGCATTCTTTTCCCCCTACTTATTTGAGCTTGTTATAGGATTCTCACTAATACGTTAACTTACTATATACTGTTTATTAATAATAACTTTGAATAATCACTTAAAACAGTTATATTGATATTTATAAGTTAAATTTTTAGCTTATTTCCTATTGTTAATTTTAAATTAGTTTGTCGACTTATCAACATTCTATTATAAATATATTATATTTATGACCCTAATATTATCTGGTACTTCTATAGGGAAACAAGCTCGAATTCAAAACTATTCTTTTAGCTGTAAATATATTACTTTCAAAAGAAATGCTTATTATAAAATAATTCCGAGCTAGTCTCACTCTTAAGGGTATCCAAGGTTTGGAACTAATAATTATGAAGATGAACTTGGAACCCTATATGAAGTTTCAAGTTCAAAGTTTAAATAACATCTTTATCAAATGATATTATTAAACTTACAATTTATCCTATTATAATGTTGGAAACCAATTAAAAAGTAAGAGTGAAAAGTGAATATTGATGGTGAATATTACTCACTTCGTTCTTAATATTTAAAATAGAAATACCTAAAAACTAAATTTTTATATTGTTTTCAAATAATTTGCTTTGCACATCTAATAAAAAATCACTCTTTAAAATTGGATCTCCAATTTTTACATTCACTTTCAACTTTCCATTTTCAATTAATTAGAATTCCCAACTGAAATAAGAATAATTTCAGTTTTTTAACTTGTTTCCTTATAAATTAATACAAGTTGTCATGTTTAATATCAATTTAATCATAATTAAAGTTCATTTATAATAAAATTTATTACATTATCTACAAACTATTTTCTATTGTTTTTTAATATATATTTTCATGTATATATTATTATACTAACATAGTGGAGTAGTTACAATGATATATCATAAATATTCCTCTAATATTATTAAAACTTACTATTTTAATAATTCAATAAATTAACTCTTTAAAACTATTTATGTAAACTTATTCATATATTTATAATCAAGAAAGCCATCTTAAACCCTTTTTAAGATAGCTTTTCTTTTTTATATTTTTATTATAACTTTTTTATTGGTTCTAATAAATTTAAATAAAATTCCCATGTTCCTTTTTCATTCTTTATTTTTAGTATATGCTCTTCTAAACATGGTCTATTTGAATCCGAAGTGTATTCTTTGTCTTCCTCTAATATTTTTATTAACAAGTTCCATGAATCATATACTTCATTTGTACTACTCAATACTGCATATAATCCTCCTGGCAACCTTTTTTCTTCCATATACTTTGGTATTTCTATATCTTCAGGAATAGTTATACTAGCAGCCCATCCATACTTTTCAGTATCTTTATTATATTCAGTAGTATTAAATCCAAAAATCCTTGCTGTACCCATTAAATTTTCTCTTTCTGCCCACTCTAATACTTTCTCTAAAGCTTCTTCTTCTGGTGAAGAACTTATTACATTATAAAAAGCTATCCTCATTTCAGGTAAGTTAATTATTTTCATTACTTCTGAATTTTTAATACTATTTTCCATAATATCATCTCCTATATTATTACAAGGAATTTGAAGTAAAAGTATTTTTTCTATATCCACAATTTTTCTAGATTCATCTTTAAACGCTGTCATAAAATTTAATTTTAAAATTAGATTATTTAATGTCTCTTTTTCTCTAATAATTTCAATATTTTCATCATTTAATTTATTAATACGTTTCTTTATAACCTTTATAATTGTTTCTAAATCATTATTTTCAAGTATAACCTTTATATCTTTCAAATAAATATTAAATCCCCTTAAAAATTTAATTATACTTGCTTTATCTACTTCTTTGTCATCATACATTCTCCAACCAGATTGTAGATCTCTTGTGCTCCTTAAAAGCCCCTTCTCTTCCCAATATCTCAATGTACGACTTGTTATACTTAATTCTTCTGATAAATCGTGAATTAGTTTAAAACTCATAATTCAACTCCTATTTTTTTAATATTTTTTAACCTCTGAAGTACCTCATAAGAAAATAATATCACTTGTCGTCGCGTCAATTGCAATACCTTTTTATAATCTATAATTGATTAATTCTATATAAAAATCCTCATATTCTCTTTTAAATGTTCAATTTTTTTGTTTCCTATCATAGAAGCATGTACACCTTTTGTGTCTGTAATAAATTTCAACATTTCTTCTGTAGAATAATTTTTTTCTTTTATATCTTTCATTTGATTTAATGGACCATTAACATTTACTATAATCCCCAGTTCATTAGCTGCATCAATAGCTGTATAATAACTTCCATGTACTTTCTGATTTTTTAAAGTGTTTGCATTGGTGTTAATTTTATTATAGTTTAATTGTAAAAATTTCAAATGATGTTTATCCCCAGCAATATGCCTTGCTATATTAACTATTTTTTCCAATGATAAATACTCTAAATTATTTTCATTACATGTAAGTGCTGACCAAGTAGCAATACCATAGTTCATTATATTTCCACACTCTACTTGCCTCTCATAAAATTCAAATAGAATTTCTAGCTGTTTATAAAATTTATCTTCACCTATTATACTTTTAGACCATTCTGGCTCATGTATATAATAAACATCTATAGTATCTAGTCCTAAATTTTCTTTACTTTTATCAATAGCATATTTATGAAAATTAGGTGCTAATGTATGCTTGAAATTTTTAGATTCATCTATATTTACGTCTTCTCTTTTTAATATACCTTCCTTTATAAATATATTATCTAAGTAGTCTAATGGTCTTAATGGAACAGTTATATCTCCAAATATAATCCCTGCTTTACTTGATACTATAATTTCATCTCTTTCTATTTTTTTGTTATCAATAATCATGTTTTTCAACACTTTTCCAACATCTCTTTCTGATAACATCCCCCTATAACAAATTGCCGTATCAATAAAATTAACACCATTTTCAAGACCATAAATCAAAGATTCTTCATACTTTTTAGAATCAACTTCTGAAAAATCTCCCATAAAAGTTCCCATAGCCATAGGTAAACTTCTAAAATATTTACTTAACCTAGTTTTCTCTAAACTTATATTTTTCATTCTAAAGTAATTTTCTGTTCCTTCAATAGTAGCATAACCTTTAATTCCCATAAAATCACTCCTATTTTTTATAATAATAATCTTGTAATGAAAATTTAACAAAAGCCAAATTTTTCATACAAGTTATATGCTGGTATATTATCACTATGGACATCCAAAATAACTTCCATATTCCCATTTTCAAACATATCATTTATACATTCTATCAATAATTCAGAAGCTACCCCCTTATTTCTATACGCTTCCAAAGTTCCTATTGTATATATATGAAACATCATATTTTTATCTACTATTCTTATCAAAATCCCTACTGGTTTTTCATTGTCATAAGCACAAATAGTATATAATGTATTCACATCACCTAATTTCCCTACAAATAAGTTTTCTATATATTTCTCTGGCTTAGATGGATCAAAATCCGGATCTAATGAATTAGCCATAAACTTAGGTAAATATGTTTTCAAAAATACCTTTAATTCCTCTTCTTCTAACTTAACTTCTCTAATGTCATAAATAGATTTGTTAATAATTCTTTTATCTACATTCTTTTTTAATATATACTTCATAAACAACACTCCTCATTTTTACATTTTATGAAATATATATATATTGATTATGTATTTTTCTTTAACATTTAATCAACAAAAATATATAGGTACTTCTTTTTTAAATATATTATATTTCTTCAAATGAACCCTACACTTCATAATGCTTTTAAAGTTTTAAAGTTAAAATTACTTTATGTTTTATAAAAATATAAAATGATACTTTAAATTAAATTACTCAAAAAAATAGTTTTAAAATAATATTTCATTTTAAAACTATTTTTCCTTTATTTTTAAATTTAGCCTTTTATAGGGTTGCAAGTTCAAATTTTTAATAACACATTTATTAATTTTAAAGCTGTTATTTTATAATTTTCTATTTTTTCTAAAACACTTATAATTTAGTTATATTTTATATACTGAATTAAAAATTTTCACAATAATTATCTATTATTTGTCCTGTTGCAGCATCTATAATTATTGGGAATTCACATTTATATTCTTTATTTACTTCTTCAACATCAGCCATCCAAATAGGCTTTACCTTATAAATTCCATCTTTCCTTCCATTATAAGTATCTACCATATATTCTAATTCCATTTTTGTAACCTTAAAGGTTCTATCATCTTCATTTAAAAATGCTTTATTATTAATAGATTCAATTATATTTTCAAAGGGAAGTATCTCCACTTCACTATTCTTTGAAGAAAAATCCACTACATTTTCTATTTCTAAGTATTCAATTCCATTTTTAGAATATATTACTTGTATTGGTGCGTTTGATTCTTCTTTTGATTTAAACACATTGAAATAAGGATGATATGTTGGCAATTTTTCATAATCTTGATTTATTACAAAATAATATGCATTATCTTCTTCTGTCCATGAAGGTTTATATTTACTTCTATCTTCATTTCCATTAACATCCATTACATATTCTTCATCTCTCATTGTCTTATAGTCAAGTGAGTAAGCTTTATAATTTGAACCTATTTCTATTCCTATATCTGTTAACATTTTTTTTATATTATCAAATGCCTCTTCCCTTGTTGAAAATTCAAATTCTTTATCTAATGAAAATTTATCAGCATTATATCTTGAGTCTTTACTTTGTAATCTAAATGCATTCAATAAATATTTAGATAAACCATTTTTTCTATAATTACATGATGAAGGTATGTCTCCAAATGAGATTGTGTTGCCATTTTCGCCTTCATAAGAAACACTTGTCGTTTCCCCTTTTACATCTTCTTGACTCTCATATACTTTTTTTATATTTTCTTTACCTAAAAACTTTTTCAATGCTTTATCTCTATTTATTCTTTGTGGTTTTGCATTACACTTATAAAAAGATTTTAATTCTCCAACATTCTCCACTATAACCTCAGCTTCGAATGTTATTTTTTCAAATTCATTTTGATACTTGTTAGGAAATTTATAACTATGTTTTTCTTCTACATAATTTTCCATCAAATAATTTTTACCACTTTCATATTTACATTCTTCTACATTCCCACCTTTTGCTAATGCTGTTCCTCCTAAAGTACTAGCTAATATAATGCTAATTACAATTAAATTTTTTCCTTTCATAGAAATCTCCTCCTTATTATTTAATAAATTATATTTATCTTAACAAAGAGTTGTTTACTTCTTGTCATCTAGTTGTATATTAGTTGTATATTAACTAAATTACATATAAAGAAACATTTAATTTTTTATTATCATTTTCCAACTTGAATCCATATTTTCCATTTTCACTAACAGCAGATTTTTCATCTTTGCTTATAATAAAACTTTCCCCAGTAAAATATTCATAGTATATTTTTAATTCTTTCATAACATTATGTGTATCAATTTGCTCTAGATTTTCTCCTGAAACTTGTAAATTTAATACCATTACATCATCTTTACTAATCGTACCTATTATCTTATATTTTTCAATTGCCATTTCTACATTATCTACATATAAATCAGGAAATTCTTCCCTTGAATATTTTCTATAAATTTTTATATTGTAATTATACTCATTCCATTTACTTGGTCTTTCATTAAAAATATCTTTGCATATTTGAATTCTTGTAATAAATGTTCCAATTGCACCATCTAATAATTCAATGCCAAGGTTTTTATCTTCACTTAAGTTTACTTCTACTTCTTCATCCCCTGTTTTAATGTATGCTAAATTTATAGTTCTATCTAAATAATAATATTTTTTATTATTTACTACATTTGTACTTTCTACTTTAATAGTTTTCTCTTTATTTATTATATTTTCTTCTAGTTTACTAAAAAAAATGTCTGATAGTATAATATTTACACCTAATATCCCTATAGTGATCACCACAAAAATTAAAATACTTACAACATTAGTTTTCATTTAATTCCCCCTCCATAACAAGTGAAAAACTTACAATTGTTCCTTCTCCAATTGTACTTTTATAAACTAATTGTGTATTATGTAATTTTGCAATTTTAGAAGCTAATGCAAGCCCTAATCCCGCGCCATGTAATTCTCTTGATCTTGACTTATTCACCATATAAAATGCTTCTGTTATTCTTTCTATATCTTCATTAGGAATTCCACATCCATTATCAATTATTGATATTATATATTTATCATTACATTTTTCTCCTATTAAATTAATCTCACTACTATTTGCCTTTATAGAATTATCAATTAAATTTAAAATAAGTGTTTTTAATAAATCATACTCTATTTTTACATATACATAATCATGTTTTATTGTGAACTTTACATTTCTCTCACTAGTAATTGGATCAATACTAGTTTCTATATCCTTAAAAAATTCTTCAATATTTATAATCTCCTTCAAAAATTCTTGCTTATTAAGAACTATTAAATCCATCAATTTAAAAGATAATCCTTCTAATCTCATACCCTCATTAAAAATATAATCAGCAGCTTCCCTTACATGTTTTTGCTCTAATTTATTTCTATAAAGCATGTCAGCATAACCAATTATGGAAGTCAATGGTGTTTTTAATTCATGCGTAAAATTTGCTACAAAGTCTTCTTTTTGTCTTACTTGTAATTTTAATTCTTCTATATTTTCTTCAATTTTATCTGCCATGTTATTAAATGTATATCCAAGCTCTCCAATTTCATCCATGCTTCTTATGCGAACCCTCTTGCTATAATCTCCATTAGAAATTTTTATGCTCATGTGCTTTAATTCCTTGATTGGACGAGTTAAAATATAAGTTGTTACAAACATAATCATTGTACTTATACCCATTATTATCAAAAAAATATATCTACATTCTATCTCCATTTTATTTTTTTCTATAAAAATATTGGTAATATTTTTTTCCATTATAAGACTTAAACTTTGTTTACTATTTTGTAAATTTGCATAAATTACAACAAAATAATCATTTTCTATTTTTTTTATTACTGAGTGTATTTTCCCATCATTTATATTAGAAATTTTATCTATTTTATATTTATTATTAGAATTAGAAAATACTACATTATTTTTCTTATCATAAATTGACATAAAATAATTATCTCTAACTAGATTAGAAGCTTGTGAAGATATCTTAGATAATATACTTTCCACATTTCCACTAACATTATTTACTATAGATATATTAGGCTGCAATATAAATCTCATAGTTCTAAAATTATTTAGAGTATTATTCATTTCAAGTTCTATTAAATTTTTAAAATTGATTGATATCATGTAATATTCTAATAGAGATAACGATAGCGATATTACTATTACTGTTGATAAAAATATTTTTGTAAATACTTTCATTATTAAACCTCTAATCTATATCCGATTCTAAATACCGTTTTAATTTTTTCATTCCAATCCAGTTTTTTTCTTAATTTTTGTATATGTAAATCTAATGTACGTGTTTCCCCTGTATATTCTTCTTCCCAAACATTTTCATACAATTTATCTCTATATAGTGCAATATTTTTATTTCTTATAAGTTCAACCAATAATTTAAATTCCTTAATAGTTAATTCTATTTGCTTTCCATTTTTTAAAACTATATGTGAATCTAACTCTACTTTTACATCATCTATGCATATAGTTTTTTGAAACTTATTAGATCTACGCAATACACATTCTATTCTTGCTAGAAGTTCTCCAATCTGAAAAGGCTTAACTATATAATCATCTGCTCCTAATTTTAATCCCTTAATTCTATCATCAACTTGACTTTTAGCAGAAATAAAAATTACTGGAATATCTAGATATCTAACATATTCCATAATTTCATAGCCATTTACATTCGGCAACATGATATCTAATAATATTAGATCGTATTTATTTTTATCTATCATATCAACAGATTTTTCTCCATCATAAACATAATCACACATGTAGCCTTCTGATTTTAGATTACTACAAATTAAATTTGAAATAGCTTTATCATCTTCAACAATTAAAATATTCAACATATATTTTAATCCCCCATATTTTTATTATCCTTCTAATTCTATACCCCTAATGTATATAAGTTGTAATTTTTTATTTCATAAAAAAACATTAATGGACTATCGAAACTAGATCAGTTCAATAGTCCATTAATGTTGAAAATTATAGTGTGTCTTTATAGTAAATTTTGTAAAAGTTATAGATATTAAAATTGTTCAATTAATTTTTATAGTTCCAGATATTTAAATATATAAAATCTTATATATTTAAATATTACTATATATAATTAAATCTGAGCTTAACTATTCTTTTGTATTTAATTGACTAACATTTAATAGTACATTGTATTTTAAATATCCTAAAGCAAGCAATATTGATGTCGTTGATATTGATAATACAATGGTGTCAAATATACCATTTTTTCCTAACATTTCTGCTATAATTGCAATTGCAAATTCTATAACAAAAATTTTTCTTGCTTTGTTTTTGTATATTTTAACTTCTACTTCTTCTAAAGGTTTTACATCATTTGCTACTGGTGCTAATGTAAAAATCAAAATTCCTGAAATAGCACTTAATAGCACTCCAAACTTCATTGTAAGTTCAAAGTTATTTATTAAAAAGAAACATATTATCATTATAACTACAGATAGTATATAACAACGATTTTTTGTATTCGCGTGATATCCACCAGCATAAGTTCTAAGTAACATGTAGGATATTAGGAATATTATACTTTGCCAAAATACATTAAATATAAACCCCAAAAAGAATGTTGTCAAAATGTTTATTAACATTAGAAACCCTTGGTATAATCCATATTCAATAATTTCCTTTTCTTCTTCATTTGCAAAACCTTTAATTATTAGCCAATTCGTAACATTACTTTGGTTTATTAGTTTCATTAGAATTTACGTAATTTTTTTGCGCTTTCTGGTAATCTAGGTTGATATGTTAAGAATGGACATGCTGTATTAGCACTTGCAGTTGTCACCTTTCTTGCCATTTCTGCTAACATACTTCCACATTTTTTTGATACTTGTTTCATAATTATCTCCCCCTTCTTTATACATATATTTTACCACTATAATTTAGCTAAATTTCATCTTTACAAAATTAGTATATATTAATTCCTTTTTTTACAGTTTTGTGTATATTTTTTAATATCTTCTTGTCATATATACAACAAAACATCCACTATTATGTAGCTTTTTTCCTCTTCTATAGTTAACATCCCATCATATTTTTCTACAATTTTCTCTACATTAGATAACCCTATACCATGCATTTTTTTATCATTTTTACTTGTAATTATTTTTCCATTTTGCTTCTTTATTACACCGTTATAATTATTCTTTATACTTATATATAAAACTCCTTTATCATATTGAATAAAAATATCCAATTCTCTATTTTTACATTTTTCTAAAGCTTCAATGGAATTTTTTAGTAAATTACCTAGTATAATATTCATATCAAATTTGTCTAGTTTTATATCCTCTGGAATACAAACTTTCACCTTAATATTATCTGTTATTTTTTTTGCTTCTAAAATCATATAATTCAATATTATATCTATAGCATTATTTCCAGTATTCACGTATTCATCTGGATTTTTTATAAATTCATCCATTGTATTCAAATATTCTACTATTTCTTTAACATTATTTTTTTTAGCCATATCCATAAGTTGTAATAAGTGATGTTTTATATCGTGCTTTAATGATTTTATATTATTTTGTGATTTTTCTATAATTTTTAATTGATTATCATAACTATGTAATTGACGCTCTAATAAATCTTTAGAATACTTTTCTTCATATGATTTTATAATAGAATCATATAGATAGAATATAACCATATTAATAAATAGTATAAAAGTACTCTCTGAAATAATCATCATTTTCTCTGTTGAATTAAAAACTAAAATTGCTATCATAAAAATACTTATAGTTGGTATTGCAATTAAAAAAACGCCATGCTTGGCTAACAATTCAAACTGATTTTTAGTAGACACTATTTTTTCAACAATTAACTCCAATATAAAAATAATTAATGTAGATATTATGCTTTCTACACCACTAAGATGTACATTGGAAACGTTTTGACCTAACAAAAAAACTATAAAACTATCAGCCACCATATTAATAACATAAATTAATACAACTGATAATATTTTTTTTAGTATGGTGTCATTATAAATAGATACTATTATTAATAAACCTACAATATTTGATATAATATTTAAAAGTGGAACATTGAAAATTACATATATACCACTTGTTGTAATATAAAATATAAAATATAGTATTAACTCTAACTTTTTATTTATAAATTCTCTATTATAAAAAACCCCTGCAAATCTATAGATAACATATACCCTGAACAAATTTGATGCTAAATTAACTAACTCACAATCTGTTCCCACTATTTATTCTCCTTTCTATGTTTCATAAGTTTAAGCCTAACTTCTTTTCTATTAGATTGACTAATATTAAGTACATCTCCATTAATCATTTTTAAACAGTCATATTTATACTCCATAATATAATTAAACTGAACTAAATATGATTTATGTATAAGTAAAAACTTATCTTTAGGCAACCTATCTCTTACATCTTCCAATTTATCATAAAATGATTGTTCTTCTTTATCATTCATTGTTACTATCTTTATTTTTTTACCTTCACTTGTAAAATACAGAATTTCTTTAAGTGGAATTCTATATAACGCTTTTCTAATACTAAAATCAAAAAATTCATTTTCTTTATCAATTAAATTAAATGCACTATTTAATACTTCTTTTATCTCTTTATCCACAATAGGTTTAATAAGAAAATCTAAAGGTCTTATTTTAAATAATTTCATAGCATAACTTTCCTTGGAAGATATATAAATAACTTGAGTAGTTTGATTTTTTAATGTATTTCTTAAAAATCGACCTACTTCTACACCATTCAAGTTTTCTAATTCAATATCTAAAAATATTATATCAAAATAATCATTTTTTTCCAAATAATCACAAAGTTTTTCTCCTGAATAAAATACCTCTGTATCTATTTCTAAATTTTTTT
Source organism: Clostridium ihumii AP5 (assembly GCF_000612845.1). Classification (GTDB taxonomy): domain Bacteria; phylum Bacillota; class Clostridia; order Clostridiales; family Clostridiaceae; genus Clostridium_J; species Clostridium_J ihumii. The sequence goes on from NZ_CCAT010000085.1 coordinate 65,226, forward strand.
CCTCTCCATATTCCAATACAATATTTTCAATAGCTGAGCATGTACACTTTTCATCATCGCAGATTGCAATCTTTATCATAAATTAACCTCCATAAATTTATAATTAACCATAGAAATTTATTTATCTATTGAAATTCAATAACTATATTTTTATTATATCAAAAGATTTTTTTCTTTCTACTTAATAAACAATTTTTTTGCCAAATTTATACTGTATATACTATAACATGTTCTATTTTATACTTTTTTATATTAAATAGTAACATTAATGTAAATTTATATAAAATATAACAAAAGCAAATGCTCAAATTTTAATGTGCATTTGCTCTATATACTATCGGCTAGATGAAAGCTCTTTTAAGTTTTTACTTAACAATTTAATTTCATCTATTGATAAAGTCATTGAATTAATTTTTTCACCTTGTTCATTAATTAATTTTTCAATCTCATCAGTAGACACTAAATGTTCTTCGGTAATATTTCCAATACCTTCAATTTCATTTTTCATAGGATTGAAATTATTTATTACATTTTCAATAAATGCATGTTCTTCATATATATATTTACTAATTATTTCAAAATAATCCTCTATTTCACTAAAAGCATCATGTACATTATTTACAACTTTTATTCCTTTTTCTGCTGAAACATTTCCATCAGCTACTTTAACAACAGCATCTTTAGTACTATTATTAATTTCAGTAATAATGTCATAAACATTTTTTACAATATCATTTGTCTCTTCAGCTAATTTTTTTACTTCTTCCGCTACTATTGAAAATCCTTTTCCATATTCCCCCGCTCTAGCAGCTTCAATACTTGCATTTAGTGCTAGTAAATTAGTTTGCTCTGATATTTCATAAATATTATTAATTTCATTGTTTATCTTATCAATACTTTCTTTTAATACATTGACTGTTTCAAGTGATACATTTACAGAGCTTCTTATCATTTTCATAGTATCATTCATTGATTTAATTTCTTTAGCTCCACTAATAACATTTTTTCTCATATCATTTGATGTTTCATATATTTTGTTTGATATATTTCTAACTTCATCTAATGATGAGCTTGATTTACTTATTCCTAAATTTATTCCTGAAATACTATGTGCTATGTTTTGAACTCCATTATTTATTTCACTCATATTAACATTTATATTATTACTGTTCGTATTAACAAGCATAATATCTTTTGAAAATACATCTATGTTATCATCTAAATTAGTAGTGTTTTCTTTAATATTTATCAGAATTAAATTTAACTTTTCTATAAGTTCTTTACTTTCTAAAGATTTTTTGTTTGCAGCTTCAATCAACTTACTTCCCCAAATAGTAAGGAAATAAATTAATATTATAACTCCATTTAATATAGCAAAGAAATTTAACATACTTGATATTGAAAATTTCTCACTTAAAATACTGCTAGGATTAATAAAGAATATAATTATAATACAAATATCTAAAATCATTGCATTAATAATTAATAGTTTTTTGTTAAAATATAATGCTGAACATATAATTCCTGCAACAAAAACTAATATATCTGCTGCAACAGTTTTTTCATTAAAACTTCCTAATAATAAATATCCTACATTAGAAAGTATAATAATACAACTAAAAGACATTGCTTTTATTATATCCTTTATTTTGAAAAAATATATTGCTGTTGAAAGTATACTAACTATTATGAATGGCAATAACTCATCTATACGTATTTCAAAGTTATTCATAGATATAGTTGTTAAACTCATAAGTAAACATATACCTATTATCGTTATATAATTAACCTTATGTATTTTTTCAAAACTAAAATGCGACTCTTTTTCCATTTTTACACCTCTTTTAACTTTAACTTTAACTTTAACTTTAGTGTAAATATCGACATTTTTCATCATAATCTTTAATTCAAAATCTATATTTTTACTTATTTTCATATTTATTTATATTGTTTTAATATATTTTTTTGAAATTATTGTGTTTCAAATTAAATTTTTGCCTTTATTTTTAAAACCTAAAAAAGACATATCATTAATTGTTCTAACTTGTATTTCATAATAAATTGATACAATTTAAAATAGGATCAGGAAATTCACCCCAATCCTTACTTCATATTTACAATATCTAATTTATATATCTCTTACTAACTTTGCTACATTTTCAACATGATGTGTTTGTGGAAACATATCTACTGGCTGTACTTCTAATGTTTTATAACCTAATGTATCTAATATATTTAAATCTCTTGCTAATGTTGCTGGATCACATGAAACATAAACAATTTTTTCTGGAGCCATTTTAGCTATTGCATGTAATAAGCTTTCTTCACAACCTTTTCTTGGTGGATCAACAACTACTACATCTGCTTTAACACCATTTTCTATTAACTTAGGTATTTCTTTTTCAGCTTCTCCAACTATAAATTGTGCATTCTTTACATTATTTTCTTTGGCATTTCTTATTGCATTTTCTATAGCTTGTGGTATTATCTCTACCCCATACACTCTTTTAGCCTTTTGTGATAAAAATAATGATATAGTTCCTGTCCCACAGTAAGCATCAAATACTACTTCATTACCTTTTAAATCTGCATATTCTAAAGCTTTATTATATAAAACTTCTGTTTGTAATGAATTTACTTGGAAAAATGATAATGGAGATATATTAAATTTAAATTCACCAATAAAATCAGTAATAGTTTCACTTCCATATAAAACTTTGCATTTTTGTCCTAATATAACATTAGTTTTCTTATCATTTATATTTTGTATAATACTATCCACATTTTCTATATTTTTTCTAATGTTATCCACAAATTCTTCACTGTTAGGTAGCTTATTTCCATTAGTTACTATAACAACCATTACACTACCTGTCTTAAAGCCTTTTCTTATCATTATGTGTCTAACTATTCCAGTATTAGTTTCTTCATTATATGTTGGTATATTGAATTCTTTTATCCATTCTTTAGTTATACTTATTACCTTATCTCCAACTTCATCTTGAATATAGCAGCATTCCATATTTATAATATCATGACTTCTTGGAGCATAAAATCCTACTAAAACTTCACCATCTTTATTTTTTCCAACGGGTAATTGAACTTTATTTCTATAATTGTATGGATGTTCCATACCTAAAGTATTATGTACTTTTACATCATCTAATTTCCCTATTCTCTTTAAAACTTCTTTAACTCTTTCCGTTTTAAATTCTAATTGCGATTCATATGTTGTATGTTGTAAGTTACAACCTCCACATCTTTTATAAGTCACACATACTGGTTCTGATCTATAATCAGATTTTTCTATAACCTCTAATAATTTTCCTACTCCATAATTTTTATTAACTTTTATTATTTTTATTTTTACTTTTTCACCTTTTAATGCACCGTCTATAAAAACAGTAAAATTATCTATCTTTGCTACACCTTCACATTGATGTCCATTATTTTCAATCTCAACTATATATTCTTGATTTTTTTCAACTGTACTATTAAATTTATTTTCTTTACTCATAAAAATCACCTTTCATTAATAAGGACTTTTTCAATTTATATAATAATATTATTAGTTTCTCTTAAAATTTCACATTTATCTATTTTATCAAAAAACAACTTATTTTTAAAGCATAGTAAAGTAAAAATCAGAACAAATTGCTAGAATTTATTCTGATTTCTACTTTAAATAGCTTTATAATACATTATGTTATTATTTATATCTTCTTTTACCTTACCTAAATTTTTTAAGTATTGTAAATGAGCCATTACTTCCCCTACTGCAAACCATTTTTGTGAATTCGGAAAATCATCCCAATCTTTACATCTAATTGCCCAAGTCATCTCTGTGGCTATATCTCTAGGACTTTTCTTGTCACTTTTTACTATGTCTAATATCTCATTTATTCTTTCATTATGATGATGAAAAATTTCATTTATTCGTTGTTTATGATCACTTACATCACTTCTATGTGCTGTAAATAAATATTTTATATCATAATCATATATTTTGTTTAAATTTTCAAAATATACTTTTAACGCATCCATTTCAAAATTCCAAAATGTTATATTGGGAGTTATTCTATCTAAAATATGGTCTCCACAAAAGAATATTTTATGTTCCTTATCATAAAGTCCAATTTGTCCTGGAGTATGTCCTGATATATCTATAACTTTAAAATTATATTCCCCAACCTCCAATTTATCTCCATCTTTTAAAAATGTAAAATTCATTTTTTCTCTAGGACAATATTTGTATCCTGGATGATTACTATATGAAACATTATCTTTTTCTAGGTCAAAACAAACTTTTCTTTTTTCAAAGTTTTCCCAGTACTCAATAGTTGTCATTTTATTTATAAGTTGTCCATCTTTTTCACTAGCATAAATTTTTACGCCTTTTTTAAAAAGTTCTGATGCCATACCTGAATGATCCGAATGTAAATGAGTTAAAAATAATTCTGTTTTGTTAAAATCCAACTTTAATTCTTCAATTCCTTTAAAAAATACATCTCTACATTCTTCTATATTAAATCCTGTATCTATAATTAAATTTGTATCCTTTGATTTAATTATATAGCTTTTTATTGCTTTCAATGGATTTTTAGGTAATGGTATTTCATTTACGTAAATATTTTTATAAACTTCTTTTAACATATTGCTATCCCCCTATACATTGCCTCAATTATAAATTCTATTAATAATTCAAATTCACCTCTATTTTTATAAAATTTAAATATATTGACTATAAGATTATTAATTGACATTACAACTTCATATTTAATGGATAGATTTATACTTTTAATTAATTTACAAGTATAATTTTACTGCTAAAAAAGGAGCTAAATTCAAGCTCCTTAAAATATGTTTATTTCCTAAAGGTTTCACATTCTGTTCTTATGTTTGATAATGCAGCATGACCATTTATGTATATATAATCTGCAGTACATGTGTTTCCCATATTGTACATACATTTTTGAGCATCACATTGTATGTGAGGTGACATTTCTATTGATGTATTGCTAAATGCTTGCATTATTTCTCCTCCAATATTTACATTAAATATATTGGATAAAGAATTTCTTAATCCTTGTTCTGCAAAAGTATCACATTGAGTATATATACTGCTTTCTGCATCTCTTCCACTTATTTTAATGGTGTTAGCTGTACATAAACCATTTCCATTATATAGACAATTTCGTGCTGTGCAACTTAGTGTTCCACTCATAAAATCACATCCTATTTCATTAAATATTTCATTAAAGCACTAAAATAAATTTAATGTTTAATTTTCTTATATAGATATATTGTGTGAAAATAGGAATATTTTATGTATAAAAAATGCTATTAAATAATTTTATTTAATAGCATTTTTCTACATTTATTTTATTTTATTTTAAATTTATTAACTTCTTCTTTCATTTCTTTTGTCATTTCTGTTAATTTCATCGCTGAACTCGCTACTTCTTCAGATGAAGCATTCATTTCTTCTGATATAGCTGCTATTTCTTCTGATGATGCTGAAACCTCTTCTGATACCGACATAACATTTTGAACTTTATTGCTTATTTCATTCTTCTTTTCAATTATAACATTACCCATAGCTTCACTATTTTGAATTTTAGGGTTCATTTCATCCACTGCATCCTTTATTTTTTCAAATGTCTCAATAGCATTATTAATTATATCTCCTTGAGAATCTATTTCATTTTTCACTTTTGCAGTTGTATCAACCATAATATGTGTTTCATCAAATACAGTATTAAGTAATCCAGTTATATCATTAGCAGACAATTTACTTTGTTCCGCAAGTTTTCTTATCTCATCTGCAACAACAGCAAAACCTCTTCCTTCTTCACCTACACGTGCAGCCTCAATTGCAGCATTTAATGCTAGTAAATTAGTTTGCTCTGATATACTATTCATCACTGTTATAATTTCATTTATCTTATTCATATTTCCTTCAACAGAATTAACTTTATTTACCAGATTTTCAAATGCTTCATTTACATTTTTCACAGATATAACAACTCTATTCATATCTGTATTATTTTTTTCTGACAAATCGTAAATATTTTTATTTTCCTCTCCTATTTCTCTAATAGAGTTCATAACTTCCTCTATACTTGTGTTAAAGTCATCAAACATTGTTACCATGCTATTCATGTCTTCAGATTGACTTTCTGTTCCTTTTGCAACATCTTGTATAGAATTTGCTACTGAATCTGTTGAACTTGACATTTCTTCTGATACACTAGCTAAATTTTCACTATATGAATCTATCATATCTGCATTTTCTTTTACAGTACTTATAGCAGAATTTATTGATTGTTGCATATTTTTCATGGCTTTAGTCATTATTCCAATTTCATCACTTCTCACTATTAACTTCTCATCAAATTCAGCTGTCATATCACCTTTAGACATATTATCAATAAAACTAGTTGATTTTTTTAATGCCTTGCTTATACCTCTAACTTGATAAAATACAACTAATCCACCTAATGTAGCACATATTAAAGATACTATTATTGAAACAATTTTAATAATTGTTACTGACTTTAAAATTTCATTTTTACTGATTTCCACTCCCAATGTCCAATTTGTTTGTGGAATATTATGATATGCTAAATATATACTCTCTCCACTTTTATTTTTATATATTTCTATACCTTGTTCATTTTTAATCATATTTTCTAATGATTCTTTGAATCCTTCAAATTTGCCACCAGCAGATACTTCATCATTTAAATTTAAATTGCCAACATCACTTTCATTTTTTGATGCTATCACTTCACCACTATTATCTATTATATATGCCTCTGAACATCCTCCAATTTCTATGTTTTTTACAGTATCACTAAATACATTTGCTTCTTTAACTGCTACTATAACACTATGAACTTCTCCTTTTGAATTTTTAATAGGAGTTGCATATACACTAATTAATTTTCCATTATCTATTTCATTTACACTTTTCATAGGATTGCTTATTACTGTTTTTCCATTCATAGCATCTTTAAAATATTCTCTTTCCTTAATATTAGTGCTACTATTATTGAAAATAACATTACCTTCTTTGTCTGCAATACCTAATCTTAAAAATCCATTCACTTCAATGTTTGACTCTAAAATTTTAACTTTTTCTTTATTTGATATATTATCGTCCATTATCCTATCTTGTAATGCTATATTTTCTATTACCAGCGAACTAGTTTCTATATTTTCATATATATAATTTGCACACATATTAGTTGTTTGTGGTAATGTATCCCCTAACAAGTCTTCTAAAGCTCTCTCCGATACATATATTGATATAGCTGCTAACAATAACGATATTAAAAGTATAATACCAATAAATGTAGCAATTAGCTTTGAACCAATGCTTTTTGAGCTCATTTCAAAAATTTTTTTCATTCTAATTCCTCCATAATTACTTTATAATTTATCACCATAATATTCATCACATTAAAAAAACATAATTTAAAAATATAATTTTCTTAACGTCATGAACATTGACATATTAATTCTCGTATGGAATATTTATTATTTTATACTTTTCCTTTAATTTTAGTTTAATTTTACTTTTATTAAAATTTTTATACTTTTTTTCTTTTAAAAGTTATATATTCAAATTAAATGTAGAATAAATGAACTATATGAAATTTAATTAATATAAATAAATAATAAAAAGAGAGAACCTTTTAGTAAATTCTCTCTTTTTATATAATAATATTTTCTATATATGCTATTGTATTTTAAATTTATTTATTTCATCCTTCATACTTTTTGTCATTTCTGTCAATTTTAAAGCTGAGCTTGCTACTTCTTCTGATGAAGCATTCATTTCTTCTGATATAGCTGCTATTTCTTCTGATGATGCTGATACTTCTTCTGACACTGACATAACATTTTGTACTTTATTACTTATTTCATCTTTCTTTTGAATTATAATGTTTCCCATAGCTTCACTATTTTGAATTTTAGGATTCATATCATCAACTGCGTATTTTATTTTTTCAAATGTCTCAATAGCATTATTAATTATATCGCCTTGAGAATCTATTTCATTTTTTACATTAGCAGTTGTGTCAACCATAATATGTGTTTCATCAAATACAGTGTTAAGCAATTCTGTAATATCATTAGCTGATAATTTACTTTGTTCTGCAAGTTTTCTTATTTCATCTGCAACAACAGCAAAACCTCTGCCTTCTTCACCTACACGCGCAGCTTCAATTGCAGCATTTAATGCTAGTAAGTTAGTTTGCTCTGATATACTATTCATAACCGTTATAATTTCATTTATCTTATTCATGTTACCTTCAACTGAATTAACTTTATTTACTAGGTTTTCAAATGCTTCATTTACATTTTTTACAGATATAACAACTCTATTCATATCTGTATTATTTTTTTCTGATAAATCATAAATATTTCTATTTTCTTTTCCTATTTCTCTAATAGATCTCATAACTTCTTCTATACTTGTATTAAAATCATCAAACATTGTTACCATGCTATTCATGTCTTCAGATTGACTTTCTGTTCCTTTTGCAACATCTTGTATAGAGATTGCTACTGAATCTGTTGAGCTTGACATTTCTTCTGATACACTAGCTAAATTTTCACTGTATGAATCTATCATATCTGCATTTTCTTTTACCGTACTTATTGCTAAATTAATGGATTGTTGCATATTTTTCATAGCCTTAGCCATTAATCCAATTTCATCTTTTCTATTAACTAAATTGTTTTTTACTTCTACAGTCATATCTCCATTAGCAAGTGTATCTAATGTATTTGTTGCTTCTTTTAACATTTTACCTATTGGTCTTATTTGATAAAATATAATTAAACTGCCTAGTACTAAACATGTTAAAGCTACTATGGATATATACAATTGCATATTTTTTAAGTCTTTTAAAATTTCACCTTTCTCCATTTGAATACCTACAGTCCAATCTGTATCTTTAATATTTTCAAAACTTAAAAATATAGCTCCTGTTCCTTTTCCATATTCCTCAATACCATTTTCTTCAGATAACATTCTATTTAATGGATCTTTAAGATCTTTAAATTTTGGATTTTTTTCACATTCTTCTTTTAAATTAAGTTTGCCGACCAATTCAATATCTTTATCTGCTACAACCTGTCCTGTACTATTAACTACAAAAGCTTCTCCACCTTTACCTAAATTTATATTTTTTACTATGTCGCTAAATACTGATGCATCACTTATTGCCATTAATACACTATCCACATTCCCTTTTTCATCTTTTATTGGTGTAGCATACCCAATTATTACTGCACCATTATCTTTTTCATTAATACTTGGCATAGGTGTACTAATTGTTGTTTTTCCTTTTAATGCCTCTTTAAAATACTCTCTTTCAGATACATTTAATTTACTATCATTGAAAACACCATTTCCATTTTTGTCTGCTATTCCTATTCTAAAAAAATTATTAGGCTCTAAATAATTTTCTAAAATTTTTATCTTTTGTTCTATTGAAACTCTACTATTTTTTATATCATTTTCTAATGCAATATTTTCTACTACTCTTTTATCACTTTTTATAATTTGCTCTATGTATGATGAACACATCTCTGTTGTTTCTGGCAATGATATATTTAATAGATTATGTAATGCTTTAGATGATATAATTCCAGATATTAGACTTAATGAGCTACATATTACAAATGTAACTACAATAAAACTTATTAATAGTTTTGATGCTATACTTCTTTCATTATTTTTAATATTTGCTTTTCTCATAAAAACCCCCCCAATATACACATAATAACACTTTAAATTAAATGTAAATGTATACTTATATATACTTTTTTCGTTTGTTTTCCCATTTTCTTAACAAAAAATTTACATATATACAACATTATTATATATATTATACAAAGAATATGTAAACAGCATTATTATGAAAACTTATAAATTTACACAAAAAAGAACACCCCTAAGGGTGTCAATAATAAATAAATCAGTTGCCAAACATATTCCTCTTAATTTTATCCATCTTTTTACACTATTATTCATGTATAAAAATTTTATGGATAACCTATAAAGTATTATTATACTAAAAAAAATTTAGTTTGAAAACCTATTATTTTAATTTTTATTTATTTTTTTTATTTACTTACATTTGCTTTTCCGCTATAAACTATTCCAACACCCTTTTTAGAGTGAATAGTTATAAATGAACCTGTTTTTATTATTGATTTTGCATCTGCTGAATTGTATATTATAGGAATATCTTTAGATGTACATTCTATTATTACACTTGAACTCATTTCATCTTCTTCTACTATTATAGCTTCAGCTTTATCTATTAAATCAATATATTCTCGTCCTAATCTATTTACAACTAAAATGCTTCCTGATGGCATATTATCTTGTGCATCTTTAGCATTTTCTGCATAGAAAGCTGTTCCATATGATGTTTTTTCAATTGTTCCAATTCCTTGTAATAATATATCTCCAATAATATGAACTTTCATCATATTAGTACTTCCCACAAAGTTTGCTGGAACTCCAGCTACCATTACAACAAGATCTCCTCTTTTTACATATCCTGCATCTAATGAAACTTTTGCACATTTATCCATAAGTTCATCTGTATTATCTACTTTTTCTGTTGTTATTGAATATACACCCCAATTTAAAGCCAAACTTCTTGCAACTTTCTCACTTGGAGTTACTGCTATAATTGGACATTGTGGTCTATATTTAGAAACTTGCTTAGTTGTATGGCCACTTTGTGTTGCTGTTATTATTGCTGCTGCATTTAATTCTATTGCTGTTGTACATGTTGCTAAACTTATTGCATTTGAAACATTTGGAATATGACTTTTTCTACTATGGTATAATTTTGAGTCATAATTTATGTGTTTTTCTGCTGTTTTAGCTATATTAGCCATTGTCTTTACAACTTCTATTGGATACTTTCCATTAGCAGTTTCACCACTTAACATTATTGCATCAGTTCCATCAAATATAGCATTTGCAACATCTGATGCTTCTGCTCTAGTCGGTCTTGGATTTCTTATCATAGAATCTAACATTTGAGTAGCTGTAATTACTGGTTTTCCAGCTATATTACATTTTTCTATAATCATTTTTTGAACTACTGGCACTTCTTCTGCTGGAATCTCAACACCTAGATCTCCTCTTGCTACCATTATTCCATCTGAGAATTTTATTATTTCATCTATATTATTAACACCCTGTCTATTTTCAATTTTAGAGAATATTTGTATAGATTCTCCTCCATTTTTAGCCAAAACTTTTCTTATATCTAATACATCAGATGCTTTTCTTATGAAAGATGCAGCTACAATATCAACTTCATTGGCAGCACCAAATTTTAAATCTGAAACATCTTTTTCTGTAAGAGCAGGTAAATTTATTGCTACATTAGGTACATTTATACCTTTATTATTTCCTATAACACCTGAATTTTTAACAATGGTTTTTATAACTTTATCTTCTAATTCTACAACTTCTAAAGCTACTAATCCATCATTTATTAAAATTATATCTTTAGGCTCAATATCTTCATTTAAATTACTATATGTTACTGAACATTTAGTTTCATCCCCTAAAATCTCTTCTCCACAATATATAGAGAATTCTGTTCCCTGTACAAGTTCTACTGTATCATTTTCGAATTTATGAGTTCTAATTTCAGGGCCTTTAGTATCTAATACTATAGCTATGTGTTTTTTTAATTCTTTTCTAGCTTCCTTTATCATGTCAATTCTATTTTTATGTTCTTCATGACTTCCATGTGAAAAATTAAGTCTAGCTGCATTCATTCCATTTTTCATAAGTTCTTTTATTATTTCTTTGTCATCTGTAGTTGGTCCTATTGTACACACTATTTTTGTCTTTTTCATACGTTTCATCCTCTCTACAACTTGTTCTTCTTCTGTATAGCCCTCTATATTTTTCATTTTTTCACCCCAGTTATTATTTATTTTAATAAAATATATTTTTAATAGGATAAAGCTCTAGATATATAATATAACTTTTGGTCAAAATCCTTTTCCATTGCTAATGCATCTTTTATATCTATATCCATAACTTCTCCATTTTTCATTCCAACTGCCCTTGCTGTTTTCCCATCAATTAGTAATTCAATTGCTCTTGCACCTAATTTAGATGCTAAAATTCTATCAAATGCACTAGGATTTCCACCTCTTTGTATATATCCAAGTACCGTTGCTCTACATTCAATTCCTGTCACATCTTCTAACTGTTTTGCTAGTGTTTCTGCTCCACCTATATTTTTAGCCACACCTTCAGCTAATATTATTAAATTGTGGACTTTACCTTTAGTTTTCCCTTCAAATATTGATGCACATATTTCATCAAAACTAAATTCTACTTCTGGTATAATTACATTTTCAGCTCCACCTGCTATGCCTGCAAATAATGCCAAATCTCCACATTCTCTGCCCATAACTTCTACTATACTAATTCTTTGATGAGATGTTGATGTATCTCTTATTTTATTTATACAATCTAATATAGTATTAAGTGCTGTATCGAATCCTATTGTATAATCTGTATAAGCTAAATCATTGTCTATAGTTCCTGGAATCCCTATAACTTGAACACCTAGTTCACTTAAAAGTTCCGCTCCTTTAAATGAACCATCCCCACCTATAACAACAAGCGCATCCATCTTAAAAACATCCATAACCTTTTTAGCTCTTTCTCTGCCTTCAAGGGTTTTAAATTCTTCACTTCTTGCGGTTTTAAGTATTGTTCCACCTCTATGAATTATATCTGCTACTGAATTTCTATCTAATTCAATAATATTCCCTTCTACAAGTCCGTTATATCCATTTTGAACACCTAATATTCTTAAATTATTATCTGTTCCCATTCTTACAACTGCTCGTATAGCAGCATTCATTGCGGGTGAATCGCCGCCACTTGTTAAAACGCCTATTGTTTTCATAAAAAACCTCCTATACTTCACCTACACTATAAGATTTCAATGTGAACCTTAAATTTGTAAAATTACTTTATATTATAAATAGTAAGCAAATTTTGTATTTTTATCAATGAGTTTCATCTATTTTTAACATAAAAGTTTACTTTTTATTAATTATAGTTTCCAATACTAATAATATAAATACTTTTTTATAGTGTTTCATCTTTAATTTTAAAAGAATAAACTTTGTTTTACACTACATTTTAAGTTTTACATTTATATTTTTAAATAATTCACTATATAAATTATCACAAGACTATAAAAAAATGATACTTTTATTTTATTCCTTATTTTTAATTTAATATAATTTATCAATTGACAGTTTATAGTGAATATAAAAATTGTATTTCCAATTTTAAAGAATAATTTTTTATCAAATTTGCAGAGCAAATTAGTTGAAAACAATATAAAAACGTAGTTTTTAAGCATTTCCATTTTTAGATATTAGGAACGAAGTGAGTAATATCAACTATAACTTTTCACTCTTAATTCTTACTTGGTTCCAAATATAAAAATAAACTGTAAGCTTAATAATATCATTTGAGAAAGACATTACTTTAAATTTGAACTTGGAACCCTATATCACTGAAACAACTTCAGGAGCATAAACCTTTTTCAAGTTCTTAGCCATTTTACTACTGTAAACTTTCTTATTATTTATATCTACAAGAATTAAATTAACTTGACTACTTCCATAAAAAGATAATTTATATAACTTACTATACTTTAATCTTTTTATAGCCTTTATTTCATCTTCTCTAGGACTTTCATTGCATATCATCACTAATGTTATATCACTACTCTTATGTTCACTATGAGGTTTTACTAAAACCTCTGTAAGCTTCTTTCCATATTCCCAAAAATCCATTAAAATATCTTTGTTTATATTGTCAAACTTCTTTATTAAACAATGCTCATTAATCTCATATCTATCTATAACATCATTTTTAGTTATAAAAGTTCTTCCTGCTATATTTTTATAACTTGCATACAAATTTATTTTCTTATTTTCTATAACTTCATCCTTATAAATCTTGAAATTCCTTTCATATTTTTTACTTAATTTTTCAATATATTCATCACTATTATTCATCATTTTCCCCTCCCATAAATTACTCTTATTCCAATTGAGCAAAAGCAATTTAAAATATAGTAAAAAAATTAACAATTAACAATGAAGGATAAAACTGAAAGCTCAGTTTTTTTAAGGAATTTTTAAAATAATTTGTAGAACAAATTAATTAAAGATTATATAAAAACTTAGTTTTTATGAACTTTTATTCATAAATATTAAGAACGAAGTTAATAATATATACCATAATTGTTAATTGTTAACTGTTAATCAGTAATTGGTTCTAGATACAATAATTTGAATTAACTGTAATATTAGTAGTATCATTTGAAAAAGCTATTATTTAAAATTTGAGATTTGAACCCTATATTAATAAAAGAGAACTTAAATCAAAAGTTCTCTTTATATATACTTTTATATTTGATTTTACGCTTGTTTTGTTGTTGATTTATTCTTATTTTTTATTAGTTGATTATATGCTTCTATTAGTAAAAGTATTGCTACTACTAATAATAATAGCCCCAATATTCCTAATACTATAGTTCCACCAGCAAATAAGTTTTTATAGATAAGTATAACTAAAGCTGTAATTGTTACAATAAACATAAATACCATAGGAACTATTGCCATTACATAACTTCTTCCCATTTTTAATAACCATGCACTTAATGCTAAAAGTGCTAGAGCAGCTAATAGTTGATTGGCAGAACCAAATATTGGCCAAATTTTTTCATAACCACAAACTGTTAAAAGTCCTGCTGCTACAACTGTAATTATTGTTGCAAACCACTTATTAGTACATGTTTTCTTCAATTCACCTTTTGTTTCTTCAAAAGTTTCTTGGAATATATACCTACCAATTCTTGTTGCTGAGTCTAAACTTGTTAATGCAAAAGCTGAAAATGTTAAAAGTACAAATACTCTACCTACATCAACAGGTACTCCAAATCCATTCATAAAACTTGCTAATCCATTTGCAAATACTGTTGCCGGTGCACCTTCTGTTTTTGCAAATGCTCCAACTGCTATAAGAGCAACTACTGCTACAATACCTTCTATTAGCATTGCACCATATCCTATAAGTCTTGCATCGCCTTCTTTATCTATCTGTTTAGAAGAAGTTCCTGATCCAATTAATGAATGGAAACCTGAAACTGCTCCACATGCAACTGTTACAAACAAGAATGGAAATAATGTCTCTCCTCTAACATTTGTAAATCCTGTAAATGATGCTATTTCTAAACTTGGATGACTTACAAATATACCTATAATTCCACCAATTAGCATTGCATATAGTAAGAATGAACATAAATAATCTCTAGGTTGTAATAATATCCACACTGGCATTATTGATGCTGCTGCTATATATATTATTAATATTATCATCCAAGCACCTTTCCCTAGTTTTATAACTGGGAACATGTACCCAATCCATACACATAAGAATAAAAGTATTACTCCAACAACAGTGGATACCCCTACACCTTTGCCTTTTTTATTTACAAAATATCCAAAACCTATTGCAAGCACTATAAAAAGCATTGATGCAGTTCCAGCTTGAGCACCTGCTAAATTTTCAGGTTTTGCAGCATCATAAGCAAATGATCCTGCACAAATATCTGTAAATGCCGCAACAACTAATATTAATGTTGCCCATGCAAATATATTAAATAGTAATTTTCCTTTTTTACCCAACGTATCTTTTATAATCTCTCCAATACTTTTACCCTCATGCCTTATTGATGCAAATAATGCACCATAATCATGAACTCCTCCAACAAATATACTACCTACTAATATCCACAAGTATACTGGTAACCAACCAAAAACCGCTGCTACTATTGGTCCTGTTATTGGCCCTGCTCCAGCTATTGATGAAAAGTGATGACCCAATAATATTCTCGCATCTGCTGGTACATAATCAACATTGTCAAATTTAGTATGTGCTGGCGTTTGTCTCTTTAGATCAATGCCCCATTTTTTTCCTAACCATGCTCCATAAGTTACATAAGCAATAATGAATATAACTACTGCTCCTAACAATAAAACTACTGCATTCATAAAAATACTCTCCCCCTTTTTAATATTGATTCCATGAAATATATAATTTCTTAGAATAATATATTTTACAAAGATATATATTAATTTAAATTAGGAGTTTATTTTAAAATTTAAATAATTTAGTGTAAAATTTTAGAAATATTTTTAAGTGCATTCATAATATGTGATTTTAAATGTCTTGTAAACTTTTACTTGAATAAAATATTTTTAATAAATACATTAACATAAGTGCATAAAAGTTAAGTATAAACTCTATAAATTTAAAGTTAATTATATATCTATGCTTACTAAATGTATATTGAATTAATATTATTTTATGATTATACAAATATATTTATTTTGAATTTTTTCCTTTTTCTACCTTTGACTTAATTTTAAACCTTACAATTTTATAAATCAAGTATTTAATTATACATATTTAAATATTTAATATGTCCTCAAAAATATAGAGGCGAATGAAATAATTCATTCACCTCTATATTTGAGTTTTTTATTTGCCTTCTATTATTTTTACATTATTCTCACCAAATAATTGTTTAAGTAAAATTAATGTGTCATATTCATTTTCCAACCAATAACTCTTATCTAATAAATAAGATTTCCTATCACTTGCAGTGCATAAGTATACAGGAGTATTCCCTCTAGCACCTATAAATTCCTGCTTTATAAGTGAAGTTGTATCTTTTAATTTATCCTTATTCTCAATTAATATATAGATTTTATCTTTTCCTATATTAATTAATGGTGTTATTTCTTCACACAAAATCTTATTTTGTTCATCTTCTCTTACTGCTACTCTTCCCTTAATTAGAACTACTTCATCTTCATTTATCATATTTCTACATTTATCAAAGGTTTTGGGAAATACAACAACTTCTATAGAGCCATATATATCTTCTAACGTCAAAAATGCCATCATTGTATTATTTTTTGTTATTTTTCTACTTACTGTTGATATTAACCCACCAACTACAACTTTATCTCCATCATTTACTTTCATATTACTTTCTTGTATTTCAACTTCATCATCTAAAGCTTCTTCTTCCAAAGCCTCATCTTTAAGCAAATCAGATATTTTATGACTTGTTTGCATTTTCAATGAATTTTCGTAATCATCTAATGGATGTCCTGTAAGGTATATTCCTGTCATTTCTTTTTCCATAGCCAGTAATGCCCTTTTATTGAATTCTTTTATATTAGGGAATTCAACTTCCTCCGGCTTATCATCTTCCAAAATATCATTAAACAAGCTTAATTGCCCTTTTACATTTCTTTTTCTTTCATTGTTTATACCTTCCAATACTCTTTCAAACACAGCTGATAGTTTTGAACGATATATTCCTAATGAATCAAAAGCACCTGCTTTTATTAGACTCTCTACTGCTCTTTTATTAACTATAGATGTATCTATTTTATTGCAAAAATCCATCAATCCTACAAACTTACCTTTTTGTTCTCTATCCTGAACTATTGATTTTATAACATTGTCTCCTACGTTTTTTATAGCAGAAAGTCCAAACCTTATACTATTTTCATTAACAGTAAACTCAGAATAACTTTCGTTTATATCTGGTGGAAATACATCTATACCTAGTTGATTTGCAAATCTAATATAAAATGCAACCTTTTCACTTATCCCCTTAACTGAATTTAGCATAGCTGCAATAAATTCTGCTGGATAATATCTCATTAAATATGCAGTTTGATATCCAACTACAGCATATGATGCTGCGTGACTCTTATTAAATGCATAAGAAGCAAAATCCATCATTTGGTCAAATATTCGATTAGCTGCATCTTCAGATATTCCATTTCTAATACATCCTGGTACTTCTATGTTTCCATCTTCATCTACAATTCCATAAATAAAGTTTTTTCGCTCTTCTTCCATTACTTTATGTTTTTTCTTAGACATGGCTCTTCTAACCATATCACTTCTACCTAAAGAATACCCACCTAACTTTCTAACTATTTCCATTACCTGTTCCTGGTAAACCATAACTCCATAAGTTACGTCAAGTATATCTTCTAACTCTTTAGTTTCATATTTAACATTATCAGGATTTTTCTTACTCTCTATATATCTAGGAATTTCAGCCATTGGACCTGGTCTATAAAGACTTATTCCAGCTATGATATCCTCTAGTGAATCTGGCTTTAATTCCTTCATGAAACTTGTCATACCAGCTGACTCTAATTGAAATACTCCAACTGTTTTTCCTTCTCCAATCATTTTATATACATTATGATCGTCAAAATCTATCTTGTCTAAGTCAATATCAATTCCTTTATTTTTCTTTATAATTCTTAAGCAATCTCTCATTACAGTTAAAGTTCTTAAACCAAGGAAATCCATTTTTAAAAGTCCAAGTTCTTCTAGTGTACCCATTGTAAATTGTGTTACTATCATATCCTCATTTTTTTGAAGTGGAACATAATTTACAAGTGGTTTTGATGCTATAACAACTCCTGCTGCATGTGTTGAACTATGCCTTGGAAGACCTTCTAAATCTCTAGCTATATCTATAAGTTCTTTGACTCTTTCTTCATTATCATAAGCTTCCTTTAGCTCTGGATTCATCTCTAATGCTTTATCAATAGTTATATTTAAAACTGTTGGAATCATTTTGGCTATTCTATCTACTTCTGCATATGGATAATTCATAGCTCTTCCAACATCTCTAATTCCTGCTCTAGGTGCCATAGTTCCAAAAGTTATAATTTGTGATACATTGTTTTTTCCATACTTTTCAACAACATAATCTATAACTTTTTGTCTTCCTTCATAGCAAAAATCCGAATCAATATCTGGCATACTAACTCTTTCTGGGTTTAAAAATCTTTCAAATATCAATCCATATTTAATTGGATCAATTTTAGTTATTCCTAAAGTATATGCTACTATTGCTCCTGCAGCCGAGCCCCGTCCTGGTCCTGTTGGCACTCCATTATCATTTGCATATTTTATAAAATCCCAAACAATTAAGAAATAATCTACATATCCCATTTGTTTTATTATGCCAAGCTCATATTCAAGTCTGTCAATAAGGTTTTTTGCTTCAGAATTTTCTGCTCCAATTTTTAATACAGCATCAAAATCATATTCTCTTCCTCTAAGTTCCTTAAAGGAATCATATCGTTCTATTAATCCAACATAACATTCCTTTTTTAAATACTCATATGCATCAGTACCTTCTGGCAATGGAAACTTTGGGAGCTTTGACTTATGAAATTCATAATCAAAATTGCATTCCTCAGCTATTTTAACTGTATTTTCTAATGCCTCTGGTATATATCCAAATACTTTTTTCATTTCATCTGGAGATTTTAAATAGAATTGATTAGAAGGATATCTCATCCTATCTTTATCTTCAACTACTTTTCCTGTCTGTATACAAAGTAGTACATCATGGGATTTAGCATCTTTTTCATTTATGTAATGCACATCATTTGTACATACAAGTGGTATATCACATTCTTTCGAAAGTTCTATAAGCATCTCATTTACTTTTAATTGTTCTTGTAAGTTATGATATTGAAGCTCTAGGTAAAATCCCTCTTTAAAGATTTTTTTAAACCTTAATGCCGCTTCTTTTGCTTTTTCTTTATTATTTTTTAATAAGTGTGATTGTACTTCCCCACCTAAACATGCACTTAATGCAATTAATCCTTCGCTATGACTTTCTAAAAACTCATGATCAACTCTAGGTTTATAATAAAATCCTTCTATTGATGCTTTTGAAACTATTTCCATTAGATTTTCATAACCTTTTTCATTTTTCACAAGTAAAACTAAATGATTGGTCTTATTCTCTGTTCTATTATCTTTAATGAACATTGAATTTGATGATACATATATTTCACATCCAATAATAGGCTTAATCCCAACATCTTTTGCAGCTTTATAAAAATCCACACATCCATACATCACACCATGGTCAGTTATTGCTAAACTCTTCATACCTAATTCCTTAGCTCTTTTTACTAGCTTATCAATCTTTCCTGAACCATCTAAAAGACTATATCCTGTATGAACATGCAAATGAACAAAATCGCCTAAATTCTCTTCCATTTATAACTCCTTTCTTTTGTTTTTATCATTTTCCAACTTAATCTCTTAACCTATTTTAAATTTCCTCTAACTATTAATCTTTCACTTCCGTCATCATTACATGTTACTAATGTTATAGTTGCACCTTCTGTTTCTTTTAACACATCCATATTATTAGGTGCTACAGTTTCACTATCTGTTACTATGTATGTGTAGTTATTTTCATATGTTGTAACTTTAATCTCATCACCTTTAACTAGTTCATTAATTTTTAAAAAGAATTCTCCTGTTGTGTAATTTCTATGTCCTGCCACTGCAAAATTTCCTTTTTCACCTGGCATAGCTGTATCTTCAAAATGCCCTACTGCATATGCTAAAGTTCCATCTTCAGTTCCTTCTCTTACAACAACACTTAGATTAATTTTAGGTATTTCTAACATACAAATAATACTTTCATCTTGTACCTTTCCTTCATCCACACCCTTCTCAAAAGCCTCTTTATATTCATTTTGAGCTTTCTGTGTTTTAGACTTATTGTTAATACCAATTCCAACCATTGCTATACCTGCACACAGCAGTAAAATTACAACTAAATTAAAAATTATTTTTCCAACCTTCACTTTTCTCTCTCCCTATTTTAAACTTCTCTTTATTTTATTAACTTTAGTCGCTATTTTTATACCATACAAAGCTTCTTTTGAAACTAATTTAATACCTGTTTTGCGACTTTTTAAAGCACCTATTTTATATGTTGCCTTAACTATATTACCAATAGACTTTTTCAATATTTTATTCATTTCCCCCTCCTCATCCCAATAAAGATTTTATAAGCCTATTTTACTATAATTAGTGCTAAATTGAAAATTAATATTAATTTCACTTATAGGGTTCCAATTTCAAATTTAAAGTAATGTTTTTCTCAAATGATATTATTAAGCTTACAGTTTATTTCTTTTTTCATTTAAAACCAAATAAGAAGTAAGAGTGAAGAGTGAAAAGTTATGGTGAATATTACTCATTTCATTCCTAATATTTAAAATACAAATATATAAAAACTACGTTTTTATATTGTTTTCAACTAATTTTCTCTGCAAATCTAATAGAAAATTAAACAATGTGTTTTTAATATAAAAAAAAGAAAGTTTTATATCAAAACTTTCATTTTCCATATTTTATATTAAATATTGTATAAATACTGTTGATAATCCTAAAAAGAAAAAGAATCCTAAAACATCTGTACATGTTGTAACAAATACAGCTGATGCTAAAGCTGGATCTACTTTTAATTTTTTAAGTATAACTGGAACTAAAAAACCTGCTGTTGTCGCTGCTGTCATATTTAATATCATAGCTGTGCCAAGTACTAATCCAAAAATAGGCTTTCCTGCCCAAATCATTCCAATCAATGCAGCTACTAGACCAACTGAAATCCCATTAGTAAATCCCACACCTAACTCTTTAAAAAATATTTTCCTTGAATTTTCTCCAGTTAATTCTCCTAATGCAATACCTCTTACAATAAGTGTTAATGTTTGTGTTCCTGCATTACCACCCATTCCAGCAACAATAGGCATAAATGTAGCTAAAATAACAACTTCGCTAATTGTTCCTTGAAATAAATTTACTACACTTGATGCTATAATTGCTGTTACTAAATTTACAAATAACCATGGAAGTCTACTTTTAACTGATTCAATCATAGTGCCATTTACTTTTTCACCTTCATCCATACCTGCAAGACGGTGAATATCTTCTGTTGTTTCATCTCTTAATATTTCCATAATATCATCAACGGTAACTATCCCAAGCATCTTATCATTATGGTCAACAACTGGCATAAGTAAGAATCCATACTTCTCGAACATATGTGCAACTTCTTCTTGATCCATATCATAAGTTAAGCTTATTACATTGGTATTTATTATTTCTGAAATTGGAGTATCAAAAGGGCTTACAACAATTTCTCTTAAAGAAACAACACCTTTTAACATCTCATTATTATCTATAACATACATATAATATGCTGTTTCTGCATCCGGAGCTACTTCTTGAAGATATTTTAATGTTTCTTTTACACACATACTTTCATTAATTGATATGAACTCCGTTGCCATTATTCCACCAGCAGTATCTGGATCATATGTTAACAGTTGTCTTACATCTTCTGCATCTTCTTTGGGCATTATACCTAAGAGTTTATTACTTTGTTCTTCATCTAATGTACCTAACAAGTCTGCTAATTCATCTGATGACATATCTTCAACAATTTTTCTTTGTTTACTTTCTGGAAACTTATTTAATATTTCAAATTTCTTATCGTCATCTTCTTCTTCATCTATAATTTGTGCTATCATCCACTCTGGTATTTTGCCTAATATATCCCAAATTAATTCTTCATTCTCATGTATAACATCTAAAATATCAGCTGGATGAATATCTTCAATATTTTCATTTATCTCTTCTAATGATGAGTAAAGTAAAAATTCTTTTAAATTCTCCTTATCTATTTCAATATTCATGTTTTTCCTCCCTTATTTGCTAAAGGAAATCGTGATATAAATGTCCGTACTATCTTCCTCTAGCTTAATATATCTTTCCCTAGAACACGTCTGACTATGAGGACCAGATTCCATTTATACCACCACACTTTCTTAAAATAAAATTAGAAACAAACTATAAAAGACTTTTTAGCTCACACTAAAAAGTCCTATAACTCTCTATCTGTGGAGCTTTGGCACTATAAAGCGTAGACAAACTAGCCAGCTACATTAAAAATTACCTTATCGATAACTTCTGCTAACCCGTTGGAATCTCTCGATTTTTCTGGGCAGTAGCATATTTCTTTATAGGAACCTCACCTAACAGTTATTTTTTTATCCTCACTTCATATTATTGCTTTAGCTTAAATATGTCAATTATTTTTAATTAATTAATTAATATATATATCCGAAAATTCTACATCCATCTTACTGAGTGAGAATTTTTTAGATTTATATAATTCATATGCTTCATCACTATATTCATTTAATAAGTTTGGTATCGTAATAGTAAATTTTGAACCTACTCCAAATTCTGTATCAACTTCTATTTTCCCATTATGGAGTTCCACTAATGCTTTTACTATATAAAGACCTATGCCACTTCCTTCATTGACTTTAGTAAGTCTGTTGTTAATATTTTTAAACCTATCAAAAATAAAATCAATTTTATCTTTAGGTATTCCTAACCCATCATCCTCAACAGATATTTTTATAAAGTCTTTACCCTCTTGTATTAGTACAGTTATATTACCACCCTTTTTCCCAAACTTTATTGAATTTGAAAGTAAATTTAGCATTATTCTTTCCATCTTTTCTAAGTCAAAACTTATAATTTTTTCTTCTATTTCAGTATCAAATATCACATTTATTTCATGATTTTTAGCAAATTCTGCAACTGATAAACAAATATCCTCAATAAAATTTACTATATCATAGTTTTCAGGAGTATATTCAAGATATCCTGCACTTAGTTTTGTTGAATCTGTTAAATTATTTATTAACTTTAATAATCTAAAAATATTCTTTTTACATATAAATATATACTCCATATATTTTTCTTTATCTTCTACCTGATCGTGTTGCAATTTTAACATTAATATCTGTATTGCACTAGACATTAAATTTATTGGAGTTCTAAATTCATGAGATAAATTAGCAAAAAATTCTGTTCTTAATTCTTCTAATTCTAACTGTTGTTTTTTTTCAAATGTAATATCTGTTAAAACTTCTACTCTCCTAACAATTTTTCCACTTTCATTTTTAATTGGATTTGCCTTAAACCAAATCCATTTTATTTTATTATCTGATTTTATTATTCTAAATTTACATTCAAATTCATTTTTATAATCATAATTATCTAAAATCCACTTATCTTCATCGTATATACATTGTTTTAAAATTTCTATGCTATTATAACCTTTTACCTTATTATAATTTAATCCAGTTAATCTTTCATAAGCTTCGTTTGCATATAATATCTCTTCTTTAGAGCTAAATATTATTGCATCTTGAATGTTGTCGAATATCTCCCTGATTACCTCTTCTTTTCGCTTCATTCGCTTTTCAAACTCTTTTTGTTTAGATATATCTCTAATTATTCCAACAACTCCTCTTACATTATTATATTCATCTATAAATGGACTTTTAATACATTCTTCTAAATGTTTTATTCCTTTATTGTTATAAAGTTTCTGTTCAAACTTTATATTCATTCGATTTTCAATTACAATTTTATCAGTTCTTTCAAATGCTTCTGCATCACTTTTTAATAAAGGTATTTCATTATCTTTTTTCCATAATATATCTGATTCTTTTAATGCTAGATGCTTTTCTAATGCTTTATTGAAAAAAACATATCGTCCCTCCATATCTTTTAAAAAAATAGATGTTGGAATGCAATTAAAAAGATTTTTGCTAAAACACTCATTATTAACTAAATTATTTTCACTAAATAGATTAAATATATTTCCCCATATAACAATTCTTTTTTCTGATAATTTCGTAAATTCTAATTCTCCATATTTATACTTTCCATTTTTTAATACTTTTTTTATAATTTCAATCAAATTTATATTGTTATCTTTAAATGTTTTTGGTAATATCTCTAGATCCTTTTCATTGCTAAAATTTCTATAATTGCTTTCAATTACAATAATGTCTTTAATCTGTCCAGTGCTATTTTTTATAACCTCACAATAAAAATAATTAATAGGACTGACCTCTAGTATCTCTCTAAAATTCTCCCCACCCAAAACACTTTACCTCCTGCTATCTTCATAAATTTAAATTATAAATTAGTACCAGAACACAAAATATTAAAATAGAATTTTATTATATAGTATTGAAATTATTTTACATATATTAAATTAATTATAATATTTTACAAGTGTATATACAACTTATTAACTTTAAAATTAAATATTTGTTTTAAATTTTGTATATTTTTTATAATATTTTGTATATTTTTAAATAATTATATATTATTTAGCTTATAAAAAGAGCAAATTTATAATTAAACTTGCTCTTAAATATATTAAATTATTTTATAAATTTTAGAATTTAAACACAACCCCAATTACAGCGGCTAATCCTATGTATACAATGGGATGTTTTTTATATTTATTAGTCAAATACAATAATATTACTAGTAGTATTGTAGCTTTCATATTAATTAAATTTCTAATTTGTCCAAACTCTTTGAATTTATCTAAATTTAATATAGCAATTTTTAAGACTTCAAATCCTGCTGCTGCTATAAGTCCAGTAACTGCTGGTCTTAGTCCATAAAATACTGATTTTACATATTCACTCTCTTTAAACTTTTCTAAAAAGTGTGCAATAGTTATTATTATTATTATTGATGGTGCAACAAGACCTATAGTTGCCAAAACACCTCCAAATATCCCACCTGAATGAAATCCAGCAAATGTTGCCATATTTACTCCTATTGGACCTGGTGTAGATTCTGAAACTGCCACCATATTTACAATCATTTCTTTATCAAACCATGTATATTTATTCGCTAAATCATACAAGAATGGAAGTGTTGCTAATCCTCCACCGATTGAAAATAATCCTATCTTAAAAAACTCTATAAATAACTTTATGTATATCATTTTTCTTACCTCTTACTTCCTTTTAATAATAATCCAATTGCCCCTGAAGCAAGTATTATATATATAGGTGATAACTTTAAAAAAGCAACTACAATAAAAGATAATATAGCAATAAAAATTCCTATATTATCTTTAACTGATGTTTTCCACAATTTAATTATTGCATTTATTACTAATACAACTACTGCAACTCTAATTCCTGAAAAAGCATATTGTACACACTGAATTTCTGCAAAGTTCTGCAAAAATGCAGCTATTGTCATTATAATAATCAATGATGGAAATATAACTCCTAAAGTTGCAATAATTCCTCCTACTATTCCTTTTTGTTTATATCCTATAAATGTTGCAGTATTAACTGCTATAACTCCTGGTGTACATTGTCCTACTGCGTAATAATCTACTACTTCTTCATCCGTTGCCCATTTTCTCTTCTCAACAACTTCTTTTTGTATCATTGGTAGCATTGCATATCCACCACCAAAAGTAAGACCTCCAATTCTAAAAAACGTCCAAAATAAGTCTAATAACTCCTTCATTTCTGTCCCCCTAAAAACTAATATATTGTATTTCACAAATAAAAAAGGTCATAAAAAGCATAGCTAAATATAGCTCTCCTTTTTAATGACCTTATAATTATAATATCATTTTAATCCATATTTTTCAACTTTTTAATTTTTGTAAACTCCTTCATAGTAACTGCTATAACAGCAAAAATTATGCCCTGTTTTATTAATGTATTAGCCCCTATAATACATCCTGTTTGCGGTAACATCTTATCACTACTATTTTGTTTTTTAACCTTTTTCTCTAATTTTTTTACTTCATCTTCATAATTTTTTATTTTTACATTAGTTGCTTCATTTTGTTTTTCGTCTTCACACATTTCATTCTCAATATCAATTTCCAATTTTATTAGAGCATTAGTAAAACTATATTCTATATTTTTTTCTTTTCCTATTTTTTCTGAAAGCAAATCTATAAAACATTCATTATTTAAATAAAACTCATCTATTTTTTTATAACTTTTGTTATCTAACTTTTTTAATAATTTTTCATCCACAACACAATTATATATATTTTCTTCGTCTATACTACTATTGTTTAAATCCTTAATATTATTTATATTTATTTTATTATCTTTGTCTTTAATGTATTCTACTTTTATTCCGTAAAATTGAATACAGCCTTTTTCCTTTATACCACTTTCTATAATTTTCTTTAGCTCATTTCCCTTTATATTTATTTTCTTATATTCAGTATCCTCTTTAAATAAACTAACTATGTTCTCTTTTGAAATTGATCCCTCTTGTAACTTTCCCTTTATATTTTCTCCATTTATCATAGCTATATCTGTATGTGCAAATTCTTTCAAGTTATAACTTAAAAATTCTCCTAATGGAGATAATCCAACAATATTATCATGTATGAGTTCTGTTTCTAGTGTTCCTATATACCCTTTTTCAACACTTTTTTGAACATCTTCTTTTTTGTTTTCATCAACTATTTCTACCTCATAATTATTAATATCTTTAACTATTTTATTTTCAACTATTAAGTTATTTGAATTTGTTTTAACTACTAAACTTACATCCTTCAACTTAGAAATTTCATTCAATTGTGTTTTTATCATATCTGATTGTATACTATTTTCTTCTACATCAGTAATTATCACAAATTCATCAATACTCTCTTTTTCTTTTAATTCTTCAATGATATTTAATATTTTTTCTTTTGGCTCTGTAAAGTTAATTTCTTCCTCATTTAATATATATTTATCTAATATTTTAGCTCCTAAAAATGCTATTTTTTTATTTCCAACTTCTTTTATTTCATATTCGCAAATCTGATATTTATTATCTTTTAATTGCATATTAGAACATAATACTTTAATATCATCCTTCTCTTTAATAATATCTATATTGTCTATAAATTGATTACTACTATAGTACTTAATATCTGATAACTCCAAAATTTCACTTATACAATCATCATTTTCATAATTATTTCTATCATAATTTAAATCCATATTCATCAATAAAATTGTACTATTATTGTCTTGTACACTCATTTTAATTTTATTAATCAAATTTTCCTTTTCTTCTTTTGTAATTGATATAATATTGTTCATATTCATACTTAAAATATTAATATCACAATCATTTTCAATTCCATATGCTAAATTTTTTGTGCTTAATACAAATGTCAAAAATAAAGTAAAGATAACTACTTTTATCTTGTTATTCTTCTTAATCAAGTTTATTCCTCCATTCATAAAAAACATTTATATTTAATTACTACCCTAAACTTCCAAAAATAAACATAAAAAAGCAGTTAATATAATATTTAACTGCTTTTTTATATTTATCTGCTATGCACTATGTTTCTTATTTTTTTTAGTATTATAAGAAAAGTAAGTTATTCCTGATACAACTATTAAAGCTAATCCTATAATAATCATATCTTCACTACCATATTTTTGTCCTGCTTGTGGTAACTTATCATTATTTTTTGAGTTTTTGCTACTTGTTTTCTCATTCTTATTTACACTATTTTCTGCATTAACTGTGTCTTTTGATGTGTTTTCTTCACCTTTAATTTCTTCATCTTTTTTAACATCTTCTTCTATAACTGGAACTAAACTTTTAATTTCATCCCATGTTATACTTCTTATATTATAAGTTCTTCCATCTTCACTAGTTGGAACTTGAACTTTATCTTCATTTACAAGTTTTATTAATGCATTTCTTTTAGCACTATCAAAGTTACATCCTGTTATTTTCCAATTGTTATCAGTTTCCGGAGTTATTACTCCACCTTTAACATTGATTATATATTCTCTTATTAAATCCCTAACAGCTCCTATTTCAGTATCTGCACTTTTATGTATAACTTCCACATTTTCATCTTTATAAAGATCACCTAAAAGCTTAGTGCTTGTTCTATAATCATTTGCTGTTAAATATATTACATCACTTGGATTTACTTTACTTCCATCTTCATAAGTTAAATTTTCTATTCTCTCTCCTGCTGGCTTAGATATATTTATATCATATTTTACCCCAGCAAACATATCGTATAAATATCCTCTCATTTCAGGATTAAAAGAAATAGTTAAATCTCCTTCTTTATATTGATTATAGTATAATGCTGACCATTCCATATATCTTTTTAATTGATCTCCATTTACTTTTAATGTATATAAAGTATTATCAAACTTATAAATTTTTACTACATCTGATTTCTTTATTTCGCCTTCTTTTATATTTGCACTATTACTAAATAAAGCTGCTGAAGTAACATTTCTAGCACCTTCTGGAATATATGGTTTAGTGTAATATAATTGTGTGTTTAATATTAAGTCCATTACTGGTGTATCTTGTATTTGTGCTTGTGTTATTCCTTTAATTTCATCTTGTGGAGTTAAATCACCACCTACTAAAGTACCTATAACTTGATTTGCATCATTTACACCTTTATCATAAAAAGGCTTTAATTTAGTATTTAATTCTTCATCTACTGGATAATTTTTTACATCAACTAATTCTGAACTTTTATTTGCAACATTGTATTTTCCATTATTATCTTTTGATAACTCAATGTTAATTTTAGATATTTGTTCACCTTGTTTTCCTGGCTCCGTTATTATAACACCATTCACAGATTCTCCTTGAATTTTTGAATGTGCATGTCCGCCTATTATTGCTGCTAATTCAGGACAAGCATTTGCTAAATCTGTAGCATTGTCTCCATCTATGTATTCCTTATCTTTTCCCATATGAACTGTAGCAATTATAATATCAGCTTCATTATTTGATTTTATTTTTTCTATAGCCTTTTTAGTTTCAACTATTGGATCTGTTACTTTATATCCTTCTAATTTAGGTCCATCCCATTTCATTATATTTGGTGTTGTCATTCCGATGTTTGCTACTCTTATACCATCTAAATTTACAACTGTATATGGTTCTCCAAGTAATGTTCCATCTGCTTTATAAACATTTCCACAAAGAACTTTCATATTTTTAGGTTGTGTAACTACTCTTTCAATAACTTCACTGCCATAATTAAATTCATGATTTCCAAGAGTCCAAGATGAGTAACCGATTTCATCCATGGCATATATCATTGGATGAATCTCATCATTTATGTACAAATCTGACATGTTGTCTTGTATTGTATCTCCAGCATCTACAACCATAGTTCTGCTATTTTGTGCTTTCATTTCCTTAACTACTGTAGAGATTTGTGTTAATCCACCCTTTTTATTTTCCTGATTGCTTGCATAATCATGAGATACAAACCATCCATGCAAATCAGATGTTCCTAGTATTTGAATAGTTTTGTTTTCTTCCGCTGCAAATACTTTATTATTTATATTTCCTAATGCAATAGATGACATCATGGTAAGTGCTAACATTAATGCTGTTCTTTTTTTATTACTTTTTATCATATTGTCCCCCTATATAGTTAAATTTCGTTTGATTCAAAAGTGATTGATAAATTTAATTATCAATCACTTTAATTTACAGACATATATTTAATTATGCTGCATCATTTTCATTTTTCTTTTTGCCTATAGCATAAATCATACCTGCTATAATAATTAAACCTGTTCCTGTAGCTACCATATCATTAGTTCCATGTTTTTGACCTGTTTGAGGTAACTTATCACTTGAAGGTTTTTTGTTATTTGAAGGTTTTTTATCTGTATTTGGTTTTACTTGTGGTTTTACCTCTGGTTTAGTTTCAGGTTTAACTTCTGGTTTTTCTTCTGGCTTAACCTCTGGTTTAGTTTCTGGTTTTGGACCTTGTACAAGGGCATTAGTATACGTATGAGTTAATGTTCCTTCTTTTTTGAACTCATCAACTAATGCATCTCTTAGAGGTATCATTGTGTCTACATAATTTATTGCGCCTGAGAAATCATATTTATCTCCACCTGTGAACATGAAATCATTTGTAGCTACTGAATAGTATTTTTCCATATCTATTGGTTCACCATTTAATGTTTCCATATAAGTTATTCTGTTTCCAAATTCTTTATCTTTATCATAATAAACTTTTAATCCATAAAATTGTCCCCAACCGTAATCTGCTGGAGCTATACCGTTTTCTATAGCTTTCTTTAAATCAGAACCTTTAAGTTCCATTTTTACTAGGGTGTTATCAAATGGGAATATTTTATACATATCACCCATAGTTATAGTTCCTTTATTTAAAGAATCTCTTATTCCTCCACCGTTCATTATACAAATTTCTGTTCCAGCTATTTTAGCCAAGTATTTACTTGTAAATTCTCCAAGAGGACTTAATCCATTTTCTCTATTATGTGGTAAATCAACTTGTAATTCTGCCACTTTTTCACCTAATATTGGTTGTAATTCTTGATTATATCTATTTACCATATTTTCAGCATTTGAATCTGAAACTAAAGTATCTGCTCTTTCATATAATACATCAATTGATGGTTCTATAGCATTTATAGTTTTATCCGCATTCATTTTTATTTGTAACCCTGCTAAAGCTCTTCCATTTTTCATAGCTTGTATTACAGGTATATTATTAACTTTTCCACAAACTTTTAAGTGACTATGAGATGAAACTACAGCATCTATGCCTTTTACATTTGTAAGTTCAACAGCCTCACCAGTAATACTTCCATCACCAGATTGTGAACTAGCCATATGAGTTAATGCTATAACAACATTGACTTTCTCTTCTTCTTTTAATTTTTTAGCAAGTCCTGAAGCTACTGTAACTGGATCTTCAAAATTTATAGTTGCAACATTAGCTGCTGCTGTTGCTGTTGCTGTTTCAGGAGTAGTAAGACCAATAAATCCTATTTTAACTCCATCAATCTCTTCTATAGCATAAGGCTTTGCCCATGAAACTGGTGCATTTGTAGATTTATCATATATGTTTGATGCTAAGAAACTAAAGTTCCCTTTTTCTTCCCAACCTGCAAACTTATCAAGTCCCCAGTCAAATTCATGGTTACCTACAGCAGAATATTTAACACCTGCTAAAGATAGCATTTCTGCTACTGGTGCTCCATAAGTTAAATTTGACATGGCACTTCCTTGAAATAAATCTCCTCCTGCCACAACAATGGTATTAGGATTTTCACTTTTGAATTTATTTATTTCGCCAACTAACTTAGCTGCGCCTGAATCTTTTCCAGCATTTTGAACTGAACCATGAAAATCATTAAAAGTTAAAACATTAATAACTTTCTCTGAATCAGCAGCAAAAACTGTATTCATATTTACTTGTAAAACAAGTGAAAATATCATACAAAATGCCACAGCTAATGAAATCTTTTTCATTTTCAATGAATTCTTCATAATTTTCCCCCTTATTGAAATAGTATCAGCTAAATTATACACTATTTGTTATAAAAATGTAATACTTTTTCGCCTTAACGCACTAAAAAGTATACAACATTTGTCGTTTTTTGTAGTATTTTTTCTTGATATACTATATTTTTTCATTTATTTATATAGTATATTTATTTTTCTTAATTTTAATAACTAATATTCAAAATTTCAAATAATAATTTATTAAAATGAAATTTGTCTTTACAAATTTAAATTTTAATTATTTTGCGAATTTTCATGTTTATTTTTCAATATATTGGAAAGAAATTAAATTAGTGATATTATATTTATAAACATAAATATAATACATATTTTTTGTTTATAAATACATTGAATTTTAAGGAGGACAAAATAGTATGTTTTTTTACGGTAAAGAAAATGAAAAAGAAGAAAAATCTAAAGAAAACCAAAGTATACTTACAGAGAAATTATTAAAATCAAGAACTATTATAATTTCTGGTGAAATAAATCAAGCGTTAGCTGAAAAAGTAGTTACTCAACTTTTAATTCTTGAAGAGATGAGTGATGAACCTATAAAAATATTTATAAATAGCCAAGGTGGTCATGTTGAATCTGGAGATACAATCCATGATATGATTAAATTTATTAAACCTAAAGTTATTATGATAGGAACTGGTTGGGTAGCAAGTGCTGGTATAACTATTTACCTTGCTGCTGATAAGGAAAACAGATACTCTCTTCCTAATACAAGATACATGATTCACCAACCATTAGGTGGATTCAATGGTCAAGCTACAGACATAGGAATTGAAGCTGAAGAAATCTTAAGAGTTAGAAAAAGAATCAATACAATAATAAGTGAAGCTACTGGTCAACCTTTAGAAAAAGTTGATAAAGATACAGATAGAAACTATTGGTTAAGCTCTAATGATGCTATCGATTATGGCATAGTTAGTAAAATTATATCAAACCGTTCTGAATTATAATAATCTATAGAAAAAAACCTCAGATAAACTGAGGTTTTTTATTTATTTAAATTCATTTTTATGTTCATTAAAAAACTTATAATATATTTGCACATTTTCTAAATCCGTCCATTTTTCTATGCTTACAGGATTTTCATCAAGATTATATATTTTTGCTCCCTTCATTGCAAGTATAAATGGTGAATGTGTTGATATAATAAATTGACAATCTAAAAATCTTGCACTATCTTCAATAAACTTAACCAACTCTAATTGACGTTTAGGTGAAAGACTATTTTCAGGCTCGTCTAATATGTATAATCCATTTTCATCAATCTTTTCAATAAAATATCTAAATGCATTTTCACCATTTGAATATTCTCTTACATTATCCATTAAGTTTTCTCTTACAAATTTAGATTGTGTTCTTCGTCTAGCATTATTTATTTTTTTTAACTCCTCATAATCTTCTATGGATTGCATCTGAAAACTAGAATACTTGGCCTCTAAATATTCTTCAAAAAGTTCATCTCTTTTTTCATCAATTCCTTCATTAATATTTCTAATGTTAAGCATATAATCAAACACATCATCACTAGTTATAATCCTGCTATTATCTGGAATATCATTTTCAACATACACATCACATAACCTAACATAATCTGAATAGAAATTAGACTTATTATAAATAGAATCTCTATTTATCTTAGTCTTTTCAGCTATTACATTTAATGCTGTTGATTTTCCTGAACCATTTCCTCCATACAAAATAGTAATTGGCTCAAAATCAATTCTTTCAAATTCATTTTTAGATAGTATTTTAAATGGATAAAAAGAATCGTAACAATTTCTTTTCTCTTCAATTATAAAATCAAACTCCATATCTGCATTTGGAAATATAAACGTATTTAAATATAACATATATTATTTTCCTCTCATATTTTTATAAATCTTAACCTATTTACTGTCACTAATATTTAAAAATTAAATATTATATATCTTTACATTCTGCTATTACTTTACACTTAGGAAATATTATATTTACTTCTGTTCCCTTATCTACTTTAGATTTAATCTCTAAGCCTACCCCTAATCTATCGCACATTTTTTTGCATAAATATAGTCCAAGTCCAGTACTTTTCCCAAATACCCTTCCATTTTCCCCTGTAAACCCCTTTTCAAATACTCTTAATATATCTCTTTCCTCTATTCCAACACCATTATCTTCAATGATTAATACAATTGAATTATTTAGCTCAATTGATTTAACACTTATTATAGCACCTTTATTTTTAGAATACTTTATAGCATTTACTATTATTTGGTTTAAAATAAATTCAATCCATTTAGAATCACAATACACAGTTTCATAAATATTCTCTAATTTTAATTTTATTTTTTTATTTATAAAATCTCTAGAATTTCTTTTTATTACACCTTTAACAACTTCATTTAAATCAATTTCTTTTATTATATAATCTTTCTCAACATCATCACTTCTAGAATAATATAATACCTGCTCTACAAATCCTTCTATTTTATTAATTTGATTATCTATTTTCTTAACAGTCTCATTACTATTATTATTTTCTATTAAAAGCTTCGTTGACGCTATAGGTGTCTTTATTTCATGAACCCACATTTCTATATATTCTCTATAATCTATTTGTATGTCCTTGTAATACTTAAGGTGTTCATACATTCCTCTACTTATTTCTTTTAAAACTTCATTAAATTTTTCTCCTACACCAAAAGTTTCTTTCTCCAATAATTCTGGAAATAGAAACTTTTTATCTAAATTCTCTAAGATACTTTCTATATTTGAGAAGTATCTTTTAAATTTTATATAATCTATAGCCATATAACTTAAGAGTGGTAAAAACCAAATACATCCTAATATAAATATAAATACAAAACTAATTCCATAAAATATCATACTTATAGTTATGACTAAGAATATAATAAAGTTAACAATCAAAAATACACCTTTATCTTTAATATAATCTCTTATCTTCATGGCATTATATAACCTAGTCCTCTTCTTGTTTCTATTGCATTTTTTATACCTATATTCTCTAGTTTTTTACGTAGTCTAGCTACATTAACAGATAATGTACTATCATCTACAAAATAATCAGAGTTCCAAAGATACTCCATAAGTCTTTCTCTAGAAACTATTGAGCCTTTGTTTTCTATTAAACAAGACATTATTTTAACTTCATTTTTTGTAAGTTCCATTTCTTTTCCCATGTGTTTTATGGTAGCATTAGATAAATTAATTTCAAAATCCTTATAAGTTAAAATAGCTTTCATATTGTTATTTCCATGAGTTCTCTTCAATAATACAGAAATCCTTGCTAAAAGAATTTGTGTATTATATGGTTTAGTTATAAAATCATCTGCACCTAAATTCATGCTCATGAGCTCATCCATATCACTATCTCTACTTGTTACTATAATTATTGGTACATCAGATTTTTTTCTAATTTCTCTACAAATGTAATAACCATCATAAACTGGGAGATTAATATCTAGAAGTATTAAATCACTGTCTTCATTTTCTAAGAAATTTAATATATTTTTAAAATCTACAGGTGCTTTTACCATGTATCCATAATTCTCTAAAAAGCTTTTTAGTTCTTCTCTTATAACTTCATCATCTTCTATAATAGTAATTTTAAACATAAATACACCTCCTATTTTCATAATTATCTTAACATAAATACTTCTCTTTTCAATGTTTTGTGTTATTTCCTTCCTTCATAACTGCAAACTTCCTTTTTCTTTATAACTGAGATTTCGTTCTCCTTTGTAATTAATACTTTATTTTCCCTTGTAGCCGAGGTTTTAACCTTGGCGGTCTTAGGTTGGGATATAAGGTTGTAAAAAGGCTGTAGCTTATGCTACAGCCCCATTTTTACTATATTTTTATATCCAGTATAAGTTGCATAGAAATATCCTATATAAATCACTAAGAATATTCCTGCTGTTAATGATGCAGAACCTCCTATATCTGGCCTATTATACATAGTTAAAAATCCACATGCTACTTTTATTCCTACAATAGAATGAACTATGGCTAAAATTACAGGTAAACTAAAATATACTAAAGTCTGTGTAAATATAGTTTTATTTATATCTTTTTTACTTGCACCTAATTTTTTAATAGCTTCATATCTTTCAACACTATCACTTGCTTCTGATAACTGTTGAAGTGCTAAAATTGCCATACTACTGATTAGGAACACTATTCCTATATACATTCCCACAAATAACATAATAGTTGTAACACTTTTATTATTATCATAAATATCTGTTCTTGTATTTATCATAACAAGTCCTAAATCATCTTTATTTGTTTCCATACTCATTAAATCTCTACTATATCTCTTTCTAGAAAGTTCTTTATATCTCTTATCTTCAGCTTTACTATCACCATCATTATAATTTATATTAATATTTTTTAACATAATTTCAGCATCACTCAAAATACTATCATTAGTAACTATAGTTAAGAAATTCTTTTTAAACATTTCTGGATAATCAGTCACTAAATTCTCTTCTATTACTTTTTTATTCTTTATAGAATAGTCATTATTATCAAACTTAATTTTTTCTCTATCTTTTATCAATTTATCTAACACTGGAATAACTTTTGCTGAATCTGAAATTGCCAAAACTTCATCATTTTCTAATGTAAAAGTTTCTTCATTTCTAAGTTCTCTTAACTTGTTGTAATCAGAAAGTTTAACAAATTTCACATCTGCACCAGATACTATTTTCACTCCTTCTAAAGGAATTAAATCTCTTACATATAATCCTTTTCCATACTGATTAAATTCTACATACTCAGATTTTTCATCTATTTCAAAATCCATTTTCTTCAGAAAATCTAAAATTGTAGTTAAATTCTCATCATCACCATACCCACGCATACTTACATCATATGGTGTTGAAGCCTCTAATCCTTTTTCTATTGTGTTTTTAAAACTAATTCCTGTAGATAAAATAGAAATTGTTAAGAAAAGCATTAAGCATATTACTGACATTGAAATAAAGTTAGTGTTTATCTTACTATTTATCTGTTTAACAGTAAAAATATTTAATTTATTAAAATATATATTTTTATTTCTTTTTACTATGAATAAAATAGCGCCTGCTAAACTAAAGAAAAATAATGTAGTTCCAACAACTCCTAAAATTATAGAGATAGTAAACTTAGGGTTGTCTATGTTAACTCCAACTGATAAAACAAATTTATATGCAATAACAAGTGAACTAATTGAAATAATAAATGTACCTAGAAAAATCAATGGATTTTTAACTTTTATATCTTGTGTTTTTCTTCCTACTGTTAAAAGATCTATTATTTTATATTTTGAAATTACTATAGTATTAAATATCATTACAAGTAAAAACATTACACCAAAATATAATATTGTTTTATAAATAGCTGAAACTGATATTACAAATTTATAATCATTCATAGAAACATAAAACATTTTAGATATTAGTACGGAAAGTCCTTGTGATGCTATAATTCCTAGTAATAATCCACTTATAAGACTCATAACTCCAACTATTAATGTTTCCATTATTAATATCCTTGAAATTTTATTTTTTCCCATTCCTAATGTCATGTATATTCCAAGTTCCTTATTTCTCTTTTTTATAAGAAAATTGTTTGCATAAAGAATTAGTCCACCTAGTATAATAGAAACAAAAATAGATATATATGATATGATAGCTGTTATTGTTTCTGTAAACTCTTTTCCACTTGAAGAAACTTCCTGTAAAGCTTTTTGAGCTCCTATGGAGTTAAAACTATAAAATATACAAACTGACAATGTTAATGTTAAAAAATAAATTGTATAATCTTTAAAACTTTTTTTAACATTTTTTAAAGCCATTTTAGAATACATTACTGTCATCCCCCCCAATTAGAGTTATTACTTCAATTATTCTATTAAAGAATTCTTTTCTTGAATCATTTCCTCTTACTATTTCAGTAAATATCTTGCCATCTTTAATAAATAAAATTTTATGAGCATAACTTGCTGTAAAAGCATCATGTGTTACCATTAAAATAGTTGCATTTAACTCTTTATTTAGCTTTTCAAATCGTTCTAATAACAGTCTTGAAGATTTAGAATCTAGTGCTCCTGTTGGCTCATCTGCTAATATCAATGATGGCTTTGTTACTATTGCTCTAGCTGATGCAACCCTTTGCTTTTGTCCACCTGACATTTGATAAGGATATTTTGAAAGTATTTCTTGAATATCTAAATATCCAGCAACTTCCTTAATGTTTTTATCTATTTCTGATGGTTTTTCCCCTTTAATGGTTAATGCTAATGCTATATTTTCATAAGCTGTTAATGTATCTAATAAATTAAAATCTTGAAATATAAACCCTAACTCATTTTGTCTAAATTTATCTAACTGTTTTGATTTTAATCTTGTAATATCATTATCATTAATTATAATTTTTCCCGCAGTAACTTCATCTATTGTTGAAATACAATTTAAAAGAGTTGTTTTACCACTTCCTGAAGGACCCATTATACCAACAAACTCGCCCTCATAAACTTTTAAACTAATATTATCTAAAGCCTTTGTAATATTGCCCTTATTTCCATAATATTTTTCTATCTTCTCTACACTTAATATATTTTTCATAAGACTTACTCTCCCTTATAATAAATTTTTTTATTAAATATTTCCTTAATCTTACTTCTTATCTGCATATGTTTTTGCTATACTAAATTTTAATTTTTATAAACCTTATGAATACATTATATATTTTGTTCCGTTTTTATAATATTGATTTGCTTTTCATTAATGCTACATTTTTGTAATGTTTCTCTTTTGAAAAATTTTATAGTTGTTTTAATTTAGTATTAAAAAATAAATTATTACATAAAAATAAGATAGGCTATTTTCAAACTCTATCTTACTAATTATTATATATTATTAGGTAAAAACACTGAAAATATTGTTTCATTTTCATTTGATTTTACTTTAATGTATCCTCCATGTTTATCTACTATTTCTCTACTTAAATAAAGTCCTATTCCTATTCCTTCAACATCTAATGTATTATTACCTCTATAAAATCTTGAAAATATTTTAGGTATTTCATTTTCCTCTATTCCCATTCCATTATCCTTAATATCCACTCTAGAAAATATATCATAACTTTGTAATGTAATTTGAATTTCTCCATTTTTCCCAGTGTATTTTACTGCATTATCTAAAATATTTAGTATTGCTTCTGATATCCAATTCTTATCATAATTAAGCTCTATCTTATCTATTTCTTCTAATTTAATTTCTATATTTTTCTCTTTTGCCTTTTTTTGAATTTGTCCTATAACCATCAACACTGTATCATTTAAATTATTTTTATGAGTTTTTAATTGAATAACTCCGCTCTCTAATCTAGACATTTTAATCATACTTTCAACTAAAAAACTTAATCTATTTAAAGATGTATTTATCACCTCAGAAAATTCTTTTCTTTCTTCGTCAGTTAAACTTTCATCCTGTAAAAACTCTCCATACATTTTTAAATTAGTAAGAGGTGTTTTTAATTGATGTGCTATATCTGATATTAGAGATTTAATCTCATTTCTTTCATCTTCTATTTTTTTATTTTTACTTTTAAGTATATTAGTTAATTTTATAGTTTGATATTGTAACTTAGAAAGTACTGTATCTTCTGTTGTAGAAAATATATTTTCATTTCTCATATTTATAATAGCATCTAACATGTCTGATAACTGAACAAATATATTTTGCATATAAATTTTATATATCTTTTCATATGCAAACATTATTAAAATTATTAATATTGAAAAAACACTTGCTATAGTAGTTAATTTTATACTTCTCGTTAAAAATAATATTAATCCAACAAAAAAAATACTAATTATAATTACACTAGCTTTCAAAATAATATTTAATTTATTTATAAAATTTTCTTTTTTAAATGAATCCTTCATAATCTTATTCTCCAAATATATATCCAATACCAAATACAGTTACTACATATTCTGGCTTTTTAGAGTCAAATTCTATTTTCTTTCTAAGTCTTCTTATATTTACACTTAAAGTATTTTCATCAACAAAGTTACCACTATTATCCCAAAGCTTTTCTAATAACATTTCTTTAGTAAGAACCTTCCCCTTATTTCTTACAAGTAATTCTAAAAGTTTATATTCTGTAGCCGTTAATGCAATTTCTTTTTCTTTAATCCAAATCGCCATTTTATCAAAATCTATTTTTAAATCTTTATACTCAAATATATTATTATTAACTATAGTATTTCTTCTAAGCATTGCGCTTATTTTATGTTTTAATAACTCTACTGAAAAAGGCTTGGCTATATAATCATCACATCCACTTTCAAAACCTTTAACCATATCTTCTTCCGTGTCATTTGCAGTAAAATATACTATAGGAAAACTAACCTTTTCTCTAATTTCTGTACATAGTTCTATACCATTTCCATCTGGCAAATTAATATCTAAAAGTAAAAAATCTATTTTATTATTTAATATTATTTGTTTTCCCTCTAGTTTTGTATATGCTGAAAGAATATCATAGCCTTCCTTTTTTAAAGCAAAAGAAACTCCTCTATTTAAAATTCTATCATCCTCTATAATTAAAATAGTTGCCATTATATCACCTCTTATTATGAATTATAACAAAAGTGGTAGATAACCATCTACCACTTTTATAATAGTCTATTTTTCTATTTTTCTAATTCTTTCTGTTACACTTTCCTTTGATGATGATTTAAATACCATAACTGGAGTTACTAAACATATAACAAATATTATAATTGTTAAAGTTACAAGTTGTACTGTTGGAAATGTGAATACTGCATAATCTGCTACATTTTTTGTTAACACAGACACTCCAAATATAATTCCAATTCCTATTGTGTATATTAATGCCATTGTTATCCCAGCATAGTAAACTCCCTCAAATGTAAGCATTTTTTTAA
Organism: Clostridium ihumii AP5; assembly: GCF_000612845.1. Classification (GTDB taxonomy): domain Bacteria; phylum Bacillota; class Clostridia; order Clostridiales; family Clostridiaceae; genus Clostridium_J; species Clostridium_J ihumii. The sequence goes on from NZ_CCAT010000085.1 coordinate 106,400, forward strand.
TCTGCTTTTTAGTCATACCTATACTTTCCATAACAGCAAGTTCTTTTAACCTTATATTTACTCCTGTAATCATAACATTAACAAAGTTTAAAATACCTATTAGTATTAATATAATTGAAATTCCACCACCAAGAATTCTTTGCACCATGGAAGTTTTATTAAATAGTTCTGTCATTCCAGTTTTTGATTCTAGCATTAAACCCTGACTTTTTGATATTTTTTCTAAACTAGCTTTTATTTGCTCTTCATATTTATCATCTACATTTACATATAAAACATAATTTGAAGATTTTTTATCTAATCCTTCTAGTGCTAATTGACTCATATAAATAGTTGGTATTCCTAATGGAGTAGGCAGTCCATCTGGCAAACTATCATCAAATTTAATAACTTGTGTATTAAATGTTTGCGATATTTTTTCCTTAGTATTATTAATTGTAAGGTTTCCTTTTATATCTTTATACTTATCTCCATAGTACCAATTGCTTATAAGTATTAAATCTCCATTTTTAAATGCCTCTACATCAAATTTATCATTATTATTTTTATTTATTTTTTCAATAGTTTTGTCATCTATTCCAATTACATTAGTATCTAAAAACTCAGGATTCTCTTTACTATTTTCAATAAATAAATCAACATTTTCTTCTTCTTGACCAAATCTTTCAAAACTACTTTTTAGTGATGGCACTATTATGTCATTATTCATAGTTAAACGTAATGTACTAATCTTAAAGTCTGTTACTTCTTCTACACCTGTCATATTTTTAATGTTATCTAAAACATCATTATCCATTTTTCCTTCTGTTGCATTTTCATTTTGAAGTTCAAAGTCATTTGGAACATATTCATTTATATAATTTTCCACTTTTATGCTGTCTATAAATGTGTTAACACTTAAAAATGCAATTATACCCATAAATAATGATAAAAATACTAATATAGCTCTTTTTTTATCTCTAAATACATTGTACCAAGCCATCTTATGAAGTTTACCACCATTAGTTGTATTTCTATTTTTCTTTTGCTTTTTAGCTTTTGCTCCTGTATAACGTAATGCTTCAACTGGAGAAATATTTCCAGCTATTTTAGCTGGCTTTCTGCAACTTATTATTACTGTTATTAACGAAAATAATGCTGATAATATAAATATTAATGGGCTGAATGACACATCGCCTGGCATTGCCAATTTTGATGTTCCACTAAAAAACATTGCCATAACAGCTGGAACTATTCCAAAGGAAACAATTGCTCCAACTGCTAATCCTATTGGAATTCCTATTATAGAAAGTCGTAAAGCTTGACCTTTAACTATCTTCTTAATTTGTTTTGGTGATGAACCTATAGTTTTTAAAAGTCCATAAAAATTAATATCTTTTGTAACTGCAATATAAAAAACATTATAAATTAAAAGATATCCACTTAATATTATAAATGATACAATTACTAAAACTATAATAGCAATACTTATTGCTTGTTCTGTTAAATCATCAACTGCATAAGAATAATCAAATTTTTGATTTTTATTAAGTTTAACTTCTTTACTTAATATATCAGATGATGCATTCATATAATCCTTTTTTGTTTTCATAGAAAATAATCCATTTTTTTCTATAGTTAAATTATTTTCGCTAACAAATTTTTCAGAAACAAATATATAACCAACATCTTGAGTTAATCCATAAGAAGTAAAAATTCCTTTTATAGTAAAACTTTCATTCTTAACTTCATCATTTATTTTACATGGAATGTCTATTTTATCTCCAATTTTAGAATTATTTTTATTAAGTAATTCTAAAGCTAATCTTGATATCATAATTTCATTATTACTTTCTGGATAGCTTCCTTTTATATCTCCAAGTGCAGGTGATATTTGATTTTTAAAGTTGTCCTTATCATGATATTTTAATATTACACCTGTTCTATTTTCCCTTAAATTATCTAAGTGAACTTTTCCAACATTAATTTCAGATCCTGTACTATTAAATATATTTAAATCTTTAATTTTATTTATTTGCTCAGATGTTGGCCTTTGTAAATAAGTATCTGCTGTAGTCCCCTGTAAACGCGTATTCATTGTTTTATAATTTTTCACAAAACTTATACCAACACTAAATACAGAAGAAATCATAAATGTAGTTAATATTATTGCTAAAATTGCAAAGATATTTCTTACTTTATTAGTTTTTAGTGAGCGTTTTGTTATTCTTTGTATAATTTCTTTATTATTATTTTCAATCTTCATTTTTTACCCCCACATTACTTATTATTTTTAACAACAACTTTTCCATCTTCTATCCTTACAATTCTATCAGCAAGTTGTGCTATTTCTTCATTGTGGGTAATCATAACCATAGTTTGATTAAACTTTTTGCTTGTTGTTTTTAAAAGTCCTATAACATCCATACTTGTTTTGCTATCAAGATTTCCAGTAGGTTCATCTGCAAGTATAATACTTGGTTTTGTAGCCAATGCTCTTGCAATTGCAACCCTTTGCTGTTGTCCACCAGATAAATTATTAGGCATATTGCTTAGTTTTTCTTTTAATCCTAATGTATCTATTATTGAATCAACGTAATGTTTATCAATCTTAGTTCCATCTAATTCTATTGGAAGTACAATATTTTCATAAACATTTAATATAGGTACTAAGTTATAATTTTGAAATATAAATCCAATACTTCTTCTTCTAAAGATTGTAAGTTCTTCATCTTTCATACTACTTAATCTTTTATTATTTATAATAGTCTCTCCACTAGTAGGTTTATCAAGTCCACCAAGCATATTTAATAAAGTTGACTTTCCACTTCCTGAAGTACCTACTATTGCAACAAACTCACCTTCATTTACATCTATACTTATTCCATCTAATGCCTTAACCACATTAGGTTCTTCACCATATATCTTAACTAAATTTTCTGTTTTTAAAATATACATTTATCTCACTCCCAAACTTCTTATTTCCTATAATTCTATTCTAAACAATACTTCTTACAATCTTCTTACAGTGTAATTTTATTTATAATATTTTTTCACTTCTAAACTTCAACTTTTATATCATAATTTTATGCATAAAAATAGGATAGACTATTTAAAACCTATCCAAACAAATTTAATTACTACTATATATAGTAACCTTAATTAAAATACTATTTTATTATTTTTAACATAGCTCTTAATACAAAGTAATCTTAAATATTATATCTTTATTTTTATTTTCTACAGTCAAATCTCCACCATGTAATTCTATTATTCTTTTTGCTATACTTAACCCTAACCCTGAACCTTCATTGTCACTACTTCTTGCTTTATCTAATCTATAAAACTTTTCAAATATTTTTTCTAACTCTTTTTCATTTAAGCCTTCGCAATGATTTATAAACAATATTTCTATATCTTCTATCTTTTTCTCAATTATTACCTTAAATATTGAATTTGGATCACTGTATTTTTCAGCATTTTTTACTAAGTTCTCAATAACACGTACAAATAACTTAGGGTCTATATCATAATATAAATCTTTGTATGGATTTTCTAATATTACTTCTATATTATTTTCTTGAAAACTTAATATACTTTCACCAACTATTTGATTAATTAGACTTGAAATATTGTATTTTACTTTATCTATTTTTATATTATTATCAGTTAACTTAGTGTATTCAAAAAGTTCATTAACTAATTCTTTAAGTCTTAAACTTTTATTATATGCTATTTTAATATATTTCTCTTTATCTTGTTCATTAATATCTTTATTATTTAATAATTCTAAATAACCAACTATAGAAGTTAATGGTGTTTTTAAATCATGAGAAATATTAGTGATAAGCTCATTTTTATTATTTTCTATCTTCTTTTCATTTTCTATCTTTTTCCCAAGTTCTATGGACATATCATTTATACTCTTACATAACTTAGATAATTCATCCTTGCCTTTTATTTCAATTGTTGTCCCAAATCCCTTTTCTTTAATAACATTGACTTCCTTTGTTATAAACTTTATATACTTAACTTTTCTATTTACAAAAAAAATAAATGTAGCTAAAAATATAGCTATTCCTATAAAACACATAATAAAGAAGAAATTCACTGATATAAAATAGTTAATTTCTATAAGGTTTTTGATATTAGGATTTAACTTTAATACAATTGCTACTAAAATCATAACCCCTTCAATAGCTACTATTACCGAAATTATTACAACTGACAATAAATATATACTCATTTTATTTAAATTAATTTGTCTAAGTCTTTTTGTACAAAAAATAGCTACTGTTAATACAAAAACCAATATTGATATTATCTTTAAAAACTTCGTGTCTGTATAAGTTAATCCCATTTCCAATGTTCCATTATTTTGTTGCTTTCTAACTAAAATTGCATATCCCTCTGCCATTACTAACTGAGCTAAAAAAAATCCTATAAATATTCCTAGTATTAAATTATATTTTATATTTATTTTCTTTTTCATATTTTATACCCTACACCCCATACAGTTTTTATGTATTCTGGAGTTTTAGGATCCTTCTCTATTTTTTGTCTAAGTTTAGTTATGTGAACCATGATAGATGTATCTCCTACAGCATACTTATCTCTCCAAATGTTTTCATAAATTTGTTCAACACTAAAAACCATCCCTCTGTTTTTACACAATAACTCTAATATTTTATATTCTGTTGGCGTTAAATTTATCTCCTTGCCTTCCACTACTACACTTCTCATATCAGTGTCTACCTTCAAATCTCCTATAGTTATCAAACTCTTATCTGAGTTATTAAAAATAGTATATCTTCTTAAATGCGATTTAACCCTTGCAATTAACTCCATAGAACTAAAAGGTTTTGCTATATAATCATCTGCCCCTAAAGCTAACCCCTTTATCATATCTATTTCCTCGTCTTTTGCTGTTAAAAAAATTACTGGCATAGTGTAACTTTTTCTTATTTCTATTAAAGTTTGTAAACCATCAACTTTCGGCATCATTATATCTAAAATAACTAAATCATATTTCTTTCCTTCAATTAGTTTTAAAGCTTCTTCTCCATTAGATGCATTATCTACATTAAAATTTTCTGTTTTCATATAAACAGCTATAAGTTCTCTAATGTCTTTGTCATCATCAACTACTAATATATTTTTACCCATTTTTCTCTCCTCTGCATTGTAAGATATATGCTGGTGGTAAATTTCGTATCTCCTTTTTATAATTAATACTACAAAAGTAGTTTTCGAAAAGTTTTAATTTGAATAATGAATATTGAAAAGTTATGAAACATCCTTTTTCATTAATTATTTTTGCTGTTTTATTTAAAATTGTTCTTGAAATTTCTTTAGGCAATGATGCAAATGGAAGTCCTGATAAAATGTAATCCACATTTTTTATGTTATTCTGTTTTAATATTATATCAATATTTTCAGCACTATCATTGATTATTATTACATTATTCTTATAACCATATTTCTCTTTTAAAATATTATAAAATTCATTATTTACTTCAATTAATAAAACTTTTGTATCTTCTTTTACTTTTGATAATATTTTTTCAGTAAAAACTCCTGTTCCTGGTCCAAATTCCACTATACACTTAGCTTTATTAAAATTAATCTCATTCACCATTTTATCAGCTAAATATCTACCACTTGGAGCAATTGCACCTACCAATCTAGGATTTTTAATATATTCTATTATAAACATTATAAGTATTACCTCCACAAATTCTTTTTTATTAATTATAAAAATAATTGTTTAAGTAAATCTCTATAAATGTTTTAAGATTTCTTAATAATTTACTTATTAATCATTAAATTTGTTAACATAAATGTGTGCACACTCAAAAAAAATAATAGTCCCAATTATAATTGGATGCTACTATTTTCTATTAAGTATTTTCTCTAACAACTCTACATGGATTACCATAAGCCACCTTATTAGAAGCAATATTCTTAGTAACAACACTTCCTGCACCTATTACAACATTATCTCCAATTGTTACTCCTGGCATTATTATTGCACCACCACCAATCCACACATTATCACCTATAACTACTGGTGCTGTTTTAGTCTTACAAAACTCAAATGAACCATCTTCTTTAGTTTTTCCAAACCTATCCTTTGCATTCGTTGGATGAAATGCTGTATATATTTGAACATTTGGTGCAATTAATGCATTGTTTCCAATAGTTATTTTATTATCATCTAAAAAAGTACAATTCATATTAACTTCGCAATTATTCCCAAAGTAAATATTATTTCCATAGTCAACAAAAAATGGAGCTGTAATCCAAAGATTCTTTCCTTTACCTCCAAGTAAATTATCTAAAATTCTATTTTTAGTATTCATATCAGATGATATACAATTATTGTATTCTCTAATTAAATCTTTAGCTTTATGCCATTGTTTAATTAGTTCATCATCTCCACAGTCATAAAGTTCTCCTGCTAGCATTTTCTCCCTTTCAGTCATAACAATCTCCTCACTAACCCATTTATATTCTACTTTAAATTTAATATTATTCTAGTACTCCCATTTACAATTATTTAAAAATACCTTAGGTGTTAAATTCATTTTTTCCGAAAAAGTTTTTATTGCTCTAAACACTTTAATCATAAAATAAAATTCTTCTAATTCATTTATGTTAATTTTATCATCACAGATAAATTTAATTTCTAAATTTTTATTATAAATATCAACTAATATATCTTTTATATATTGTAACTGCCTCATTCCTTTTACATTATATCCTTCTTTTGCAACTCTAGTATGTTTTATATCTAGTTTATCACTTATAATTAATGTTAAAGTCATAATATTATCACTATTAAATCCATCACTATGGCTTTTTATTGAATCTAAAACTAACTCTCTATTTTTTAATAAAATATTATTTTCATCAAAATACTTTTTAGCAAACTCATAACTTCGTAAGGCATGATTATTTTTACCTTCTACTGCACCAACATCATGTAATATAGCTGCTATCTTTGCTTCTTCTATAAAATTCTCATCATAATTTAATTTTTTCAATAAAACTTCAACTAACTTTGAAACATTTTTTACATGTTCTAAATTATGATGTGCCCACCCTTTATCTAAATCTTCAAACTCAGATATCTTATTATACTGTTGAATAATCTTCTCATCATTTACTATTTGCTCAAACTTACTCATTTCTTTAACCTCTTTTAAATAACAATTTATATTCCAAAATGAATTATATATTTATTTTCTTCTCTTGCCTTTTTACATAAAAGAATTAACTCATTATATTCTAATTTATTTTGTGCTACTAAAATTTTCGTTAAATTATCCATTGACTCAGGTGGTATAAGTGTAATTCCACAATATGCAATACCTTTTCCTTCAACTTGAAGAGTATGCCAATAACAATTCAAGCTTTCTAATTCTATTAAAATTGGTTCAATAAACTCATCATCAACCTTAATACAATTATATTTGTTGGGTTGAGACTCATCAAATCTTTCTTTATATTGTGGTTCAATTTGCATAAGTCCAAACTCATGCTTTGCCATTATAATCACCTCTACAAATTCCCATTTTGCTTTAAACTTGTTTTCTTAATCTCTTGAACATATAATTTTTTGCACGGTTACAGTAGTTTATTCCTCTTTTCTTAAATCATCTTTTCCAATATGTTGTATTCCATTAAATATAAGATTTATTAGCTCTGTTAGTGTTTGCCACTGGGATTCATTTGAATCAAGATAGTAATAGTTTTTTGTACCTTCTCTACGTACATTCACAATTTCTGCTTCTTTCAATATTTTAAGATGATGTGATACAGCTGGGCGCGAAAGATGCGTCTTCTTCGTAATCTCCCCTACTCTAATTCCATTAAATTCACTCTCTAAAAGTGTAATCAAAATTAACTGTCTAGTCTCATCACCCATAGCAGAGAAAGCTTTACGACATATTTTAAATTTGCATGTTATTTCTTTTAATCTTTCCTGACATTCTTTTTCCATAAGTTTCTCCTAATCTTTATAAATAATTAACATTAGCAGTTTCTTTTTGTGCAGTCCGTCTATATTTCACATCTGGATATCCAATTACAAGAGTTGTAACTACATGATTCTTACTCTTTACATTTAAAATTTTTCGTAACTTTGATGAATGTTTTACAACCTCTGAGAAAAATCCACTATACAATACACCCAATCCATAAGACTCTGCCATTAATGCCATATTGGATGCTGCAAGTGAACCACTAATCTTATCCTTTGTTAGTACCATTATTGCAATAGATGCTTTCTTGAAAAAGAAATTATCATCAATTGTAACTTCCTTTGCATCTTTCATAAAAATACTTGCAATTGGTTTTATTCTTCTAAAAAACTTCACTGCAACTTCCTCATACTTTTCCTTATGATCTTTTAAAACAATGTATGATACATCTTGTGCATTTTTAGCACTAGGTGTAAATCGACCTGCCTCAATAATTTGCTTTATAATGTCTAAAGGTACTTCTTTATCTTTAAACTTACGAATTGTTCTTCTTGCTTTAATTGACATTAACAATTCATTGGAATCTAACTTAGGCTGTTTTACAAGTTCAATTGGTGATTCATCAAACCCATTCATTGTAATAGCCGCCTTGGGACAAATAGCTACACAATGACCACACTTTATACACTCTTGATTTTTTATTACTGATTTTTTATCTTTCATTTCAATATTATTTACCGGACAATCATTTTTGCAAAGACCACATCCAATACAAAGATTTCTATTAACTTCAATTATGTGCTTTTCTTTCATAAATATATTCATCTTCCTTTCGTTTATTTGTTTAAACTATTGTAGCATTTAAATATTATTTATATTCATTGGTAAAGAATTTGTTTACCATTAAATTTTTAATATACATATTTGGAATTATTCTAAGCATTCTTATCTGTTTGCTATATTAAGTATACAAACACTCTTCTGACAAACATAACCTTAGGCAATATATTTAAATACCTAAGGCTATAAATTTCATTTACTCCGTATTCAATCATAAATAGCTATACTAAATAGAATTCTTCTAATTTATTCTTAATAATGAAAAGTTACACTTCTAATTATATATACTTTTACTCCCTTGAACCATTTTGGAATATATACCTTTAATGTTCTTTGTAAATAATATCCCATTAGTGTTCCTAAAATAGTAAATACAAGCTGTAACCCTAAACTATTCGGAACAACTACAACACATATATCTTTTAAAACTACATTTAATACTAAAAAAACTGGTAGTAATAGAAGTATTAAATCTACTAAACATATTGATAAAACCACTAATGTTCCTGCAAATACTAATGGTAATCCTATTAAAATATTAAATATCTTCATTATTGTATATCCTACTATTTTTAATCCTTTTTCCATATGTCAACCTCAACCCCTATAACTTAATTTATTTCCTTCATAGTGCTATCTTTTATATCTAATTCTTTTTCACCTACTACAGATAAAGATTCCAATTCACTAAAAACTTTTTTTGATATAAATACTATTATTCCTCCTGCTATAAATGCTCCAAAAATTATTAATGAAATATTATCTCTTAATATCTCAAAAAGATATCCATATACTAATTGTCCTATTGGTTGGGCACACATACCTATTGTTAAACAAATTGACATTACCTTTCCTATTAAATCTCCTGGTGTTTCTCCTTGTATAAAAGTTATCATCTGGATACTAAATATAGTTGATACCGTCATAATAAAGAAGCAACAAATAGTTATAATAATATATGAAATATTAGTTGGTATTTCAAACATAAGAACTAAGCCCATAGGAATTAATGCTAATATATCTAAAAATAATATTATATAACTATTAGATATTTTCAATTTTTTAACTAATAACCCTGTTAAAATGCCTCCAAATAATCCCCCTAAAGCTATAACACCTTGTGTTATTCCATAGGCTTGGCTAGACATATTTAATACAGTTGTGATAATTACTGGTATTCCTACTATTATCATGGCAGTTAAAACTAAATTAAAAAGTGAAATTATAACAATAGTTCTAAATAATACTGGTTTATCTTTCACAACAAAACTTACACTCGTTTTTATATCATTTTTCACTATTGAAACTATACTATCTGTAGTTTCATTTTTTACATATGGTATTTTCATAATCATTTCCATAATTATAGCTAAAATAAAACATACTATACTTGCTAGCAATATTGGAATTAATCCATATACTCCATATAAAAGTCCACCTATTATTGGCCCGATTAAACTTGCTAAAGCACTAACTTGATTAATAATTGCATTTCCCTTAAGCAAATCTTCTTTATCTACTAAAAAAGGTAAACTAGCTTGTACTGACGGTTGATATGCTCCCTGTATTCCATATAAAATCATCAAAGTTATAATTATTAATATTACTAAATTTGAACTTCCAATAAAAATTGTAAAACCAATCATTAATAATGCTGTAATAAAATCTAATACCACCATAACATATTTTTTATTTACTCTATCAGCTATAATTCCACCAAATGGAGTTAATAAAATCATTGGAATGAATGAACATGCTGATACTAACCCAAACAATGCAGCTGAACCTGTTTCTTCTAAAAGATATAATGGTAAAGCAAACCTTAAAATTGAATTCCCAAAAAGAGATATTATTTGCCCTATCACCATTAGTGTAAAGTTTTTGTTTAAAAATTTTATTTTATTTTCCATATTATTATCCTCCTAAATATTTTACATACATTCGTTTGGTATGTATTTTTTTAAAATTAAACTGCCAATTAGGCAGTTATTTTTTACTATTTTCAATAATACTACGGTACTTTTCCATTACCTCTAGAAATTCATCATCTAAAACTGGAATTCCCAAGCCTATTAATACATCTTTTAAAAACTCAAACTTTTGTCTGAATTCTTCTTTACTAACAAAAAATATAGATGGATTTAACCACACATTCATCAATATAAGAAAACTTTCTGCAACCTCTTTGGGATTGTTAGTTTTTATAGATCCATCATTCATACCTTCTCTAATAATTGGTTCAATTACATTAGGTACTATTGTTTCTATAACATCAAAAAGCTGCTGTGTTAATATCCTTGGATTTTTCATTAAATTAGGTGCTGCTTTAATAAGCCTTTCTTGAGCAGGATTCTTTAACGATGTAATTAACACTTTTTTTAACTTATCTAACCCATTTTCATAAGTAATTTTTTCTAGTTCTAAGGAATCTTCATCAGAACCTCTATAAATTCTAGGTATTACCGCTTCCATTATTTCTTCCTTTGATTTGAAGTGATGATAAATTGCACCCTTACTTAAATCACCAAGTTCATCTACAATATCTTGTATAGTTGTATTATCATAGCCTTTTTTTAAGAATAAATCCATGGAAGTATCTAATATACGATTTATTGTAATCTCTGGATTTTTATTTCTTGCCATAACAATCCCCCTTTACATACTTTCGTTCGGTATGTATTAAAATTATCATTTCTTTTTATCAATGTCAATATCTTGTACTAATAATTTATAAATTATATTGATTTTTATTTAACATATATCCCCAATACAAATTAAAATTTGACGAAAAGTTAATAGTGAAGATTTGCTATTTGGAATCACTAAAGGGAATTCTTTTAATGTATATTAGGCTTCAGCTTGGTTGAATTTATTTATATGTATAGCTACAACGATTTCTGTAAAAAAAGTATGCTAATCAAATGATTTTAGCATACTTTTTTACATTCCTTATTTAACAATATTAAATATATGAATATTCTGAATCAATAAAGTTTATGATTATACTATTTTACGAGATTTAGAGAAACTTATTCATTGATGTATAACTTGATACTTGAAATCCAAAATTTTTATATAATGATTTCCCTTTTTCAGTTGACATTAAATCAACTGCAACAACGCCTAATAACTTTGCTTCCGATAAAAGTTCATTCATAACTTTCGTTGCAATGCCTTGTCCTCTATATTGAGGATATGTAAAAACATTGTATACCGTACCCACAAGATATGATGAAAACGCTATTAGTGGAGGTCTTTCCACCATTGACATAAATGCAGTTGCTAATACTTCATTTTCATTCTCTGCAATCATAGCAATAAATCCCTTATTAAGATATTTAGTAAAATATTCTTCTAACTTTTTTCTAATATCCTGCACTTCTTCATCAGAAAACACACCTTTTTCTGCAAACAAATAATCCATACGAATCTTTATAAGAAGGTCCATATCCTCTTTACCCAACTTTCTTACTCTCATATCTTTCACCACCTTACATTTATAAATCTCACTTCGCACTCTTCTACAATAGTTAATTATTATTATACCTTAGACATAAACACAATACCAATATTTTGAATCTGTTGATTTTCATACTCAGAATTTAAATAAAAAATTTGCGACTACTTATAATACAGTTCTCCGTAGTACCTAAAAGTGAGGTTCTAAATACACAATTATACAGATATAGTATAGTTTACTTTTCATACATACATTGTTATTCAAAATAAAAATAATAAAGCATCCTACTACTAGAATGCCTTAACTAAATAAAAACATTATTCTTTTTTAATTTTTAACTAATATATATACTGTCCATATAAAATATTAAAATAAAATATTATTTTTGTCGTATTTACTATATACATTTTTTAAATTATTATATCTTTTTATATCAACATCTCTTATATATGATAAATATCCTAATATCCTATCTTTATTTCCTTCATTTTTAATTAATAATCTATATATTTCTCTTTTAATCTCTCTATACTTTTTACTTCCAATTGATAACGAATTATTATTATTGTCTATAACTATCCCGGTAACAGCTCGTCTAGATTTTTTATTCATAAAGTATGTTTTATTATCATTAAGAATAAATTTGTTTTTATTTAATATTCTCATAATATCTTTAATTATATTTTCATCTATATAATCTTTACCAGATATTATAATATCATCAGCATACCTAGTATATATTAAATGTTTCCCCATAATACATTTATTTATTATTTCTTCATCTATATCATACATAACACAATTAGAAATAATAGGAGATGAAACACTTCCAACTACTAAGTATTCACCATTATAAAAAACTATATTCTTTATTAACTCAATATCTTCACTATTGATATTATCGATTTTCTTTAGAAGTTTGTCCAGGTGATAATGTGATATGTTTTCAAAAAAATTAGTTATATCTAAATGCAACATATAATTAGAATTCTTATGCATTAATGCATTTTTCTTAACTGAATTTCCTTGTGAATATGCTGTACTATAGTCGCTAATAGGAAACTTTGAAAAAATTCTCTTTACCAACCAATATTGCATTAATTTAAGTTCTTTACTAGGATGATATATTGTCCTATACCCCCTCTTCTTTTTCTTAATTCTATATTTTTTATAAGCAGTATTTTTTTTTGATATTTTTAATATAAATTCTTCATCTAAATTTAAATCTTTACTCATTAATTCTAATATCATTATCATCATCACCCCACAATCTTTCAGAGCAATTTTTTCTCATATCATAAAGAATTCTCATTCTAATTTCATTATACTTCTCTTTATTTATGTTAAACAAGGTATTATAATATGTATAATTGCCATATTTCTTTATATATTCCCCTTCTACACTAATTAAATTCATATTATTCATCAGCTTAATTACTTCACTCGGAGAATTAATTTTATGTTTTTCTCTATTTTCAATATCATAGTTAGATATTTCTTTAACTCTCTTATAAATATAAAAAAGTTCATATTTTGTTATAGGCTGAAATAGCTCCACAATATTTAATAATTCATAAATTAAGTTCCTTAAATCTATTTTTTTATTGTTATTATTAGGGTTAATAGTAATTTTTTTCTCCTTTATCCTTTTTATACAATCATTAAGTTGAAAATTACTTTTGAATAATTTATATTCATCGTCAACTAATATACATCTTTCTTCATCATTTATATATATTTTTCTTATAGGTCCTTCATTTATAAATGATTTTTCATCCTTATACCTTTTATCATTTATTACAATAAGTTTTTCAAAAAATTTATTTTTAACTGTAAATGCTCCCAGTTCGCAAATTGTTCCAGGACTTTCTATTATAATTATAATATCTTCACTAAGCTCAGCTAATAACTCTTCAAATGTTAGTGTATCAATCATAGAACTACTATCGTATATTTTTTCTGATATTGTACATATTAATGTTTTTGATGATAGCTTATCAATTAAGAATTGTCTTTTATTTTCATTCTCATTCAATTGTTTACTATCAATAACAACTCCTGACTCATTTATTATCTGTTTTCCACACACGAAAACAAACTTAGGTATCTCGCTACTTACAAATTTATTTTTTCTTCTACTGTATGATAACTTATCTATTATATTTTGAATATTTTTTGAATTTAAAATTGACATAATATTCCCCCATTTGCATAAAAAAAGAGCTTTACATTAAAGCACAAGGCAAATGAAAGTGTGACTTAATTATGCGGTGCATAATTAAGTTGCAATTTTATTTGCCAGAATGCTACCAATATCTCATCCTCTGAACTCAACTCAAAGGAGCACAGTATATCTAAAAGAATATACCATACGATTAATACTAAAGCTCTAATTATATTATACAATTTAATTACTTATTAATCAATATTTTACATTATATCTTTTCGCAAAATTATACTCTTGTATTTTTTATTATATACTACTTATGATACGGTTCTCTATTTCTTATTCTAAATTAACCTACTTTAAAACTTTAACTTCTATATTTTAAAATTTTATGTATTACTTTTTGTATTTTTATAATGGAAAATTTAAATAAGCCATTCATTGAAAATTGAATTAGAAGCTGTTATATATTTTTATTTCATTTTTAAGATCTAATCCACGGACGGATTAGCTGTTGCACAAGACAAGGACGTCGATTAAACAGGTAGTCTTTAAAATTAAATTAAAAGATACTTACAGCTTCTTTGAAATTTTCACAGAATAGCGTTTTAAATTTCTTCATTATTAATATTTTCCATTTTATTCTTGTGTATATATTCTACATAATTATGGTATAATTCTAAAATAGAAATTAAGAATTCCGTAGTGGATGGCTACGGGGGTTTTGACCGTTTTATCCCCCTTGGACTATTGGTGATATTTCATCATAGTTAGGGGGTGGTATTGGATATGCTAGAATTAATTATAAAAGGCTTTTTCGCTATTTATATTATAAGATTAGTTTTAAAACATAATCTTTTCATTCATTATTTAAAGATTTCAATAAAATTTATTGGTCTTGATATTGAGATTAAGAGCAAAGAAAAAAGTGCCCCATCCTTCAAAGAGTAGCACTTTTTCTAGAAATTAATATTTAATTAAATTCATCCAATAGCCCTAAAACAAAATAAATGTTCTAAGACTTAGCTTAGTGTTGACGCACTAAGCTTTTCTTATTTATATTATATCAAATTTTTATAAAAAATAAACATAAATAATTTTTTAATATTTAACACCCCTATAAATTTGAATTTACTAATTAGTTAAAAAGTAAAAATAAAGAGTGAAAAATTAATGAATAAATTCAGCAAAGCTGAATTTGAATATATTTAAAAAGAAATCCTTTAGGATTTTCACCTTAACTCTTCACTTTTCTCTCTTACTTCTTAACTCATATACAAATTCCTATTTACCTTTCACTTTAAATTTAATGTAACACAATTTGTAAATTAAATTTTACTTATGATACGGTTCTCTATTTCTTATTCTAAATTAACCTACTTTAAAACTTTCACTTATATATTTTTAAATTTTTTGTATTACTTTTTTATTTTTATAATGAAAAATTTAAATAAGTTATTCATTGAAAATTGAAATAGAAGCTGTTATATATTTTTATTCTATTTTTAAGACCTAATCCAAGGATGGATTAGCTGTTGCACCAGACAAGGATGTCGCTTCAACAGGTAGTCTTTAAAATTAAATTTAAAGATATTTACAGCTTCTTTGAAATTTTCACAGAATAGCGTTTTAAACTTTTTTATTATTTGGATTTCTAATTTTATATTTTTACATAATGGTAATGAATATAAATAGTTTTATGTATATGACACTCTAAAGTATTTATATAATTATACTAAATATAGTTTTTTCATCATTACTCTTTACGCTTATACTTCCATTATGCTTATCAATTATTGTTTTGCATATAGCTAAACCTAAACCATTTCCTTCTATTTTATTATCTTTTTTCTCTATCCTAAACATTCTATCGAATATATTATTTATATCGTTCTCATCAATTTTTTCGCCAAAGTTAATAAAATCTATTTTTGCTTTCCCATCATGATTTTTAATATTAACTTCAATAACTTTACCATCCTTGCCATACTTTATTGCATTGCTAATAATATTTGCAAAAGCTCTAGCCAATAATATGGGGTCTGCTTCTACTAATATTTTTCTATCTTCTGCTTTCACTCTATATTCCATTTGATTTTCTTCAAAAGTTGGTATAAACCCAACAACAACTTGTTCTATCAATTCACATACATTTATATTTTTTATATTTAATCTACTATCACAATTTGATATTTTTGTAAATTCAAATAATTGATCTACTAATATCTTGAGCTCAGTGGCTTTTAAATATGCTATTTCTGAATAATGTTCCAATTCTTCTTCATTATTATATTTTTTGTTTTTTATAATGCTCAAAAATCCAATTATAGAAGTTAATGGTGTTCTTAAGTCATGCGAAATATTCGTAATTAAATTGTTTTTGTTTTCTTCCCATTGTCTTTCTTTTTCCATGAATTGTTTAATACTCTCTGACATTTTATTTATATCTTTTGCCAAAACACCTAATTCATTTTGAGATTTAATTGGAATATTTATTTCTAAATTTCCAGAAGAAACAAGTTTAACATTTCTACTAAGATCATTTATATAATCAGTTATTTTATCCATTCTTTTTATAAAAATAGCTATCATATTTATTACAAATATACTAAATAATAAAAAAACAAAACTCACCATGAATTTGTTATTTGAATTATATTCACTAATAAACTTATTGTATAAACTTACATCAGCATACTGCATTATTAAAATCCCAATAAATAATAAAGAAAAAGTTCCTACAAAACTTAATATTACAGATATTATTAAATTAAATATTATATCAAATTTAATACTTTTACTCATCAATCTTATAACCTACTCCCCATACAGTTTCTATTATTTTAGGTTGTTTAGGATCATATTCTATTTTTTCCCTTAATCTCCACATATGAGCCATAACAGTATTATTTCCATCGAAATATTTTTCCTTCCAAATGCTCTTAAATATTTCTTCTGAATCAAATATTTTACCTCTTTCTGTTGCAAGAAGCACTAATATTTTATATTCAGTTGGCGTTAATTTTACCTCTTCTCCATAAGCATATACCTTATGATTTCTCTTATTAATTGTTAAATCCTTAACTTCTAATACATCCTTATTATCTTCAACTTTATTAGCACCACATAAATAAAAATATCTTCTTATTTGTGCTTTTACCCTTGCTAATAATTCCATGGGATTAAAAGGTTTTGTTATATAGTCATCTGCTCCCATAGAAAGTCCATTTATTTTATCCATATCCTGCGATTTAGCACTTAACATTATTATTGGTATGTTATATTTATTTCTTACTTTCATGCATAATTGTAATCCATCAACTCCATGCATCATTATATCGAATATAGCTAATTGTACATCTTCATTATCTATTATTTTTAATGCATCTTCCCCATTACTTGCCTTTAAAACGTTATACCCATCATTTTTAAGATATACTTCTATAAGTTCAAGTATTTCTATTTCATCATCAACAATTAAAATGTTGTACATAATATCTCCTCTTTTCTCTAGTTCATCATGATTATACACCTATTTATATCTTAAACCCAAGAAAATTGAAGTGATACATTTCTAATCCAAACACCAAATTAGCTATTGATACTATCACATAAAAAAGCTTTACTTTTACCTTAACATTACATTTTGCAAGTATACCTATTGTATATATAATAGACATAATACTTAAAATAGTAGCTACTACTATACATCCCAATAATATATATAATAATGAGATAAAAGATGAATCATTAATTAATATAATTGAAACTGCTAATATTACACTTCCATAAAAACCCATAATACTTAGAAATGATATAATACAATTACATATATTTAATCTTTTTATTTCTTTAAAGTCCTCATTTTCTTGCTTTTTTACTAGTCTTTTCACACACCTAAACAATGATCTAGATATTACTATTAAAAAAATCACTGTAGAAAAAGCTAGTAAAACTATATTTAATTCTCTGCCTTGATATAAATTTATTTTTTCATACGCATTATGACTTACATCATTAAATGCATATATAACCTGTCCTTTTTCATCAAGTCTAAATGCAAATTTCCCCTTACCATCTTCCCTAGCAAACACACCATCATCAGTTTCTACAAGCTTTGTTACATTTTTTTCTTTTGCATTAGTATATTCCTTTAAACTTAAAGTACCATCTTTATTATCCACTATTTCCATATCCATAGTAGGATCAAATAGATATCCAATTTTCATAATGTTACTTTTTGAAATTCCATCATAATTTCTATAAATACCACTATACTTGCTATAATCTTTATAATTTTTAGGTATTATATCTTTATACTCATTGATATTCTCTGTATAAAATTCATCTAAAAAGTCTTCTTCTATATTAAATGGCACTGGATTTAATGAATTAGTTGCTACATAAACACCTAAATTTTGTTTGGGTATTAAAAACATAGTTGTTGTATATCCTGGCAACGCCCCTTCATGCTTTATTATTTCTTGTCCATTTCTATTACTTCTAATAAATCCATAACCCATACCTGAAAAAATATTATCATTTGCAAATTGCTTACTTTGCATTAATTTTGAAGTTTCCACATTCATTATTCTATTACCTTGAAATTCTCCATTATTTAAATGAGCCAACATAAAGTTTTCCATATCCTTTACAGTAGCTACTATTCCTGAAGAACCCGAAGTATATTGATAAGCTAAAGGAACTAATGTATAAGATTTATATGATATTTCATACCCTTTTGCAAGATTATCATTATCTAATCTTACCAATGAATTATTCATCTTAAGTGGATATAATATATTGTCATTTATATACTGTTCATAGCTCATTCCTGAAACTTTCTCAATTATATATCCTAAAATGTTGTAACCTTGATTTGAATATCTACTTACTGTATCTGGCTCTCTAGTTACAATTATTTTATGATTATCAAAATAATATTCTTGCGACTTTATATTATTCTTATCTCTAGTATTCCCATTTATTTCACTTGCTTCATCTACTCCACTTGTGTGTGTTAATAGATTTCTACAAGTTACCTTACCTACAAATTTATTTTCTATTTTATAAGGTGCAATATACTTCTCAACATTTTCATTTAAATCAATCTTACCTTGTTCTGCAAGTTGCATAATGGCAGTTGCTGTAAATAACTTACTTACTGATGCTGCTGGAAATAATGTTTCATCAGGATTAATCACTTTTTTCTCATCTAGATTGCTATATCCATATCCTTTTTTTAAAATTTCTTCTCCATCTTTTACAACAACAACTGCAGCTCCTGGCAAGTTATACTTGTCTATATTTTTTTTAAAGAAATCATCCATAAAATACTCAATATTTTCATGATTTATTTCCATATCATTGCTCAATGCCAAAGTTGGTATACTTATATAAAGACAAAATGTTATACTACAAAGTAATATTAATACACTCTTTCTTAACCTTTGTTTCATTCAAATCACCCTTTCTTTTATAATTTCATTGTAATCTATGGTGATTTTTATTTTTTAACTTTTTTCTTACGAAAATTATACGATTTTTTCTTTCTTAAAATAAACTCAAATTGCTATTCACATAATTATCATAATTCACTTATTTGTTCTAGTAACTTTACTTCTGAACATATCACCTCCTATATTAATTAAATAAAAAATAGTAGCCCCGTCTACAATTAGGCTACTAATTTTTTACTTAATTAAATTATAATACACCTCATTCCAATATAGAAAATTTTATATTATTACAATCAATCTCTGCTAATGCTCCATATGGAATTATCATCATTTTCTTTAACATATTCCGTTAATCCCAATAACCATAAAACAAAATAAATGTAAATAAGAAAGCTTAATGTTGAAGCATTAAGCTTTCTTATTTGCATTGTATTAAATTTTTACTTTTCTTTTATTTTTTTATTTATATTTTTTGCTTCCATTCTATAATAAAAATAAAATCCTCCCCAAATAACAAATGATAAAATTATCATTCCTAATACTGTTATTATCATTGGTAATATTCCATGTTTAATTGGAATCCAGCCTATCCATAATGCTATTAGCAAATAAACTGTTAAGCCTGTCCCCATATGAATTAATACTTTTAATGGCATTGGTATTTTTTCATTATCATAAACTATAGTTGGAACACAAAATGAAATTCCACAAATTATCGATGCTATAGCTTGAGTAATAAATTGACTATTTGTTTCAATAAAAAAAGCATCACTATTTAATGCTGCTATTATCCCACTAATAACAAAAAATGTTGAACCCCAAGCTATTCCAGATAATATCTTCTTTAATATTTTCATAATCATATCCTCCTTATTAAATTCCTAGGTATTTTTTAAAACTTGGCAAATATTTTCTAGATATATATTCTGTATACCCATTTTTAAGTTTAAGGTTCATTACGCCATTAAAGAAAGGTTCTACACTATCAACCATTTTTAAATTTATAAAAGCATATTTTGATATTTGCATAAACCCACTGCCAAGCTGTTCACCTATTTCATACAACCTTTTCTTACTTTTATATGATTTATCCTTAGTGTAAATCATAAGTTCAGTTGCTTCTAACCTTACCATATATATCTCTCGTTTCTGTAAAATTACTATTTTTTCTCCTTCATTCACTGCGATAATTTCTGCATTTTCTTTTAACCTTAGTAATATTTCGTTTATCTCTTCATTTATCTCATTTGTATAAATAACAACATATGCCTGTTCGATGTTCTCGTTTATTTTAATCTCAACCTTAATAGAACTCATCCTCCTTAACATCCTCCTTAAGCTAGCTTATATATTCATTATACTTTTAATTAACTATTAAGTCATAAAGAAACATCTATCATGCAATAATTTAATAGTAAGATACTAAAAGACACCATTTAAATGCTATTTGATATTTTATATATAAAAATAGTTAGTAAAACTTTTATAATTTTACTAACTATTTTTGTAACATTATTTATTAGATTTTCTTTGGAATTTTTATGAATAACCTTTGAAAATTCCCCATTTCTTAAAATAGCATTATTCTAATTTAATATTTGAAAAATGCTATTATTTTTATGTGAGTTGAGAAAGTTTTATGTGCTTTTATTTTTAGATATTAGGAACAAAGTGAGTAATACCTACCTTAATTTTTCACTTTTCACTCTTACTTCTTACTTGGTTCCAATATAAAAATAGAAATAACATGTAACTTTAGTAGTATCATTTGATAAAGAGATTCCTTTGAATTTGAGTTCGGAACCCTATAGATTATTATAAAATGACAAATAAGTCTTCTGGTTTAGTTTCTATAATACTTCTAGCTAATTCTTGTCTCAATGATAATAATTTTTCTTTGTCTTGTATTGTCATAGATATATTTTCTGCTTTACACTTATGAGCTAGTTTAGAATAGTTTATAAACTCACTAGGTATTATTCCTTCTCTTAAATATAATTTTACTAGTTTATCATCATATCCTATTTCAAAATAATATCTTCCACCACCAGGTGCTTTTTCTCCAATCTTAGCATTAGAATACTCACTATCTAATCTTAATTGTCCATGAGTTTTTACACGCATAACCATTTCTACAGCATCTATTATTCCTTTTCCATTTTGTCCTATTCCACTATAAAAAGTAAATTTTCCTCTTTGTGGTATTTCATTACAAAGTTTCGGAAAAGTCATTACCATAATTTTAAATGCTAAAGCTGCTCCACCAATCATTTCTCTACCATGATATTTTAATATATCATCATAAGTTATCTCTATAATATCACTTTCATCTTTTATTATAATTTTTTCTTGTATCACTTATTTCCACCTACTACTTTATGAAAAGTTCATCTGTGTTAACTTCTTTTTCTATCATTTTAGTTTTTAACATGAAGTCTGCTACATTTTGAAATGCCTTATGATCTTCCTCTGTTGTTTCTATATTAAAATCATATTGTTTATACATTTCTTCAACTGCTGATTTATCTAAATCAAGTTCTTTAGAAACTATATCCATAGTTTTGTCATAATTTTCTTCTATGTATTCAATTATCTTAGCTTCAGCCTTCATAAATGTTTTTAGTTCTTCTTTATGCTCATTGTAAAAATCTTCTCTAACAGCAACTGCTATTACTGCATCTGTTAATCCTTGTCCATTAGCAACTAAATTGTATCCTTGTTGTTTTGCTTTGTATGCAGTAGGTCCTGCAAGTAATGCTACATCAGCACTTTTCCCATCTAAAGCAGCTTTTGCATCAGATATAGACATATTCACATAATTAACATCATCTATAGTTATTCCAGCTTTTTCAAGGTATGCTACTAACAATTGATGTAAGTTAGTTCCAACTGGTCCTGCTATAGTTTTACCTTTTAAGTCTTCTGCTGATTTTATGTTTTTATCTAATGAATACATGCAAAATGCTTCTGGTGATCTACTATACATATTTAATATTTTTATATCTGCACCATTTGCAGCTGCTGAAACTATAGAAGTTCCCCCAACAGCATATAAAATATCAACATCTCCTGATGCTAATGCTTGAGTTTGGTCAGCTCCTGATGTTATTTCAGCATATTTAATTGCAATATTCTTACCATTTGCACTGAATTCCTCTTCAAATATATTATTATTTTTTTGTATTATACTTGGTACATTTAAAGGTGATGTTACATGGGTTATTACTAACTCCTCTAAACTTGTTTCTTTTGTTGGTGTACATCCAACCATTGCTGTCATTACTATACCAGTTGCAATTACCGATGCTAATTTTCTTTTTATTGATTTACTTAATTTCATACCTTTTTCCTCCGTTATCTTTGTATCTTTATGTACATATATTTTTTAATTAATTATTTTTAAGTCATTAATTATTTTCTTTTTTAATTCAACAAACTTATAATCTAATAAATCTCTTGAATCATTTTCTTCTTCAATTTCATATTGAGATTTAATAACACCCTTTTCTAAAATTATTATTTTATCCCCAAGAATAAGAGCCTCATCTATACTATGAGTTACAAATAAAATTGAACATCTGGATGTGTTATGAATTTTTAATAATTCCTTTTGCATTTGTTCTCTTGTAAAAAAGTCTAATGCTGAAAATGGCTCGTCCATCATTATAAAATCTGGATCATATGCAAATGCTCTTGCAATTGATACTCTTTGTTTCATTCCACCTGATAATTGTTTTGGATATGCACTATAAAATTTTTTAAGACCTACCATTTCAATAATTTCATTAATTCTTTTATTATCTATATCATTTTTATCTATCCCAAAAGTTATATTTTTTTTTACATCTAGCCAAGGCATTAATCTATCCTCTTGAAATACATAAGCTTTTTTCTTTGAATTATCATCTAAAATTTCTCCTTGATCTAACTTTTCCAAACCTGCTACAAGTCTTAATAATGTAGTCTTTCCACATCCACTTCGCCCTAAAATTACTGTTATCTTATTTGCTTGTATGTTTAAATCAATTCTATTTAGAACTTTTATACTATTTTTTTCAACAGTATAAAACTTACTTACATTTACTAATTTAATCCCATCCATTTTTTTCTGATCCTTTCAAAGCCTTATCAATTATAAATGCAAACATTCTATCTGTTATGTAACCAATTACACCTATTACTAAAATACCAACTATAACCTTATCTGTTCTAGACATTTGCTGAGCAAACAAAATCATATGACCTAAACCAGTTGATGCAGCAATCATTTCTGCACTTATTATGGCTCTCCAACTATAACCTAAACCTATTCTCATTCCAACTAATATATCTGACATAGCATATGGAAGTCTTATCTTAAAAAAACTTCTTGTCTTTGAATATCCATAAATTTTACCAACTTCCAATAATTTTTCATCACAACTTACAAATCCCTTTACTGTATTTAAGTATATTGGGAAAAATGAAGTTAAAACTATTATTCCTATCTTAGTTGTTTCACCTATACCAAACCATAAAATTAGAAGAGATATTAAACTTAGCGGTGGCACATTCTTAAAAAATTGAATTATATTTTCATAATAATCATTACATTTTGGAAGAATAACTCTTATCATTGCTAATACAAGTGCTAATATAGTTGCTATAAAAAATCCTTTTAAAACTCTTATATAACTTATGTAGATATCCTGAAAAATCTCTCCTGATACAATCATTTTAAATAAAACATCTAATACCTTTGATGGTGATGGTAAAATATAAGAATTAACTAGCTCCATCTTAGTGGCTATACTCCATATAAAAACTAGAATCACAATAGAAATCAATGTTTTTATCCATTTATTTTTATTCATTTATTAAAACTCCATCTCCATTGTTACATCCATTTGGACAATAAAGCATCTCAACTAAGTCACTTTCCATATGTAATTTATTTTTAAAGTAATTTTCTATATTCTCTTTTCCTGAAATACTACTAATTTTAACCTCTAAAGATTTAAAATACCCTAATGGAATAGGACTTTCATTGAGTTGTTTTACTTTAAGATTTTCATGGTCCGCTAGATTAGATATGAATTCTTTCCAACTTATAAATATGGTATCTTCTAAATTCTTTTCATTTCCATAAATTGCTAAACTTTCACATGGTGTAGTAATTATTTTTTTCTTTCCCCTTAGTTCCTCTCTATTTGCAATTTCTATACCACAATGTATTAAAATTGGATCAATCTTAGGAATAAAAACATCTTCTTTATTTACATATTTATGAATTGTTTCTATAGCTAAAGGACATCTTTTATCTAAAAAAGTTCTATCTACTCCTTTAAGCTCTTTATTATACTTTTCTTTTACAATCTTATGCCAATCATTTTTAACTTCTACCCTTATGTATCCATTTTTATATAAGACTCTATCTAATTCTTCCTTTATGTACATATTGGCTACAACTGGATTTATAAAAATATATTTCATCGTTTCCTCCTTCCTAATTCAATCATGTATTTTAATATCTTTTCGTTAATATTTACTTTATATTATTTTTTAAATTAACAAATAAAGTATATTACATATGATATTGATAATCAATATCATATGTAAAGTTTGTAATATTAAAAATTTTTAAATAATTAAATTATAATAATATATCTTTATATAAAAATAACTAGTGAAACTTTTATAATTTCACTAGTTATCGTGTAAGTTGACGGTATTTGTCCAATTAAGCATTTTTCTTTCAATATTCCAATTTTAACTACCATTTCATCTATATTTTCATTATAATATATAGATTTATACATCATAGTTTAACCTAAGATAAAATTTGTAAACCTAAACTATTATAACTTTTCTTTCACAATATTAGTTTTTAAATCTTTACTTTAAGTATGTGATAATACTGGAAACATTAGCTTTTCTGTTTCAAATGGAGTTTTTCCTATTGCTCTTATGAATAATGTAGTATCTTCCTCATTTACTAATGATTCTTCATAAGATGATGTGTTTTTAGGTGTAAATCCTAGAATTACTTTTTCAGTTTCATCTAAACTTAATATATTTATAATTTTATCTAAATCTATTTCCTTTGTTGAAAATATATCTTGTATATATAGTTTTTCTTCATCATATTCACATATAGCAATAGTATTATATTCTTCAATATAATATATATTTTCTTTCATATAATCCATACAGTAAAACATTATTAGTGACCTGTTATTTTCCATATTAACTTTGAATAAATTACATTTGTTACTAATAACCTGTAAAAAAATATCTTTATCAAACTTTTCTTCAATATTCATCTTTCTTGCTTTTTCTGTTGTTTTAGTTCTTTCCTTAATTATATTCTTTGAGTATTGATATTCATCACATTTTTTAAACCCAAACTTAGGGTAAAAATCTAATACATTGTCATTTGCAAATAAATATATGCAATCACCTTTATTTTCCCACTCATCTATCACTTTCTCCATTAGTATTCTGCTTAAGCCCCTATTTCTATATTCTTTATCTGTCATAACAGTACCTAGTTGTATATATGTTTTCTTTTCACCATGAATTAAATACTCCATAATACTTACAGATACATTTGCTACTACTTTATCACCATCTAATAAAGAATATGGTATATACCCATCTCCCCAATAACCTTCTTGATACCATTTTTCAAAATTAATTCCAAATGTTTTTTCTGCTAATTCATTAAAACTATTTCTAAAAACATCTTTATTTCTATATCCAACTTCATAAAGATATTTCTTTTTCATAACTTCTATGTAACTACTCATAACTTCCACCCTTTTGCTCTTAAATTTTTTTCTCCTAAAATTGCATTAAATATTGCATCTTATCTACTTTTAATTTTATTTGTAAACCTATTATTACTCAACCTTATAATTTTTTCTTAAATAAAAATAAGCCGTAAGTTTATATCTTACGACTTCTCCTATTATCAATATATATACATATTCATACTATTTTTCATTACTATTTTTTAGACATCTTTCTGTTTTTATTAGACCATCATCATACATAGCAATCTTTTTATCTAGCCTATTTAATGCATTTTGCATTTCTTCTATTTTTTCTGATAGTATCTGTCTCTGTTCAATAAGTATATTCTTTCTAGTATCAATAGTTTCATCACCTTTCTTAAATAATGAAACATATTCAATTAGTACCTCAATTGGGAGTCCTGCACTCCTCATACATTTTATAAACTCTACCCAATTACAGTCTTCTATAGTATAATCCCTAATTCCACTTTTATTACGATTTACATGTGGTAATAATCCAATACGCTCATAATATCTAAGTGTATCTTGAGAAAGCCCAAACTTTTTACTTACTTCTGTAATATTCATATAGTTTCCTTTCTTTCAAATGATTTATATATTTCTTCCCATATTATATGCTATTTCAAAATCTTTACTTTTTCTAACTTCTCCTTTTTTCCATACGCCTGTTCCATATATAACACCATTTTCTGTAGCCCCAGAAAGACAACTAGTAAATCCTCTGAATCCTTCTAATGTTCTTTCTAAAGATTCCTTGCTACTATCTGCTGCTGTCATAATAAAATAAAACTCTTTATTTCTAATTTCAGTATATCTAGGAACAGTTCTATCAATTAATGTTTTCATTTGAGCATCCATTGTGTAAAAATATACTGGAGTTGCCATAACAATTACATCTGATTCAATCATTTTATCTAACACTTCTGCCATATCATCATGCCATACACAAACTTTACTTTCTGCACAACCTTCACAACCTAAACAATAATTTATTTTTCTCTCTCCTAAAAATATTTTTTCTACTTCATGTCCACTTTCTTTTGCACCTTTTAAAAATTGATCACATAAAATATCTGAATTTCCACCTTTTCTAGGACTTGATGATAAAATCAATACTTTTTTACTCATATTTTCTCACTCTTCCCCTCTTTTTATAATAGTTTTTACTTCCATAAAAACAATACCACTTAGAGTTAACTCTAAGTCAATAACTTAATTTATATTTTTTATTTTATTTAAAAATTATTTCAAAGTGATAAAATTAAATTATTAATTTAGTTGTTTGTTCCTATAGGGTTTCAAGTTCAGATTTACAATAATATACTTTTCAATTGATAACTCTAGCGTTACAGGTTATTCTTATTTCTATATTTGAAACTAAATTAAGAAGTAAAAGTGAAAAGTGAATATTTATAGTAGATATTGCTCACTTTGTTCCTAGAAATACCTAAAAAACAAGTTTTTATATTGTTTTAAAATGAACATTTCTTTTGAAAGAAAATATTTATAGCTAAAAATATAGTTTAAAATTGGAGCTTGCTTGCCTATAACTTTATAAGGGGGGTTTTGTTGTGAAACAAATTTATAATTCAAAAAAAGATTGTTGTGGTTGTACTGCTTGTTACAATTCTTGTCCTAAAAATGCAATATCTATGCTAGCTGATTCAGAAGGTTTTTTATATCCATTTATAGATGAAACCTTATGCATAAATTGTGGTATTTGTAAAAATGTATGTCCATTAATTAAAGAAGATAACTTTAAAAATGATAAAGAACCTACTTTCTATGTTGCAAAACATAAAGATACTTCAGTTCTTTCTAATTCCACATCTGGTGGTGCCTTTACAGCTATTTCTGATGTAATACTAAAAGAAAATGGATTAATTTATGGTGTAGACTTTGATGATGATTTTAATATTATTCATACCAAAGCTACTAATGAAAATGAACGAAATCGAATGAGATTTTCAAAATATGCCCAAAGTACTATGAATTCTATTTTTAAAGATGTTAAAGCTGACCTTATTTCTGGTAAAAAAGTCTTATTTACTGGTACTCCATGTCAAATTGCAGGTCTTAGAAGCTTTATTGGAAATAATATTATAAGTAAAAACTTATATACTTGTGATTTAATTTGCCATAGCGTTCCTAGTCCTCTAATTTGGAAAGAATACAAATCATTATTAGAAAAAGAGCATTCTAATAACTTAGTTGAAGTATTCTTCCGTACAAAACAAGTAGATTGGCGTAGGGAAAATAGCAATAAGGGCTTTACATATAAAATTGCTGGTGATAGTAACTACTATACTGACAATAGATTTTATCAACTTTTCTTTAATGAAATGACTATTATGAGACCATCATGTGAAAACTGTCCATATACAGATATTCATCGTGTATCTGATATTACCATTGCCGATTACTGGGGCATAGAAAAATATGATACAGCTTGGTATGACACTAAAGGTGTCTCCTTAATCTCAGTATCTACTGAAAAAGGTCACCAACTTTTAAATGAGGCCTTTAATTTTCTCCATATAGAAGAACGTAATAAAATAGAAGCCTTAACAGAACAAAATAGACTTACTTCTCCAGTTAAATATCCAAACACTAGAGCAGACTTTTGGGATACTTATCATAACTACGGATTTGAATATATATCTAATTATTTAAAGAATAACTATAAATAATTTATAATAATATTATTAAATATATTAAAAAATTTTATTTATTTAATAAATTAATGTACGAAAATATTTATAAGGTTCTAGGTTGATGCGTTATATCTTATTTTAACTATTTGAACCTTATATTTTACTGAAAGGGTTTATTATTCTTAAATGAAAAAACGAATTACAAATATAAAATTTATTTTAGTTTTTATACTTATATTAATAATATTAATTACTTTTTCTATTTTAAATCGAATTAAAGAAACCAATAATGAAATACTAAAAGCAACATCATCAATATCATTTACTACAATGGAAGATAGAAATAAATCAATTATAACTTTAACAGAAGTACTTGATAAATATAAGTATATAAATAAATATAATAAACTTATTTTATTAAACGATTTATCTAAATTATATATACTAAACTCTGATTATCAAAATGGTTTAAAATATTCTATTGAAATAGTTTATCTTGCGCAAAAGACAGGTGATACTTTTAAGGCTGCTAAAAGTCTAATAAATATTTCTAATCTTTTTACTGATTTAGGTGGTTTTGATACTGCTGAAGAAACCATTAAATATGCATTATCATTAAAAATTAATGATGAATCAAGTAATAAATTAATAAAGCTTTATGCTTACATTAATTTAGCTGATATTTATTCAAAAAATAATAATTATGATGCTGCATTAACTTATATTGATACTTCATTAAATCTTCTTGATTCTTATGGTAATTATGATGATATAGACTATTTAACGATTAATATAATTAAAGCTAGAGTACTTTTTTACACTGGAAAGATTTCTGAATGTAAACGTATTTTAAACCAACTAGACATACAGGTAAATACACCTAGCAATACTATTGCATTTAATGTTAAAATACCATACCTAGCACTAAAGTCTAAAGTTGAATTTTATGATGGTAACATAACTACGGGTATTAATACTGCAAGAAAATTATTTGATTTATGTGATGAAGAAGGATTAACTGAAATTAAAAGTAATTATATACATTATATTTCTGATGTATTACACAAATACTGTTCTGAAGATAGTTTAAGTGAAATTGACTTATATCAACATGAATTACTATCAGATTATACTAAAATTATGGATAAAAAAAATTTTTTGGTTGTTCAATTTATAGTTGATGAATGTAAAAGTAATGTTCAAGCATTGAATATTAAAAATAAAAACTTTAAATTAAGTATTCAAGCTGGCCTTATATTAACTCTAATTATTATCTTAATACTACTTTTAATATATGCAAAAAAATCTAAAAATCAAGTGGAAACAGATGAACTAACTAAGGTGTATAACAGAAGGAAACTTAATCATGAATACTTATTATTACAAAACTCCAATAAACCTTTTGGATTGATTATGATTGATATAGACTATTTTAAATTAATAAATGATAAATTGGGTCATGGAGTTGGAGACAATGTTTTAAAAAACATTGCTGCTAATATGAAAACTAAATTAGATAAAGACTATACTCTATTTAGATATGGTGGTGAAGAATTTTGTGTACTTTGTCAT
The DNA here is from genome assembly GCF_000612845.1 of Clostridium ihumii AP5. Lineage (GTDB taxonomy): Bacteria > Bacillota > Clostridia > Clostridiales > Clostridiaceae > Clostridium_J > Clostridium_J ihumii. The sequence goes on from NZ_CCAT010000085.1 coordinate 137,313, forward strand.
AATAAATCTATGAAAGAAATTGTTATACTTGCAGAATCATTAAGAGAAAGCGTTGCAAATATGACATGGGAAAACAATATTACTGTAACTATTAGTTTAGGAGTTGCTCACTCTATTCAAACCCATGACTTATTTAAACTTGCAGATGATAATCTATATAAATCAAAAGAAACTGGAAGAAATAAAGTTACATATTCAAATTTATACATATAAAATTTAGAAATTAAAATAAAGAAAGCATTTTTTTCGTACCATGCTTTCTTTATTATTTGAACACATATTGAAATAAACTTTACATTGATTATAATTTTTATTTCAATATCCAACTTTTATTCAAAATAGATTTAAGTATTAAAATGTACTCATCCCCTAATATATTTGATATTTCATTCTCAATTTCTTTTTTTAACTTTTCACTTTTTATACAATACTCTTCCCCTTTTAATGTAAGTTCTGTATATTTGCTGTTTTTTTCATCAATTACAAATTTTAAATATCCTCTTTCTTCTAATTTCTTTGCACATTTATACATAGCTTGACGTGATATATTTGCCTGTCTCGCAACTTCTGCAATGGAAATCTTACCCATGTTAATTTTCGCTAAAAGAAGTGCTTCTGTATGTGAAATTTCATCTACACCCATTTTGCCCCATCGATCTTCTACCTCTCGCCTTAGTTCAATATGCTTTTCACTTATTAAATCTATTATACTCAATTCATTTTTCATTATAATCACCTTTTTGTTTTTTTATATTGTATCATATATTTTATTTATAACAACCCCACAAAGTCAACCTAGTTGACACAATTTAGATTTAGTGTTATTATTTTTATTGTCAACTTAGTTGACTTTTTTATATTTTAGGAGGTATTTTTTATATGGGAAAAACGAAATTTGAAAAATTTATTTTTACTCTACTTATGTGCTTTTTTATGGTTCTAGGAATGACTATTTATAATATGCTTTTGAATGAAGGTTTTAGTAATCAATTCTTTGCTAATCTTTTAAGCGATTTCTGGTTTGGGTTTATTGTTGCACTTTTACTAGATGTATTTGTTGTTGGCAAAATTGCAAAACCAGTTGCTTTTAAAATTGTAAAACCTAATAGTGAAACTAAACAAATTAAAATTGTACTAGCTATTTCATGTTGTATGGTAATAGGTATGGTTCTTTGTATGTCTATGTATGGTGCCATTATAGCTGCTGGCTTTAGTAGTACCGCATTAAAGATTTATCCTTTATGTATTGTTAAAAATTTCATTATGGCATTACCACTTAATTTACTTATTGTATCTCCTCTAGTAAGATTTTTATTTGGTAAAATGTTTGCTAATTAATAAAAAATAAAAAGCTATGAAACCTGCATAGCTTTTTATTTTTTATTTGAATTTTCTACTTTAAAGCTTTTAATGCAACTGAATTTAAAAGACTCCATGGTTTATTAAAATGTGGTTGGAAAAAGAAATCTGTTACTGCTAATTCTTCCACTGTCATATTATTTTGTATAACTACAGACAATGTGTTCATAAATTGAGTTAAATCTTCTTTTGATAAAATTTGTCCTCCAATAACTCTATTTGTGTCCTTATCATAAACCAATTTTATCATCGCCTCACTATATGTTGGCATAAATTCTGGTCTATGATTTTCTTTTAAAAATTCACTACCTACATTAATTGTTGTAGTTGATTTAGCCACATCTTCTGTCATTCCAGTTGATGCTATACAATAATCATAAATTTTAATTCCTGATGTTCCTTGAGTTCCTAAATACTTTAATTTTGGTTCAACTAAATTTTCAGCTATTAATGTACCCATTCTTACAGCATTAGTAGCCAATGGTATATATCTTTCATCATTAGCAGGATTATATCTTACAATGCAACAATCTCCAGCAGCATATACATCTTCTTCACTGGTTCTCATATATTCATCTATTACAATTGCTCCATTTTTAAGAGTTTTTAATTGATTTTTAACTAATGACGTATTCGGTGCAAATCCAATGCATAAAACAACTAAATCTGCATTTATTTCTTCCTTATTAGTTATTACTTTACTAACTCTTCCATTGCTTCCTTCAAATCTTTCAACCTTTTGTCCCAACTTAAGTTGTACACCCTTATTTTTAAACTCTTTTTCTGCTATATCTGTAAACTCTTTATCTAAATACTTGCTCATTATTCTTTCTTCAGCATCTATTAGTACTGTATTCTTTCCTTTGATTTGGAATGCTTCTGCAAGTTCTACCCCTATATATCCAGCCCCTATAACTACTATATTTTTAGCTGTTTCTGATTTTTCTATAACAGTTTTAGCATGATTATAATTTTTACAAAGTAATATATTATCTAGCTCTCCACCATCAAACTTAGGAACTATTGGCCAAGAACCTAATGTAAGAACTAATTTTTCATAATAATCCTCATTTAATTCACCACTTTTTAAATCTTTAACTATTAATTTTTTGTTTTTAAAGTCTATATTTATAACTTCATGATTCATCTTCATATTTATTCCTAAATTATTAAGATTTTGTGGGGAATTATAAAATAAACTTTCTGGCTCTGTAACAATTTTTGATACACTTAATGCTATTCCACATGATAAAAATGATACATTATCATTCTTCTCATAAACTACAATCTCAGAATCTGGATATTTATTTTTTGCATTAACAATACATGCTGTACCAGCATGAGTACACCCAACAACTACTATCTTCATACTTAAATACCTCCAACAAAATATAAATTAACATACAATTTAACTCTTAAACATTTATATTTCCTTTGTTTATTTTTATCTCAAATATCTTAAGTTATTCCTATATATTAAGCATAATTATGTATATAATATTTATTTATTTTTTAGACTAATTTTACTAAAATATTTCAAATAAAAAATCATGATTACAAAATAAAATTTTATTGTAATCATGATTTTTTATAATTCTCAATAATGTAATTTATAACTATTTTTCACTTGTATAGTCTATTGCTTTTGAAGATTCTAACATAGGTTTTAAGTTTGCTAGTATTTCATTAACATGGTATGGATGAACTTGATATGCATTCATATCATCTAATGAGTCAAATCTTGTTATTAATGCAATATCATATGAACGTTCTGTATGTAGTTCATCTGCTCCAACTTCTAAACCTCTTAAATATTCAATTTTTCCATTCATAGATAAAAGTAAATTTTTAGCTTTATCTAAGTTTTCTTTTGAGTTATCTTTTAATTTAAAAAGCACAATATGTGTAAACATTATTATTACTCCTTCCCAATTAAATTATAAACATTATTTTTTTAACATTTTAGCAGACATCATAGCCTTTCCTATAAGTTGTTTTTGTTTGTTATATACAGCTATTTCAACTTTAGAATAATATCTACCTAAATCTAAAACTTCTGCATAGATGTCTATTATACGTCCCATTTGAACTGGTTTCATAAAATAGGATGAAAAGCTATCTATCGCTATATTAGTATTGCTATTTTTTTGTCTTAATGCCATAGTTCCCATTGTAGTAAGCATCATATTTAATGAACTCCAAGATGCTGTTCCTATAGAATCTAACATTTCAGCATTAATTTCACCCCAAAAATGCATTATATTTTTATCTAATTCAAATTCAAAATTTTTCATTATTAAATCATCAAAAGTTTCACCAACATGTGGCTGCCTAAGTGCTAATTGCATTGCTTTTATAACATCTTCTCTTGATATCACACCAACTAATTTATTTTTATTTACTACGGGACATAGCTTTATACCTTCCCATGCCATAATATGTGCTGCATATGCAAGAGTAGTTGATGGTGTCACTACTATTGGTTTTTTTACCATAACATTCTCTATTAGTTCTTCATCATCACACCCATTTGGTATATCACTAATAGTTACTATTCCAACAACCTTAGCACTGGAATCTATAACTGGATATCTTTCATGCCCAGTCTCCTTTGTTAAGCTTTTTAATGATTTTATAGTATCTTTTACACTTAAACAAGCAGGGCTCTTTTCCATTATGTCTTCAACTAAAATAATATCTTTTTTTATATTACTCTCAAATAATGCTCTATTTATCATACTTGCTACTGTAAAAGTATCATATGTTGAAGATATTAATGGTAATTTTTTCTCATCTGCTAATTCTTTAATTTCATCACTACAATCAAATCCCCCAGTTACAAGCACTGCACATTGTTTTTGCAGTGCCAATCTCTGAGCTTCTTCTCTATTTCCAACAATAAATAAGCAATTTGCATCAATATACTTGTGTATACTATCTACTTTCATAGCACCTATTACAAATCTATCAAGAACCTTATCTACGCCTTCTTCTCCACCTAGAATAGTACCTTCAACAATATTTGTAACATCTTTGAATGTAAGCTTATCTATATTCTTTTTCTCTAATTTCTCTACTCTGACTGTTCCTACCCTCGGTACAGTATTAACTATACCAATAGATTCACACTCTTTTATGGCTCTGTATGCAGTTCCCTCACTAACTCCTAAGTCACTGCTAATTCCCCTTACTGAAATCTTTGTTCCTATTTCTAAGGATAATATGTATTTTATAATTTCCTCATGCTTAGACATTTGCTACCATTCTTCCTTCCTAAGTTCTGCAGCTATTTTTTCAATCCTTCTAAGTCTATGATTTATTCCTGATTTTCCAACTGGTGGATTTAACATAGCGCCTAATTCTTTCAACGACTCATCAGGATATTCCAATCTTAATTCTGCTATTTCTCTTAAGTTTTTAGCTAATCTATCTAATCCTATTTCTTTTTGAATTAATTTTATACTCTCTATTTGTCTTACTGCTGCATTTACTGTCTTACTTAAGTTAGCTGTTTCACAGTTAACTAATCTATTTACATTGTTTCTCATTTCTTTCATTATTCTTATATTTTCTAATTCTAAAAGAGAACTATGTGCACCTATTATGTTTAATAAATCCACTATTTGTTCCCCTTCTTTAAGATATATAACATAACTACTTTTTCTCTGAATTACTTTTGAAGATAGATTATATTCATTTATTAGATTGCTTAATTCATTAGCATATTCTAAATTATGCGTTACAAATTCTAAGTGGTAAGACTTTTCTGGATTATTTATGCTGCCCCCACCTAAAAATGCTCCTCTTATATATGCACGTTTAGCCTCTTCTTCTTCAACCAACTTTTTAGGTATTGTATAATTTAAATTTAAAAAATCTTCTTCTGTTAAAATTCCAACTTCTAATAATAGTTCTTTTACATTTGAATCCTCTGTAATTGCCACAACATAAACATTATTCTTCTTTAATGAATTACTTCTTTTAACAATTACTTGAGTATGAATATTGAAATGTTCTTTTAATAATTTAAATATTAATCTAGCTATTGCAGGATTTTCAGTAACTATTTTAAAGTTCAAGCTCATCTTAGATCCAATTCCAAGTGTTCCACTTGCCCTCATTATACCTGAAAGTTCTGCAATAGCCTCTTCCTTATTCAATTCTGAATGTCTACATACTTCGTTTTTTACTTTTAGTGAAAATGACATACTTTATCCTTTCTCTCTATTCTTTTTTAATTCTTTTAACATATGCGGAAGATAAAACATCTCCATTACTTTTTTATCTTCATTAAATAAACTCTTTTTTAGTACTGTTTCTAATATAACTTCAGCTAATTTTTCTTCATCATGCTTTACATAACCTTCTTCATTTAATTTTATAAATTTTCCCTTTATATAATGCAATTTCAATTTTTTATTTCTTTTTTTATCTAATTTAACTAAGCTATATTGATTATTTACACACATCTTTTTTTCTTCTTCATCTAAATCTGAATCATTAACTATCACATAATCCATAAGTTTATCTGATGAATGTTTTTGTATCGCCTTAATGTGATCTTCTACGGAATAATTATCACTTTCACCCTCTTGGGTTAAAATATTGGATACATAAATCTTTACTCCATTACTTGATTCTATAGCTTCTCTAATTCCATTTACCAAAAGATTAGGTATTACACTTGTATATAAACTTCCTGGCCCTAGAATAATAGCATGTGCATCTAAAATTGCTTCTATTGCATCATCAATAGCTCTTGCTTCTTTAGGCTCTATATATACACGTTCTATTGATGTCTTATCTTTTATACATTCCTTTGGTATATTAGATTCACCTTTTACAATTTTATTATTTTTAAGTTTTGCACATAGGTTTATATTATCTAATGTAACTGGTATTACTCTGCCTTGAACAGCTAAAACTGAGCATGTTTTTTTAACAGCTTCATTGAAATCTTTAGATATTCCATCCATAGCTGCTAAAAATAAATTCCCAAAATTTTGATTTTCCAAGCTTCCGTCTTTAAATCTATATTGAAATAATTCTTCCATAATTGGTTCTGTATAAGCAAGTGCTGTAATGCAGTTTCTTATATCACCAGGTGGTAACATTCCCAAGTCTTTTCTTAGCATTCCAGAACCACCACCATCATCTGCTACTGTTACTATTGCAGTTATATTGCTAGTATACAATTTAAGACCTGTTAGAAGGTTAGATAAGCCTGTTCCCCCTCCTATAACTACTATTTTAGGCCCCTTTGCTAAAATGTTCTTCTCATATAGAAATTCAGGAACACTTTTATTAGTGCTGTTTTTCATATTAAAATCATTTATTCCAAAAGATATCATCTTTCTTCCATATTTTCTAAGCCCATCATAACAAGCATATAATCCTATTATAATAAAAGCTATATAAACTAATTTTATTTTTTCTATTTCAATTAATTGAATAAGTCTTATTAAACTATAAACAATTACTGATACACCAAGAATAATTTCAAATATTAATCTTTTTATTCCTAGTCCCGGTTTTAACCAGTACTTAAGCTTCATAGCTTTCCTGCTCCCCTACTTACATCTTCATTTATATCTCTATGATCTATAGTAACAGTATACCCACTTTTTTCTAAAAGTTCACAAGTTTTATTTGCTATTGCTACCGATCTATGTCTACCACCAGTGCATCCTATAGCTATTATAAGTTGTCTTTTTCCTTCCTTTTTATAGTTAGGTAATAAAAACTGTAACATATCATTGAGTTTTTCTATAAACTGCTTAGTTTCTTCTTTACTTAACACATAATCTCTAACAGGGCTATCATTACCAGAGTATGGTTTTAATTCAGTAATATAATAAGGATTTGGTAAAAATCTAACGTCAAAAACCAAATCCGCATCTACTGGTATACCATATTTAAATCCAAATGATAGTACATTTACAAGTAACTTTGTCTCTATCTGTCCTTGTTCTCCTAATATATTAATTATTTCTTCATTTAAATCCCTATTGCTAAGCTTTGTTGTATTTATTATATAATTTGCTTTTTCTCTTATAGCTTTTAATTTTTTTCTTTCGATAACTATACCATTTATAATTCTTCCATCTGGTGCTAAAGGGTGCTTTCTCCTAGATTCCTTATATCTTTTTACTATAACCTCATCTGTTGCTTCTAAAAATAGTACTTCATGGTTATATCCATGTTCATTTAATACTGTTAAGCTACCTATTAAATCATCAAAGAATTTTCTTCCTCTTATATCAACTACAACTACAATTTTATCTATCTTTCCTTCAGTTTGATAACAAGCTTCTGCAAACTTAGGAATTAATGTTGGTGGTAAATTATCAACACAAAAGTAACCTAAATCCTCTAAGCTTCTCATTGCTTGTGTTTTTCCTGCCCCTGACATTCCTGTAACTATAACAAATCTCATTAGTAAACCACCCTTCTTTTTAAAAATCGTAACTTATATATGGTTACAAATTAATATTAAAAAGTTATTAGTTATATTAACTTGTAAAACAATTCTTCTTATATTTTATTTATTTATTATTTAACATATTACATTTAATTATATCATACTTACTTGTACAATTAAAAGAAAATAACCAGTTGATACTTTTACCATATCAACTGGTTATATATTATTTATTTAAAACATCTTTTAATACTTCTATAAATTTAGCATCTTGCTCTTTAGTTCCAATGCTTACTCTTACCCAACCAGGCATACCTAAATGTGTACCTGCTTTTACTATTATACCTCTTTTTAATAAGTCATTGAATACTCTAACATCATCTGTTTTACAATTAAACATTATAAAGTTTGTGTTACTTTTTATATATTCTAAGCCTAATTTTTCAAACTCACTATATAAATAATTTCTCCATTCTTCATTGGTATCATGTGCTCTCTTTATAAACTCATCATCATCAAGTGCAGCAACAGCAGCTCCTTGAGCAAATAAGTTTACATCAAATGGTCCTATAACTCTATTAAAATATCCACCTAATTCTTTACTAGCAATACCATATCCACATCTAAGACCAGCTAAGCCATAAGCTTTTGAGAAGGTTCTTAAAATTATCATGTTGTTATATTTTGGTAATAATTTTAATGAGTCTGGGAAATTTTTATCACTTACATATTCTATGTAGGCTTCATCCATAACCACTACTACATGTTTTGGAATTCTATTTAATATATTCTCTAACTCTTCCATAGTAAATATTGTTCCTGTTGGATTGTTAGGATTACATAACCAAATTATTTTTGTTTTATCATTTATTGCATTAACCATAGCTTCTAAATCTAAGCCATGATTTTTCATAGGTATTTCTACAACTTTTCCACCCATTAATTTAACACAATCACCGTATCTTGAGAATGTAACTTCACCCATTATAGATTCATCACCAGTATTTAAAAATGTATTGCATATTACCTTTATAAGTGAATCTGATCCTGTACTACAAAAAACTTGATCAAAATGAACATTTCGTTTTTGTGCTATTTTATACTTTAATTCATAGTTAGAAGCATCTGGGTACATATTTGCATTATCTACTAAATTGCTTAAAACCTCTTTTACTTTTGGGGAAAATCCTAATGGATTTTCATTAGATGCAAGTTTAATAACTGTATTTAACCCATATTCTCTTTTTACTTCATCTATAGGCTTTCCTGCCTTATACTCTTTTAAGTTTAGAATTTCTTCTCTTATTCCATATGCCATAAAACATCCCCCTCTTTTTTTGAAAATTCAGTTTTTATCCCTTATGATTGATTGTACTACAAAAAATAATTTATTTGTTATATTCGACTTTTTTTGTAAAAATATTAACATTTTGTTAATATTTGCTTTAAATTGCTAAATATCAGCACTTTAAATCTATAAAAACTTTCATTTTTATTAGAAAGTTAACATTTTGTTAATTTTTATGAAAAATTACAAATAAAAACGTACAAAATAAAATAAATTATTTTGTACGTTTTTATAAAAACTCAATATATATTCTAATCTTCTTTATCTTCACCTATTATTCTAACTTCTGGTAATAATGTAACATCAAATTCTTCTTTTACCTTATCTTGAACTAACTCAATAAGATCTAAAATATCTTTTGCTGTTGCATTTCCTTTGTTTATTATAAATCCTGAATGTTTTGAAGAAACCTCTGCACCACCAACACGTGTTCCTTTTAAACCTGCATCTTGAATTAACTTACCTGTGAAGTGTCCTTCTGGTCTTTTAAATGTACTTCCTGCTGATGCATATTCTAATGGTTGCTTTTCATTTCTTTTATTTGTTAAATCATCCATTCTATTCTTTATCTTATCTTCACCCAAGTTTTCAAGTTTTAAAGTCACTTCTAAAACTATATACTTATGTTTCATAATAGCACTAGATCTATATTTCAACTCTAATTGCTCTTTAGATAAGTTTTTTATATTTCCCTCTTTATCTAGTACTAGTGCTGATTCTATAACGTCAGACATTGAACCATCATATGCTCCAGCATTCATTGTTGTAGCTCCACCTATGCTACCTGGAATTCCACATGCAAATTCTATTCCTGTTAAAGCATTGCTTAAAGCTACTTTACATGTATCTTTTAATAATGCACCACTTTGTACTATTATTCTTTTACCATCAACTTTTATATTATCTAATTTATCAAATTTAATAACAACACCTCTTATGCCGCCATCTTTTACCAACAAATTAGATCCATTTCCTAAAATAAAGAAGTGTTCATTATATTTATTACATAGTTTTACTATTTGAATAACTTCATCATAAGTTGTTGGATGGACTAGTATATCTGCTGGTCCTCCTACTCTAAAAGTTATATGTTCTTTCATTGGTGAATTTAAATTTATATTCTCTTCTTTTAAAATGAATTTTAGTTCATTTAGTAATTCTTTATTTTCAATCATCTTGTACCTCTTTCACAAATTATTTACACATAATTATAGTATAATTTATCGGCTACTTTGTAATCAATAATTACTATACAATTTTTCCGTTTTTATGTAAATAATCTGTAAACATATTTTTTTTATAATTCAATACTAATTCTTTTGATATACCAATCTCTTCTATCATCTTTTCTACACACGAAAACTCCCCTATAGAAAAACATATGTGTGCATCACTACCAAAAATACATTTTACTTCATATTTTTTACATAGTTCAGCTATCTTATAACAATTAGGCTCACTTCCTTTTCTTGATGTAACAAATGAACTATTGTTAAGCTCTATAATCTTATCTTCTTCTTTAGCCTTTTTTACTACTTTTTCTATATCTATTGGAAATTTTGGATTTCCTAAATGACCTAATATAAATACATTTTTATTTTCCATTGCCTTCATTACAGCGTTGGTATTTTGTTCAATTGTTCCTGGTTTTATACAAACTTCATGTAAACTAGCAATCATATAATCTAATCTATTTGCAATGTTCTCTGGAACATCAATATTTCCTTCATAATCAATAATATTGGCCTCACAACCTCTTAGTATTTTTACACCATATAGCATTCTAGGAACAGCATCCAAATTAGCGAAATATGATAAATCAGCAGTTCCTGGCATTGTTGGTGCATGGTCTGCTACCCCTAAAACTTTAATACCTTTATTAGATGCTTCTTTAATGTTTTCTAATAATGTGCTGTATGCATGACCACTAAATGTAGTGTGAGTATGTACATCTACTATTGCTTTCATTATTTACCCCTCCCATCATATAAATAAGATATATTTTAATTATTTACATAATTTATAAATTTACTCTAAATTTTTATAAATTTTTTCGAAGACTTTCCACCGATTTTTTATCCATCGATGGTAGTTCCAATAATTCTTCATCTGTTGCTTTTTTTATATTTTCAACACTTATAAACTTTTGTATAAGTTCTTTTCTTCTTTTTGGTCCAATATTAGGTATATCCTCTAATACAGAGTGCAGTGTATTCTTATTTCTTAAACTTCTATGATACGATATAGCAAATCTGTGAACTTCATCTTGTACTCTAGTTATGAAATTTATAACTTTAGAATTTGAATTTATATAGATTTCTTCATTTTCATATATTAATCCTCTAGTCCTATGTTTATCATCTTTAACCATCCCACAAACTGGAATATTAATATTAAGTTCTCTTAAAACTTCAATTGCTATATTTACTTGACCCTTTCCACCATCCATCATAATTAAATCAGGAAATATAGAAAATTTTCCAGATGAATATTTAATTTCACCAGTTTGAATTTTTTTTATCTCATCTAGTCCATGTTGAAACCTTCTTGTTAATATTTCCCTCATTGAATCATAATCATTAGGCCCTTCTACTGTTTTTATTTTAAATCTTCTATAGTCGCTATTTTTAGGTTTTCCATCTTGGAATACTACCATAGTTCCTACTGAATCAACACCCATTATATTGGATATATCGTATGCTTCTATTCTCTTAGGCACATCATTAAGTTCTAATATTCCTTGAATATCTTTTAAAATATTATCTTGAAGTTCCTTATCAGTCTTATCTTTAATCTTAAATATTTCTAAAGCATGATTTGCATTTTTATCTACCATATCCAATATTCTTTTTTTCTCACCTTTAATGGGAATTTTTATTTCTACTTTATGCTCTTTTTTTATAGATAAATATTCCTCTAATATTTGTTTATCTTCTATAAAAGTTGTATATATTTGTTTAGGTATGAATGCAGTTCCTCCATAGAAATTTTTAATAAATTCATATATAAGTTTTTCTTTTGATTCATATCCAGTGTCATTTAATATAAAATGTTCCCTACCAACAATTCTTCCATCTCTTACGAAGAATATTTGTATACAACTATCAAACTCATCTTGAGCTATAGATATAAAATCTTCATTTTCAAAGTTTGAACTTATTATTTTTTGCTTTTCATTTATCTTTTCTATGGCTATTAGCTTATCTCTTAAGCTTGCTGCTTTTTCAAAATCTAATTCTTCTGACGCTTTTTCCATGTCTACTTTTAAATTATTAATTATTTTTCTATCTTTTCCACTCAGTACATCTATTACATCATCTACTATAATTTTATAATCTTCTCTATTTATTAATTTATCACATGGTGCTTTGCATAGGTTAATATAATAATTTAAACAAGGTCTAGTATTTTTTCCATCTGTAGTTATATTCTTTTTACAAGTTCTTAGAGGAAATGTCTTTTTTATTAAATCATAAGTTTCATAAACTGCGGATATATCTGTATATGGTCCAAAATATTTTGCTCCATCATCTTTCTTTTCTCTTGTAACAAAAACTTTAGGAAATTCTTCATTAATTGTAATTTTTATTAAAGGGTAGCTTTTATCATCCTTTAACAAAATGTTATATTGTGGACTATATTTTTTTATTAAATTACATTCTAAAATTAAAGCTTCTATCTCTGAGTCTGTTACTATATACTCAAATTCAGCTATATTTTTAACCATTGCTTTAACTTTTTCTGTATGGTTTTTAGACTTTTGAAAATATTGTCTGACCCTATTCTTTAAATTTTTCGCTTTACCTACATAAATTACTTCTCCTAATGTGTTTTTCATGAGATAAACACCAGGATTATCTGGTAAATTCTTTAAATGAAATTCAAAATCAAACATATTTACACCTCTCTTAGATATTTATATTATCTAAACTATATTCTAAAATAATGTAGGTAGTTTTAACGTACAATATATTATACAACATAAAACTACAATTTCTTCTGTTAATTTTCCCCTTTTAGAGTTACTACTATACGCTAATGGGAATTTCATTTTTTTATTGTTTATTGGATATAATAACGGCACTCCTTTTTTAGTACACATATCACAAATTAAATGTAATATATATCCTACAAAAAAATATATGTATATATTCTCAAAATTATATGTTTTGCCAAATGTTAATACTATTAGTGTAAATATCAACATTCCAAATATACTATGAGTAAACCCATTTCTATGACTTGATAAACCTATCATTATAGAACTTAATCCAGCGATTTTAACAACCATAGATGTCATATATTTATCATCTAAATATAACAACACTATACCAACTGTTAAATAAAAAATAACTTTATTTCTGTTATTTCTAAATGGTAATAAATATTTATTTATTATACTTTTAGGATGATCTATATCTGCAAACAAACTTCCAATAGCCGCAAATATTAGACTTAAAAATGCATATTTCCCAGGCAATTTATCACTTAAATACATAAAAGCACTTATTCCTACACTTAAATGTGTTTTCCCTGTCATATTTAATACCTCTCATGGATTAATTAATATTATTCAAAATATAATCCATTTAAATTATACTACAAATTACTTAAATTTATAATCCTTATATAAGGTTCCAAGTTTAAATTTAAAGTACTCTTTTTATCAAATGATACTACTAAAGTTACATGTTATTTCTATTTTTATATTTTGAACCAATTAAGAACTAAGATTGAAGAGTGAAAAGTTATGGTAGATATTACTCTCTTTATTCCTAATATCTAAAAATAGAAACACATAAAAACTAGTTTTCATATGATATTTAAATCATTTGATTAGCAAATTATTATAAAAATTGATTTTTAAAAATTGATACTTCAGTTTTATCCTACATTGTTAATTGTTAATTTTGTATAATACTTTAAATTGCCCTTTCTCAAATAAAATAAAAAATAATTTCATTTTACATTATAACCTTATATTTTTTCACAAAACAAAACTGAAAACTAAATTTTAGTTTTCAGCTTTATTTTTTAACATTGTTTAATTTCCATAGTATCCACTTAAAAATTCTTTTGCTGCATCAGCTGCATTTCTATATGAGTTTCCACCTTCTTCAAGAATAATAGCAAATGCTATTTCTGGATTTTCATAAGGTGCAAATCCAATAAACCAACTGTGTGGTATTTTATCTCCACTATCATGGTCTGCTGTACCTGTTTTTCCTGCTACTTCTACACTCCATAGATTAGCATTTGTTGCTGTACCACTAGTTACAACATTTCTCATATATTTTTTTATTATCTCTGCAGTATTAGGTTGAACTATCTGACCAATTTCCTTAGATTCAATTTCTGATACTGTATCACCTTTACTGTCCACTATTTTCTGTACTACATTAGGTTCCATCATAACACCATTGTTTGCTATAGTGCTTGCAACCAATGCCATTTCCATAGGACTTGCTAATACACCACTCTGACCTATACCACTTTGTGCTATGTTACCTACTTCATATTTTTTATATGTAGGAAACTGACTATCTTCTAATATTAGCGTACTTGATGGTATTTCCTTATTAAAATAGAATTTTTCAGCCATCTCTTTTAATGTACTATTTCCCATTTCCATAGATAATGTACCAAAAACAACATTACTTGATACTGTAAATGCCTGCTCTAAATTTATACTTCCATGGGCAACACCACTATCATTTTCTAAGGATGCAGTTTCATTGAAATTTATAACACCATTATCTTCAAATATTCTTTCTGTTACTCCATTCATATTCTCTATAGCAGCGGCTGCTGTAACAGTTTTAAATGTAGAACCTGGTGCATATAATCCTGCTGTTGCTCTATTTAAAAATGGAGTTTCTTCATCCTTTGATAATGCTTCCCATTGATCATGTAAATTATTAGGGTTGAATGTAGGTTTAGACACCATAGCAAGTACCTCTCCATTTTTAGGATTCAATGCTATTATGGCACCTTTATTTTCTCCTAATGCATTAAATGCACTTACTTGTAAATTTGCATCTAATGTTGTAACTACACTATCACCTATTTTTTCTTCTTCTTTTTTAAAGTAATTTTTTATACTATTTTTTATATTTCCTTGTTCTCTACCACTTAGTGCCTTATCAAATCTCTTTTCTAATCCACTTAATCCGTACACAGTATCATAATATCCTAATACATGCGCAAATTTTTCGCCATAAACATATTCTCTTGATTGCTCAAATTCTCCAGTTTTTTCGCCTTTTGTTAACGGCTCTAAATTCCTGTCGAATATGGTTCCTCTTAAAACTTTGCTTCTCTCTGCATCATGTCTTTTATTAAATGTACTGTCTCTATATTCGTCACTTTTAAAAACATATACATAATTTATATAAGATATTAACCCTATAAATAAAACAAGAAAAACTATAAGAACTACTT
Source organism: Clostridium ihumii AP5 (assembly GCF_000612845.1). GTDB lineage: Bacteria > Bacillota > Clostridia > Clostridiales > Clostridiaceae > Clostridium_J > Clostridium_J ihumii. The sequence goes on from NZ_CCAT010000085.1 coordinate 152,882, forward strand.
TTATATTGCTTAATATATCATCGCCATTTTTCTTCCTACTATTTCTCATAGTTATTCCCCTCCTCTGAAATTTTTTGAATAATTCCAAGTGAGAAATATGTGATTAGTAAAGAACTACCACCATAACTAACTAATGGAAGTGTTATTCCTGTTAACGGTATAGCTCCTATTACTCCACCTACTATTACAAGTACTTGTGATGCAATCATTGTACTATATCCAACAGCTAATAATCTTGAAAATTTATCTTTTACATATATAGCTGCTCTTATACATCTATAAAATAGTAAAAAGTATATTAGCATTAGTGCTATTCCTGTTAATATTCCCATTTCTTCACATATAGCAGAGAATATAAAGTCTGTAGTAACTACTGGAACAAACTTTGGATATCCAAGTCCTAACCCTGTTCCAAATACTCCACCTTCTGATATAGATATTAAACTTTGAACAAGTTGTAACCCTTGATCATATCCATATTCCCATGGATTTTTCCAAATCATAACTCTAACTCTAACATGCCCAAATAAAAAATATCCAGCAACTCCTCCTAATATAAATAGTAAAAGTGCTATAAATACATATTTTTTCTTAGAGGTAGCTATATATAGCATTGTTACAGATATTCCAAAGAAAAGTAATGCTGAACCTAAATCTGTTTGTAGTAGCATAAATATTAAACTTATTGCAACTACCATGGCTGGTTCTACTAAACTTAAAAAGTTATATACACTTTCTTTTTTAAATCCCATTATTTTCAATTTCTTCTTTTCAACACTTTTATCTGCTATTTCTAAGTTATCTTCTTCTACTTTTTCTTTTCTTTTACTTTTTTTGCTCTCATTTATTTCAAAATGCTTGTTAAATATTTTATCAACATAACCTGGCACCTTTCCATAATCTTTCAGTGAAGATGCTAAATATGCAACTAAGGTTATTTTTGCAAATTCGGATGGTTGAAATGAGAATCCCGCAATTGAAACCCAGTTTTTTGCTCCCCCTATTTCTGGTGCAAAAAATGTACCTAATGACATTAGTACCAAAGTTATAACAAGATATATATACTTATAATTGCTAAAACTTTTTAAATCTGGAAGTATTACTACTATCATTATAAATGCAGCTATCCCAACTGTAAAAAATATCATTTGTTTAGCTGCAAGGAAAGTTCTTGTTCCATCTTCTATAAAGGTTCCACCAGACATAGGTAAATCCAATCTTGTAAGCATAGCTATACCTATAACTGCTAATAAGTTTGAAAATAATAATATATATTTATCGCCGTCTGGAAAAAACTTTCTTATAATAAAATGTGAATACCCTAATACCCCACACATAATAATTCCCATAACAAGAGATACTTTATCAAATGTTGGAGATATTAAAGCTACATTAAGGAAAAGTGTCATTGTTAATAAATATGTAAGCTTCAGAACTCGCTTTTCTTCTTTTAAACTATTCATTTCTGTCACCTTTCCTTTAATTTATAACTTTAAATTCTGATGAACCAATTCTTATAATATAACCTTTTTGTAAAGTTATTTTACCTGAAATAGCTGCATCGTTAACAAAGGTCCCGTTTGTACTATTTAAATCTTCTAATACATATTCATTATTTCTTAAATATATTTTTAAGTGATGAGATGAAGCATACTTATCACTTAAAACTACCATATTGTCTTCAGCTCTTCCCATTGTTATCATATCGTCTATAGGAATAACAGAACCTTCCTGTAAATTGTAGTTTTGACCTCTTTTTATTATTTCTAAGCCAAATTTAACTCTGTTACTTTTTCTTGGTCTTTTCCTACCTTCATTTTTTACATCTTTGTACATTATCTTTAATGCATAAAAAATAATACAGTAAATTATAAGTACTATTAATATTTTAAATATAAAACTTAAATTTGCCATAGGCATTACTCCTTATAATACATAGATTGCAACAAAGAAAGAAATATTTCTTTCTTTATTGCTATTTATTATTTATGATACTCTCTAATCTTGTCAATTATATCATTTTTTTTAAATATTGTCCTGTATATGATTCTTTGCAATTGCATATATCTTTTGGTGTTCCTGTACAAAGTATAGTACCACCTCTATCTCCACCTTCTGGTCCTAAGTCTATTATATAATCTGAACATTTTATAACATCTAAATTATGCTCTATTACTAAAACAGTATTACCATTATCAACCAATCTTTGTAGGATACTTATAAGCTTATTTACATCTTCTATATGAAGTCCTGTAGTTGGCTCATCTAAAATGTAAAGTGTTTTTCCTGTACTACGTTTAGATAGTTCATATGCAAGCTTAACTCTTTGAGCTTCTCCGCCTGATAAAGTTGTAGATGGTTGACCAAGCCTTATATATCCAAGTCCAACATCCATTAGTGTTTGAAGTTTAGCTGTTATTCTTGGATGATTTTCAAAGAACTTCAGACCTTCTTCTACAGTCATTTCCAAAACATCATCAATATTTTTGCCTTTATATTTAACTTCTAATGTTTCTCTATTATACCTTTTACCTTTACATACTTCACAAGGAACATAAACATCTGATAAAAATTGCATTTCAATTTTTATTATTCCATCACCTTTACAAGCCTCACATCTTCCACCTTTAACATTAAAGCTAAATCTTCCTGGTTTATAACCTCTCATCTTAGCTTCTGGGGTTGTTGTAAATACCTCTCTTATAATATCAAACATACCAGTATATGTTGCTGGATTACTTCTTGGAGTTCTTCCAATAGGACTTTGATCTATATTTATTATCTTATCTATATTTTCATATCCCTTAATTTCCTTATGTGCTCCAGGCATCTTTTTTGATTTATTTATTAGTTTATTAAGACCCTTATATAATATTTCATTTATAAGTGTACTTTTACCTGAGCCAGATACTCCAGTTACAGATACTAATACTCCTAGTGGTATATCAACTTTTACATTTTTTAAATTATTTTGTTTTGCACCTACTATAGTTATGTATTTTCCGTTAGGCTCTCTATATTCTTTTGGTGATTCTATATTTTTTATACCACTTAGATATTGTCCAGTTATAGAATTTTTACATTGCATGATTTCATCCATTGTTCCTGCTGCTACAATCTCACCGCCATGCTCACCTGCACCTGGACCTATATCAACTATATAATCCGCCGCTCTCATTGTATCTTCATCATGTTCTACCACAACTAATGTATTTCCCAAATCCCTAAGATGTTCTAGTGTTTTTATTAATTTATCATTATCTCTTTGATGTAGTCCTATACTAGGTTCATCAAGTATATATAGAACTCCCATTAAACTTGAACCAATTTGTGTTGCTAGTCTAATTCTCTGAGCTTCTCCTCCTGACAAAGTACCTGCTGCTCTTGATAAATTTAAATATTCTAATCCAACATCTTTCAAAAATGATAACCTACTTACTATTTCTTTTAATATTTGATCTGATATAACTTTATTTTTTTCTGAAAAATTTATTTCGGTTAAAAATTTCAACTCATCTTTAATTGATAATGCACAGAATTCTGATATGTTTTTATTTCCTACTGTAACTGATAACGCCTCTTTACTAAGCCTTGCTCCTTTACATTTAGGACATGGATTATCACTCATATACTGTTCTATTTCTTTTTTTATGTAATCAGAATTACTTTCAAAATATCTTCTTTTTAAGTTATTAATAACACCTTCATAATTGTGATTATATATTCCTGTTTTAAATTCCTTTGTATATTCAACTTGTATCCTCTTACCATCTGTTCCGTATAAAATAACATCTAATTTTTCTCTTGGTAATTCATCAAGTGGAGTATCCAATGAAAATTTATATTCCCTTGCTAAAGCTTTTAATACAGAAAGCGTCCAAGAATCTTCTTTTAAACTTCCCTCACCAAAAGTTACTATAGCTCCATCTAGTATACTTTTACTTTTATTTGGTATAACCAAATCTTCATCAATCTCCATAAGTGTACCAAGTCCATCACATTTATCACATTTTCCAAAAGGTGAGTTAAATGAAAACATTCTTGGTGCAATTTCACCTATACTTATTCCACAATCTATACAAGCAAAATCCTCACTAAATAATATATCTTCTTTTCCTATAATATTTACAATAACTAAACCCTCACCCAATTTAAGTGCACTTTCTAACGAGTCTGAAAGTCTTGATTCTATACCTTCTTTTATTACTAATCTATCTATAACAACTTCAATTGTATGTTTTTTAGTTTTTTCTAACTTTATCTCATCTTCTATAAGATCAATTAACTCTCCATCAATTCTGGCTCTAACATATCCATTCTTTTTTACATTTTCAATAATTTTTATATGTTCACCTTTCTTTCCTCTTACAATTGGAGCTAATATTTGAATTTTACTTTTCTGCTCTAAATTCATTATCTGATCTACCATTTGATCTATAGTTTGTTGTGTGATTTCTTTTCCACATTTAGGACAATGTGGTGTACCAACTCTTGCATATAAAAGTCTTAGATAATCATATATTTCCGTAACTGTTCCAACTGTTGAACGAGGATTTCTACTTGTAGTTTTCTGATCTATTGATATAGCTGGTGACAATCCTTCTATATATTCAACATCAGGCTTGTTCATTTGACCTAGGAATTGTCTTGCATATGATGACAAAGACTCTACATATCTTCTTTGTCCTTCTGCATATAATGTGTCAAAGGCTAAAGATGACTTTCCTGATCCTGATAATCCTGTAAAAACAATTAGTTTATCACGAGGTATTTCTAAGTCTACATTTTTTAAATTATTTACATTTGCACCTTTAATAAATATTTTATCCCTCATTCTATATCTCCTTTTTTAATCTTACAATTTCATCTCTTAATCTAGCCGCTTTTTCAAACTGTAAATCTTTAGCTGCTAATTTCATTTCATCTTCTAATTTCTTAATATACTCGGCAATATCAATTTCATCCTTTTCTTCTTCTATTCCATAACCTGTTGTTTCCTCAGCTACAGTTGATATCTCTATTACTTCTCTTATATCCTTCATTACTGTAGTTGGTATTATATTATGTTCTTCATTATATTCCATTTGAATTTTTCTTCTTCTATTAGTTTCACTAATAGCTTTATCCATAGACCTTGTAATATTATCTGCATACATAATAACTTTACTCTCTGAATTTCTTGCTGCTCTTCCAATAGTTTGAATTAATGATGTTTCAGACCTTAAAAATCCTTCTTTATCTGCATCTAATATTGTAACTAATGCTACTTCTGGTATATCCAAACCTTCTCTTAATAAATTTATTCCTATAAGTACATCAAAAACACCTTTTCTTAAGTCCCTTATAATCTTCATTCTTTCAATAGTATCTATATCGGAGTGTAGATATGTAGTTTTTACCCCTAAATCCTTTAAATACTTAGTTAAATCTTCAGCCATTCTTTTTGTTAATGTTGTAACTAATACTCTAAATCCATTTTCTATTGTATTATTAATTTCACTGTATAAATCATCTATTTGTCCTTTAATTGGCTTTACTATAATTTGTGGATCTAATAACCCTGTTGGTCTTATTATTTGTTCTGCTACATTTTCAGAGTGTTCATTTTCATAAGTTGATGGTGTAGCACTTACAAATACAACTTGATTTAAATTATCTTCAAATTCTTCAAATTTCAATGGTCTATTATCATATGCTGATGGTAGTCTAAATCCATATTCTACAAGGGATGTTTTCCTTGATTTATCCCCACCATACATTGCTCTGATTTGAGGCATTGTAACATGACTTTCATCTATAAACAATAAAAAATCATCTGGAAAATAATTCATCAACGTTTGTGGTGGTGTTCCTTTAGGTCTTCCATCTAAAATTCGTGAATAATTTTCAATTCCAGTGCAATATCCAACCTCTCTTATCATTTCAATATCAAAGTTTGTTCTCTGTTTTAATCTTTGAGCCTCTAATAATTTATCTTCAGCTTTCAATTCTTCTAATCTTTCTTCTAATTCCTGCTCAATCTGATCTATAGCTATTTCTAACTTTTCCTTTGATGTGGCAAAGTGAGATGCTGGAAATATGGAAATATGCTTCATACCAGAAGTGATTTCACCAGTTAATACATCAAATTCTCTAATTTTATCTATTTCATCACCAAAAAACTCTACTCTTATACCTCTATTAGTTGATGATGCTGGAAATATGTCTAGTACATCTCCTCTTACTCTAAATGTTCCTCTTACAAAATTTATATCATTTCTTTCATATTGTATGTCTACAAGTTGTCTTATTATATCATTTCGTTCTCTCTCAGCGCCTTCTCTTATAGAAACTGTTAGTTTTTTATACTCTTCTGGATTACCAAGACCGTAAATACAAGACACTGATGCTACAACAATTACATCTTTTCTTTCAAGCAACGAAGCTGTAGCTGAGTGTCGTAGCTTATCTATTTCATCATTTATACTTGCGTCTTTTTCTATGTAAGTATCTGTTTGTGCTACATATGCTTCTGGTTGATAATAATCATAGTATGACACAAAATATTCTACTGCATTTTCTGGAAAAAACTCTTTAAATTCTGAACAAAGTTGTGCTGCTAAGGTTTTATTATGAGCTAATACTAAAGTTGGTTTTTGAACCTTTTCAATTATATTGGCCATTGTAAAAGTTTTTCCTGAACCAGTAACTCCAAGAAGGGTTTGAAATTTTTTATTATCTTTTATTCCTTCTACTAACTTTTCTATTGCCGCTGGCTGATCACCCATTGGTTTAAACTTAGAATGTATTTTAAACTCACTCATTTATCCTTCTCCTACTTATCTGATTTTTCTCTATTTCTAACCTTATTAAGTACTTCATCAAAGTTTTTATTCATTTTTACTATTTTACTTTTATTTGGAAATTCCCTTGGAACTACAACTATCCCAGGCCTTATTTTACCTTTAACTACTTCATTTATACTTATTATATCCTTGCCTCTTTTTATCTCCATAGACAACTTTTCTGGAACTTCTTCCATAAATTTAAAAATGTGTTCATCTGTGTACATTTTTATATCATTTATCATAAGTATTATATCTCTAGATTTCAAACCTATCTTTTCTCCAAATGAATTTTTAGCTACATCCAGTATCATTATACCTTCACTATCACTAACATATATAGGTTCGTCATTAACTTCCTTTTTCCTTTGTATATTAAGCATTCCTTCATGCATTGTAGGCATAAGAATCAATAAAATTACCTGCATTATAACACCTAAATGTGCTAATGGAGATATTAATATCAATATTAATCCATAAAATAATATATATATACCTGAAGATAATGCTTTCTTTTCTTTTGTTTTTGTAAATGTAGCAGCATTATAACCTATAACAGAATAAATAGGTAATGCGGATATAGCTAATGTTTCAAATAGAGTCTTATTTTGAGCATGATTAAGTATAGGCCACCATTCTGGAGTTTTAATTATAGTTCCAGTAACATCACTTGATGCTGCTATAACCATTAGTAAAACTATAGGTGTTGCCCAAAATCTTTTTAATATAAATCCACCTACTATTTGATTATTTCTATTTCCAAATACAGGTATAGCTCCTCTTTTGCCATCAATTATAACCAATATACCTTCAACAAAATGCATAACACCTACAAGTGCTAATAAATTCATTATATCTATATCAAATATATTAATTATATCTCCACTAGCTTCCTTAATAACAAATGATACAACTATAGAAATAATCCCATATACTGCTGATGAATACGATAGACATATAAATCTAGGATTTAACATCATAAGTATTATAGAAATCCAAAATATAATATATATATTTGATGTAGCATTAAATGTTATTCCTAAAAAACTTATCATTATACTTGCTAATATTCCACCAAATATACCCATTACTATTTGCGATATAGTAAGTTCAAATGCGGATATATTTTTTTCTCCAATTATCATATATTCAACTCTTGAACTCTTTTTATTTTTTACATAAAATATAAATCCCAACACAATTAGAATTGTGCAATATGTTGGATCTACTAATGCATATGAAACTTTACTTAAAGTATTTTTTAGTAATTCCAAAACCGAGTTCCCCCTTAACCATTACTTATTTTTTTAATCTATAAATATTTTATTACAAATCTTTCAAACAAGATACTTTAAAAATAATTATTTATTAATATTTATTATTATAACAATATTAATAACTATTTATCTACATTTTAAAAATAACTAGTTATCATATATTTATAATAACTAGTTATCTTTTTTATATTCTATTTTATTTTTTCTCTTGCAACTTCTAATGCTTTTTTAAATTGTGGATCTTTTTCTCTACTATATGGTTGTTCCCTTAAATTATCTGGGTATTTAACTTCCACATCTGGACTTATTCCAACTCCATGTATATTTTTCCCATTTGGTGTAAAATATTTTGAAATTGTTATCTTTAATGCAGTACCATCTCCAAATCCATCTTGTGGTCTATAGAACGTAGTTTGAACTACTCCCTTACCAAAGCTAGTTTCACCTACCAATGTTGCATATCCATAGTCCTGAAGTGATCCCATAAATATTTCAGACGCACTTGCACTATTTCCATCAATAAGTATAGTTACTGGAAGGCCTATACTATCTCCACCAACAGATTCATAATCTTTTTTCTTTCCATCTTTATCCTCTGTATAAACTATATTTTCGCCCTTTGGAACAAATTGCGATGCCATTTCTACTGTTTGATCTAAAAGCCCACCTGGATTTTCTCTTAAATCAACTATTAAACTTTCCATTCCTGAATCTTTTAAACTCTTTATTGCTTCTTTAAAATGTTTAGAAGTATTTTCATCAAACATTGAAACTTGTATATATCCAATTTTGTCTTCTATCATTTCATTTTTAACTGTTACCATTTCAATTTTTTCTCTTTTTAAATCAAATGATAATTCATCATTATCTCTACTTACTATAAGCTTTACTGCTCCGCCTTCTTCACCTTTCATTATTGAAGTTGCTTTATCCATATCTTTACTTGAAACAACCTCATCATTTACTGATATAATTTCATCACCAGCTAAAATTCCTGCTTTTTTTGCTGGTGAATTTTCAAATGTTGAAACTATAACTATCTTATCATTTTTAGCTCCTATTTGTATTCCTAATCCAACATAATTTCCTTCTGTTTGTGTTGTGAACTCTGTAAATTGTGCCTTATCCATATAACTTGTATATGGGTCTTTTAATGAAGCTGCCATCCCCTTTGCTGCACCAGTTATAAGATCTTCTTCATTTACAGTTCCCATGTAACATTCATCTATCTTATCTTTGACAGTATATAATTTTTCAAAAGCTAATATATTTTCAAATGTCTTTTGACTAACTATAACTTTTCCATTTGGAAGTCTTACTGATATCATACTTACTACAAATGCCGTTATAATATTAGTAAGTATTAAAAGAAGTACTGTATATGTAACAGATTTTCTTTTTACAGTTGTCTTTAGGCTATCTCTTTTTAAATAGTCATTTCCATTTTTTTCATCATTCATTGCTATTCACCTCTTAAATTCCTACATTAATAAAATTGCTTAATATATCCAATTCCGTAGTTACTTTAAATAATTATAACACTATTTAAATAAAAACTTAATCTTACTTTTTTATTTATCATTTTATAATGAAAGCAACTCTATTTTCTTTATTATTATATGTATCCATACACCGATTTTATTATCCATTATAAAAAATACTTTACAAAACTCTTCTGCAAAAACAAATAGAGATTGTCTTTTGGACAACCTCTATCTATGTGAAAAATCATTTCTATTTTAATTAAACTTTTAAGAATTTTCTCATTGAAATTATACTTCCTAATGAACCTATAAACATTCCACCAAGAATAAATTCCCATGATAAAGTTTTTAATATATACATATTGCTTACAAAATTAAATCCCATAAGATATTCTTGGAAGCAATTTTGTCCCCATATATATCCAAGATAAACTAATAATAAAGATATAAGTGATCCTAGAATTCCCAAAATCATACCTTCTATTACAAACGGCCATCTTATAAACCAATCAGTAGCTCCAACATATTTCATTATTCCTATTTCTCTTTTTCTAGAAAATACAGTTATTTTTATTGTATTTCCTATTAAGAATACTGAAACAAGTATAAATATAATTGATGCTCCTATACCAGCCATAGTAACTGCATCTGTTATTTTTGTAACCTTATCAATTATCTCTCTAGCATCTTTAATTTTTTCAATTCCCTTTACATCTTTAATTGCTTCAACTACATTATCTATAGCTTTAGGATCTTTAACTCTAACAATATATGATACTGGTAACGGATTTTTCTTGTCAAATCCTGCTGTAATACTTCCAGTATCGTCACCTAATTGGTCTTTTAAATTTTCTAAAGCCTGCTCTTTACTTTCTAATTTAACATTTAAAACTCCTTCTGTATCTTTAAGAGTTTTTTCAAGTTTAGCTTTTTCTTCGCTAGTTATATCATCTTTCAAGTATATTCTTGCTTCAACTTTAGAACCAACATCATTAACAGCTTTATTTACATTTACCAATGTTAATGCTACTATACCAAGTATAAAGAATGTAGCTGCAACAGTTGCTACTGAGGCAATACTTAAGGTTTTATTTCTTTTTATACTTTTAAATGCATCTTTGAAAAAATATTTAATTGAATCAAATTTCATAACCGTATTTACCCCTTTCTTCGTCTCTTGCTACAGTTCCTTTTTCTATAGCTATAACTCTCTTTTTCATAGAGTCAACAATATCTTTGGCATGCGTAGCCATAACTACAGTTGTTCCAGCCCTATTAATATCACTTATAATATCCATTATTTCTAATGAAGTTTCTGGATCTAAATTACCAGTTGGCTCATCTGCAATTAAAAGGCTTGGACTATTTACAATTGCTCTTGCTATTGATATTCTTTGTTGCTCTCCACCTGATAACTCATTAGGAAATGATTTATATTTCTTAGATAATCCAACCATTGATAATACAACAGGTACTTTCTTATGTATTTCTTTTTCTGTCGCACCTGTAACTCTTAATGCAAATGCTACATTTTCATAAACATTCAATGTAGGTATTAATCTGAAGTCTTGAAATACAACTCCTATTTTTCTTCTATAAAAAGGAACCTCTTTATTTGTTAATTTTGTTAAATCTGTCCCCTCTACAATTACATTTCCTGCTGTTGGATTTACTTCTTTTAACAACATTTTTATAAATGTAGACTTTCCAGCCCCACTTGGACCTACTAAAAACACAAACTCACCTTTATTTATTTCTATATTTAAATTCGATAACGCCAAAACGTTGTTATTATATACCTTCGTAACATTCTTAAATTCTATCATTTTCTTATATTCACACTCCATTCCTTTCCTTTTAAAATAAAACCTAACTTATACTTTTTCATTTCTTAATTATAGCATAATTTTTTGTCTTATTCTTATATAATAATAAAAAAAATCGTTAATTATAGGGTAAATATAAAAAAGTTAATGGATTTTGTACTATAAATACCCATTAACTTTAAAATTTGCTCTACATATTCAGAAGATTTACTAATATTACATCTAATGACAATGAATATATTAATGTAAAAAAACATATACTTCCTATTGCCAATATTATATTAAACTTTTCATAATAAATTCTCCATTGTTTTTCTGAATCTAATGGTCTCATTACTATTGGTTTTGCAAATCCAACAGCTGTAAGAAATAATCCTACACAAGACACTATCATTCCTATCAACATAGAATATCTTAATATTTGGAATGCCCATATATACGAAAAACTTAAAAACTGTACTCCATACCCCCATATAAAATCACTTTTGTATTGATAATTATTTGAAATAGTGTATATAGTGGCAATTATAAAAGCTCCTACTATTACAAGTGCATATATAATTAATGATATTTTAAAGCTTTGAAGTATATCGCCAATTATCATTTTAGTTTTAGATCTTCCACTTATGTATTGATTATTTTCAGATGATTTCATTTCATAATTCATATATCTTCCACTTATTATCTATTTTATAATTAGATAATACTCCTTTCCTAAAAGTTTTTAAATTTACATATTATATTATTTCTTAATTATAAATAAATATGATAAAAGTTCTATATATTTATAACTATTAATAAAAATTTCATATATGAACAAACTATTTTTTAATAATTTTATCATACATTCTTACAAATGTCATTATTTTCTGTAAATTGAAATTAATCAACTTTATTTTTATTCTTATTCCTATTTTTATGTTAAAATATTACTAATATTACGTTTTTAGAAAGGATTGATTATTATTAAACACAATTTTGATTTAATATTAGGAGTACTCTTTGTTATTTACTTTTTAACACTAACTATCTTTCTCGGTAAAATAGCCTTTAGTTCATTCTTTTTAATCACAGGAATATTTCTAATAGTTTTTCATTATTCTAAACCTTACTTTTATAGCATAAATACTATTTCTAGCCTAATTAAATTTGCTAAACCTTTTCTAATAATTTTTCTTATAGTTTTTATTGTTTTAGAAGGATTTATTATTTATTTCTCAACTTTAAAGGATACAACTACTTCAGATTACATTGTAATTTTAGGTGCGGGTCTTAAAAATGATAAGCCATCTTTAACACTTAAAAGACGCCTTGATGCCGTTATCCAATTAACTAAAACTTCTAATGAAAGTTCTAAAATTATCCTTTCTGGTGGACAAGGTCCTGATGAAGGTATTTCAGAAGCTGAAGCTATGAAAATTTATTTACTTAATAATGGTATTTCATCAAATAAAATTATTTTAGAAAATAAATCAACTAACACTTTTGAAAACTTTAAATTTTCTAGAAATATGATACAAAAAGATTCTAATATGAACTTTAGTGATATAAAAATTAAAATAATCACTAGTAACTTTCATGCTTTTAGAAGTAGTATTTTAGCTAACCGTAATGGCTATAATAATGTTACATTTTATAATAGCCCTACCCCATTAATATTAGAACCAAATTTCTTTACTAGGGAATTTTTTGCTACTTTTAAATCAATAATATTTGATAAATAAGAAAACTATACTATAGGGAAACAAGCTCGAATTCAAAACTATTTTTTAGCTGTAAATATATTGCTTTCAAAAGAAATACTTACTATAAAATGATTCCGAGCTAGTCTCACTCTTAAGGGTATCCAAGTTTTGGAACTAATAATTATGAAGATGAACTTGGAACCCTATATTTCAAGTCATAATATATTTTTGAAATAGTATAGTTTTCTTATATTTATTTTTATATTCTCTCAATTTTTTGTTACATATCTATTATTCACATTATATATATATTATTTTAATCAGTATTTAATATGTAGAATCTATACTATAAATTAAATAAACTATTTCAAATAGTTGTTAACCTATTAATTTGAAACTCCTATACATTTAAAAATTTTGCAAATTATTTTTTCTTAAATTTTTTGATCACTAACAATATAATACTTTAGATCGGAATCTCCGCTCTAATAATTTATGATACTTAAAATAACTTTACTATAATATTTTATCTTTAATTGTTAATGTTTAATTTTCATATAAATTCTCAACTAAAATATAATTAACTTATTTTTTTAATTTCTATTATGAATAAAGTAATCTACATAAATTAATTTTATATATATAGTTGGGAGTGATTTTTTTGAATGGTCAATCATTATTTCTATCTGTAATTGCATTAATTTATGCAATTTATTTTATTATTGTTGGGGTAAATATACTAAAAACTAAAACTTATATTTCTCATATTACTTCTACAGAATTAATTGTATTGTTTTTTATACTTTTAGTAATGCCTTGGAATAAGAATACAATTTTTGTAGGCTTATGTGCCCTTATCTTCTTCTTGTTTTATTTATTTTTTACACGAAAAAAATATACAAAATTATTTATATATAATATTGATACTAATAACCTAAAAAAAATATTTGATAAAACTTTACTAACAAACAACTTAATATCTAATTCTATCTCTTTGTACTCTTATGAAATTAATCCCATTACACATACCTATACTGATATAATAAAAATTAAGAATTGTAAACATCTAAACAATCACAAACAAATTTTAGTAGACTTTGAAAATAATATTTATACTGAAAATTCATTTGAAGACACTTATATAGGTAAAGTAATGATTTTTTTAGGTATACTATTTATTCTTTTAATTGGATTTTTCTTTATAAAAACTATATAGATTTTAATATAATAAAAGACTTTATGATTAGCAGTAACTAACCATAAAGTCTTAACTTTTTACATTAACTTAAATTTACTTTATTTCTAAACCTTTTTTAACAGCTTTAACTATATCTTCTGATGTTAATCCATATGCTTTTAATAAGTCTGCTGGTTTTCCACTTTCTCCGAAAGTATCTTTTACACCAACTCTTAATACTGGAACTGGATAATTTGCTGTTACAGTTTCAGCTACAGCTGATCCTAATCCACCAATTATATTGTGTTCTTCTGCTGTAACTATTAATCCTGTTTTTCTAGCAGCATTTACTATAGCTTCTTCATCTATTGGTTTTATTGTATGTATATTAAGTACAGTAGCTTTTATTCCTTCTTCACTTAATGTATTTGCTGCTTCTAAAGCTGCATCAACCATTATTCCTGTAGCAATTATACAAACATCTTTTCCTTCTCTTAGGTTAACTGCTTTTCCAATTTCAAATTTATAATCTGAATTTGTGTTTATTTCTGGAACACCACTTCTACCAAGTCTCACATAACATGGTCCATTATATTTTATTATAGCTTCTATTGCTGCTTCTGTTTCTATAGCATCACTTGGGCTTATAACTACCATATTAGGAATACTTCTCATAAGTGATATATCTTCTATTGCTTGGTGTGATGCACCATCTTCACCTACTGTTAATCCAGCGTGTGTTGCACATACTTTTACATTTAATTTAGGATAACATATAGAGTTTCTTATTTGTTCAAATCCTCTACCTGCTGCAAACATTGCAAATGTACTTACAAATGGAATTTTTCCACAACTTGCAAGTCCTGCTGCTACAGACATCATATTTCCTTCTGCTATTCCCATATTTAAAAATCTATCTTCACATACTTTTTTAAATTCTGCAGTTTTTGTAGATTTAGATAAATCTGCATCTAAAACTACTATATTTTTATTTTCTTGACCCATTCTTGCAAGTGATTTTCCGTATGCTTCTCTTGTTGCTATTTTTGCCATTATTTTTCCCCTCCTATTTCCTTTAATGCTATTTCGCATTGTTCTTTACTAGGAGCTGATCCATGCCATCCAGCTTGATTCTCCATAAATGACACACCTTTGCCTTTAATAGTTTTACATACTATCATAGTAGGTTTACCTTTAAAATTCTTAGCCTTTTCAACAGCTTCTTTTATAGCTGCTAAATCGTGACCATCTTCTAATGATATAACATTCCATCCAAAAGCAACAAATTTATCTGCTATTGGATTCGGATTCATAACTTTAGATATATCTCCGTCAATTTGTAAGCCATTATAATCAACAAATGCTGTTAAATTATCTAATTTGTAATGAGCAGCACACATTGATGCTTCCCATACTTGACCCTCTTCAAGTTCTCCATCACCTAAAAGTGTATAAACTCTATAGTCTTTATTATCTAATTTTCCTGCTAATGCCATACCTACAGCAGTTGATATTCCTTGGCCTAATGAACCTGTTGACATATCAACACCTGGCACATAATTCATATTTGGATGTCCTTGTAGTATAGAACCTATTTTTCTTAATTTCATAAGTTCTGACTTATCAAAAAAGCCCATTTCAGCTAATGTAGCATACAATACTGGTGCTGCATGACCCTTTGAAAGTACAAATCTATCTCTATCAGGATCATTTGGTTTACTTGGATCAACGTTCATTTCATTGAAATATAACGTAGTTAAAATTTCAACAGATGATAATGATCCACCTGGGTGTCCTGATGCTGATTCTGTTAACATTGTAACAATATCTTTTCTTATTTCTTTAGTTATTTCTTGTAATTGGTCTAGTGTCTTTTCCATATAACCAGTACCTCCTAGATTATCTTCTATAAATATTATAACAATTTTCTATCTTTTAACAATGTATTTTTATCTTAAGTTTTTTACTTATCCATATTAAAACTATAAAAGAACCTGTTAAGGTTCTTTTATTATATGTGTATATTAAACTCTTTATTAAATTAAACTGTCTTTTTATGCTTTAAATCTAAGCTAAGCATCAAAGATGTATTGACCTTTTCCATATCTTCTTTTGTCATATGACCTATCTTTTCTTTTAATCTTCTCTTATCTAAAGTTCTTATTTGTTCTAAAAGAACTACTGAATCTTTATTTAGTCCATACTCTTCTGATGATATTTCCACATGTGTTGGCAACTTAGCCTTATTTATTTGAGACGTTATAGCAGCTACAATAACTGTAGGGCTATATCTATTTCCTATATCATTTTGAATGATTATAACAGGCCTAACGCCTCCTTGTTCTGATCCCACAACTGGACTTAAATCTGCATAAAATATATCTCCTCTTTTCACAACAGTTGTCATTAGGCAATTCACACTCCTAAAGCTTTGATTCATATTTTATGAAATCACAAACATCTTGTTCTAATCCCAATTCGGATATTTCTAAATTTAATTCCGCCATTTCTAAATATCCATTTTTCATATTTTCTATAAATTCTATTGGAAGTTCTTCCTCTATATATAATATTATAGAGTTATCCAAAGTTTCCTTACTTTCACTATAATCTTTAGTCAAAGTATCACTTATATTCATTAACATTGACTTAGAAATATCTGCATGCAACTTCTTTGAATCTGACATGGAACATCACTACCTCCTATATAACTAATAACAACCATTTATGT
Organism: Clostridium ihumii AP5; assembly: GCF_000612845.1. Lineage (GTDB taxonomy): Bacteria > Bacillota > Clostridia > Clostridiales > Clostridiaceae > Clostridium_J > Clostridium_J ihumii. The sequence continues at coordinate 169,886 of NZ_CCAT010000085.1, forward strand.
ACCGTTTTAATTATAATTGAATTAATGTCATGATGTCAAAGAAATTATTGGTTTTTTCTACTTTCTACAACAGTTTTTTACTTTATCTGACAATGCATTAGTTACACATAATTTCTAACCTTAATTACTTTTCCACCTTTTGTATAAACCCTCGGAACTCTCTTATTAATTGCACAAATTACTTCATAGTTAATAGTTCCTAGGCTTTCTGCTATATCATCAGCATTAAATTTATTACCTTGGTTGTCTTCACCTAATAGTATAACCTCATTTCCAATTTTTACACCCTCAATATCAGTTATATCTATCATACATTGGTCCATACATATGGTTCCAACTATCGGTGCAAACTTTCCATTAATAATAACTTTTCCTTTTCCAAAAAGTAATCTTGTATATCCATCTGCATATCCTACTGGTAATGTAGCTATAATGCTTTCCCTCTCTGTAGTAAACCGTCTTCCATAACTTATATGCTCTCCTGCCTTTAAAGTCTTTATATGAACTATATTAGACTTAACTGACATAACTGGCCTTAAATTCAATTTACCCTTTAAAACTTCATTTGACGGATAATATCCATATTGGATAATTCCAGGTCTAACATAATCGAAATGAGTCTTAGGCAAATCTATAATTGCAGCACTATTTCCTATATGTCTATTATTTATTTTCACATCATTTTCTATTAACCTTTTATAAAAATCCTCATAACACATCAATTGTTTAAGTGTATATTCTTTACAGCTTTCATCAGCTGAAGAAAAATGTGAAAATAAACCTTCAATTTCTATATTTGGTAGTTGATTTATTTTTGATATTTCATTTAAACTAGTTTCATTTGGTAAGAATCCTATCCTTCCCATGCCTGTATCTATCCCTATATGAATCTTAGCTATTTTATTTTTCTTTCTTGCCATATTGGATAACTCTTTTGCAAACTCATAATTTATAACAGTTTGCTCAATATTATATTTTAAAAGTGTATCTATCAAGTTTGGTGGTGTAAAACCTAATATCATTATAGGTGCATCTATCCCTGATCTCCTCAATTCTACTGCTTCACTAATTACTGCTACTGCTAATCTATCTGCTCCATTTTCTAAAAGCACTGGTGCTACATCTACTGCTCCATGTCCATAAGCATCAGCTTTTACAACTGCAATAATTCCCTTACTTTGTGAAGCTCTTCTTATTTCTTTCATATTGTGAGCTAATTTATCTAAATCTATTTCTGCCCACACTGGTCTTAAATGTCTAAACATTTTTTCCACCTCTCCATAAAATTAACTATTTATAATGTTATATAATACAACTTGATACCCAATATGTAACCATATTTATTTAATTTCAAAATTTTCAATTTTTTCTTTATTTAAAAATTTTTTGTAGTTACATCTAATTCTAATTGTCCCCTTTTCATCTAATATATGATATTGATTTGGTATTCCACTTTCACTATCAATATACATTATTCCTCTGTATATGTTTTTATTATATCCCGGAAGCAATAAATCAATAGCTAAATATTCCTTATTATCTAATTCCTTATTAGATATTACGACTTGACTGCTACTATCTAAAAATTCGCAAAACTTTTCAACCCCTAATTGATTTAATATTTCATCAAAATTCTCTGGCAAATCGTATTTTTTCATATTTGCTTTATCATTGACATGTATACTATCCTTATCATATGTAAATATTCTATTTTCCCCTAGATTTATCTCTTTACCTATATTTTTTAAATACTTTTGTTTTCCTGAATATTTAAGATTTTGTCTTCCATTTAATACTTCTAGTTCTATATCTGTTTCATATCCCTTCATATTTTTTAAACTATCAATAATCTTAGTTTCATTAGCTTTGCTCAAATCTTTATTATTGCTATGCCTCCAAGTTATTAGTACAGTAAAAAAAAATGCAACTATGCAAATAACTATTACTACTGACCTTTTTATTTTATTACTCACAAATTACTCCCCCTAAATTCAATAATACACTACTATATCTATTAAGAATAATTTGCTACTATAACTTTTTTATTAATTTTTTATATTTTTTTCTAAAAACATTTTTATACCATAAGGCAAAAAATCAATTAAATGAGTTGCATTAACACAAAACATATCTTTTGATAAAACATCTCCACAAAATCCATGTATATAAGCTGACATGAATGTAGCTTTTAACGGATCATATCCTTGAGCTATGAATGATGCTATAATTCCAGTTAATGTATCACCCATTCCACCAGATGCCATAGCACTGTTTCCAGTAGTATTTATATATACCGACTTTCCATCTGTAATTATAGTATTATGATCTTTTAATAGGACTATTACATTATTTAACTCTGCAAATTCCCTAGCAACTTTTATTTTATCATTTTTTATTTCTTCTATAGACAATCCAGTTAATCTTGACATTTCTCCCATATGTGGAGTCAGTACAATTTGATTGTTTTTTGATTCTAACAATTCTAAATTTTGTTGTAATACATTTATTCCATCTGCATCAATTACAATTGGACATTCACTTTTTGTTATAATCTCTTTTAATATATTATAAGTCAACTTACTATTTCCCATTCCAGGTCCTATAGCTATAACATTGCTTTTAGTTACGATATTATTAATTTTATCTGTTTCTTCAAAATTTATTGTCATAGCCTCATTTAACTTTATGCTCATGATGCCTTGCAATTCTCTATGTGTACATAATGTAACTAATCCTGCACCACTTCTAACACATGCTTCTGTTACTAAATATGCTGCACCACTATACCCTCTTGATCCTGCTATCACTAGTACTCTACCATAATCACCTTTGTACCCATCTGATTTTCTTTTTTCAAAACATGATAATATAAAATCGTCATTCAACTTATAAGGTTTAACACAAATACTATGTAAATTAGATACTATAGATTTTTTAAAATCTTGAAATCCTCCATTCATTTTATTCCACCTCCAAAATGGCATATGCTATTGCATTATCATTGCTATGAGATATACTTATATGAATTTTGTAATTTCCATCTTTGCCTACAATTTTCTTAGCATTTTCACTCAAAATAACAATAGGTTTTCCTAATTCGTCATTTATTATTGTTAAATCTCTAAAACTAAATCCCCTAAATCCAGTACCTAAAGCTTTCGATATAGCTTCTTTGGCGGCAAACCTTCCTGCTATTTGTTCTATTCTAAGTTTCTTATTCTTGAAAAATTCTAATTCTTCTTCACTAAATGTTTTTTCTAAAAAACTCTTAGTTCTATTTACTGCTTTTTCAATTCTATGTATCTCTACTATATCAACTCCAATACCAGATATCACTTAACCACCTCACTTAACACATAACACACTAAAAATTTCTCTATACTTATTTATGTTATTTTAACTAAGAAATTTCTAAAATCACCCCTTATTATCAATTTTTTACTTTAAACTTTTTATTTATATATTATCATAAAATTTATTATTATAATAGGTTTTACACAAGTCATATTGCAATTTCAGATTATTTTAAATAAATTTTAGTAAAAATATATTCATAATTTTAAAAATTTTTACTTATTAATAAGAGTAAAATTAGAACTACTCTATTTTACTCTTATTATAAAAATTATTATTTTATTAATGAAACATAAAGTCCATATTTTATAATTTATAAACCATTTTTAAATAACTACACTATAATTGATTATTGAGTATTCTCTAATTTATATCATTAAAATCTGATATATACCCTTCAATGCATTCTTCTATAACATCAACTAAATGTATTGGAGATACTGTATTATTTTTCAAAAACTTAACTAACTCTGTAACTCTTTCCTTTTTAGGACTTATATACTTTATAAAATCCTTACATGTTGAAATAACTTGTCCATTAACAATATCTTTTCTTTCTACTTCTACTCCATATGCCTTTGATTTAACTATCCGTTGATTTAACTCAGATGAATAATCGCTTTCTAATAACTTGTAAATATATTCATAAGTTACATTTTCATTCTCCATCATATTTTTTATACTTTCAACTACAACCACTAGTATAACCCCCTCAAACTAACACATTTTTTATGCCTTGATTCTATCACTTTATAAAAAAAAAATATGTCAGTTAATGTTTAACGAGTTTTTATTTTCTCGCTTCATTTTGACATATTAATATTAGTATTGCTAAATATGATATTTTTGATATAATATTTAATTGATTTAGTCTCTAATTTTTATATTTTTTTGTCGAATTTTTAAGTTTTTTGCTAAAACTTTTTGCTTATATTTCTTAACCTTTTTGTAAAATGCTTAACCACCTTTTTGTAACTTCTTTTTTACAATCCTCATTTTTATATCTTTATAATTTTTTTTAAAGTCATATAGATTTTCATTATTAATCTCATGATTTGAAAATTTTGCCTCATTGTAAATCTCTGTAAACTTATCAATTTTTGTTTCTTCACTAACTTTTATCTCATATATATTTTTAAGTTGAGTTGGTGTCATATAACTTTTAAATATTCCTATTTTCTTTGTATCATTCTCAAATTTCATATAATTGTACAAAATTTCTTCCTTAACATTAAATTTATTTCTAAATATATTTTTTATATATTTTTTGCTTATCTTCTCTTTGCTCATAGTGTTGTATAGTTTTTCTGAATACTCTTCATATGTTTTTTCATCATCTTTAACAATAAACTGTTCAACAATTTTTTTAATTGATATATATATACAATATAATAATATTATAGTAATTATTATTTTTATTATAGGTTCTAGTATTTCATAATTTATTGATAGATTATTTGTAGTGCTTTTTACCTTAGTAGTTTCTAGTTTACTTTTTGATTTTATCTCTGTGAGATTATTATGTGTACTTAGAAATTTTAATATACCTTCTAATGGAACCTTCAGCAAACTTATTGATGCTTGAGCAATAATATTCAATAATTTAGAAATTAATTTAATTACTCCTTTTATTACATTTATCATAAAATTATTCATAGTTAGCATTATTGCTAATATAATCATTGATATGTTATAGTATTTTGCTCTCTTATTAAAAATACTATTATCATATCTCATGGTTTCCCTCAAATTAATAATGAATAAAGCAAAATATAATACATATGCTCTCATATTATAAGCTAACACACCATTCCCTGTTAAATATGAAAACATCGTAGTAAGCAATAATGATGCAAACCCTAAAATTCCTAATATATTCTTACATTCTATATAGCATCTATATTCTCCTAACTTATATAAATTAAATAGTATACAAAAGTTTGAAAATATTATTGATGGTATAAACATAATTTCATAATCTAAAAAATAAATTAATAAACTTGTGATTATTAAACCTATGAAAATTACACCTTTATTGTTTGCTTTTTCTAATAAAAACGATATTATTACCATCATCAAAATACAAATTGATATTAAATTATAACTTAAAACAGTTTTAGAAACTACACTTGAAAAACAATTTATTATTGTAAAAAAAATAACTATCAAAGTTGATGAATATAATAATTTTACTTCTTTAAGCCAACTCATATTTTCATCCCCTTAAAACATATTTTTTCTATTCCCTTTATATTTTTTACATCTCCATTCTTAGATGTATCTACTATTTTTAAATTTATTCCACCCTTACTTTTTTCCTTTAATAATTGTAAACTTTCATCATCTAAATAAGAAGTTATTATTATATAAGTACAACTTCTTTCAAAATTATTAGCTCGCATCTTAATATAATCAGTAAAACTATATAACATTCCATAGTGAATTCTTGCACATAATTCTAATATCCTTTTGTAGTTATTAGCCATTGGCCTAAGTTCTTGTTGAAATTCATTTTCATTAGATATTATTCTTGCATTTGTCCAAAAACCTGTTGATATTCCCTCACCTATAGACTTTACTGCTAATGATGCAGCTATTTTTATTCCATTTTCAATAGATTCCTCATCTATATTTTGCCAATGATTTTTATTACATTGAATATTAAAAATTATTACTAACTCACTTTCAGCAGTAAAATCATAATCTTTAACCATTAACTTACTCATCTTCAAGCTAGATTTCCAATGTATATCCTTCATTCTATCCTCTACACCATATTCTCTTATTCCTCTAACATATAAATCATCCTTCTGTATCCAACGTCTTACTGTATTATCTCCGCTAAAATTAGTTACATCAAAATTAATATTACTTAATGGAATAACCTTAGGGTATACTAAAAGCTCTATTAATTCCTTAAATTCCCTTGTTTCTGTATTCATTGCAAAAACATCTGATATTTCAACCGTTAAATCTTTTATTAAATAAGCGCCTCTTTTAGCCTTTATTTTATAAGTTCTAACTTTTCTTGAACGTCCACCAACTCTATATTTACTTACATGAGTAACTCTACCTTCATCACATAATTTTACTTCCTCACCTTCATACTCTATGCCTTGTGTCATATACTCTCTTAAAATTAAAAAAGCTATTGGAAATCTTTTTTTATTTTCTATAATAGTTGATATCTTGCAAGTTTCTCCTTCTAAAATTCTATTATTATCAATCTCTCTACGTATAATTAAATTATTAAAACCTATAGTTCTTGTTATATATGCTACTAATAAAAATAATAAAATTATTAAATAAAACAAAATGTATGTTGAAATCATATATATCAACTCCTAAATTTTTTCTATTGGAGTATCTACTGAACTTAATATCTTATTTATTACTTTTATTTCTCTATTTTTTTCAATATTAACTTCATTTCTAAGTACTATTCTATGCGCTATTATATCTATAGCTAATTCTTTAACATCTTCAGCTATAACATAATCTCTTCCATTGATAGCTGCATAAGCTTGAGATGCTTTCATTAAATTTAATGTGGCTCTAGGACTACATCCTAGTTCAATTTCTTGATGCTTTCTTGTTGCCGCTATTATGTTTAATATATATTCTTTAATTTCATTACTAACATATACATCACTATAATTTTCTTGAACATATTGTATTTCTTCCATGCTTATCACAGATTCTAATTCTTCTAATGGATCTTTCTTATTAAATAAATCCATTATATTTTTTTCCTCACTATAAGTCGGATATCCTAATGATATTTTCATGAAAAATCTATCAAGTTGTGCTTCTGGCAATGGAAATGTTCCAAATTGTTCTACTGGATTTTGTGTTGCTATTACAAAAAATGGTTTTTCCAACTTTACTGTGTTTCCTTCAACTGTAATTTGCCTTTCTTCCATACACTCTAATAATGCTGATTGTGTTCTTGGGGTTGCTCTATTTATTTCATCTGCTAATACAATTTGACTTAAAAGTGGACCTTGTCTAAATTCAAATTCTTCTTTTTTTTGATTATAAAAATATATGCCTGTTAAATCTGATGGTAATAAATCTGGAGTGAATTGTATTCTCTTAAAAGTGCAATCTAATGTTTTAGCTAAGCTTTTTGATAATTTTGTTTTACCAAGTCCTGGAACATCCTCTAAAAGTACATGACCTGATGTTATAAATGCAACTATTATTTTTTCAATCTTATCATCTTTACCAATTATAACTTTTCCAATATTTTGAATCATTTTTTCCTTAAATTCTTTAAATTTTTCTACTTTCATTTCAAATCCCCCCTCTAAATTTAAACCTCTATTATTAACTCAACTTAAACTTTTTGAATGTTTTTAACTTTTAACATTCTTTTTTTTAACTTTTCTTTATATTATACACAAAAAGTTAAAATTAGTAAATATTACAATCATGTCGCATTTACATATTTATTTCATACACTTTTTCGTTTTATTAATTATATTTAAATAAAAAGATTCGTGCATATACACGAACCTTTTTATCCTATTTCTGTATCAGTCTTTTTATAACTCATAAATTGAAATTCATCTGCTATAACTTCAGAGATGTATTTCTTTTGGCCTTCATTATTTTCAAATACTCTCGTTTGTAATCTGCCAGTAACACTTACAACACTACTTTTGTCTAAGTATTCACAAACAATCTCAGCTTTTTTACCCCATAAAATTACCGGAATAAAATCAACTTGTTTTTCTCCTGTTGCAGTTTTATACGGTCTATCTACTGCTAACATTATTCTAGTAAAGACTTTAGTGTTTCCATCTAATGATTTGAGCTCTGGTTTCTTTGTTATTCTTCCTACTAAAACAATTCTATTCATATAAATTACCTCCACTTAATAATCAAGCACTAAATTCACCTTATATTAAATTCTTATATTTTCTAAAATTCTATCCAATAAACTTATTTTTAAACTTATTTTAAAAATAAAAGCTATATTTAACAATACTTTTGAATTTAATTTTAAATTAAATTTACCACTTTATTAAGTGAATCTCATTTTTTATTAATTGTATATATCAGAAAATTCTATTTTTATTTTTTCTACACTGCTATTTTTATTTGTACCAATAAATTTATAATTTATATGTGGATTATCTTTCTTTGATAATCTATTTGGCATACTTATAGTAAATTCACTACCTTCTCCTACTTTGCTTTTAACAGATATTTTTCCTCCGTGTGCATCTACTAAAGACTTAACTAATGATAATCCTATTCCACTACCTTCATGTGGTCTTGTAAATAATGGTGTACTTTGGACAAATCGTTCAAAAATTTTCTCCTGCATATCTTCTGGAATTCCTATACCATTATCTTTAACAGATATATCTATAAAATCACCATTATCATAGATATTTACCCATATAGTGCCATTTTCTTTGGAACATTTAATTGCATTTGACAAAAGGTTAAGCATTATTCTTTCCATGTTTTCCCTGTCAACACCTATAGTTTTTTCCTCTATTTCTGTATCAAATATCAAATTTAAATTTTTACTTTCAATATAATCTACTGTTGAAAGAGTTATATCTTCTATAATTTTTACTATATCATAATTTCCAAAATCCATTTTTAAATATCCAACATCTATTCTGCTTATATCAATTAAATTATTTATAAGTCTTAAAAGTCTATAACAATTTTGTGTCATTACTCCTAAATACCTTTTTGAATCACCTATGCTACATTCTTCTTTTTCTTTAAGTTCCAAAAGTTGAACTACACTAAGTATTATATTTAATGGTGTTTTCAATTCATGTGAAATATTAGCTATAAATTCAGTTTTTAATTTATCATATTTTAATGCTTGCTTTAACTTAAATTTATCTCTCTCTGCATTTTTTCTTTCTGTTATATCACATAAAACAATTATAGATGACAAATGATTTTCAAATAGAAATGGTGATGCTCCAATTTCTATTTCTATTTCTTTTCCATCTTTTCTTGTTAATGTAACCTCTCTAAATTTAACCTCTGATAAACTATTTTCACCGATTCTATTCATTTCATTTATTGTATCTTTATCCTTTATTGAATCATTTATTTTTTTTCCTATTAAAGCATTTATACTTGTTTCCCCTAATATATTTACTAAATTATCATTTGCAAAAGTTATTTTTCCTTTAGTTAATATTCCTACTCCATAAGGAAGAAATTTTATAAGTTTTTTATAGTATTCTTCATTTTTTCTTAATGCTTCTTCCATTTCAACCCTTGTACTTATATCTTTGGCTATAAAAACACTAAATTCTTCATCTGAATCAAAAAATGACATAAAACATATATCAGCATAAATTTCTCTTCCCTTATATGTTTTAAGTTTTACTTGCGAAACAGGCAATGTACTATAATAATGTCCTTCATTTTCTAAAATATCACTATAATAACTTCTCTTTTTAGTTTTAAAATTTAATACCTCATAAAAATCCTTTCCTATAACCTCTCGTGAATTCCCTATTTCTAATAATTGTTCTGCTGATTTGTTTAAAAACACAATCTTTCTATCCTTCTTTATTATTAATATATTGGGTGAGTATATTAGTGTTTTTCTTAATATTTGATTTTTGTCTATAATGTTTTTTTTGTCTTCACTAGTATTCTCATATGAATTTTGTTCTATCATTTTTAATCGTAGCAATATACTATCCGTATTATCAAATTTTATTTTATTTAAATAAATATCAACATCATCATTTAATCTTAATCGTTTTATAAAACTTGAATTTTTTTGATTGATGTCTTCATCTAATAAACATTTTTCTATTTTTCTATTCAACTCTTTATCAAATTCACTATAATCATTAAATGTATTTTTTTTAATTAATTCATCATAAAAGTTCTTAAAAGATTTATTGCTATATATTATTTCTGAATTTTTTTTCAAAATAACTATTGAATCGTCCAAATCATCAAAAAAATTCAAATCTTCTTGATTTAAAATCATATAATCTCCCCCACTTTTTACCTTAAGTATAAAATCCCAAATAGCAATTCCAAATTTTTATTTAATTTATAATTTTGGAATCATCTTTGAGTGGAGAGTCATTATACAAGCTAATAAATTCATTCTGTAAATTGATAAAATATAAAACTTACTTTTCCATCAAATTTTAACTCTCCAACGCTCAATTAACTTAAATTTATAGGTTTCCAAGTTTGAATCAAAAATAATAACTTTATCAAATGACAATAACTATATTTCAATTAATTCTATTATTATGTTTATACCAATTAACAGTTAGCAATTAACAATGATGTTTAATATTATTCACTTTATTCTTAATCTTCATCAATAGAAATAACTAAAAATTAAATTTTTATATTATGTTTAAATAATTGATTAAAAAACTTACCCTTCACTTCTATCCTTCATTGTCAATTGTTTATCGTTTAATTATTAATTTTTGTACACTTTTTTTAAACATCTCTTTCTCAATTGAAATAAGAAAAATTTCATTTTTCAACTTGTTTCCCTATATAAAATTCTATATTCCTTTAATATAACCTTTATTTAAAAATAATTTTTAAAATAAAATCCCTTTCAAAATATATTCTACTATATAGAAGTAATTATTTTCAAAATTTTTTATTTTTAATAATAAATATTCTTCAATTTAGACATATTATAAATATACTACTTTGTACGTTATAAAAGTTTAATTCTAACTTTCATATTTTATTCTATAGTTTTATATAAATATATAAAGTGTCAAATTATTATTAATCTATGAGGTACTAATTATGAAAAAAAATAAAAAAATTTTATTTCTTTCTTCTTTTATCATTATACTAATCTTAATTCCGCTATTCATATACTCATATAATATATTGAATAAAGTAAATACTGAAGATTTTACTAATGATACTGATGAACTCGGTATATCAAATTCTAAAATGAATTCAAATGGTGAAAATAATAAACCTTCTAATAATGAAATAACTAATATTGCCTTATTTGGAATAGATAATCGTTCTACTAATGATAAAGGTCGTTCAGACGCCATATTAGTAGTTAGTATTAATACTATTGATAACGAATTAAAACTGATTTCTATAATGAGAGATAGTTATGTAAATATAGATGGCTATGGATATGATAAACTAAATCATGCCTATGCATATGGTGGTCCACTACTAGCAGTAAAAACTATAAATCAAACCTTTGAATTAGATATTAAAGATTATGTCACTGTAAATTTTGAATCAGTTATTGATATAATAGACTACTTTGGTGGAATAACAATTGATATTAATGAAGATGAAATGGAACTAATAAATAAATATCAATACGAAGCTTCAGCTATTACTGGGAAACCTGTTCAAACCTTAAACTCTTTTGGCAAAATAAATCTGACTGGTATGCAGGCCCTTTCTTATAGTAGAATAAGAGATCTTGGAAATGGAGATTTTGAACGTACTAGTCGCCAAAGAAAAGTTTGCGAACTTTTAGCAGAAAAAATAAAAAATATGGAAGTTACTCAAATACCTAGTACAATTTCTAAAATAGCACCAATGTTTTCAACTAGCCTAACAAAAAAAGAAATGATAAATATAGGATACTCGGCTCTTAACACTGTATCAAATTTAGATCAAGAAAGGTTTCCTGTAGATGGTTATTGTGATAGAAAAATTGTGGATGACATATGGTATTTAAGTTTTGATGAAACTGAAACTGCTAATCAAATTCATAAATATATATACGAAGACATTAAACCACTTGAAAAAGACCCCTTATTCTAAAAAAATAAATCTACAACTCTACTTGTAGATTTATTTTTTTATTTATTATTTAGTTTTAACTTTATTTTGACACCTTTTACAAACTTTTATTTTAGTCCCATCCTCAGTTGTTAAATCATATAGTAATTTAATTCTAGTTGCTTTGCATATAGGACAAGTTCCTCTTCCTCTTGTTGGCAATTTCCATAACGCCTTTCCTCTATATTGTTTTCCCATTTCTAAATCCCCCATTTCGTATTTATCTTTGTATAACATACTATTCTCAAATTTATAAATTTATTCATTTTTTTATACTATTTTATAGAGCCTTAACTTTTATCAATTGTATATTTCCTACTATTGCATATTCACCTAATTGTGCAGGTATCATTATACTGTCGCCCATCTTTATTGTTTCCGTACCATTTGAGTATGTTATTATACCTTTCCCTTCAATACATATATAAACTTCAAATCTATCCTCATCGCTTTTGCTCATAAATAACTTTTCAATTTCATACTTTTCTATTATAAAATCATTAATCTCCTTAAACTTATAGATATTATATCCCTTCATTTTATGAAATGAATATTTTTCAGAATTACATTTAATATTTAAATTTACAACATCTAATGCTTTGTCTACATGCAATTTTCTGCCTCTATCATAATCATATATTCTATATGTTAAATTGCTGTTTTGTTGAATTTCTAATAATGTTATTCCCTTTCCTATTGCATGTACTAATCCTGATTTTATATAATATACTTCTCCCTCATGTGGCTCAATATAATTAAGTTTTTTTTCTATTTCATTATTTTTTATGATATTTTGAAATTCATTTTCATTTTTCACATTAATTCCCACAACTATTTTTCCATGATTAATATTTTTTAGTATATACCAACATTCATTTTTTCCATTATCATTTTCATTTTCTTCTGCATATTTTTGATCTGGGTGAACTTGTATAGACAGATCATCTGTAGCTGTAATAAATTTTATTAATATAGGAAATCTATAGCAATTTATTTTTTTTCCAATTAAGGCTTCTTTTTCAATTTCTATTACTTCTTTTAAAGTTTTTCCTTCATAAATACCATTTGTAACTACACTTTTACCATCTTCATGACATGAAATTTCCCATGACTCACCGATTTCACCTTGGGGAACATCTAATTTAAATTCTTCTAATCCTCTACCTCCCCATATTTTTTCTAAATATATAGACTTAAATTTTAATGGATACATCTACGCACCTCCATCTTAAATTTATAAATCAAATTCATAATTTTTTTAAATATCACAATATATCTTATGCTGAATTTGTTAATTAATTACATAAAAAAGAGGAAAGTAAATTTGAATTTACTTTCCTCTTTTTACTATATAGATTTAATTCTATTTATATTTTTTTATGATATATTTATTATTATTCATTTCACTTTCTTCTATTAATATTGCATTAAGTTCTCCACCTAACAAAATTATTATAGATGTAAGATATAGCCATAACATTAACACTATTATTACACCTATTGTTCCATATAATGATGAGTATTTGCTAAAATTACTTACATAAAAAGAAAATGCAAAACTTGAAACCAACCAACCAACTGTTGCAAATATGGCTCCAGGCAATACTTCTCTCCAAGTACTTCTCCTATCAGGTATAAATCTATACATAGCAGCTAAAACAAATATCATTGAAAATAGTGCTACTGGATATCTTAGAAGATGTATATAATCAAACAATATCCATTTTAATCCTAACCACTTTTGAAGTCCATTGCTTATTGCTTCTCCAAAAACTAAAAATGCTAATATAAACATAATAAGTCCTACAAAAGATATCATCATAATTATAGATGCGATAATTAAATTAAAATAATTCCTCTTTTTTCTTTGTTCATATGCTCTATTTAATCCATATGTTATTGCTCTAAATCCTCTAGATGCTGTGTACAACGTAAAAACAAGAGAAACCGATAAAAGTTTACTATTTCTTGTTTGTAGTACATTTCTTACTGTATTTGCTACTAGCATATATACCTCATGAGGCATGACTACTTGAAGTGCCGTTAAAACCTCATTGGCATTTAAAAAACTATGTCCTAGCAAACTAAGTAAAAATATTAAAAATGGAAAAAATGATAATAGTAAATCATATGCTAATTGTGACGCTAAAGCAGATACGTTATGTTGTTTATATCTTGCTATCATTTTTAATATATAATCAGTTATACTCATTTTGCTCTCCCTTTTCGTATTTTTTCATAAGATAAGATAGTAAAATTACCCCCATGTTATATAATATTATTGTAACTTTTCTTTTATTATATTATTATTTTTTTAGTCATTTGTATTTGAATTTAAAAGTTAACATAATGTTTTATTTATTTTTATACAAGCTTTTAAAATCAAATTTAGAATTGTATTTACCTTAAATTTGTTAATATATATAATTAATATCTAACACTCTCATATGATATTACTAAATTAATTTTTAAGTTGAAGATTTTTTAACTTGTACATTCTAAAAAATAATTCTCTATTTTAATCGTCTTAAAATAAAATTTTTTTAATCACTATATTTAAGTTTTAAATTCAAATTTGTTTACTTATACTTATATAAGTAAAGGAGGTTTTAAAATTGAAACTAGCTTTAGCTCAAACCAATATAATTTGGGAAGATAAAGACTGTAATTTTAATAGTGCTAAACGTTTTATTTCTGATGCCAAATCTTCAAATTGCGATTTGATATTATTCCCCGAAATGTCATTTTCAGGTTTTTCTTTTAATATAGACAAATTAGCTGAAGATGATAACTTCACAATAAAAAAAATGAAAGAATTCTCTAATTTTTTTAATATTTCTATTGGATTTGGATATATAGAAAAATTTAATCTTAATGGTAAAATTTACGGCAAAAACAATTATTGTATTGTTAATAATGATACTATTCTATGTAATTATACTAAAATACATCCTTTTTCTTTTTCAAATGAAAATTTATATTTCATTCCTGGTAAAAAAATAAGTTATTGTTCAATAAATAATATTATCATAAGTCCATTTATTTGTTATGATTTGCGATTTCCCGAATTATTCCAAGCAGCTTCTAATAAAGCTCATCTAATAACAGTTGCTGCTAATTGGCCAATTGAAAGAATTTCTGACTTTAAACTATTGTTGCAAGCTAGAGCAATTGAAAATCAATGCTATATAGCTGGAATTAATAGATTTGGTAATGGAAATAATCTTTCATACAATGGATGTTCTTGCATTTTTACTCCTACTGGTAAACTTTTAGACTGTTTATATGATACTGATGGTTTAGTTTTTGCAGAAATCAATTCTGATTTAGTTACCAGCACTCAAAAAAACTTTCCAATAAAAAATGATAGAAAGCCTACTTTATATACTTCTTTTTACACTGATTAAACTTTATGATACCAGTTTAGCGCTCTAAACTGGTATCATAAATAATATTCTCATTTGTTATATTATATATGTAAAAATATCTCTTCTTCTTTCTAATGGTTCTGGAGTTTCCCCATCTTTATATCCTAGTGCTATTGCATAGTAAGGCTTATACCCTTCTGGTATGTTTAATACTTCAACTTCTTTTCTTTCAAAAAAATGTGACACTAACCCACACCATAATGATCCAATATCTAAACTTTCTGCAGCTAATAACATATTTTCTATAGCTGCACTACAGTCTGTTAATGGTGAATATGCATCTTCTTTTCCTGATACAACAACTACTGTTGGTGCATTAAAAAATAATGGTTTATTTTTCTTTCCTTTATTAGATAACCACTTATCATCACTTTTACTCATTTCTTCATTTGATATTTCACTCATTTTATTTAATACATCTTTATTCTGTATTATCGTAAAATGCCATGGCTGATTATAACATCCAGTTGGTGCATATATAGCACATTCTAATATTTGATTTAATTCATCCTCTTTTAGTTGTTCTTCTTTAAAATTTCTTATACTTCTTCTTCTTTTTATAAGATTTATCATCTCGTTATTCTTCATAAAAACCTCCAATTTGTCACTATTATAGTATTTTTGTATATTAATTAAATATACACTAATTTTATCATATACATAATTTCTAATCCATATTTTAAAACTAATTACATTATATTGAACACTATATATCATCTAAAGTAGTATTCTAAACCTTTTATATAGTTAGAATTGTGAAGCAATTCTGTGAATTATTGATTTATTTCAATAATTTGGTTATTTTTCAAATAAATTGGTTGTTTTGCACCAAAAACGATAATTAATATTTAATATTATACATGTTAATATAATTGTAAGTATATATATTATCTTTATTGATAATTAAATTAATTTAGCCGCCACACTTTTTTTTATAGCTATTTATATTTTTTAGTTCTTTTTTATATATATAAATAATATTATATTATTAATTTTGATTATGCTTAAATGAGGACATGCTATAGTAACAACTAAATTTTATCAATTATCATAAAGGTTTTTATTATATTTTAAAATAGATATATTAATTGTAGCTTATTTTAATTTTAAAATATATTTTCCAATTTTATATTTTAACTTATAAATTGAATATAAGGTATATTTCAGGGATTATTTCGGAATATTTTGATATTTTTAATTCATATAATAAATTACTAACATATATACTATTTTACTTATAATAAATAGAATTTATTTTTTACATTTAATTTATTTAGACATTAAAAATGAAAGTTACATTTTAATGTCTTTGTATAATTATATTAGGGGGTATAGTTATGGGCTTTAAAGATAATTTAGAAAAAAAAGCAAAAGAACAATTAGTTTCCGGAGTGTTAGAACTATTAGATAAAAATCCTGAACAAAACATTGAAAAAATCTTCTCATTAATTAGGAAACATATTCGTGATGAATATACTGCTAAGGTTATTGAAGATGTTTATTATCATTATTCTAATTCAAAAGAAATACAAGATTATGTAGTAAACATATTAAAAACAACTAATAAAAATTGTTTGAAAAAGTTCTTTAAAAACATTGTTGCTAATGCACTTTGGTATGGAGTTGAAAAAAGAGCTAAAGTTGGTGAAGAACATAATATGAAAGTTCCTTTTACTATTCTTATAAGCCCTTCTATGAGATGCAACTTAAAATGTACAGGCTGTTATGCTGCAAATTATAGCAAAAAGGATGACATTCCTTTTGAAGAAGTAGAAAGATTAGTTAAAGAAGCTAGAGATATGGGCATTTATTATATGGTAATTTTAGGTGGTGAACCTTTCTTTAATAAATATATGTTAGACATTTATGAAAAATATAACGATGTTTACTTCATGCCATTTACTAATGGTACATTATTTAATGAAGATTTAGCTACTAAACTTCAAGAACTTGGCAATGTTATGCCTATGTTCTCTGTAGAGGGTTTTGCAACTGAAACTGACAGTAGAAGAGGTAAGGGTATCTTTGATCAAGTAATGAAGGGAATGGATTTATTAAGAGAAAAAGGCATTCCATTTGGAACCTCTAGTGCTACTGCTAATAATAATATAGATGTTGTTACATCTGATGAATTTATAGATATGTTATCTTCTAAAGGTGCTAAAATGGCATGGTACTTTATGTTTATGCCTGTAGGTGATAATCCTGTTAATGATATTCAATATATGCTTACACCTGAAGAAAGATTAAAACTTGGCAAACGTACTCGAGAAATTAGAAGTCAAATGAAACTTTTCCCTATAGATTTCTTTAATGATGCACCTTATGTAGGTGGTTGTGTAGCAGGAAAATACTATTGCCATATAAACTCAAAAGAAGACTTAGAACCATGTATTTTCTCTCACTTTGCAACTGAAAATGTAAAAGGAAAACCTTTAGTAGAAGCTTTAAGTTGTGACTATTTCAGGGAATTGAGAAAACGTCACCCTTATAATAAAAATTTATTAATGCCTTGTCCTATGATAGATAATACTACTCAAATTAGAGAAATAGTAAAAGTTACTGGTGCTAAACCTACTCATCCAAGTGCTGAAATAATGATAAGTAGCCCAGAATTCATGGAAAAAATAGATAAACACGCTGCTGAATTTAAACCACTTGCTGATAAAGCTTTTGAAGAAGAGTTTAATGGTACTGGTAATTATGAAATGGCTCGTGGATAATATAATAATAAATATAAAAACTTATTGTGAAAATCACAATAAGTTTTTATATTTATTTTAATATGTTTTTTTCAACTTCCTCAAATCCAATTCTTTCTATCATTTTTCCTATTCTCTCTAATGAATTTGCATTTTCTTTATAATAATTTAATATTTTTTCTATAGTATCTATTACTTCATCTTCCTTAAATAATCTATTTAATGGCTTTCCAAGCATTGCTTTTCTTCCAAATCTCCCACCTAAATAAATAGCTATTCCTTCTTCTATCTTATCTATTGCTTTAAATGGACATACATCTGCACATTTTCCACAATTTACGCATTTATCTTTATCATATATAATTTCTTTACCTTCTTTAATTAATGCTTTTTCCTTACATACTGTAGTACACTTACCACAAGCAACACACTTTTCATGATTAATTTCAGTTTTAACTTGTGGCATAATTCCTATATCATTTAATTGTGCTTTACCACAGTTATTAGGACATCCAACTACACCTATTTTACATTTTGCAGCTAATTCTTTAGCAAAAAACTTATCATGTATTTCTCCACCTAGTTTTTGAGTATCTATAAGTCCATGAACACATACTGTTCCTTTACATGCCATTATAGGTCTAATTTTCTTTCCTGTTCCACCATTAACTAAATTATTTTTCTTTATTTCTTCTTTTACTTTTTCTATATCTTCATATTTAATATATGGAATTTCAGCTGTTAATCTATTTGTTACAGAAACATATCCTTTTCCATAACTCTCAGCTATGTTGGCAATTGATACAAGTTCTTTTGATGTAAAGTTACCTACTCTACTAAGTATTCTTACTGCAAAATATCCTTCTTGTTTTTGGGCTAATATGGCTTGTCCTTTTAATTCCTTCTTTTCTTTATCTGTTATTTTTAGTGACATATTTAACTCCCCTTCCTCACGCTATAGGCTTTTAAACTAAAACCTTACTTTCAACTTGTTATAGGTTTCCAATATGATATTTTGTTACATACAATGTTTTATTTGTATATCAAATAAAATCAATATAATATTTATTCATGTGATTTCATTTTTGAGAATAATTTTTTCATTTTTAATTATCATAACAGTAATTTTATTTTCAGCTTTGGATTCCTACAAGATTTAAAAATTTTATCTCTTGGTTTTTACCTATAAATTCCTAATTTCATAATAATTATAAATTTTTTGATATGCTTTTCATAGACATTAACTATCTTTTCTTAATTTTTTTTACTTATTTCTCAATGAAATTTCTTAATTATAATCATTATTTTTATTAATGATTTATTTAAGGCTATGATTAAATTTACTAATCCATGAAATTAGATTTTAATCTAAAATTTTTTGATATAAATATATTTCTTTAAAAGTTATTATTTCTAAACTTTAGATATTATGGATAATTGCAACCTTGTAGACATTCATATTCTATTAAAATTTTTAGATTAAAATAGTAACTTAAATAATTATACATATTTCTGTTTTTATCAATGTATAAAAATTATACATACTAATTTCAATAACAATTAAAATATTTTTCTTGATAAATATTTTAATTGTGTTATAATTCTTATTAAATAATAATCATTATCGAGAGGTGCTTTTATGGAAATCATGGAAAAAGTTTTAGTGACATTAAAAGAAAATGGAGCTATGAAAGCTGGAGAAATAGCTGAAAAAACAGGTATAGACAAAAAGGAAATTGATAAAGCAATAAAAGCTTTAAAAGCTGATGAGAAAATAGAATCTCCAAAAAGATGTTTTTATGCAGCTAAATAATTTTCATATTTTATTTCATTTATATAATTTAAATTAAAAAAGTACTTTGCTTGTTATGCATAGTACTTTTTTAATTTATTTTATTGTTATAGCTCTTAGTTAAACTCTAACAAATACTTTTCAAAAACGTTTTCATATTCATTGAATATTGCATTTCTTTTGGTAGCTTCTTATCTGCTTTAAATCCAACTTTTCTAAATGCATTTTTAGACCTTTCATTTTCAAAATGTATCTTTGCTATTACTTCATCAAAACGCCAATTAAAAAATGCTTCTTTTAAGCCTTGAAAAATTGCGTTACTTCCCAATCCCATCCCCCATTTTTCTTTATCACCTATAACTATAACCATTTCTACAGTTTTCCCTTTAGGTACAAGCTTTAAATACCCTACTGGTTCGTCCTCTATAGTTATCATATAAAAACTCCCATTTCGGTTAAATAAATGAGTTAATATTGGTATATTAGTTGTATAAATTACCCGTTCTATACTTTTAGTAACATTTTTACTTTCATTTAAGTATTTTGAAACTTCTTCATCATCTAGCCAACTAATAATTTTTAAAGCATCAGATTTAAAAACTTCTTGACGCAGTTCTAAATCATTACAATTCATCAATACAAATCCTCCCAAATCATAGTAAATCGCATACAAAAAATAATTTATGTTTTATCTCTTGCATGTATTGAAAAGACTTGCTATAAACTAAATTTATAGCAAGTCTCCAAATCGTGTAAATTGTAACATGATTATGTATTTTTTCAAAATCATGTTTATATGCTTTAACGAGATTTAATTGACTTTCTCACTACATTGTACTTGTAACCTCAACTTATCTCCTTAATTCAATTAAAAAATATATAAACTTCTATTTTTATATGCTTTTCTCTATAAATTCCTCATGACATTTTTTTAATCTCTCAATTTTTACTTCTTCTCTTGTTTTTCTATCATGTAAAAACTTCATAGTATTTTCAACACTATTTTTTAATAATATAATTTTATTTGAAAATTCCTTGATTTTATTTTCTATTTTTGTATTGTTAGAAATATTATTATAGAATACTTCAAATGAACCATATGAGCAAAATTCTCTAATTTTTTCTATATATGAATCTATATTACTATTTATATCTCTCAGTTCTTTTATAAATTTATTTATCAAATATTGCAATTTATTAAATTTATTTTGTACATCATCTATATTCTCTTGTTCTATTATTATTGAAAATAATCCTATACTTCGTTTTTCTTCATGATCTAAAGTTTCTATATTGTATAAATATTTTTCAACATCATGAATTGTATCTAGAGTTTGCTCACCAACTACTATTGCTTCTTTTACTTCTATAACTTCAGTTAATTTATTATTTATATTCCTATTTAATCTATTTAATTTTTCTTTTATTTCTTCATTTCCCATTAACATTATTTCTTCTTCTTTTTGTTTAAAAAGCACCTTGTAATTTATTTCACAATCACTTAAATTTTCTAACCTTTTCTCCTGAGCTTCGATATCCTTATTTAAACTTTCTATTTCTTGATTTATTTCATCATACTTTATTTTTGCAACTAAATATTCATTTTCCTCTTTTTTTAGCATTTCTTCTTTATAGCCAAGTATACTTGCTACAAAACCACTTAACGATATTCCTTCCAGTCTCTTTATATCAAGATATTCTTTTTCTAAATCTTGCTTTAAAATTTCTAGCATATCTAATTTACATATCAAATCATATTTTAATGTGAATAAATCACTTTCTAATCTTTTCTTTAAAATAATTTTTTCTTTTTCTTCTCTAAGTTTTATATTTAATTCCTCAAACACTCATTTCATCTCCCTTCACATTTAAATATCTAGTTTAAATCTATCACAATTATTATTCACGTTTAATAACATATATATAATTGATAAATTTAGGAGGTTTTTGTCTTGTCTACTTTTAGAATTATTTCATTTGATGGTGGTGGTATACGTGGAGCTCTTTCAGCTAAACTTTTTAAAAGACTTTGTGATAAATATCCTACACTAATTGAAGATACAAATATGTTTGCAGGAACTTCCACTGGTTCATTAATAGCACTGGCTTTAGCTTATGGCCGTGATCCTTCCCAAATTGATTTTTTTTATAACCCTATTAACTCAAAAAAAATTTTTACTCCATCTCACTTAAATCTATTTAGACCTAAATATTCTAACAAAAATCTTAAAAAAAGTCTTTATACAGCTTTTCCTAAAGACTTATTATTATCAGATTTAAAAAAATATGTTCTAGTGCCTGCATTTAAAACAGATGGCCTTCTCAACAATAATTGGCAAATTGTATTTTTTAATAATTTAACCCAAAATCCTACATCAAATTTTAAAGTTATCGATGTGGCACTTTCAAGTTCTGCTGCACCAACATATTTTCCATCACACAATAATTTTATTGATGGTGGTGTAATTTTAAACAGTCCTACAGCAGCTTCTATGTTTTCTGTTATTCATAATCAAAGTAATGCTCATAAAATTTCTGATTTTAGAATTTTATCTATAGGTACTGGAGTATATCCTCAGAAAATTAATGCAAATACTCATAATTGGGGATCCCTTCAATGGATTTTTAGTCCATTTTCTAAAGTTAAAACTCCTCTTATTTCAATACTTCTTGACAATAATCAACCATTAGAAGATTTTTATTGTAAAGAGTTGCTCTCAAAAAATTACTTTAGATTAAATCCAATAATAAAACATGATATTCAATTAGATGACTATACCAAGGTTCCTTTGCTAAAACTTATAGGTGATAGTATAGATTTATCTGATTGTTATTCATTTATTGAAAATTATTTTTTAAAATAGCCTATATAAAGCATATTTAAATATTAAATATGCTTTATATTTTTTAATTTTATCTTTCTCTTATATCTCTCTTAAATATTTCCATAATATAATGGTCATAATATCTTCCATTTCTATATATATCTTCTTTTTCTACTCCTACAATTTTGAAGCCAACTTTTTCATAGCACTTTATTGCTCTCTTATTATACTCAAATACTCCAAGTTTTACTTTATTTAATCCAATTTGATTAAATGCAATATTTAACAATGTTCTTATTATATCTTTTCCATATCCTTTATTCCAGTATTCTTTGTCTCCTATCATTATGCCTAATTTTGCATGTCTTGAGACTAAATCTATATCTGCAAGTCCACAAGATCCTATTAATTTAGAACTTTCTAAATCCTCTATTGCAAAATTTAAACTACCATTAATATTACATTTATTTTTTCTTATAAACTCGTCCTCTTCTATTAAACTTATTGGTAATGGTGTTTTTAAACTTAAATTATTCTTTACTTCAAAATCATTTATAAATTTATGTAGTACTTTTGCATCTTCTATTTCAAATGCTCTTAATTTAACTTTTTCTCCATAATACATATCAATTTCTCCTTTTATTCTAACATTAAATTTCTTATATAATTTTTAACATCTTTATTACTATCATTCATGATTTCTGCTTTAACTTTAGTAGGTTTATCTGAAAAAACATATATTTTATCACTTAATTCTATTGCTTCTTCTAAATCATGTGTTACAAATATTACTGTATTTTTATTTTTAATTCTTAACCTTTTAAAATCATCTATAAGCAGTTTCTTATTTCTAATATCTAATGATTTAAATGGCTCATCCATTATTAATAAATCTCCATTATATAAAAAAGCCCTCAATATACTAATTCTCTGTCTCATTCCACCACTTAATTCTTTTGGATAAAACCCTAAGTATTTCTCCATTCCAATACTCTTTAATCCATCTTCAATATCTTTTTTTAAACTTTCTTTTGTAAACTTCCTTTTTAATACTAAACTTAAATTCTCATATATAGTTAACCACTCTATCAATCTATCTTCTTGAAATATAAACGCTACTTTATTCTTATCATATCCCTGTACTTTCCCATCATAATCACTTATACTTTCGGTAATAATATTTAATAACGTCGTTTTTCCACAACCTGATGGTCCAAGTATGCATGTTACATTATTAGCTTCACATTTCATAGAAACATTTTTTAATACTTCTATATCATTAAACTTCTTACTAATATTGTTTATTAAAATTCCATCCACTCCAACTTCTCCCAAAATTCTTTTAAAATAATAACTTTTAGTTTCTATTTTTTAATTTATATATTAACATCTTTTGAAAATAAAAAATGATTAATTCCAGTATCATAGACAAAACAATAATTATAAATATCCATGCAAATACACCTGCTGTATTTAAATATATTTTTTGTAATTGTATTTCACTACCAATAGAATTATTTGGTGATGCTAGTATTTCTCCACCTATTATAATTTTAAAACATAACCCTAGTGTTGATGAGAATATTTGTTTTATTCCACTAATTGTTTTCGGAATATATATTTTTTTTATAATATCTATAGTTCTTACATTGTATAAATTTAACATATCAATAATCTTTTTATCTACATTTAAAATATTATTTAGAATTCCTTCATATATTATTGGAAATATAGCTAATATAGCCATTAATATTGGTGCTTTATCATTTTTTAACCATATAAGTGCTAATATTACCATTGCCATAGTTGGCATAGTCTTTAGCAATTTTAAAATTGGAATTAAAAAATTATATATAACATTGCTAACTGCTGATAAAATGCCTAGAATTCCTGCTAATGCAACTGCCATTATAAATGCTATTATAGTTCTAGCAAAAGTACTTCCTATAATAAATAAAAATTTTTCACCTAAAACTATACTCTTAATTTCTATAACCGTTTCAATTGGTGATGGAATTATTATACTATTGCCAACAAAATAATATATTAAATACCAAAACATTAGGAGTAAAACTACTCCTAATGTTTTGGTTTTATTATTTTTTAAAGTATATTTCTTCATCTGGTAGTTTTCCACCTATAACTTTTGAATCATATTTCATTAATACATCAAAATATTTTTCATAATCTTCTTTTCCATCTTCAGCACTTACAAATTTAAGGTTAGCACCTTTTATTGCATCTTTTAATATTTCTTTTTCTATAGATATACCAGCTGCTTCAACATATTCACCTAATTTATCAGTATTTTCATTTGCAAATTTTATACTACTTTCATATTCATCTATAAATTTTTCAACAAACTTTTTATTATTTTCAATTAAATCTTTTTTTATTATTAAGCTACTTTGTGGAAATCCATTTTTACTTTTAAATGTGTTTTTCCACTCCTCATTTAAATTCATTATTATATTTGTATCTGTTTTTTTCTTTAACACTTTTGTAAGCATTGGTTCTGGTATTTGTGCTACTTGAGTTTTTCCAGCTAAAAATGTTGGTGCAAGTTCTGTTGCCCCACTTAAATAATTTAATGTTACATCACTGTCTGGATTTATTCCCTTTTCCTTAAGTATTGATTTTAATACTATGTCTGGAGTTAACCCTTTACCAATACTTGTTATTTCCTTACCTTTAACATCTTCTAATGTTTTTATTTCACCTTGTCCAATTAATGAAAATGAACCAAATCCACCTGTAGCTGCTAATTTATATCCTAATCCCTTATTGTAACTTTGTGCTGCTAAATTAGATGGTACTATTGCAATATCCGCTTCTCCACCTAGTACTTTAGATGCAAGTCCATCAGGACCTTTTTCTACACTATACTTTACTTCAACATTTTCATCTAGTACTGGATTTTCCTTTATCATTTTTGATATGGTTATTGCAGGTAGTCCATCTGGAACCACAACTTGAACAACTGATTTTTGAGTTTCATTTGGTTTTTCTTTATTTTGCGAACCCTTATTTTCTGATTGACATCCACCTAATATCATTACCCCTGCTAATAATGCTAATAATACTCTTTTTTTTACCATACTTTCAAATCCTTCTTCCTTTGAATTATGAATATTATTCAACAACTTTTAATAAAACTTTTATAGCATCTTCTATATCTTTTATTTTAACTACCTCATTTAATGTATTTTTATATCTCATTGGTATTGATAATGCCCCTGTTTTTATACCGCATCTTTCTTTATGAATTCTTCCTCCATTAGTTCCTTTTTCATTAAAAATATATTGATTATCTATTTTTAAATCCTTACATGATTCTTCTAACATTTCTTTTACTTCATGATGTACAATTAAATCTCTATCTAAAACATGTATACCTACACCTTTATTTAGTTTTACTTTGCTATCTCCACCTAATGTGTCATTTGCTTCTTCTACATCAATAACAATACAATAACTTGGATCTAATTTATAGGCAGCAGCTCTTGCACCTCTTCCATCTAATTGTTTTTCTGTTGAAAAAACAAATGAGATTTCATGATCTAAGTTTTCTATTTTTTCTTTATCCTTAGTTATTTCTATTAGTGTATTTAATAATATATATGAAGAAATTTTTGAATCCAATGTTGAACCAATAACTTTATCTTCAATTTTAACTACATCTTTTTTTAGTATAGCAACATCTCCCTCTTGTATCTTTTTAAGAGTTTCTTCCTTGCTACTAGAAAATACATCCAAATATATATCTGATATTTTAGGTTCTTTTTTACTTGCACAAACTCTAGCTATAGTTCCATTTGCAAACTCAACTATATTGCCAATCCAATCTTCAAAATTAAATTCACCTATTGTTCCAACCCTTGCATATCCATTATCATCTATGAATGTAACTATTAAACTAACAGAATCCATATGACTTACTAACATTATATCTTTATTATTTTTAGATTTTGTTCCTAATTTAACTATTAAGTTATCCATTTTATCTATTTCATAAGTTAATCCTAATATATCTATTTCATCTATTATCTTATTTCTCATACTTTCTTCATGACTACTTGTTGTAAATGTATTTATCATTTTTTCTAATAACATGTCCATAATTTTCCTCCCTATTTTAAATGTAGTATATTAACTAATCATTTTTATAAATTAATAATTTTACATATAAATTTAATTACATTGTCTTTAAATATGTTTTCAAAAGTTTTAATGTATTTAAATAATCTTCTTGTGATGCTACTGATATAGCTGAATGTATATATCTGCATGGAACTGAAATAGTTGCTATTTTACTTGTTCCTTCATCAACAGTGTGAATTATACCAGCATCATTCCCACCAGCTATGGCTTTTCTCCTTTGATATGGTATATTATTTTTGATAGCTACCTCAATAATGTTTCTTGCCATTTCTTCATTAAATATGCTTGTTCTATCCATAATTGATATAGCTGGTCCCTTACCTATTTCTGTTGCCCTATTTTCTTTGCTTATATTACACATATCAGCACATATTGTTCCTTCTAAAACAATTGCTACATCTGGCTTAACATTAAAAGCTGATACATAAGCGCCTCTTTCTCCAACTTCTTCTTGTACATTAAATACACAATACAAATCACAATTATAATTTTCTTTTAATGCCTGAATTAGAACTAAGCATCCCATTCTATCATCAAAAGCCTTGCCTTTTATAAGCTTGTCTCCAAAACAATCATATTCATTATCAAATACTACAAATTCTCCTAAATCTATCATTTTCATTGCTTCATCTTTGCTTTTAGCTCCAATATCTATACAGCAATTTCCGTAAGTAAATGCTTTTTTTCTTTCATCTTTGCTTTGAAGATGTATTGCTTTTGCACCAATAATTCCTTGTATTTTCTCTTCTCCAATAAAAACCAACTTTGAAGGCATTGATAATGGATTTACTCCACCAAGCCCGCTAAACTTTAAAGTTCCATCACTATTATATCCAGTAATTATGAAGCCAACTTCATCCATGTGAGCTGCTATCATAACTTTAGGTCCATTTCCTTTTTTATGGGCTATTATATTTCCCATTTTATCTACTTTTAGTTCATCTACAAAAGAACTTATTTCATCTTTTATTATTTTTCTTACTTCACCTTCATATCCTGAAGGTCCAGATGCAGAAGTTAATTTATCTAACAAATTTCCCTTTTCAAGCTCTTTAGCTAGAAACATAATATCCCCTCCAAATCTTCATATTTTATTTTTCCTATAACTTTAGCTAATAGTCTTCCTACATTTTGAACATCTTTCATATTAACTACTTCTACTGATGTATGCATATATCTTTGAGGAATAGAAAATAGTAATGTTGGAATTCCATCTGCTGCTGTTTGTATATCCCAAGCATCAGTTCCTGTTGCTCCTGGACAAACCTCTACCCCATAAGGAATATTATAATCTTTTGCAACATTTACTACATATTTTCTTAATTTTGGATGTATATTAGGTCCTATGGAAATCATTCCTCCATCACCTAATCCTGTATTAGAATCACTATCGCCTAATATACTATTGTCAAATCCCACATCAATAGCTACCCCTATATCTGGTCTTATTCCAAAACTTGCTGTTTTTGCCCCTCTATGTCCAACTTCTTCTTGTGACGAACAAACAAAGTAAACATCTAAATCATGATTTATATTTTCAAGTTCTTTTGCACAGGTATATAATGATGCAATTGATGCTCTATCATCTAATGCTTTTCCTGAAACATTATCATTTAAAAGTTCTACAAACTTTCTTTTTATAGTAACAAAATCTCCAACATTTATCTTTTTTTCTATATCTTCTTTACTATATCCTGTATCTATTCTTAAATCCTTCATTTCAACAGCTTTACTTTTATCTTCTGCATCCATTAAGTGAGGAGGTTTTACCCCTATAATACCAATAATCTCCTCTTTTCCATGTATTATAACTTCTTGAGATACTAGCACTTTAGGATCTATCCCTCTACCAGTAAACTCTAAAAATCCATTTTCACCAATAGCTGTAACTACCATGAAAATTTCATCTGCATGAGCCATAATCATTATTTTTCCTTTTCCATTGCCTTTTTTCTCTATAATTACATTGTTCAAATTGTCTCTTGTAACACTTCCAAACTTTCCAAAAGATTTATCAATAATATCAAAAAGCCAATGTTCTCTTCCACTTGGTCCATGACTTTCACATAATTCTTTTAGTAAAATTTTTTCCTCCATAATCCCCTCTCCCTTCTTACTATTCTTAATTTTCTAATAAATTAATTTTATCATAATACCATTATTAAATACATATCACTATTTTTTTTTATTTTTTACCATTTTTTATTTAAGTTTGTTATTTGTTTAACTTTTATTTTTAATAAATTGTTAATTATATTCTAATGTTTTCATATATTACAACAAATCTCTATATTTTTTTCATTCAATTTTATTCAAATCAAACTTTTATTAAATTTTTATTGTTTATTACCTATTTTCCCTTCATATTAAGAAAATAAATTCACATTTAATCAACATAAACATATATTAGTATTAAAAAACTTAACAACTTTTTAACACTTTTAATATTTTATACGTATTTATATATGATTTTTTATTATTATTTTATAATTTATTATTTTTTTTCAATTGAATATTATATAAATTGAAAAATTTGAATTTTTGGAAATCTTGTATTGTTTTTTGTAATAACAGGTGTATAATATTTACAATAGATCATAGTTTTGAAGTTAATCCTTTAACAGATTTTGTTTAAAATATAATACTTATTAAAATATTAATTAAAACTTAATGTGATTTTTGTTTTGGGAGTTTTTTATATTCCTATATTTTTCTTAAGTTTTCAAAAAAATTTTTTATAAAATATTTTTACTTTGGGATGCATTTATTGAAATATTTTAGCTTTATATTTAAATGTAACTGTATATTTATCATAAAATTTTATACATATAAATTTAAAATGATTAATCGTACATATCTTACATTTATATAAACTTACTAACTTATTTCTTTAAATATATAATTAACTAAAAGTTATAAGTATCAAAATGGGGGGAAATAAAATGTCATCAAAAAGTAATGAAACTAAAAAACTATCTTTAATGGCACTAATTCTTATGATCTTTACATCTGTTTATGGGTTTAACAACATGCCAAGATCATTTTATTTAATGGGGTATGGTTCTATTCCATTCTACATTATTTCAGCAATTATATTCTTTATACCTTTTGCTTTCATGATTGCAGAATATGGGGCTGCATTTAAAAGTGAAAAAGGTGGTATTTTCTCTTGGATGGAAAAATCCGTAGGTATTAGATATGCCTTTATTGCTACATTTATGTGGTATACATCTCAAATTATTTGGATGTTGAATGTATCATCTGGTATTTGGATACCATTTTCAAATGCTATTTATGGAAAAGATAAGACTAATACTTGGTCATTATTTGGATTAGATAGTGTTAAGACTTTAGGAATACTCGCTATTATTTTAATTATTGTTATAACATTTGTGTCAACTAAAGGTCTTGATAAAATTAAGAAAATAACATCTATCGGTGGTACTGCTGTTGCACTACTTAACATATTACTTTTCGTAGGAGCTATACTTGTTTTAATTGGAAATCATGGAGAACTTGCTCAACCAATAGAATCAATGCGTTCATTTATTGATTCACCAAATCCATCATATTTAACTCCAATTTCAATGTTATCATTTCTAGTTTATGCAATATTTGCATATGGTGGTATTGAAGTTGTTGGTGGTCTTGTTGATGAAACTGAAAATCCTGAAAAGAATTTTCCAAAAGGAATTGCTGTTTCTGCAATCATAATTGCTATTGGTTATGCAATTGGATTATTCTGTATAGGTGTGTTCACTAATTGGGATGCTACTCTTTCTGGTGAAACTGTTAATAAGGCAAATGTTTCTTATGTAATTATGAATAACTTAGGCTATCAAATTGGTGCTGCATTTGGTGCAAGTGAAGCTGTAGCCATTCAAATGGGAAACTGGGTTGCTAGATTTGTTGGACTTTCTTTACTTCTTTGCTTAACAGGAGCATTTTTTACAATGAGTTATGCACCATTAAAACAATTAATAGAAGGTTGTCCTGAAGGATTACTTCCTAAAAAAATTTGTGAATTTAAAGACGGAATGCCTATAAACGCAATGATAGTACAGGCTGTTATAGTTATAATAATGATTGCTTGTGTTTCATTTGGCGGAAGTAAAATGAATAAGTTTTTTGATATACTTGTTGCTATGACTAATGTTTCAATGACTATTCCTTATATGTTTCTTTCTGGTGCATTTATAGCATTTAAACGTAAAAAAGAAATTGACAAGCCATTTTCTATATTCAATAAAAATGGTTTAATAGTATTCTTCACTGTAATAGTTACATTTACTGTTGGCTTTGCAAACTTCTTCTCAATAATAGAACCAGCTATTAATGGAGATTGGGTTACAACCATAGCTAGTGTAGCAGGTCCTATAGTATTTACACTTATTGCACTAATTCTTCAT
This sequence comes from Clostridium ihumii AP5, assembly GCF_000612845.1. GTDB lineage: Bacteria > Bacillota > Clostridia > Clostridiales > Clostridiaceae > Clostridium_J > Clostridium_J ihumii. Next base: position 201,362 of record NZ_CCAT010000085.1, read on the forward strand.
AGCAGATATGAAAGAAATAAAAAATTAGGAAAACTTTAAAATAAGAATGCACTAGATTAAATAAATCTAGTGCATTTATTTTTTGTATATTACTATAAATTAAAGAAATATTCATATTTACTTGATTTTATACCTTTACTTTCTATAAAAATTAGAAAATCAATATTACATAAAACTTTCATTTTTTTTAAAGTATAATTATATTTTTTTTGTAATTTTGTTCTATAATTTAATATTGAAATTATTATCTCTATTTATTTTCAATTTTAAATTATTCGACAATTAGTTGAATTATCTCTTCATCAATAATTTCAACTTTATCTTTTCCTTTCTTAAATAAACATGTATTTGTTTCAATTTTTGAATAAAATTTTGACGCATTTTCATCCTATTCCTTCAAATAGCTCATGTTTACGTCCATGTAATTTTTGGTAATTATTTTTAAGAATTATTTTTTAAACTTTTAGAAATACTACTTTTATATTGTATTTTTCTATATATTCATTTAAAAAGTTGCATATTTTTCGTTTTGATTGATTTGTTTTGATTTTATTTATTCTTTTTTTTGAATATTTTAAATTAAATCAATTAGTGCAAGAGAAAAATTTTTCTTGTATTTTTTGTCGAATGGTGTATAATTTATTTTTGTAATAATAAATTAATAAACTGTTAAGGAGGAAACAAAAATGTCATCAAATAACAATGACTCTAAAAAGTTATCACTTATGGCCTTAATCCTTATGATCTTTACATCTGTTTACGGATTTAACAACATGCCAAGATCGTTTTATTTAATGGGTTATGGTGCAATTCCCTTCTACATAATATCAGCAATAATATTCTTTATACCATTTGCATTTATGATTGCAGAATATGGTTCTACTTTTAAAAGTGAAAAAGGTGGAATTTACTCTTGGATGGAAAAATCTGTTGGACCAAGATATGCATTCATTGCTACTTTTATGTGGTACTCAGCTCAAATAATATGGATGGTTAACGTATCATCAAGTATTTGGATTCCAGTATCAAATGCAATTTCTGGATACGATAATACTAGTAACTGGTCATTATTTGGACTAGATACAACTAAAACTTTAGGTATATTAGGTATATTAATAATAATAGCAATAACTTATTTCGGATCTAAAGGATTAGATAAAATAAAGAAAATAACATCTGTTGGTGGTACAGCAGTTGCTTTACTTAATATATTACTTATTGGAGGAGCTATAATTGTATTAATAATGAATAAAGGACAATTAGCTCAACCAATCGAATCTATGGCTTCATTCGTGAAATCTCCAAATCCAGCATATGCATCACCTATAGCAGTGCTTTCATTCTTAGTTTATGCAATATTTGCATTTGGAGGAACAGAAGTTGTTGGTGGTCTTGTTGACCAAACTGAAAATCCTGAAAAGAACTTCCCTAAAGGATTAACTATAGCAGCTATCGTAATTGCTGTTGGATACTCTATTGGAATTTTCTGTATAGGAGTATTCACTAACTGGTCTGCAACTCTATCACCAGACACAGTTAATAAAGCTAACGTTGGTTATGTTGTAATGAACAACTTAGGATTTACTTTAGCATCTGTATTTGGTGCTACAGAAGCAGTAGCTATCCAAGTAGGTAACTGGACTGCTAGATTTGTTGGACTTTCAATGTTACTTGCTTTACTTGGTGCATTCTTCACATTAAGCTATGCTCCTTTAAAACAATTAATAGAAGGTTCTCCAAAAGGATTATTACCTGAAAAACTTTGTAAAATAGAAAATGGAATGCCTAAAACAGCTATGCTAGTACAAGCTGCGATTGTTATAGTAATTATACTTCTAGTATCTTTCGGAGGAAAAGCAGCAAGCAAATTCCTTGATGTACTTATAGCTATGACTAACGTTTCAATGACTATACCTTATATGTTCTTATCTGGTGCATTCATTGCATTTAAGTCAAAACAAAACTTAGATAGACCATTTGAAATGTTTAAAGGTAAAGGATTAATAACAATCTTTACTATAGTTGTTACTGCTACAGTTGGTTTTGCTAACGTATTTTCAATTGTAGAACCTGCTCTTAACGGAGATTGGTTCACAACTATATGGAGTGTAGCTGGACCTATATTCTTTACAATTGTTGCTCTAGTTTTATATTCTAGATATGACAAAAAGAAAAAGGCTGGACAATTATAAAATAAATAAAAAGCATTGACTTATATAAGTCAATGCTTTTACTTTTTATATCCAACTTTATTTTATTATATCTTGGAAATTCCCATTTATAATATTTGTTAAATCTTTTGGTGAAAGTTCTATTTGCATACCTATTTTTCCACCACTTACTACTAGAGTTTCTAGATTTTCTGCTGTACTATGTATAAATGTTTTATACAGTTTTTTCATACCTATTGGAGAACAACCACCTCTTATATAACCTGTATATTTGTTTATATCTTTTACATGAATCATTTCAACCTTTTTTTCTCCAGCAACTTTAGCACTTTTCTTCAAATCCAATTCTTCATTTACTGGAATAACAAAAACATATATTTCTTTAGATTGTCCTTGTAGCACTAACGTCTTAAACACTTCTTCTACATTTTTTCCTATTTTACTGGCTACAGATACACCATCTATTTTTCCATCTTTATTTTCATATGTACTAATATTATATTTTATATTTTCCTTATCTAATATTCTCATTGCATTAGTTTTTGCTTGAGCCATCTTGTTACCTCCTTAATCCTATAAGTACTATTATTTTACCAAATATTTTTTTAAAAAGTAAAATTAAAAGGATTAAACATATTATACGTCTAATCCTTTTAATTTTATAGAGATAGATTAATATCTCATTTTATAATTAATTGTTAAGGAAGCACTTTATTGTAGGGTTTAAAGTCAAATTCTTACCCTATTAAGTAATTAATTTCATCAGAGAATGTTAATTTTTTTGGATTCCAGTCTCTTGTAATATCCTCTAGCTTTCTAACCTTTAATTCTGAATTTCTTATAAACTCGTAAAATTTTTTATCTAACCATGGTGGACTCCACGCCCCAGATCTACAAATATGAATTGCTGATATTTCACTATTTTTAAATTGTTCATACTCTATATCCCATCTATTCATAACATATTCAATATTGTACTTACTATTAAGTTCACTAAAATCATTAGGTTGTTCCATTGTATATGGACTATATATTATAGTTGATTTATTAATTATATTATCTTTAAATAATTTACCTAACCAATTTGCACAATTTAGTTCAAATTCTAAAGACGATAAACCTCCATACCCTAAATCACTGTGGGCATCAAATAAAATTATATTATCACATTTATTGTCCTTTGCAATTTTGTATGAAAACTTATGTGAATCAGATATAAATACCTCAATGTCTTTCTTTAAGTTAAATCGTTCTTTAATAAAATTCCAAAATCTTTTAGTATTTGTATTGATATAAATCTCTTTTTCTAAATTTATACCTCTTATATTTTCTTCTATGTATCTTTTATACCATATATCTACTAAACATCTTTCATTTTCAATATATGAGCCACACCATTCTGGTCTTATTTTAATAAAGTAATCCCAATCTATACTTAACAAGCTTTTTTCCATTTTCTCACCTCACTACTACTTATATTAAGTAGTATTTTTTTAACTTATTAATAAGACTTTTCATATATCATCAAAATAAAATCATAATTTCAGTACTGTAAATATAATCATATTTATTCATATATTTTCCATAAACTATCTTCATTATATGTTATTACACTATTTAGTTCAAAGTTAAATACCTAATGTTACCCTTCAAATTCTACTTATTATCTCTATGTACTAATTTTAAAACTATATTACGCATATTTGCTTAGATTACTTCATACTATAACGTATAATAAAAAAGGGAGATTATTATCTCCCTAAATAAATTTACTTAATTATTCCTTTTTAAATCCTTTTTTAAAATAAATATACCTAATATAAAAGTACAAATTTCTGAAAATGAAACACTAAACCATACTCCATTTATTTTAAATGCAGGTGTAAGTATTATTAATCCTAAAATTACAAATATGATACCTCTACTTAGTGATATAAATATTGCCATCTTAGATTCCTCTATAGATTGTAAGAAATATAAAAATACCATATTTGCACCCATAAGTGCATATCCAAAGAAATATATTCTCATTGCCTTCGCTGTTATATTTATTAATTGTAAATCATCCTTTGTGAAAAGTTTAAGAATTGTTTCTGGAAATAATAGGAAAATCACATATATAAATATACCAAAACTCATTGATAATATTACTGCATACTTTAAACTTTCTAAGATTCTTTTTCTTTTTTTAGCTCCAAAATTAACACTAACAACTGGTTGTATACTTTGACCTATTCCTTCAAACACAGCTATGCCTAAAAATGCAATATTAGCAATTATGCCATACGCAGCTACATATAATTCTCCACCCAGCTTCATAAAAATATTATTTAATATGAATATGATAATTCCTCCGCATATTTCAAGTATAAAACTTCCAAATCCATTTTTCACTATTCGTTTTATAATTTTACTTTCCATAGCTACTTTTGAAAATTTAAGAGTTCCTCTTTGTCTTAAAAAATGCGTAGAAAGAATTAATAAATTTATTATTGGAGATATAGCTGTAGCTAATGCAGCCCCAGCTATACCTAAATCAAAAATAAATATAAATACATAGTCAAGAATTACATTTGCTAAATTTGATACTATTGATGCAATCATAACAAGTCTAGGATTTTTATCATTTCTAATGAACGCGCTTAATACTCCCACTAATAAAAAAGCCCATGATACTGCACTAATTATCCCTATATATATTGAAACTAAAGGTTTAATTTCTTCAGTAGCACCTAAAAGTGAAGCAATATTTTTAGGAAATATAACCCCTATAATCGTTAATATAATTCCAACAATTATTGCCATAATTACTGCTATTGAAAAAACTTTATTTTTTTCTTTTTCATCACCTTTTCCTATAGCTATTGAAACTAACGTTCCTCCCCCTATTCCTATAGTACAATGTAATGCCGTAAATACACTATATATTGGTATTGATATGTTTAGTGCTGCAAGTGCTGTACTTCCTACTCCATATCCAACAAATGCAGTGTCCACAAATACATAAGCTGAAACTGCTAACATAGACAACACCGACGGAATTAAATAGTGTAATAGGATTTTTTTTATATCCCCTTCTAATAAATCTAATTTTCTCATCTCTTTCCCTCTTTTTCTACTATATTTGTATATTAAACTTAGTTGATAATATTAAAACTTTTCCATCTTAACATTCAACTGCTTCATCAATTGAAAATAGATATAAATATTTAGCTGTTACTTTTTTCCCTGTTCCTCTTTCTATAGCATCTTTATAATACTCTAATTGAATATTATATTTCTCTATAATTTGATTCTTAGTTTCCTCTGTAACATAATCAGTTTTATAATCAAATAGTATTATATTCCCATCTTCTTCAAAATATCCATCTATTATTCCTTGAACTTTTAGATAATCATTATTGTAATTATCACTTTCTATTCCTTCAAGTTCTTTATAAGCCTCTTTTACACTTACTTCAATACTAAATGGAACTTCTCTTAATAATTCACTTCTACTATCTGCTTCTATAACTCTTTTACCTAATTTAGATTTTAAAAATGCTTCTATTTTATTAATTCTTATAGATTTAGCTTGCTCAGTTGTAAGTAATTCTTTTAAAACCATAAATTCTATTTGCTCTTCAATTTCATGCTTGCTTATCTTGTTAAAGTCTAATCTTTGCATAACCGCATGCATTGCAGTTCCTTTTTCAGCTGGAGTTAGTTCCTTTTTTTCTTCTAAAAATCTTGGTCTATTAACTATTGGTTTTATATATTCAGAAGTAAGCTTTTTATTTTCTACAAATTCTTCCTCTAACTCTAAATTATTTAACCTTTTTATCTCCGAAACAGTAATATTAGTTTTTATATTTGTTGCTAATTGGTACTTATATTTAAAATCTAATCTATTAATTATTTCACTTGCTAATTCATCATTACATTCTTTTGAATTTAATTTATTTAACTTTTCTTTTATATCAAGCTCATCTAAAATTTTATCTTCTTTATATAAATCATCTTGTTTAGCAAATCTTACATTCCAAAGTACATCATTATTCAGTATAACAGTACCTGTTACCCTATCTAAATCTTCTGTCAAAAACTTTCCATCTGGATGTTTTATTATAGTTGGCATAATCCAATCTAAATAAGTATTATTTTTTAATAAGTAACCTTCAAGAATTTTTTCTTTTCCATTTTTAGCGGCATTATTCCACTTTTCTAAAGACTTTTCTATAGACTTTACTTCGCCTGTAATAATTAATTTTTCTTTTGCTCTAGTAAAAGCAACATATAATACTCTCATTTCTTCTGATAAATTTTCTTTTTCTATTTTACTTTTTAAAATCTCTCTTATCAGTGGAGAATGTGATACTCTTTTCTCTATATCTACAATTTGTGGACCAAATCCTAATTCTTGATGAACTAATATTTTATTTCTAATATCCATTGTATTTGGTTTTTTTCCGGCTCCACTTAAAAATACAACCGGAAATTCTAAACCTTTACTTTTATGAATACTCATTATTCTAACTACATCTTCATTCTCGCCAATAATCTTAGCAGAACCTAAATCACCACTACTAGTTCTTAATTTATTTATAAAGTTTATAAAATTAAATAATCCTTTATAACTTGTGCTTTCATATTGTTTGGCCCTTTGAAATAACATCTTTAAATTTGCTTGTCTTTTTATGCCTGCAGGCATAGCTCCTACATATCCATAATATCCTGTTTCCATATATAAACTCCATACAAGTTCATATATTGGCATTATCAACGATTTATCTCTCCATACTTTTAATCTACTTAAGAAATTTTTAACTTTATTTTTTAATTCATCATTTTCTCCTAATTCAATATACTGTTTTAATGCTTCAAATATAGATGTCTCTGGGCTGTTTAATCTAATATCTACAACTTCTTCTGATGTAAAGCCAACTATTGGTGATCTAAGTACAGAAAGTAATGGTATATCTTGTATTGGATTATCAATTATCTCTAAAAGACTTAACATAATTTTTATTTCTAAACTATTAAAATAACTATCATTTGCGTCACTATAAACAGGAACCCCCAAATTTTTAAGTTCTTCTGCAAATACTGGAGCCCATTTTTTTGTAGAACGTAATAATACAACAATATCTTTGTATTTAACATTTCTATAATCTTTTAAATCATTATCAAATACTTTAAATTGATTTTTTTCATCAATTAAATCTAGTATTCTTTTTCCAACTACTTTAGCCTCTAATTCTATGCTACTTAAAGGTTCTTCATCATCACCGTCTTCTACTTGTTCTAAAAGTTCATCTTTATTGATTAATATAACTTCTGTTGGCCCTCCACAAGTACCACTTTCTATTTCCTTGTAATCAGCACCTAAATTTAATTCTTCTTCTTCATTGTAATCAAGTTCACCTAATTCTTTACTCATTATATTTCTAAAAACATAATTTACAGAATCTATTATTACTTTTCTACTTCTGAAATTTTTATATAATTTTATTAATCTAGTTTCTTTTCCTTCTTCTAAACTATAGGTTTCTTTCTTATTTAAAAATAATTCTGGTTTAGCCATTCTAAATCTATATATACTTTGTTTTACATCTCCAACCATAAATATATTATTAATTCCAATATGTTTTTTTGAAATCATATTTAATATATATTCTTGAATATAGTTTGAATCTTGATACTCATCTATAAGTATCTCATCATAACCTTCCCTTAAAACTTCTGCAACTTTAGATGGTACTATCTTCCCATCTACTTCTTCAGTCAATATTTTAAGTGCAAAATGCTCAAAATCATTGAAATCAATTATAGCTTTTTCTTTTTTCTTTTCACTATATCTATCTCTTAACTTTATAACTAACTCACAAAGCTTTTTAATTAGTGGATAAATATATTCCAAATCATCATAATTAGAATTTGAATAAATTTTTTCTATATTTTCTTTTATTTCATTCATTAAAGCTTTATAGTTATCTCTATTCTTTTTAACATATTTCTGTAATTCTACATCTGGACATTTGCTTATTGTTGGCATCTTTTTAAATTCTAGTTGCAAAAATAAATCTCTAATTTTATCTAAATCATTACTATTATCTTTTATATTTTGTGAAAAGAAAAAATCACAATCTATTACTGATTGATATTTTAATAAGCTTTCTGTTCTATCCACTATTTCTTTTGCATCATTTATATTATTAAAAGCTTCACTTATTTTTGTTTTAATATCAATTTTTAACATTTCTATTATTGATTCGCTATTTAAATAGTCACTTTTTTCTATATTTAAAAGTTCACTTTTTTCATTAAGCCATTTTTCTGGATATGGATTACTCATTGAAAAATTATATAAATCTAAAACCATTTCAAACAAACTTAAGTCATTCTTATTATTACAATAACTTTCAACTAATTTTAGAAAGTATTCATCCTTTTCTTCATACATTTCCTCAAAAACTTCATCTAGAGATTCTTGCTTTAAAATTAAGGTTTCTGTTTCATCTGCAATTCTAAAATTAGGATCTAAATCTATCATATGAAAATTTCTTTTTATAACATCTAGACAAAAAGAGTGTATTGTTGTAATACTAGCTTTATTTAATAATGTTAATTGTCTTTGTAAATATATTGAAGTTGGATTTTTACTAATTTCATTTGATATTGCTTTTCCTATTCTTTCTCTCATTTCTGAGGCCGCTGCATTAGTAAATGTAACTACTAGCAACCTATCTATATCTATAGGCCTATCTTTATCTGTTATCATTTTTATAATTCTTTCTACTAATACAGCTGTTTTACCTGAACCTGCAGCTGCTGCAACTAATAAATTAGCATCTCTTGTATATATAGCTGCTTCTTGTTCCTTAGTAAATTTCATACTTGCCACTTTCTAATCCTCCTCCAAAATTTTAAGTATTTCTTTATCATCTTTTCCACCAATTACTCTGTACTTGTTTTCTTCAAATTCTAAGCTAAATTGACATATTGAAGATAACTTACAATACTCACATGGAATTTCACTATCTGTCTTACATGGTGAAATTTCTATATTTCCACTTAACATTTTCTCAAAATTTTTGCTTATTTCATTTCTAACATGTTTCCTTAGTGTATTAAATCCCTCACTTGATATAACACTTGATGTAGATGAAATTTCACCATCTTTTTTTATGGATGCAGGTATTATAAGTGATTTTCCAGTTTCATCTAATGTCTTATCCATATCTTTTAATATTTCTACATCTTTAAGTAATAACCCATTCATCTTTAACTCTTTTAATATCTGTTCTCTTATTTTTTCTTCACTTTCATTTTCATCTATTTTTATTATAGGGTCATCTAACTTAAAATATAGTACACCAGCTGCTTTAGCATGTTCATTTCTAGCCTCTTGATTATTTAATATTGCATCTAAATACGTTAATAGTTGTACTTGTAAACCATAATACACATCACTTAATTTAAAGCTTTTAATACCTGACTTATAATCAATTATTCTATAATAAGCTTGATTACCCTCAACTAATTTATCAATTCTATCAATTCTACCTATGAGCTTTATAATTCTTCCATCTGAAATTTCTATTTCTATTGGCGGATAGTCACTATCGTTTAATCCAAAAGATATTTCATATCCAGACGGTTCAAAACATCCTAAAGTAATCTGCTTAGCTATTACAGATACAACTCTAATTAAAACTCTTTTTAATCTTTCACTTATATATCTATATCTGTATGAACTATTTAATATGAAGTTTTTATCCTCACTCATAATTACATTTACTATATTTTCAACCCTATTTTTACACTCATCATAGTTTAAATCACTCCATTTTATGCCTTCTTTTTCTATTTGTTTGGAAAATTTATCTAAAACACTATGCATAAAACTACCTAAATCTGGAGCAGTAAAACTATATAATTTTCTTTCTTTAGCCTTCAATCCGTATTGTACAAAATAACCAAATGGACAACGCACATAATTTTCTATTTTTGATACACTAAAATAGTTTCCATCACCATATAGTTTTTCAGCCTTTTCCTTACTAATAGAACTTGCAATATTTTTATATGAAAATCCCTCAAATATTCCATCTATAATCAATTGATATTCTAAGTCATCTTTAAAATATCTATATACTTCTTTCCATTCCTCTGAAATTTTTTCACTATCTAAGTATTTTCTTATTTCTATAATCATGTCATTAAATGCTGGAACTTTAGCTACTATATCATCAATATCTTTTTCCTTTAAACTCTCAACGATTTCACTTTTTTCATTTATATTAAATAAACTTTTTATCCTTGAAATTATCATTGATGGCCTCATTGATTTACCTTCAAAATCTGCAATAGGATATGAAATATAAAGAGTTTCACTTGGAAGTGTTAATGCTGCATAAATTAAAAATTGTTCCTCAAACATTAATGCTTTTGTATCTTTAGATAAAACTATTCCATTATCTTTTAATATAGTTTTATCTAAATCACTAAATACTCCTTCTTCTATAGTAGCCATTGGGAATACACCATCATTAACACCAATTACATATACAGCTCTTAATTCCTCTGTTCTTATTCTTTCAATACTTCCAATTGTTACACTATCTAATGTAGGAGGTATTAATCCAATCTCATGAGTAGAAATTGCCATATTAAATATCTCAACAAAATCATCCAATGATAATAATTCCTCACCTAAAATTTCAACTAGTTCATCTAATAATCCTAGTATTAAATTCCAAATTGAACTATATTCACTGGCTGCATTTAAATTGTTCTCTTCTTCCAATTTCTTAATTTCATATTCTATTGTTTGTTTTAAATTAATTTCCTCTAAGTATTCAAATATAAACTTACAAATATCATCTATTTTATTTTTAGATTTTATTTTACTTTTCAAGTTTAATATTGGAAGTAAAAAGTTATGCTTACATTCTCTTAATCTTTCATCACTCCAACACTCATCATCTAAGTATTTTTTCTTTCCTTTTATACCATATTGTAAAACATAGTTTTCTAATAAATCTATCTCTTCTTTATCTATTCCTAAAAGCCCACTTTTTAAATATCTAAAAACAGTTTCATATGAAAAATTATTACTTAAAATTTCTAGCACTGACTTTATTAAAATTACTATAGGATTTGTATTTATATCTTTTTTCTCATCTAAAAAATATGGGATATTGTATTCTGAGAATACTACTTTTATTATGTCTTCATAAGATTCCAAGTTTCTTGCTATAACAGCTACCTCTTTAAATCTATAATCTTTTTCCCTACATAATTTTAATATTTCTTTTGCTATATATTTAATTTCTGAATAAGTGTTCATTGCTTTAAATACTTTTATATTATTTACTTCATTATCATATTTTTTAGCTAAAACATTAAAATAATTTTTCTCTAAATACCCAAGTTCATCATTGTTTTTGAATCTATAATTGTTACTATTTTTATCATTACCTTTTAGTATTACTGGTTTATCATATCCTATATTATTTTCAGCTATTATTTTTAACAGTTGATTTTCTGTATAGAATACTGGATAAAAAGCATCACTTTCAGCTAAATCATTACTTTCTGAAATCACACTATTCTTCCCACCATAAGGTAATGTTACATTTACTCTAGGACATTTTTTTAATAATTCCTCTATTATTCCATATTGTTGAGGCGTAAAACCATAGAATTCATCTATCCAAATTTCTGCATTTTCTAAAAAGCTACTTTCCTTTATCTTAGATTTTAAATAACTTAAATCATCTACTGGATCAAAGTATCCTTTTTCTAAATAGGAATTATACCTTCCATATATACGTGCAGTATCTGAAATCTTATCACACAGTAATGGGTTTTCACTTAAACTATCTTTTAAAAGTGAAATCTCATCTGGTGCAATATTATAATTTTTAAATTCATCTATCATAGACACAACTGTATCTACAAATCCATTTTTTCTAGCTGACAAAGAAAATACTTTCAAATTTTCTCTCTCTTCATTTAAAATTTTATTTATTATAATTGCTTTTCCTGTAGGTGTTAAATTATTATGTGTAACACCACCCACTTCATTAAATATTGTATATGCAAGTCTCTTAAAAGAAAGTGCAAATACATTATTTATTCCTGTACAACCAATATTCTCTATAAGCATTTTTTCAGCTCTAAAAGAGAACTGTTCTGGAATTAAAAGTATTAACTTTGATTTACTATTTTCTTTATTTCTTTTCTTTATTTCATCTATACAAGTATAACTTTTACCACTACCAGCTCTTCCTAATATCAATCTTAGTGTCATACTATACTTGTTACAATAATATGTATTATTGTAACAACAACACCACCTTTCCTTTAAACTTCAACTCATACAATTATCAAATTGTAATATTTATATTTTAATATATAAATAAACTAAAGCTATTATTGTTTCTATCTAATTATATCTTTAAATTCTATAGAAACAACAGTACTAATTCGCTGTAAATCCTTGTCTTATTCGACATTAGTTTAATTTACTTACCTTATCTATTTTTAATGAAATACTATGTTTTTAAAAAATATAATATTTTTTTTATAAAATTTGACATAAAAGAAGGATTTTTAATTATATTTATAGAATAGTATATTTATTAAGTATAGTTTAAAAATAATAAATTTTCTATAAATTTATTATTTTATACTTATGTCAAAATATATTTATATATTTTGATTTTACTTAATGCACCTAACATAACAATTAATACTCTAATCTATTGTTTTGAAGATGCTTAGTAAAAATTTGGAGGTATGTGTTATGAACAAAATTGTTAACATTGAGGAAGCAATTTCTCATATTAAAGACGGCATGACTGTAATGATTGGTGGCTTCTTAGCTGCTGGTACACCTGAAAAATTAGTTGATGCTCTAGTTGAAAAAGGGGTAAAAGATTTAACTATCATCGCTAATGATACTGGATATCCTGATAAAGGAATTGGTAAATTAGTTGTTAATAAGCAAGTAAAGAAAGTTATTGCTTCTCATATTGGAACTAATCCTGAAACTGGAAGACTAATGAACACAAAGGAAATGGAAGTAGAACTTAATCCTCAAGGTACATTAGCTGAAAGAATTAGATGTGGTGGTGCTGGTCTTGGTGGTTTCTTGACTGAGACTGGTCTTGGAACTATAATTGAAGACGGTAAACAAAAGCTTACTGTTAACGGAAAAGAATATTTACTTGAGCTTCCTTTAAAAGCAGACATCGCTTTATTATTCGGTTCTAAAGTAGATGAAAAAGGTAATATTTATTACCATGAAGCTACTAGGAACTTTAATCCTTTAATAGCAACAGCTGCTGATACTGTAATCGTAGAGGCAGAAACTCTTGTTAAAGCAGGAGAATTAGACCCTAACATAGTTGTTACACCTGGTCTTTTTGTTGACTACATCGTAAAGGGGGATAAATAATCATGGATAAGAGTATGATGAGAGAAATTATAGCAAAAAGAGTTGCTAAAGAACTTAAAGATGGAGACGTAGTAAATCTTGGAATAGGACTTCCAACTCTTGTTGCAAATTATATACCTGAAGGAGTTGACATAACTCTACAATCTGAAAATGGATTCGTAGGAATAGGTTCTTCTCCTGAAGAAGGCAAAGAAGATAAGGACTTAATAAATGCAGGCGGACAATTTGTTACTGTAGTTCCTGGTGCTGCATTCTTTGATAGTTCAATGTCTTTCTCTATAATAAGAGGTGGACATGTTGATGCAACTATCCTTGGAGCACTAGAAGTAGACCAAGAAGGAAATCTTGCTAACTGGATGATTCCTGGCAAAATGGTTCCTGGTATGGGTGGAGCTATGGATTTAGTTGTTGGTGCAAAAAAAGTTATCGTATCAATGGAACATACTGCTAAAGGAAGACCAAAAATATTAAAAAAATGTACTTTACCTTTAACTGCAGCTCATCAAGTAAATTTAATAATAACTGAAATGGCAGTTATGGAAGTTACTAAAGATGGTCTTGTTTTAAGAGAACTTGGACCTGAAGCTACTATTGAGGATGTTAAAAATGCTACATTAGCAGATTTAATCATTCCTGATGATGTTAAGAAAATGGACATCTAAAGTTTAAATGTGTTCTACTTTAAACTCAAGAAATCTTGGTGTTTTTAATGTAGCTGAAATTATTGTAAGCAGTTTACTAAATAAACTTTTAGAGGATTATAAAGATATATGTAAATGTGAAAAATGTATAAATGATATGCTGGCATTGTCACTCAATAATGTTAAACCCCATTATGTGACTTCCGATTCAGGGGCTGTATATGCAAAAGTTGCATTTCAAGTAAACCCACAAGAACTTGCTACTCTTACATGTACTGTAATGCAAGCTATAGAAAAAGTTTCTTCTAATCCTCATCATTAAATTTTTATATTTCATGTGTTAGTATAAAAAAGGACTGATAACTCAGTCCTTTTTATTGTCATTATGACATCCTATGCAAAAATTCTATATATAGTTGCTGTTAAAAAACATACTATTATAGCAACTATGGTAGGCATAATAAATGAAAACCATGCCCATTTCCTGCTTCCTGTTTCTTTTTTTATAGTTAATATAGTTGTTGCACACGGAAAGTGTAATAATGAAAATAACATGGTATTTAAAAGTGTTAAATAAGTCCATCCATTATTAACTAGAACATTTTTCAACATATCTAAACTTGTAAAATCTGTCATAACCCCATTAGATAAATATCCCATTATTAATATCGGTAGTACTATTTCATTGGCAGGAAGTCCTAATATAAATGCCATTAATATATATCCATCTAACCCAATCGCTTTTGCAAATGGATCTAAAAAACTGGCTATATGCGCAACTAAGCTCATATCACCTATCATAACATTACTTAGCACATATATTATTATGCCAGCTGGTGCAGCTACTTTTATAGCCCTAACTAAAACAAATATAGTTCTATCTATAATTGAAGTATATATAACTCTTCCTATTTGTGGTTTTCTATAAGGTGGTAGTTCTAATGTGAATGATGATGGCATTCCTTTTAATATCGTTTTTGATAATATATATGAAACTACTAATGTTATAACTATTCCTAAAACTACTAATAGCATTACCATAAGTGCTGCTAACATAGAATCAGCTGTACTAGATGCAAAAGTTCCACCTACAAATATCATAGATAATGCTATAAGTGTTGGAAATCTTCCATTACAGGGTACAAAACAATTTGTCAAAATAGCAACAAGCCGTTCTCTTGGCGAATCTATTATTCTAGCAGCTATAACACCTGCTGCATTACATCCAAATCCCATACACATTGTTAATACTTGTTTTCCATGACAATGTGCTTTTTTAAAAGCTTTATCAAGATTAAAACAAATCCTTGGTAAATACCCACTATCTTCAAGCAAAGTGAATATTGGAAAAAATATTGCCATTGGTGGTAACATTACCGAAATTACCCATGCAACTGTTTTGTATAATCCTAACACTAATATATTTTTAAGCCATAAAGGTGCACCTATATAATTAAATAGTTGTAATAATTTTACCTCTAAAGAGTCAAACATAGACGCAAGTAATGCTGATGGATAATTTGCTCCTTGAATAGTTAACCATAAAATTATAGTTAAAAATATTAACATAACTGGTATTCCTGTTTTTTTTGATGTTAATATATTATCTATTTTTTGTTGCTCCAATATTTTATTTCCACTTTTTTCAACTACTTTATTAGAAACTTCAAAGCATTCATTGTATATCTTTTTTGCTATATCATCTCTTATTTTTGAGTTTGATTTTATAAAACATTCAACTTCATTACTTAAGTCTTTATCCTCTATATAAAAACTTTCATCTACATACTTTCTTATTGAATTTATTATTGTCTTATCACCATCTAACAATCTTAATGCTATCCATCTATAATTTAATTCATTATACTTTTTAGATAAAATTAATTCTAATCTTTCTACTTCTTTTTCTATAAAATCATCATATTGAATTTTAAAATTATTATTGTTTTCCTTTTTACTATATTCATAAATTGCTTCTTTTAATTCATTGATACCTTTTCCATTTCTTGCTGAAGTAGATACTACTGGTACCTTCAAAATTTCTGATAACTTCTCTATATTAACAGTTATATTTTTCTTTTTAGCCTCATCCATTAAATTTACACATACCAAAACATTAGAAGTTATCTCCATTATTTGCAACAATAAATTTAAATTTCTTTCTAAACATGTTGCATCTAAAACTACTACTACTAAATCTGCTTCTCCAAAACATATATAATCTCTTGCCACTTCTTCTTCTGCTGATGTAGCAAGTAATGAATATGTTCCTGGCAAATCTACTAATATAAATTCATCTTTCTTATAGTTAAAATTTCCTTGAAAATTTACTACTGTCTTTCCTGGCCAATTTCCTGTATGCTGATGCAATCCGGTAAGACTATTGAATACTGTACTTTTCCCAGTATTAGGATTTCCTGCTAATGCAATCACAAATTGATTTTCTTTTGTTTTTTCTACTATTTTAATATCTTGTAAGCTTTCCTTTTTAGTTGAACTAAATGTTAACCCCATTTCACACCTCTATAATCATTGCTTCTTATATACTATTATTTTTTCACTTTCTTCTTTTCTAAGCGCTATACAAGTATCTCTAATAAAATATGCTCTTGGCTCACCAAGTGGAGAATCTCTTAACACAAATATAGTTGTATCTGGAACAAATCCTAAATCTAGAAGCCTTTGTTTATTAAGTCCAGTAGATAATATTTCTTTTATAATTACTTCATCACCAATATCTGTATCACTTAATTTTATTATTTTTTCCTCCATTTTTTTCTCCTTTTTTTAGTATTTCTCTAATATATATTATGTTTTTTTCTTTTATAAGTGATTATTTTACATAATTGTATTTTTTTATTTTTATTAACCAAAATTTATGCAACATATAAAATTTTATAATTGCCATACTATTTGTGTAAGGATTTTGATGACAAATTTATTATCAAAATTATTAAATTAATTTAGCGCTAAATTATTAAATTAAATATCTGTGATAAAAAAATATTTATATTATTAAGGAGGATTTTAAAATGTCAGCAAATAAAAGTATAGGATGTACTGTAAATCAATGTAAACATCACGATGGAAGTGAAAACTATTGTACATTAACACAAATAAATGTTAGTACTCATGAGTCTAATCCTACACAAATAGAATGTACAGATTGTGCTAGTTTTGAAAAAAAATCTTGTTGTTGTTCACACTAATAATATTTAAAATACTAAATAGTATTTTAATTTATAATTAGTGTAAATATCATGGTAAAAATTTAATTGTTCATTAAAAATATCAAGCCTAATTTTAAATTAGGCTTGATATTTTACATTGTAACTTCTTTGTAAAAAAAGATTACCTTTTTTATTTTATAATTTAAAGTGTAGATTTATCATATATTTTATATATATATACTTTATATTATTTTATATTATTTTATATAAGATTCCAAAGTTTATATTCAAAATTATTAAATTTAAACCTTGGATACTACAAGCGAGACTAGCTCAAAAGCATATTAAAATTAACAACTTTTTTTAACAAGTATATTTATATCTAAAAATAATTTTAAACTTGAGCTTATTTCCATATACATATTTGATTTAATTTATATAAAATATTTTCATCTTACTAATTAAATCTATAATCTAATTTACATAAGGAGAATTCTAAATGACAAAATCATCACGTAATAGAAAATTAATTTACAAAAAACAAATTCATTCTATAATTTTATTAAGTGTTTTACTAATAATTTCTGTATTTTTTTCTTTTTTCACATCAAATAAAATTAAGAATTATACAACAAAAGTGGACTTGCTTAATAAAGATGTAAATGTCCTAAATGACGATATTTCTAAATTAAAAGAAGAAAACTCAAAGCTTAATGAAAACAAAAAAACTATCGATGAAAAATTAAAAACTTTTCTATCTAATTAATTTATTTAGGGGGACATTTTACAATGAATTCTAAAAGAAATTCTTTTATAATAAAATCTTTACTCGGACTTATTTTAGTTGTTTTTTTTATAAATATATATTTTACATCTCAACTATTTTTTAATAAATCTAAATATAAAACTTTAGAAAGCAATATAGAAAGCATTCAAACCGAAAAGACTAAATTGTTATCTGAAAATGAAAAGCTAAAAAATGAGATATCCCAAAATGAAGCTAAAATAAATGAAGTAATTAAAACTTCAAAAAGAGCATATTTAACTTTTGATGACGGTCCATCTAATCATACATTAAAAATCTTAGATATACTTGATAAATATAATATAAAAGCTACTTTCTTTGTTAATAAAAAAGACAATATGGATAAGATATATAAAGAAATTAGTGATCGTGGACATGTTATAGCTAATCATACAGCTACTCATAATTATAAAAAAATATACAAAAATCAAGATAACTTTATTGCAGATGTAAAAGCATTAGATGACTTTATTGAAAATATAACAGGAAAAAAACCTTCTAAAGTTCTTAGATTTCCTGGTGGTTCTAACAATTTAGTAAATAAATCTTATAATAACAATGCTAACTTTATGCCTGATCTAGCTCAGAAAATGACTGATCTTGGATATACCTTCTTCGATTGGAACATTGATTCAACTGATGCTGCTGCTTTTAGACAAAAAAAGGATATCATTGTTAAAAGTATTTTAAATAATACTCCTTCAGTAAATACAGCCAATATATTAATGCATGATTTAGATCCAAAAGATACTACTGTAAATGCGTTACCAGAAATAATTGAAGGTTTAAAATCACAAGGTTTTATATTTGATAGTTTATCTCATGATTCAGTTAAAATTCAATTTACTAAAGTTAATTAAAATAAAAAAGATTGTGTTTCAATATAAGTTTAGTTACTTTGAAACACAATCTTTTTCTATTCTTCTTCTTTTTTCTTTTTAAAGAAGTCATCTACTCTTTTATTATTAACGTCCACTATTTTCTTAACTATATAATCATATCCATTTTCTGAATGTGGTATCATACAATTACTACAATCTTTTATTCCACTTATATTTTTGTTATTTCCCCCACAATCTTCTAAAAAGTATAATGGACAATAACAAAATAAGCAATTAAAATTACTATCATCCTTTACTTTATGACATGGAAAATACTCACAATCTTTATGCTGAAAAAATTTATAATTTGTAGTCATTTTTTATTCTCCCCCTATAAACAATAATTAAATCTTACTTTTTTATTGTAACACTGACAAGAGAAATAATCTAATATAATTATGTTATTAAATTGCCGCCTTCAAAAAGCCATTTCCTTGAACATCTAATGCCTCTGAAACTGATATTAATGATTTTTCATCAATTTCCTTTATAAGTTTTTGAACTTTATTTAATTCATTTTCTGTTACCACACAATAGATAACCTTTCTTTTTATACCAGTATATGCACCTTCTCCATAAAGAAAAGTTGTTCCTCTTCCTATTTTATCCATTATCTGTTTTGATACTAACTCTTCCTTTTCAGTAACAATCATTAGTATTTTCTTATTGTTGAACATATTAATTACTTTATCAATAACTATAGATTTAATATACATTAATGCCATTGTGTATAGTGTTACTTCTAAACTTGTTACAACAATACCTAAAACAACAATTACTCCATTTAATGCAAAATATAAAGTAGACATTTTTGCTCCATTTTTTCTCCTAATTATTATAGCTATAATATCCGTTCCGCCTTGTGATGCACCCTGCCTAAAGATTATCCCCATTCCTATTCCACTAATCACAGCTCCGAATAATGTTGCAATAACTATATCTTCTACTATTAAACCATTAACTAAATTTTTAGTTGCTATCAATGCACCTGACATTGAAATCATTCCCATAAAACTTAAAAATATAAATTCTTTGTCTTTCAAAAATTTATACCCTATTATAAACAGAGGTAAATTTATTATGAAGACCCAATATCCTGAAGATACATCTGTTATATACTGAAGTATTAGTGATATGCCTGCAATCCCTCCACTTAAAAGCTTATTTGGTGAAATAAATACATTTATTGCTATAGCATAAATTATACTACCAATTATAATTTTTACTATTTTTAATAGCAATTCTTTCTTTGATGTTTTCATCTTTTGATTCCTCCCTTTTATTTATAAAAATATACTTTTAAGTAAAATTTTTACATTATAGTGTATATTTATTTTCCTTTTTATGTTATTATAAAAGTAATTTAATATGTAAATTAAATTTGCATTATGCTTTAGTTTTATTTAAGATTTAATTCACTGCAATTATTTAATAAACTTCTTCGTTTATTAAATTTAATGTTGATACTTTATAATAAACTCCAATGTTTATCATATTAAATCTCAAATATATTCGGGAGCTAAAGCATAATGCTTGATATATTTTATATTACACCTAAAGTCTGAACTAAATTCGAGGACTTTTTAATTTTTAAATAATATAAGCAAATTATTATTTTGGGTTAATATTTCAAGAACATTCATATTTATACCTTTAAGTGTAATCATAAATCTTTATATAAATACTATGCTTCAGCCGTGAGTTAAAATTAAGGACTTTTTTAATATAAGCAAACTATTATTATTCTTTTAAGGTTAACTCTAATTTTTTATACACGGGAATACTTAGGCTGAAGCATAATAACTAGCTAGCACTTTTCGATATGGACTCATCATAAGGAAGATATAATTTATATGATTTCAAAATAAAAAGCCTCCGCATCTGCGAAGGCTTTTTTATATTAAATGTATATAATATTCCACTCTAAAAATATATGAACTTCAAATTCATATGTCTTCTCAATGGTATACACTTCCCTCCGAAGCTCCATGCTATTTTAGGCAGGTCTCCTGACTCACGCGTCATCCTAAGCCATCCTTCCCAGAAATCAATCCAGTGGATATTACGGCTTCGTCTTCGTATACAGTAGCGGGGGCTGTAGTGGATTTTAACCACTTTCCCTATTAAACCTTAAAAATAAGGTACCTAAAACCAATTATTAAATTTTCTCGACAAACATATTGTATCAGTATTCTAAATATATTTCAACTTATTTTAACAAATAATTTTTATTTTTTAAATCTTCTACTATATTTTATAATATTTCTTTAAATATAAGTTTAACTAACCTGTTATATTTTTATGGCAAATTTATTGTAATGTATATATATTTTTTCAAATATATGTATGTATTTTTAACAAGGAGGCATAAATATGAACTTCATAAAAAACTTAAACTATGAAAAACTATGTAAAATTGATATTGCATTGAAAAAAATCTTAAATGTAGTATTTTTAATTTTTATTATAGTAACAGTAATTAATTTTCTTAGAATTTTATTTTTTAACTTTAATTAATGTAAAAAGGGATAATAAAAATATGCTTATTACCCCTTTTATATAAAAAAACTTAATCTAATTTAAATCCATATTTTACAGGATCACTTTCATCTATAACAAAATGATTAAATCCTGTTACATATGCACTTGCTGTTATTTCTGGAATTACAGCATCTATATCTCCAACTTTAGTTGTTCCTAAAACTTTTCCTCTAAACATTGTTCCTAGTATACTTTCATAAACAAACTCTTCATTTTCTTTTAATAATCCTTTAGCATAAAGTGTAGCCATTTTTGCACTTGTTCCCGTTCCACATGGTGATCTATCTATTTGTCCTGCTCCAAATACTACTACATTTTGTAATGTCGCTTTTGGATTTTTAGCAGGTCCATAAATTTCTACTAAATCTGCTGTTTTTATATGTTCTAATGTTGGATGTTTTATTTCTATAGTACTGTTTACTATATCTCTTATTTGCAATCCTATTTCAGTAATTTTATTAGAATTTTTAGCGTCAATCTCTATTCCTAAATCAGCAGCCTTAACTAAAATAAAAAAGCTTCCACCAAAAGCTATATCTACTGTAACTTCACCAATTTGTGGTAGATTTATTTTTACATCTTGTTTATACAAAAATGCTGGTACATTTTCTATAGATGTTTCAACAGCTTTTCCATCTTCAACTTTAACTTTTGCTTTTATAAGTCCAGCTGGTGCTTCTAATACAATATTTGTATATGGTTCTGTAACTTCAACCATTCCTGTTTCTACTGCAACAGTTGCTGCTCCAATAGATCCATGTCCACACATATTTAGGTATCCACCACCATCCATGAAAATTATTCCTAAATCAGCATCACTTCTAGTTGGTTGTGTAATTATTGAACCAAACATATCTTTATGTCCTCTTGGTTCAAGCATAATTGCCGTTCTTAGGTTATCCATATGTTCCTCTAAATATGTCTTTTTCTCTGGCATAGTTTTTCCTGGAATTCTTGGCACTCCCCCTACAACTATACGTGTTGGTTCTCCCATTGTATGTGAATCTATGGCTTGAATAGATCTTGCTATTTTCATTTTTTTATTCCCCCATCTTTCTCATTTTTAACTTTAAAAATGCTAATGCCTTTTTTGCATCCAAAGTTGTTATATTGTTTTCTCCTACAATCTCTGTCTCAATTCCCTCTTTAGATTTATTAAAATCAACTATTGTATCCATATATCTATTGGTAACTACAAATTGTCCTTGAGCTCCTACAAAACTCATGCCTACAACTGGAATATTTCGTTTTCCTATTTCTTCAATGGTATTAGAAAAATCAACATGACTATTTCCCCATCCATCTACTGAAATTATCACTCCATCAGCTCTCATAGCTTCAGCCAATGTAGCCACTCTTTTTCCTACAAACATTTTTTCATTATTACTTTGAGGTGTACCCACTATAACTATTCCCATTAAATCAGTATCTAAATCCTTATCAACTAAATCAACAAGTGGATCTCTAAAATGATGTAATGTTGTTTCTTTGGTTGATGGTCCTACACCCATTTTTAATCCCTCCACACCTTATTAAAAAGATTCCGAAAATTTTAATGCATAGCTCTTAACGCACCATCCCTGTATTCATTAGGTGTCAATATAACTGGTACATTTCCCATATCAATTATTGAATGAGTTCCCATAGCTCCACCTGGTTCACTCGCTAATAATCCTGTGTCATACATTGCACCTTGTCCTGCAACTTGCTTTACAATTAAAACTTTCTTCTGATTCTTTCTTACCTTGTCATAATACTCATGTCTTTCATTACAGTTATTTCCATTAAGCTTTTTAAGCACTTCTCTTATTTCTTGAACTATTAAGTCACAACTTTTATGAATTTCTGTTATTGCTTCCCTCTTTACTCCCATACCTGCATTTAAAACTACATTAAATTGTAATATAATATCATCCTTTGAAGGTGTTCCTGCTCTATCAAAAATTACTTGTTCCTTTAATATTCCCTCTGAACTTCCAAACTCTGCAATCTGTACATCATTTTCATCTTTACCATTAATCATAACTGTAACTCCAGTTAATACATGAGTTATCCCCTCTCCTATTTCACCTAAAACTTTAGTTGCTATAGGCTCAAAGTCTAGTATGGAATTAACAAAAATATTTCTTTCATTTGAATTTATAATATTAACTTCTAAACACTTTATAAAATCTTTGTTATATTTATTTAAAGCTATATTATTTTTAATATATAAAGTTCTACCATCAATTCTAGTATCATCAGAAAACTTTATACTTTCAATATGAAAAGTTTTAATAACTAATTTTCTTAATTCTATAACTTCGTCCATACTATACTCCTTTAAAAACAATTTAATTTTTTACTATAGGGTTCCAAATTTAAAGTAATGTCTTTCTCAAATGATACTACTAATCTTACAATTTATTTCTATATTTATATTTGGAACCAAGTAAGAGTTAAGAGTAAAAAGTGAAAAGTTATAGTTGATATTACTCACTTCGTTCCTAATATCTAAAAATAGAAATGCTTAAAAACTACGTTTTTATATTGTTTTCAACTAATTTGCTCTGCAAATTTGATAAAAAATCATTCTTTAAAATTGGAAATCCAAATTTTACATTCATTTTCAACTTTCAATTTTCCATTTTCAATTAAATTAATTAGAATTCTCAACTGAAATATGAATAACTTAAAGTTTCAACTTGTATTCCTATATGTAGTTACTATTTTTATTTTGTTAAATTTTATACAATCCTAATTAAAAGTATAATCTACACTAAAATATATAAATTAACATATTTAGTAATAGATTATACTTAAAACTCAAACTATACTTTTGCTATATATTCATATGGTAAAGATATAACCTTTCCAGGACTATCTATCTCTACTAATTTAGTTAATGTATCTTTTAAAATACCTAATTGCATTTCTTTGTTGTGTGGTTGACCTGCATTTGCTCCCATTGGTACAAGTGGTGCTACCGCTCTTGGTGTACCTGTTTGTTTTACAACTGGTGGTAATGCAGCTATACATATCGTAGGAATCCCTGATTCCTCTATCGCTCTTTGTACTAATACAGCAGAACGATGACAAGTTCCTCATCCAGCAGTTAATACTACAGCATCTACCCCTTCATCTTTTAAGATTTTAGCTATAGCTGGACCTGTTTCATGCTTAAATTTTTCTTGGTTTCCGCCACCGCCCATAAATCCTATGTGAGTTGGTGCTATCTCTTTTATAAATCCTTCTTTTTGTAATTCCCTTAATCTATCTATTGGAAACATACAGTTTATATCTTTATTTACATCAGCATTATCATATCCACCATGTGATACCATTAAATCTTCTGTTTTTACATCTCCTGGTATAGTTCTAAAAGTGAAATCTCCTGCTAAATTAAATCTTTTATCACTTTTTAAATGTACTCCTGCAGCTGTTGCAAAAGCAATTTTCATATCTTTTAATTCTTTAGTTACCGGCGCCCACACTGGTGGTGGTGTTATAGGTACAAATATTTCTGACTGTAAATTTTTAACTACAGTTTTATCCATTATTTTGTCCTTCCTTTCTATTCTTTCTATCTATATTGCTTACATACTTTTCATTAGGCTCCTCTTTTAATACTTCTAAGAAACTCATATTAAAGCCTACTTCTTGTCCTAATTGTAGAGGATAGTCTGTTATAAGCATTCTCATAGGTACCTTCATATATCCAAGTCTACCTTTCAAATCTATAGCTACTGCTCCATCTTGTATCTCAACTATTATTCCTTGCATTTCTATAATCTTATCGCCATATTTCATATCTATATCCTCTTTTCACAAATAGATTTAAATATTATTTTGTAGAATATTTTTCTAATCTTTTTTGACTCATTGGTATTGAAGTCTCATTTAAAGCTCTATCTATTTTTATATCACAGCTTTTTTCTATTTCTTCTAAATTATTTGCTTTAACATTTGGATTCCATTTTCTTTCTGCTTTTTTAACTTCTTCTCCATGCATTGCTGATTTAAGCATTCCTAAAGCTCTTAATGCATCTTCTTTACATAAAGTATTACATCCTAAAACTTCATTTTCAATTCCAGCTTCTGATTTGTTGTTATCAACCATGTATTTCATGTATTTATTTCCAACAACTAGAGCTCCTTGAACTGCACAGAATGACATACCAACACATGGAACATCTCTCATACCAATTTGTTCAATATGTGATGCAAAATCTATGTGGTTATTACCAAAACCCTCTGTTGTAACTACTGCACCATCTACATCCATAAATTCAACGATCATTCCAAGTCTTTCAGAAACATAGAATTTTTCAGCATTTATTTGTGGTGACCCAACAAAAATAACTCCTGCTAAATCTATATTCTCATCATTCATAGCTTCTGTTACAAGTGGTTCTCTCCAGTAGTGTCTTGAACACTCTTTAGATGCAGGTCCTATACAAGTTAATGCGTGAATACCACCATCTAAAACTTCAAGTGGAGATAACATAACTGGAACGTTTCCAAGGTCAACATTTGGTTTTCCACCTAAAACACCTACTGGTTCTTGTGGTAATATTAAGTTATCATGCATTGCACCTTGTCCCATTATTTCTTTAACAATAACAACTTTTTTCTTACCTGGTCTTCTATATTCAACTAACTCTTCTGTATCTACAACTAAGCTTTCGTCTGCAACTTTTAGTGCATTTCTTATTTCTTGTGTTATAAAATCAGTTGCTCTATGTGCAGCTAATGGACCTGGTCTTTCCATGTTCATTCCTCTAGCTATAACAACTTCTGATTTTATAAATATATCTCCTTTGTCTGGAGCACCTGGTCTGTTCCAAAGAATATTTTCATCTAAGATTCCCTCTGAAGAACCAAATTCACCAATTTGAACTCCATCAACATCTGTTCCTGTAACCATAACTATTACTCCATCTAAAGTTCTAGTTACTCCATTACCTACCTTAGCTTCTCCTTCTTTAGTTGCTATTGGTTGAACGTCCATAATTGTTTCTGAATATGTATGATACTTATCTGGTGTTATTATTTCAATTTTTATTGATTTAACTAAATCGCTTTCATTTACTGCATCATCACATATATTTTCTCTTATATATAATGTTGTTCCATCTATTTTAGTTTCTTTTCCAAATTCAACTTTCTCTATTTTAAAATGTTTCTTAGTTAAGCTTCTTACAGCTCTAGGCTCTAATACAGCTTTCTTTTCTTCTTTATTTTCAACTTTTAAATCATTAATTTTTTCTTCTTTTATTACTTCTTTTGCTACTGAATTTGATACTGTTCCAGCCATTAGAGGAACTTCTATATCAATACCTTTTCCTTCAGCAATTTTTATTTTTAATACTCCATTGCTTACAGAAGAAACTATTGTTTGTTCTGCAGAACATTCTTCTTCATAACCTTCAACTATATTTTTACATACTGTACTTAATGCTGGAGCATCTACTTTTAAAACTTTTCCTATAGCTTCTTTCACTGTTAATACACTATCATCTAATTTTATAAGTAATGAATCTTCTAATTGTCCAAAGTACATAGGGTTTTCTAAATCACTTAATTTTATAGTGTCTCCAGCTTTTTTATTTAATTTTAAAACAGCCTTAGCATTTTCATCTATTGAAACTTCTTTTTCTTCTACTGATCCTTCAATTTTTTTAGCACCTTCTACTAAATCAGGTGTTATTGGAGTTAATGAATCTATAGTTTTTAAAAGTTTTGCACCTATAACTTCTCCAACTTTTAAATTATTGCTCGGAATATTTAATAATCCTGAATCAACCATATCTGGGAATATATCTGGATCTTCCAGGTTATCTGCTGAAATTATAGTTCCAGCTTCTGTTCTACAACATACAACAGCCGCTTCATTTTTTAAAGCTTCTGCATGTTCTTTGCTCATTGACATAATTCTTCCTCCTACTATATACATGTTATCTAAATCTATAGGGTTACAAGTTCAAATTTAAAATAATAAATTTATCAATTGATACTACTAATCTTACAGCTTATTTTATTATCATGTTTGGAATCAATTAACAATGATGAATTAATAATGATGATGAATATCACCGGGGATTGAAATCCCCGCTACAATGTTTTATTTGTACTCCAAATAAAATTAATATAATATTTATCCATAAAAAGTTTATTTTGGAGAATAAATTCCCCATTATAATATTCTTACTAACCATAGTTTTCATGGTTAATTGTTAATTTTGGTACTATATTTAAAATTTCTCTTTCTCAACTGAAATAAGAGTAATTTAATTTTTAAACTTGAACCCATATCTTTATAAAGCTTTATTTAGCACATTATTTTTTTATTCTATCTCTAACCTTCTTGTTAATTCATGATTAACAGTTCTAAATACATGATCTGTATGATGATAAACTGGTAACCCTAATTTTGGTGCAGAATTCATAACAGTATTAGAACAATCACTACAATTTGATATTATTATTCTTTCTGCTCCATCCTTTTTAAATTGCATTACTACGGCTGCTTGTCCTGGACAATCTCCAGGAGTTTTGCATTTATTAGCACCTTTTATTTTAACTATATTCTTACAATCCATTACAGAAACTACATTTGAATGCATTTTTGAAGCAATATCTCTAAGTCTATCTTCATTTGCACCACATGCACAAACTAAAAGACCTACATTTCCCTTAAACTCTGGGAACTCTATTGTTGCTATTGCTCCTCCAGAAATCTTTGTTACTATAGCTTCTTCAAGTTTTGCTGATTTTCCAGTGTAAGGTCCACCAATAACTAATTCGCCATATTCTCCATCAATTCCACCACATTCATTTACAAGTTCTTCAATCTTTGTTCCAATAGGAACATTGAAAAATATTCTACTTTCTGTATCTTTTAATTTTCCTGCTATAGTTATATCTTTATCTATAACTGGTTTTCTATCTTCAACTGCTCTTTTTATATTTGCAAGTGTTTCTGTATTTAAAACTACAGCACCTGCTTCTAATGGAAGTTGTGTTGGCTCTAACCATACACCTAATACTGAATGTATTAATGCTCTTTCCTCTCCCATTGGATATATATCTTTAAGCTCTTTTATTTCTATATTTTCTTCATTTACTAATGCTTTTTTTATTGATTCTATTGCATCTTTATTTTTAGATTTTATTCCTATATATGCCTTTGGTGCTTTAGTTGCTTCCATTGCATATTTTATTCCTTTTATTACTTCTTGAGGATTTTCCTCTAAAAGTTTTATATTGTGTTTTAAAAGCGGTTCACATTCTGCACAATTTGCTATTATACAACCATCTGGAATTTCTGCATTTAACTTAACATGAGTTGGAAATCCAGCTCCACCAGCTCCAACAATTCCAGCTTCAAACACATATTCTTTGATGCTATTACATTCTTTTATCTTTACATAATCAGTGCTTTGATTTTCACCCTTTAAGATTACTATTTCATTCTCATTTATCTCTTTTATTTCTCCATTAATGCTTGTATGTATCTTAGCACCTAGACCATTATTAGGAGCTGCAATACATTCTCCTCTTTTAACTAACTGTCCTAATTTAACAATAGGTTCACAATTAGCTCCTATGTGCATTTTTAAAGGAAATTTAACCATAGTAGTCATTTTTTCTCCCCCTTGAGTATTGATATAACAACTCATAAATTTATATATTATTAACATTAAAGTTTTAATAACTTTCTATAAATAATATATAAGCAACTACTGTGCCAACCTTGTTAAATTTCATTGAAACGTTTACTTTAATGCAACAAAATTAACACTTTTGTAAATTTTAAAACTTTTATTTATTCAAATACATATTTGAATAAATGTCAAAATTTAGTCACTTTTTCTTCTTCTCATGTATATACTTTCTATTTTTCAATTGATATACTGTCATTTTATGTATGTGTTATTTTTTTGACATATCTGTTATTTTTTTGACACTTTTATCATTAAGCTCCGTTCTATTAAATTTACAAATAAAAAATATCCTGTAAACTATAGTAAAACATTCTTGAGTACATTCTACTATTAAGGTATACGAGTTTTTTATCAACAACTTGCACACCCCAAAACAGGATATTTTTATTTATAAATCATATTGGCTTAACTTATAATATAATGTGCTTCTTTTTATTCTTAAAATTTCAGCAGCTTTTGCTTTATTTCCATTAGTACTTTCCATGACATCTCTAATAAGTTCCATTTCTAAAGCCTTAACTCTTTCATCCAAGTTATAATAATCTATAACTGTATCTTCTTTAGATCTACCATAAAAATATTCTAATATATATTCTGGTATACTATTTACCGTTACCCTTTTATTATTTGATAACACTACCATTCTTTGAACAACATTTTTTAATTCTCTTATATTACCTTCCCATTTATAATTACACAATATATTATATATCTCTTCATCTATTGAACTTATTTCTATATTTTCTTTTTTCGAACTTTGATTTATAAAAATATCTATAAATTCTTTAATATCATCTTTCCTTTCTCTTAGTGAAGGTAATTCAATTTGAACAATTGCTAATCTATAAAACAAATCACTTCTAAATTCATTATTTTTTATTGCTTTTTTCAAATCTTTATTAGTTGCCGCTATAATTCTTGTATTGGTATGAATAATTTTTTCACTGCCCAATCTATGAATAACACCATCTTGTAGCACTCTTAATAACTTACTTTGCATCCCTATAGGCATTTCTCCTATCTCATCTAAAAATAATGTACCATTATTTGCAAATTCAAACATACCCATTTTTCCTTTTTTCACAGCACCCGTGAATGCACCTTCTACATACCCAAACAATTCACTTTCTAATAAATTTTCTGGAATAGCACTACAATTTACAGCAACAAATTGCCCGCTCCTTCCACTAGCCTCATGTATGGATTTTGCAAAAACTTCTTTGCCTGTCCCACTTTCACCAGTTATTAAAACCGATGCTGTACTTGGTGCAACTTTTTGCGCTAATAATATAGAATCCATTATTTTTTTGCTTTTCCCAACTATATATGAAAAAGTATAATTATTAGAAAACTCCTTACTATAAGCCTTACTTAATGCCTCAACTTTTGCATTTGCATTTTCTAATTTTTCAGACAATGAAACCACTTCGGTAACATCTCTATCTGTTGACACTACAGCAATCATTTCATTTTGATTATTAAATATAGGTACAACACTTAAAATTACTGACTTCCCCCTCATAGGCTGGTGTTCAATATTTTCAATAGCTTTACCTTCTTTTAAAACTTTAGGTATAATTGGGTTGTTAAAATGCTTTCTAACACTTTCCCCAACTATATCTTCCGCCTTTAAACCATATAACTTCTCTGCACTTTTATTCCAATACATAACCTTACCCTTTGTGTCACATATACAAATGGCTTCATGAATATTGCTTAAAATATTATTCTGCAAAGTAAACATTTCATCTATTTTTAAATAAAAACTATCTCTTAAATTATTGCTTGTTAATACACCAATTACCTTATTATCTTCTACAACTGGTACACGTCCTATTTCTTTTTCAATCATCATATCCCGAATATCTCTTGCATAATCATTAGGACTTACTGTTATTACATCTTTAGTGCAATAATTTATAATCTTTTCATTGAATATAGACTTATCTCCTTTTTTTGCAAAAATTCTTTCTACCTCTGCTAAATCATTACGTGTAAAAATTCCTTCTAATTTATTAACTTCATTTATAACTATTGTTTCATCCAAATTGTTTTTCACCATTAAATTACAAACGTACTTAACATTATCATGAGTAAAAACCTTTACAACATTTTTACTCATAATATCTTTAGCTTTATATAACAACTCTTCTAAATTCATATTTCCACCTTTTATCCATAAAAATATTTATAATTCTCTCCTAAATTATACCTAACACCAGTTATATATTCAATTATCCATAACTTTTATTAATTTCCTCTTAATTTGAATATCTTAACTGTCTTTATTGAATTATGTTCCAATTTTATTAAGGTAATATTTATTAAATTTTGTTATAATAAATTAAATAGTCTAATTTTTCTAATTCAAATTATATTTATTCATATATATTAGTAAATTTGACCATAATAAAAACACTTGTATTAATCTTATAATAGCTAATATAAATTTGTTAAATAATATAAAATATTAATTTATATAATATTTTAATAGAAATTAGAGGTGTATATAATGAAATTTATTAAAAAATCTATAATTATTCTTTCTACTTTTTTAATAACACTTTCACTTACTGCTTGTGGAGAAAAAGTGGATACAGAAGCATTACAAAACTATTCTAATGACATAGCTAGTAAGGTTATAACTGCTATGGATAAAAAAGATTATAACAAAATAGAATCCTACTTTAGCGATGAAATGAAAAAGACCTTTTCTAAGGAAACTTTTGATGAGCAAGCAACTTTAATTTCCAATACTCTTGGTGCTTACAAATCTCATGAATTCTTTAAAGGTGAAACTAAAGATGGATATGTTCGTGCATTATATAAAGCAAATTTTGCAAAAGAAAATAATGTTCTTATATCAGTAGTTTATAAAGAAAATGATGAAAATCATAAAGTAGAAGGCATTTTATATCAATCTAAAGGACTTCAAAAAGCAGCAAAAGAATTAAAAAAAGAAAATAAAAAATCTTAATATATCGTAAAATTAAAGTCCAGTAACATGTGTCACTGGACTTTAATTTACACTTTTTATTTACACTTTTTATTTATACCTTCATATAAATACTCTAGATACGAAACATCTTCACCCTCATTTTTTAACATGTCGATTCTTTTTCTAGCACCGTCTAAAGTTTCTCTTGCTTCATCATAATCTCTTGCTTTAATACAATTACTAGTATATTCTAAAAGATAATCTACTTTTAGCACTATTTTAGCCATATCTTCTCTATTCTCATTAACAAGTTTCAATACTAAATCATATACTTTGGGTGACAGATTATTCCTAACTGATTTTAAAAAATCATTATTTATACTATTCTTCTTAGCCATTTTTTCACGTCCTTATAAACTGTACTCATTTTTTTATTTTAAACATTACACTTTGAATTATACATTATATTATTAAATTACATAACCATATTTATTATCTACATAATCTAATAAATCCCCAAAAATTATCCACAGTATTTATATAAAAGTTATATTTATCATAAATACTGTGGATAATTTTTCTGAAAATGTGCACAAATTTATAAATTTAAAAAATTCTAATTATATTTTGAAATCTCATGCTGCATAAATTAATTCTAACTTCTTACTTTTATTACTGTTACATTTTCTTTCACAATTAAAGTTTATAGTCTTATCTTACTAAATTCAGTGTATTGGACATGATGCTAAAATGCCCAATAAAGTTAGAATATCTAAAAGTTGGTTTAAGAAAATAGTTTTTTAACAGTTATATACGCCTATATATTTCCCTAATATTTAGAAAAATAAAATTATATTTATCTTTTTAAAAAATAAATATAATTTTATTTTTCTAAATACCATTGACTTATATATATAATACGACTATACTTACAACATAGCTTAAGGAAATCCCTTAAGAATTTAATATCGCGGGATGGAGCAGTTGGTAGCTCGTCGGGCTCATAACCCGAAGGTCGTAGGTTCAAGTCCTGCTCCCGCAACCAAAAAAAGATTCTATAATTTATATAGAATCTTTTTTCATGCTTAAAAACATTAATTATTCATTTCAACAAACAAATTTATTTTTTCTTAACTAAAACTATTGTCATTTCTTCTTTTTCAATATACTTAGATAACCTAATTAAATACATTCCATTAATTTGTAAAGGTTGAAATTTGCTTTCAAATCATAAATAAAAAAAATATAGCAATTCTCTATAACTAGAAATTTGCTATATTTTATTTATATAACTATTTTAATTATTGGATTTATTTTTTGATTTTCTTTTATGTGACCAATTGTTTCTTCCAATTCGTCCATTTTTGTTACTCTTGTTATTTTTACTATTATTATTGTGACCTCTTTCTGATTTATTTCTTTCTACTTTTGGAATTTCTCTAACTTCTTTAGGTAATTCCTCTGTGTATTTATGCGACTCTATAACTGGTATTGATTGTTTTATAACCTTCTCAATATCTCTAAGGTACTTTCTTTCTTCAGAATCACAAAATGAAAATGCAGCACCATTATGTCCAGCTCTTCCAGTACGTCCAATTCTATGAACATAAGTTTCTGGCACTTCTGGTAAGTCATAATTTATTACATATGATAAATCTTCAACATCAATTCCTCTAGCAGCTATATCCGTTGCAACTAACACTCTTATACTTCCATCTTTAAAACTATTTAATGCAATTTGTCTAGCATTTTGAGACTTATTACCATGTATAGCTAATGCTTCAATACCAGCCTTTGCAAGTTGTTTTGTTATATTATTAGCTCCATATTTTGTTCTTGAAAATACCAAAAGTGATTTTATTGACTCATCCTTAAGTATATCAATTAATAAATTTTTCTTATCTTTTTTTGCTACAAAATATACACCTTGTGAAATAGTATCTACTGTAGATGAAACTGGAGCAACTTCAACTTTAACTGGATCCTTTAAAATAGACTCTACTAAATTTCTTATTTCCTTTGGCATAGTTGCTGAAAATAACATGTTTTGTCTTTTATTTGGCATCTTAGTTATTATTCTTTTTACATCATGTATCATTCCCATATCAAGCATACGATCAGCTTCATCAAGAACAAAGTGTTTTACGTTATCCAACTTAATAAATTTTTGATTAATTAAATCTATAAGTCTTCCTGGTGTTGCAATTAATATATCAACACCTTCTTTTAATACTTTTACTTGTGGATTCTGAGATACCCCCCCAAAAATCACTGCACTCTTCACATTCGTGTATTTACTATACATCTCAAAACTTTCTCCAATTTGTATAGCTAATTCTCTAGTAGGTGCTAATATTAATGCCTTTATACTCTTCTTATTTGTATCTTTTTCTTGTGTTTCATTAATTATGTTCTGTAACACTGGAATTGCAAATGCTGCCGTCTTACCTGTTCCTGTTTGTGCACAACCTAATAAATCTAATCCTTTTAACCCTATTGGAATAGACTTTTCTTGTATCAATGTAGGTTCCTTATAACCTGCATCTTCCAATGCTCTTTTTATTGGTTCTATTATATTTAAATTTTCAAATAACATTTTTCTCCTTCGTAAGTAACTCATTTTAATATTTTGCTCTCTAATACGCAATTTGTTTATTCTTATCTTTTTTAATACGCTCATATCATAAAATATAATTATACCACACCAAAGCATACATTTAAAAATAACTTTACTTTCACTCAAATCCCCTTATAAAGGTGACAGTCATATTTATTCTATACTTTTTCAATTTTATTTTATGACTGTCACTTATTTTGTCACTACTTATAATTTTATTTTATGACTGTCACTTGTTTTGTCACTACTTATTGATGACCGTCACTTTTATTGATAGTTTTAATTAATTATTTTAGATATAGTCAT
Source organism: Clostridium ihumii AP5 (assembly GCF_000612845.1). Lineage (GTDB taxonomy): Bacteria > Bacillota > Clostridia > Clostridiales > Clostridiaceae > Clostridium_J > Clostridium_J ihumii. Next base: position 236,584 of record NZ_CCAT010000085.1, read on the forward strand.
GTGTTTTTATGCTTTTTTAGACTAATTTTATACATAATATTGAGTTTTTTAATTGCTTGTCCACTTTCTATGTAAAAATTTATATCATAGTGATTTTATCAAAAATTTTTTGTTATTTGTTTTCACTATAAAATTTTTCAATTATGTTTTTGTATTTATTTTCATGTAGTACTAAATGAATGCCTTCGTTGCTTAGGGCATTTACTTCTTCTATGGACATGTCTTCTAGTATATGTCCAATTTCATATGTTGTTTTTTCTGTGTATATTCCTGTTAGTAGTATGAATAATGCTTTTGGTGTTTTTACTCCATGATCTGCTTTTGTTAGGAATGAACTTCTTTTTATTCCTGTTTCTTTTTCT
>NZ_CCAT010000086.1 GCF_000612845.1 Clostridium ihumii AP5
CCCGCCATAGTTGTTTTACCTGCACCTTGCAATCCAACAAGCATAATAACTGAAATCCCATTAGAATTAAGTTCTAATTTACTTTCAGATTCTCCCATAAGCTTTGTTAATTCATCATTAACAATTTTTATAACTTGCTGACCTGGAGTTAAACTTTCTAAAACTTCATTTCCAAGGCACTTTTCACTGACATCTTTTACAAAGTTTTTTACTACCTTGAAATTAACATCTGCTTCAAGTAAGGCTAATTTTACCTCTCTCATGGCTTCTTTTATATCTTTTTCTGAAAGCTTACCCTTACCTTTTAACTTTTTAATAGTTTCTTGTAATTTAGAAGCTAATCCTTCAAAAGCCATAGTAGACCTCCTAAATTTCAATGATATTTTCTATAATATCATCAATTAATGTAGAATTTTTTTTATTATCTATACTTAAACTCTTTAGTTTTTCTATAATCTTTTGTTTACGATTTTCATTCTCCATACTTTTTTCTAAAAGATGAAGTTTCTCTTCATACTCTAATAAAAGATTTTCACATCTCTTTATCGTATCATGAATCGCTTGCCTACTGGTGTGAGTAATTTCTGATATTTCCTTTAATGATAAATCATCATTAAAATAAAACTCCATTACATTATTCTGTTTCTCAGTAAGCAATGGACTGTAAAAATCTAAGAGTAATGATAACTCAAATCTTTTCTCCATATAATCACCAACTCACAAAGATTATATTAACAAAAAGTTTTTTCACTGTCAAGTACTTTTACTTAACATATACATTTTTTATTAATGTTTAAATTTTTAAAATAATGCTTCAACAAATTCTTTTGAATTAAACTCTTGTAAATCATCAATTCCTTCACCAACACCAATGAATTTTACAGGTATATTTAATTGGCTCTTTATAGATATAACAACTCCCCCCTTAGCTGTACCATCTAATTTTGTTAGTACAATTCCATCAATCGGACATGCTTCCATGAATTGTTTTGCTTGTATAACTGCATTTTGCCCCGTAGTTGCATCTAAAACTAATAACGTCTCTCTATGTGCTTCACTAAATTCTCTATCTATAACTCTATTTATTTTTGCCAATTCATCCATAAGATTTTTCTTATTATGAAGCCTACCTGCTGTATCGCATATTAGTACATCTGTATTTCTAGCTTTCGCTGCTTGAACTGCATCATATACTACTGCTGCTGGGTCAGAACCTTCTTGGTGTTTTATTATATCCACGTTTGCTCTTTTACTCCAAACTTCTAATTGATCAATTGCAGCTGCTCTAAATGTATCAGCTGCTGCTAACAACACTTTATAGTTTTCATTTTTTATTTTAGTTGCTATTTTTCCTATTGAAGTTGTTTTTCCTACACCATTTACCCCAATAATAAGTTTAACTTCCGGTGTTTTTTCTGGCTTTATAGATGTAACTTCTTCACCCATCATTTCAATTATAACTTCTTTCATACATGGCTTAACCATAGCAACATCTTTTATCTTTTCTCTTTTTATCTTTTCTTTTAACTTCTCAATTATTTCTACTGATGTTTCAACACCTATATCACTTACTATTAACGCTTCTTCAAGTTCTTCATAAAGGTCATCATCTATAGTTACTGCTAAACTTAAAGCGTCAGAAACAGCACTAGCTATATTATCTCTTGTCTTTGTCAATCCTTCCTTTAATTTATCAAAAAATTTTCCAAACATAAAAATTCCTCCTTAAGTATGAGATTACAAACTATATTTATAAATTTATCAAATTTAATTTTATAGTTTTCTACATTTCCACTTATAAACTAAAATTTCATTTAACAAAGTCATAATTTCAAAATTTAATTTGTAACCATATATAATATTAAAATCATCTCTAAGTTGTAAAATCTACTGATACAACTTTAGATACTCCTTTTTCCTCCATAGTAACTCCATACAACATATCACTTGCTTCCATAGTACCTTTTCTATGTGTTATAACTATGAATTGTATATTATCTGAAAACTGTTTTAAAAACTCTGCATATCTTATTACATTAGCATCATCTAATGCAGCTTCAATTTCATCCAATATACAAAATGGAGTAGGTTTCATCTTTAATATTGCAAATAATAATGCTATAGCTGATAGAACTTTTTCTCCGCCTGATAATAAATTGATATTTTGAAGTTTTTTCCCAGGCGGTTCAACATTAATATCAATTTTTGAAGTTAATTCATCTCCATCACTTAAAATTAAATCTGCACTTCCACCTTTAAATAATTCCTTAAAAGTTTCATTGAAGTTTTTTCTAAGTTTAACAAAATTCTCCCTAAAAACTTCTCTCATTTTATCTGTCATTTCATATATTACTTGTAATAATTCATTTTTAGCATTTACTAAGTCTTCTTTTTGTGAAAGCATAAAATTATATTTTTCTTTAACCTCTTTATATTCTTCTATGGCACCAACATTAACTGATCCTAATGAAGCTATCTGCAACTTAATTGAAGAAACTTCTTCTTTTAATATATTAATATTTTCTATATCTTCTTTAAACTCTAAAGCTTCAGCATAGGTTAATTTAAATTCTTCATTTAATTTTGTAAATAAATTTTCTTTTTCTGTTTCTATTTTTGCAAGTGCCACCTGATATTTATGAAGTTCTTTTTCTATATTTTCTAATTCCAATGTTAAATCTTCTTCTTTTGCTTTTTGTTTTGTACTATCTTCTTTTAAACTTATTCTTTTTACTTCACTTTCTTCTATATTTTTTTCCATAACACTTAAATTTGAAAGTATATCTTCTATACTATTTTTATTGCTATTCAAAATTTCTTTATATTTTTCTAAGTTATCATTAAATGAAACTTTTTCCTTTTCTAAAGACTCTATTTTTAAGCTATACTCTTTTATACTTTCCTTTATTCTACTTATATCACTTTCCTTAGAGTTAAGAATCTCGTCATTTTTTGCTTTTTCAATCTTTAAATCAGTTAACTTATTTTTATGAGATTCTACAATTTCATTTCTTTCTTTTAGGCCCTCTTTAAGAATTTTACCTTCTTCTTCTATATTTTTCAAATCTTCATCTATAGTTTTTAATATTTCTTTACTATCATTCAAATCCCTAGCTATAATGCTTTCTTCCTCATTAATAGTTTTAGATAATTCAAAATTACTTTGTAAATCCTTCTGTAATTTTATACTTTCCTCTTTTATGGCATTTATTTTTTCTTCTACTTTAGTTTTCTCTATATTTTCAAAGTGAATATAATCTCTCAAATTTAAGTTTTCTTCATCTAACAACTTTATGCTATCCATTAAATTTGTTATAGTTTGATTTTTATTTTCTATATCCTTAGTAACTTCATTTAATTTTATCTTTAATTCTTCAATTTCTCTTTTTCTACCTATAACATTATTAGCTTTAGAATATATACTACCACCAGTTAATGCTCCACCAGGACTTATAACTTCTCCTGTTAATGTAACAATTTTTTGTTTATAATTAAGTACTTTAGCTATATTTAATGCATTATTCATATTATCACAAATAACAGTTTTTCCTAGCGAGTAATCAATTATCCCTTTAAACTTATCTTCAAATTTTAAAAGTTCACTTGCTATACCAATGTATCCATTCATTGATTTAACATTATTACCTAGCTCTATAACTTTTCCTTTTACAATTCCAAGCGGTAAAAATGTAGCTCTACCTAGTGATTTTTTCTTTAAATAGTCAATAAGTCTTTTAGCTTGATCTTCATTTTCTGTTATAATATTAGATAAACTTCCACCTAATGCAATTTCTATAGCTGTTTCAAACTTTTTATCAACTTCAATAATTTCACCTAATATGTAGCAATTACCTTTTAAATTTTCCACTTTACCTTGGTCAACATGTTGCATTAAGGTTTTTACTGATCGGTTGTATCCTTCATATTGCTTTTCTAAATTTACAAGCATATTTAAATTTGCATCTACTCTATTAGATGTAGCAACTAATTCCCTTAACTTCTTCTCTTCTATTGTATGACTATGTCTAAGCTTCCCTATTTCATTTTTATTTACTTTCACTTGTTCTTCATAATTATTTATTTTTTTAGATATATTTTCTTTTTCATTCTCTAAAACATTTTTTGTACTTTTATTTATTTTTATAGAGCTCTCAATACTTTCTATCTCATATTTTAAGCTTTCTATTTTTTGCTTAATACTTTCTATTTTATTATTAAAAATAACAATGTTATTATTTTGTTTATTTTTTTCTAAATTTAACTTGTCTTTTGTTCTTTCATTTTCTTCAAGTTTTTTATTTTCTTTTAAGTTATCTCCTAATATATCTTCAACTGCATCTTCTTTTTCTTTTATTTTGTTTTCTATACTAGTTTTTAACTCTAAAAACTTTTTCAATTCATCTTCTGCTTTACAAAGACTTTCAGAAACTTCATTTAATCTGTTTCCTATTTCCTCTCTCTCTTTACCAATTTTTATAATTGATTCATTTATAACTTGTATTCTCTCTTCTAATATTTTTATTTCTGATAATACTTGCTGATGTTTAGATTTATTATTATAAAATTCTTGCTTATCCCTTGATATATTAACTTCAAATTCCTCTAATATTTTTGTTTGTTCTTCTACTTTTGACTTTAACTTTCGTCTCTCATCTAACTTTTCTTGTAATTCTCTATTTATAACTTCGCACTGACCTTTATAACTAGATATCTTAATGTGATTTTTTTCTATAAAGTCAATGATAATATTTATCTCACTAACCTTTAAATCTTGGGATAACTCTAAAAATTTTGTAGCTTTATCACTTTCCATTTTTAAAGGTTCTATTCTTTCTTCATAAGTTCCTAAAATATCATCTATCCTCACTAAGTTCTGCTCAGTATTTTCTAGCTTTCTCTCAGATTCCTCTTTTCTGTTCTTATACTTAACTATTCCTGCTGCTTCCTCAAGAAGTTTTCTTCTTTCTTCTGGCTTTCCGCTCAAAATAGCATCTATTTTTCCTTGACCTATAATAGAATATCCTTCTTTTCCTATACCTGTATCCATAAAAAGATTTTGTACATCTCTTAATCTGCATATAGTATTGTTTATAAGATATTCACTTTCCCCTGAACGATATAATCTTCTAGATATAACTACTTCTGAATATTCTACAGCTAGTTCTGAATCTGAATTATCAAGAATTAACGAAACTTGTGCAAGTCCTACAGGCTTTCTAAATTGAGTTCCTGCAAAAATTACATCTTCCATTTTGTCTCCTCTTAAATTTTTAACACTTTGCTCACCTAAAACCCATCTTACTGCATCTGATATATTACTTTTTCCACTTCCATTTGGCCCTACAACTGCTGTTATTCCATTTTTAAATACTAATTCTGTCTTATCTGCAAAGGATTTAAATCCTCTTATTTCAATAGATTTTAAAAACATCTATAATTTCTCCTAATATCTTATTATTAATGGCATAACAATTCCTAAAATCATTACTACTGAAATAACTGTGGCCATTATTTTAATCATTTTTTCCCTTTTTTTCTTATTCATAATATATTACCTCTTTCCTTTTCTTTTTTATAGGGCTTTAAGTCAAACTCTAAACACTTTTAAACTTAATGCTCCCCTAAAATATTTTAACTTCAACATTAAATTTTATTATCATCCTTTAATTGTATTGAATACTTTTTAAATCGTTTTTTCCTATATATTCTATAATTAAAAATTTATTTGTTTATTTCTATAAAAAACTTCAGTTTTATTTTGACTATTCTCATTTTCCTATACACCATATTTATTATATTATAATATATAAATTGTACAAGTCATATAAAAAAAATAACAAGTTATCCGCAACTTTTTTAATATTATAATATAAATGTGTTAATTTTACATTTTATTGTAATATCAATTGCATATAACTAGTTATTTTCATAATTAATTAAATTTTATTTTACTATAATACATCTAGTTCACTTACTAATACATCTTTATCAATAAAGTTTAACTCAATGCTACCTCTTTTTATCTTATCATCTTGATAAACTTTCAATTTGGATTTATTAATATTCTTTAACATATCATTAAAATATCTCTTCTTATTTGCATATAGTTTAGATATATCTTTAGGATTAATCTTCAAACTGTTAAGTTCTCCATTTATAGATACATATTTCAATATCAAATCCTTATATATAGAAGACTCAACAAGTTCTCTAAATGCTGGATGGAATGGGCCTTCAACTATTTCTTTATCATAATTTATCTCTTCTGTTGGTTGCAATCCTATTCTTATAACATTTATGCCATTTGCTGCATACATTTTATAAATGTTTTTACTTATCTCAACAGCTTCATCTAAAGTGTATGGACTATACTCTTTTCTCTCTAACAAAAGCTCCATAGGTGTATTTTTTATAACTAAAGATGGATAAATCCTACATATATCTGGCTTCATTTCAATGCTCTTTCTTGCAGTATTTATATCTTTTTCCTCAGTATCACCAGGAAGTCCTAACATTATTTGATGCCCTAATGTAAAACCATATTCTTTTATTAGCTTAGATGCCTTTTCTACATCTTCTGCACTATGTCCTCTTCCACTTTTTATTAAAACTTCATCATCAAGAGATTGAACTCCTAATTCTATTATATCTGCATCATATTGTTTTAAATTCTCAAGTATAAATTCATCTATATAATCTGGACGCGTTGACATTCTTATATATTTAATTTTTCCAATATCCTTAAATTCCTTAGCAACTTTTAAAAGTTCTCTTTGTTTATTTATATTTATAGCTGTAAATGTTCCTCCAAAGAATGATACCTCTATTGTTGCATTAGTGTGATCTATAGTTTCTAAATATTCTTCTATAGTTCTTCTTACATACTCACCATCAATTTTTTGTTGAATTCCTGTTATACTGTTTTGATTACAAAATACACAAGTATGTGGACATCCTTCATGTGGAACAAATATAGGTATTATATAATGGTTTTTACTCATCTTTTATCTCCTTGCCTAAAACTACTTCTTTAGCTGCATTTTGTTCTGCTTCTTTTTTACTATATCCTACACCTTGACCTTTAGAACTCCCATTTATAACAACTTCTACATAAAATAATCTTCTATGAGGTGGTCCTTCAAATTTTAAAAGATTATATACTATACTTACCTCACCATTTTTTTGTAAATTTTCTTGTAGTTTAGTTTTATAATCTATAATAATTTCATTTTTCATAGCTTTTTCAATTATGACATTGAAATTTTCTAGAATAAACTTACGTGCAACTTCAAGTCCTCTATCTAAATAAACCGCCGCTATTATTGCTTCTACAGCATCCGCTAAAATAGATGTTCTAGTTCTTCCCCCTGTAAGTTCTTCTCCCCTGCTCATAGTTATGTAATTTCCTAAATCCCACTTTTTAGCTACTTCATATAAAGAATTTTCACAAACAATTAAAGATCTCACCCTTGTTAAATATCCTTCACCCTCTTTTTCATTATTATTAAATAAATACTCAGATATGACAAGTTGTAAAACCGAGTCTCCTAAAAATTCTAATGTTTCGTTATATTCAACACCTTTTTTTTGATTAGCATATGAACTATGTGTAATTGCTTTTTGTAAAAGCCTTATATTGTTCATATCTATACCTAACTTTTCTTTTAATTCTACTGTAGTTTGCCTAATTTTCATTACTTTTCTCCTTTTAGGAGTGTATTCCTCAGCTTATTATAAATTTAATAAGTTGAGGAAAAAACTCCCTGTTATCTTTTTTTAGAAAATGAAGTCCCGCATCTTTACAGAACTTCATTTCAATACTTCTTCAATAGTGTATTAATTAAGTGTCATTTCTGCACTTTTCAAATATAATTCTACATCTAAGTTTTTCTAAATATAGAATAATTATTCTTCTATACGTGTTTTTAAATACTCAGTTACATCTCCAACTGTAGATATTTTTTCAGCATCTTCATCTGGAATTTCAATATCAAACTCTTCTTCTAAAGCCATTATTAATTCAACTATGTCTAAAGAATCTGCACCTAAATCATCTATAAATGAAGACTCTAATGTGATTTCCTCTGGATTAATACTTAATTGTTCTGCTATTTTTTCTCTAATTTTTTCAAACATTTACTTCAGCCTCCTAATAATATATAACATGTCATTATTAATATTAAAATATATATTAATACTAATCAATATATATTTTAATATTAAATACATTTTAATAATATACTTAAAATTTTCAAAATTATTCACTATTTACAGATTATTCATTCCTTGTTGATTTTCTAATTCAGCTTGAATTTTTTCAACCACTTTATTATCATATGTCTTTTTTGCTTGCCTTATAGCATTTTTAAAGGCTTTAGCATTGGAACTACCATGTGCTTTGATACAAATCCCTTTAACACCTAAAAAAGCTGCTCCGCCTTCTTCTGTATAATCAAAATCTTTTTTTATCTTTTTGAATGCTGGTTTCACAAGCATAGCACCTATTTTAGTTCTCATAGTACTCATTAGATTACTCTTTATTATAGAAAATAAATTTGATGTAACACCTTCATACATTTTTAGAACTGTATTTCCTACAAATCCATCACACACCAATACTTGAACATCACCTGATGTAATATCTCTCGGTTCTACATTACCCACAAAATTCAATGAAGTTTCCTTTAAAAGTTTATGTGCATTTTTAGTAAGCTCATTTCCTTTTTCTTCTTCTGCTCCAATATTTATAAGCCCAACCTTTGGATTTTTAAAATTTAATACACTCTCATAATAAATTTTTCCCATAAGCGCAAATTGCACTAAATAATGAGGCTTACATTCAGCATTAGCACCTGTATCTGCAACCATAAAAGGTCCATTTAATCCTGGCATAACTGGTGCTAAAACAGGTCTATCTATCCCTTTTATTCTGCCAACAATAAGAGTACATCCTGCCAAAAACGCACCTGTGCTTCCTGCAGATATTATTCCATCTACTTCTTTGTTTTTTAGTAAGTTTAATGCCTTATTGATACTTGAGTCCTTTTTTCTCTTTATAGCCATTACAGGATGCTCATTAGGACTTATAACCTCTGTTGCATCTAATACTGTTATTCTATTTTTATCATATTGGTATTTTGATAATTCCTCTTTTATAGTCTTTTCTGGTCCAGTAATAACTATTTCTATATCATTAAACTCATTTACAGCCATCACAGTGCCTTCTACAACTGCTGATGGTGAATTATCTCCACCCATGCCATCTACTGCAAATTTCATAGATTAAATCCTCACTTATTCTATAAATTAATTATATTACAATATAAAAATATTTCCACTATCTTTAAGCTACTTTATATTTAATATATCATGTAAAAATATTATATAAAAAATAAAAGAAAGTCAAGTGACTTTCTTTTATTATTTATCAGTTGAAACAACTTCTCTATTTTTGTAATATCCACAGCTCTTGCAAACTCTGTGCGCAAGTTTCATTTCATGACATTGAGGACATTCAACTATTCCTGGTAAACCAAGTTTAAATGTTTGTGCTCTTCTTGAATCTCTTCTAGCTTTAGAGAACTTTCTCGCAGGATTTCCCATTGTAACACCTCCTTATGAGTTAGAAAATAATTCCTTTAATTTTGCCAACCTGGGATCAATATCTTCATTATTGCATTTGCACTCTGAAGAATTTAAGTTCGTTCCACATTGTTGGCATAATCCCTTACAACTTTCACTGCAAAGTCTTTTTACAGGAAGTTCTAATACTAAACTATTTTCTATGATTTGGTAAAGATTTAATTTATCGATATCAATTAAGATAATCTCTGCATCATCGTTATTAATAGTATCTGAAAGCTTTTCTTTTATATCTATTGAAATACTCTTAGAAAAACTATCATTACATCTTGAACACGCTAATAAAACTTCTGTTTCTGCTTTACCTGTTAAATCAAATATTCCATCTACATATCTCACAGATCCATTAAATTTTATAGGCCTTAAAAACTTTACGATTTCACCATTATCATTGAAATATTCTTTACAAATTTCTAGATTTAGTTCTTTTCTTCCATGTTTTTTATTTTTTAATTCTGAAAGGTCTATGTACATATTTTTCGCTCTGAAAAACATTATATATTTTTCTCATATGAATTTCATCCATATATAAATGAATTTTGTCCATACATAATGTGAATAACTTCACATAGCTCGAGCAATAGCTACTTCGCCCCTCCTTATTTTTCATTCAAGACTTTACTATTTTCAAACATAAGTTATTATATAAATTATATCTATAAAAGTCAATAGTTAATTATTAAATATAATAATATTATATTTTCAAAAATATCGTTGAAGCAAACCCTAAACTTAATTTTTATAATTAAATTTAGGTTTGCTTTTTATATTAAGAGAAATATAAATTATTTTGCAGTTAAAGTTTTAGTATCTCTTGCTATCATTAACTCTTCATTTGTTGGTATAACAAATACTTTAACTGTAGCATCTGAAGTACTTACTTCAACAGATTTTCCTCTTACATTGTTTTTCTCAGAATCTACTTTTATTCCCATAAATTCTAAACCTTGGCATATTGCTTCTCTTGTTGTTGGAGAATTTTCACCAAGTCCAGCTGTAAATACAACTGCATCAACTCCACCCATAGCTGCAGCATATGCACCTATAGTTTCTCTTACTCTGAAGTTGTAAACATCTAATGCAAGCTCTGCTCTTTTATTTCCTTCTTTAGCTGCATTTTCTATATCTCTGAAGTCACTGCTTACTCCTGAAATTCCTAAAACACCTGATTGTTTGTTGAATAAGTTATCAACTTCATCAGCAGTCATATTTTCTTCTCTCATTAAGAACATAGCTATAGCAGGGTCTATGTTTCCACATCTTGTTCCCATTGCTATACCTTCAAGTGGAGTGAATCCCATACTTGTATCAACAACTTTTCCACCTTTTACAGCAGCTAAGCTAGCACCGTTTCCTAAGTGGCAAGTTATTATTTTTATATCTTCTATGTTTTTTCCCATCATTTCTGCTGCTTGAGCTGAAACAAATTTGTGAGATGTTCCGTGGAAACCATATTTTCTTATTCCATGTTTTTCATAAAGTTCATATGGTAATGGATAGATATAAGCTTCTTCTCCCATAGTTTGGTGGAATGCTGTATCAAATACTCCTACCATTGGTGTAGTTGGCATTAATTCTTTACAAGCATTAATTCCTATTATGTTTGCTGGGTTATGAAGTGGTGCAAGTTTTATGCACTCTTCTAATTTAGCCATTACGTCATCTGTTATTACTACTGATGATGCATATTTTTCTCCTCCATGAACAACTCTGTGTCCAACAGCATTGATTTCACTCATGCTAGTTATTACTCCATGCTCTTTATCAGTTAAAGCATCTATAACGTGTTGTATAGCTTCTTTATGTGTTGGCATTGGTTCCTGTATTATGTATTTATCTCTTCCTGGAACCTTTTGAGTTAATATTGAACCTTCAATTCCTATTCTTTCTACTAATCCTTGAGCTATAGCTTCTTCATTTTCCATATTTATTAATTGGTATTTTAATGAAGAACTTCCGCAGTTAATTACAAGTACTTTCATTGTAATTCCTCCTTAAACTTAAACTAATTTTTAATTTAATAAATAAACTAATAATTTTTTTATTAGTTTATTTATTTTATTTTAGATTATAAATAAATTTACAATCATGCTTTATAGTATATAATATTTTTTTTACTTATTGCAAGCATTTTGAGCTTGAATAGCTGTTATTGCTACAACATTTACTATATCGTCTACGTTGCATCCTCTTGATAAATCATTTATTGGTTTTGCAAAACCTTGACAAACTGGTCCTATAGCATTTGCTTTTGCAAATCTTTGAACTAATTTGTATCCTATGTTTCCAGCTTGTAAATCTGGGAATACTAATACATTAGCATTTCCTGCAACTTTACTATTTGGAGCTTTTTGGTTTGCAACTTTTTCAACTATAGCTGCATCTAATTGTAATTCTCCATCAATTTCAAGATCTGGTCTTTGAGATTTTGCAATTTCTGTTGCTGTTCTAACTTTATCTACATTTTCATGTTTAGCACTTCCCATAGTTGAAAATGATAACATTGCAACTTTAGGATCTATATTACATAATGCTTTAGCATTTTCTGCAGTACTTATTGCTATTGATGCTAATTCTTCTGCATTTGGATTTGGATTTACAGCACAATCTGCAAATAATAAAGTTCCTTCTGTACCGTATTCACAATTTGGAACCTCCATAACAAAAAAGCTTGAAACTACTTTTATTCCTGGAGCTGTCTTTATTATTTGAAGACCTGGACGTAATAAATCTCCTGTGCTATGTACTGCACCTGAAACTAATCCGTCAACATCATCCATTTTAACCATCATTGTTCCAAAATAAACTGGATCTTTTACTGTTTCTAAAGCCTTCTCAATTGTAACACCTTTATTTTTTCTTAATTCATAAAATGCTTCAGAATATTTTTGTGTTAAATCAGAAGTTGCTGGATCCACTATTTCTATTCCCTCTAAGTTTACACCAAGTTCTTTAGCGTTATTTTTTATCGTTTCAGTACATCCTACTAAAACAACTTCTGCTAATTTATTTTTAACTATTATTTCAGCAGCTTTTAAGTTTCTTTCTTCGTCACCTTCTGGTAAAACTATTTTTTTCATATCTTGTTGAGCTAATTTCCATATTTTATCTACAAAACTCATTTCAAATTCTCCTTTCGATAGAAACTTTAATACCTTATTAATATACCCCTTTTTCAATATAGTTTTCAACCTTTAAGTAAAATTTTATTCATAAAATATGGTTTTTTTTAAAATATATTATATAAAAATGTGAAATATTAGATTATATCTTAATCTCAACCGCAATTTGTTGAATTTTCTGTCATACATTTTATTATTTTTATGTTTAATATATTAAATTTATTTCACTTTAACTAGTATATTTTAAATTTATTTATCAAAATATTAAAAAAACTAAAATTGCATATTTATATTATTGTAATATTCTATTTTTTTATTGTTAATTTTTTATTTTGTAATTTATTTAAGTATATAACCTATATAAAATTTAAAAACTTTGATATACTAAATTTTATAATAATCTATATTAAAATAACGGAGTGATTAATGATGAAATTAGCTGGAATTATAGCTGAATATAATCCTATGCATAATGGGCATATTTATCATATAAATAAAACAAAAGAATTGACCAATTGTGATGGTATTGTAGCTGTTATAAGTGGAAATTTCAACCAAAGAGGTATTCCTTCAATAATTGATAAATATGAAAAAACCCTTATGGCACTAAATAACGGTATTGATTTAGTACTTGAGCTTCCAACTATTTATGCAGTATCATCTGCTGAATTTTTTGCTTTTGGTGCTATTAGCCTTTTAAATAATCTTAATATGATTGACAGTATTTGTTTTGGAAGTGAATATGGTTCTACCGATATATTATATAAAATATCAGAGATTTTAACGAGGGAGCCAAAAGAATTTAAAGAATTACTTAGATTAAAACTTGATGAAGGTTCATTATTTCCAACCGCTAGGTCTTACGCTCTTGAAAAATATTTTAACCAATATATTGATTCATCATGTGAGAATATATCATCTATAGTAAATTCATCTAATAATATTTTAGGTATTGAATATATAAAATCAATTTTACGAATTAACAGTCCTATAAAATCATACACAATCAAAAGAGAAGGTAGTAATTATAATGACCAAATTTTAGATAACAAATTTTCTAGTGCTACTTCTATTAGAAATTCGCTTATGAATAATTGTGATATCGACCTATTAAAAAATCATATACCAAATTATAATTTTGAGCGTTTTAAACACTTAAAAGATATTAATTATGATTTTACATTTGACTTTGAAATTTTGCCTTTTATAAAGTACAAATGCCTTACAAATCCAAAATCACTTGAAAATATACCTGATGTTTCAGAGGGAATACATAATAAAATTGAAAAATCTTTACTTAACAATTTTAATTATTATGATGTTCTTGAAAATATCAAAAGCAAAAGATACACTCTTACTAGAATTAGTAGAATACTATGTCAATATTTTATAGGGTTTGACACTTTTAATTGTAATTATTTAAGAACGCAACCTTGCAGTTATGCTAAAATTTTAGGAATGAATACAACTGGTAAAAAAATATTAAAACTTTTAAAATCAACTTCTTCAATACCATTGTATACAAAATTACCTAAAACTTATAATAATTCACTTTCATTAGATTTGCAGGCTTCAAAAGCATATAGTTTAATAAATAATAATTATAGATATAATGAAGATTTTTTAAAGAGTCCTATAATATTAAATAATATTTAATTAAAAATGCAGGAATTTATTTTTATTAAATTCCTGCATTTTTAATTTATTTTTATAATAAATCATATTCAGAACCTAATTTAAATATATTTTTAATATGTACAAGTATTAAGGTGGTGATTACTATTGAATATTTTTTCTTTTTTTCTTCTATTATGTTTTATATTATGTATGTATATAACAATAAAAAAACATGGGTCTAATCTACTTATAACCATGCTTTGCACTTTTATAATTATATACATAATTGTAAACCCAAAAGATTGTATAAATTACACTATTTCTGGCACTAAACTTTTTTTCTATTCAGTTTTTCCATCACTTTTTCCATTCTTAATTTTAATAAATATAATTATATCTTGTGGTGGTATTAACGTTTATTCTAAGTTGTTTGGTAACGTAATTTGCAAACCTTTAGGTCTACCTAAAACTTGCAGTTTAGCCATTATAATAAGTTTATTTTGTGGTTATCCACTTGGTGCTAAATATTCTTCTGACCTTCATGAAAAAAATTTAATTAATTTTAAAACTTATGAGAGATTACTAAATATAGCATCTAATGGTAGTCCTTTATTTATAATTGGTGCAGTTGGAACTTCAATGCTTTCTAACTCTAAACTAGGATATATACTTTTACTTTCTAATTGTTTATCTTGTATAGTAATGGGCCTTATATTACCAAATAAATTCAGATTAAAAGATTATAAGCCATACGTTAACTCTAATCAATCCAAAAGTAATATTAATTTAGGTTTATCTTTTAAGAATGCCATAGAAGACTCCATAAAAACAGTACTTTCTATCGGAGGCTTTATAATTATTTTTTCTGTATTTATAAACATAATAAAAGACAATGCTCTATTTAGCATTGCCACAGAAAACATTTCTAATTTTTTCAATATACCAAGCGAAATTATAAAAGGATTATCTTTAGGTATGATTGAATTAACTAATGGTTGTAGTATTATATGCACAAGTAATCTTTCTACTAGTATTAAATTAATAATACTAAGTTTTTTAATTGGATTTAGCGGCATTTCTATAACCTCTCAAGTTTATTCAATGATATATAAATTTAAAATAAATATGAAAAAATATCTATTTTTAAAAACCATCCAAGGTATAATAAGCAGTGTTATTACAGCAATTTTATGTAATGTGTCCATCTTAAATTTCTCTTCTTTAGAGACTTTTTCACCTAGCATCAACTATAACACTACTGCTTCTCACCTTTATATTATTACTATTCTTATAATTATTTTGCCATTTATAATTTCACTTAAAAGGAAGTTATCTAAACTCTCCTAGTTCTTTAATATTATCTATTATAGTGGATGTTGTACCTTGAAAATCTTCATATATACTTCTAAGTGTCATATCCACTTCTTTGTTTACTTTTAAAATCATTGACTCACTCTTTAAATCTATTTCTCTTTGTAATCTTGTAAGTATTTCATCTACATAATCAACAGTACCTGATTTTAATTCCTTTGAAAACTGATTTGCTTCTGCTTTTATTTTTCTTGCTTCCATATTTGCTTCATTTAAAACTTCATTTGCTCTAAGTTCTGCTTTTTTCAATATATCAGCATTTTCAAATTGCTTTTGTATTATTATAGATGCTTCCTTTTTCATCTCTTCTGCTTCTTTTCTAGCTGCTAAAAATATTTCTTCTCTTTTTTCTACAATCATTTTTGCTTCTTCAAATTCTTGAGGCAAATTTTCTTTTATTTCTGCAGTTATTTTTAATAATTCATTTTTGTTTATACTTACTTTTCCTAATAAATTACTTGATGTCTTTGCTGTTTTTTCTAGATAGTCTATTAATTCTAATATATTGTTGACTTTTCTATCCATAAACTAATCCCTCCTTTTAGTTTTAGTATATAGAAAAAATAGATAACCAATTTCACAAAATAAATTTGAGTACATTCAAAAGTTCATATAAATAGTTTGATCTATTCAATATTTCTGCAAATAATTCATTACACAAAATTAATCATTACGTTGGTTTGTTATTTTTTGAATACACCTTAGCTCTAGCCTTAACTTCTTCTTGCGTTTCTTCTGGAACTAAATCTTCAAGACATCCTCCAAATAATGCAACTTGTTTTATTGAAGAAGAACTTAAATATGAATACTTTGCATTTGTAATCATAAAAAATGTCTCCTTATCTCTATTTAACTTCTTATTCATTAGTGCCATTTGAAATTCATAATCAAAATCAGACATAGATCTTAAACCTTTTACTATTACGTCTACATCTTCTTCTTCCATAAAATCAACAAGAAGGCCAGTAAAGTTTTTTACTTTTACATTTTTAATGTTTTTAGTAACTTTTTCTATTTGCGATACTCTCTCATCAATACTAAACCATCCCTTTTTATCAGGATTTATAAGCACTGCTACTATAACCTCATCAAATATACTTGAAGCTCTCTTTATTATATCTAAATGTCCTTTTGTAATAGGATCAAAACTCCCTGGGTATACCGCTTTTTTCATTCTCTAAATCTCCTTATACTCATAAAAACAAACTATTGTATTTCCATATTTTCTATGATTAATTAAAATAACCTCATCATTACCCTCGTAAATTTCCTCTCCTGCATCTATTTTTGTAACAATTAATCCATCTTTTTTTAATACTTTATTTTTTGAAATCAAATCAATTGCAGGAGGTATCATTTCTTTGGAATATGGTGGGTCTATAAATATAATATCAAATTCAACACCTTTTTTGTGAAATTCTTCAATATATTTATAAGAATCTCCTTTTATTGGAACGCATACATCCTTAAGCTTTAAATTTTCTATATTTTGTTTAAGTAGAGTATAACTTCTATCTCCCATTTCTATTAAATAACTCTTTTCAGCTCCCCTACTTGCTGCTTCTATACCTAAACTTCCTGTTCCTGAAAACATATCTAATGTTATTGCTTCAGGAGTTTTATTTTGTATTATATTAAACATTGCTTCCTTAACTCTATCTAAAGTTGGTCTAGTTCCCATACCTTCTGGTGGCAATAATTTTCTTCCTCTTGCAATTCCTCCAATTACTCTCATATTGTTCCTCCTTAAGTTTTTACTGTTTAATTAAAGCAAATATATTTTGAACTCTTTTCCAATTTTTCTGCTATTTCATTTTTTATTCTTAAACTTTCTTCTGAATTGTTATTCATAATTTCCTTAGCTTCTCTATTAGCAAAAGAAAAAATCTTAAAATCTTCTACTAAATCAGCGAGCAGAAGCCCATTTTCACCAGATTGTTTATATCCGAAAACTTCTCCTCCTCCTCTAATCCTCAAATCTTCCTCTGCTATAAAAAAGCCATCATTACTATTTTTCATAGTTTCCATTCTTTTTTTAGTTGTTTCACTTTTAATTTCAGGTAATAAAATACAGTAGGATTTATATTTACCTCTTCCAACTCTTCCTCTTAATTGGTGTAACTGTGAAAGTCCAAATCTTTCTGCATTTTCTATTATCATAACACTTGCATTTGGGACATTTACACCCACTTCTATAACTGTAGTAGATATTAACACCTTTATATTACCTTTTTTAAACTCTTCCATTATATCATTTTTTTCTTTATTTGGCATTTTACCATGTAGAATTGCAACTTCTATATTTTTAAAATAGTCTTTTTTTATTTCGTTATATAAATTTTCTACAGAACTTAATTTTAAATCTTCATTTTCTTCAACTAAAGGGCATACTATATAAATTTGCCTTCCCTCTTCTATTTGTTTTAAAGCAAAGTTGTAAGCTCTATTCTTCTCTTTTTTATCTAAATAATATGTATCTATCTTCTGTCTTCCTGGTGGTAATTTATCTATTATAGATACCTCTAAATCACCATACATATATAATGTTAAAGTTCTAGGTATAGGGGTTGCACTCATAACTAAAACATCAACATTATTCCCCTTAGAACTTAATTTATTCCTTTGATTTACACCAAATCTATGTTGCTCATCAGTTACTATCATACCTAACTTTTTAAACTCTACATCATCTTCTATAATCGCATGCGTTCCTATAAGCAAATCAATTTCTCCATCTTTTACATTCTCTTTTAAAATCTTTTTATTCTTAGCTGTAATACTTCCAGTTAATAATCCTACTTTTATATCAAACTCATCAAATAGTTTAACTGCTTCTAAGTAATGTTGTTTGGCTAAAATCTCTGTTGGTGCCATTAATGCTCCCTGATATCCATTTTTAATTATATTAAAAAGTGTTATTAACGATACTATAGTTTTTCCACTTCCAACATCACCTTGTACAAGCCTATTCATCACTATAGGCTTTTTCTCATCTATTAATATTTCTCTTATTACTCTATTTTGAGCATCAGTCAATTCAAATGGTAATTTTGCTTTTAATTCCTTAAGTTCTGGAGAAATTTTAAAAGGTATTCCTGTTGAATTTGTATTACTATTTTTTAGCATTAAAATCTTCATAGAATATGTAAAAAGTTCTTGAAACTTTAATCTTCTTCTCGCTTCATCTAAATCACTTCTATTTTTAGGATTATGAATATTTTTAAGCGCATCATCTAATGACATGAATTTATACTTATCAATGATATGCCTTGGTAAATTTTCAATTATTTTTACATGTGCTAGAACTTCACTTATTATTTTATTTAAAAAGTTATTACTAAGATTATCTTTTAATGAATATTTAGCTAGTATTTTATTCGTATCATTTGTTATATTCTTTAAAATTTTAGGATTGCTAATTTTATATTCCTTATTAAATTTATTTATCTTACCTGTAATAATGTATGTCTCATTTATTCTAAAACTATTCTTTGCATATGGTTGATTAAACCATTGACCTCTAACTATATCTTCATCACTTTGGAAAATGACAGTAGATATTATCTTATTTGTTTTTGTTCTTATGTCTGGTTTTATACTCTTTACTCTACATTCTAATATTACTTTATCATTCTCATTAAAAGTCTCTAAGTTGCTTCCTACTTTAATAATATCATAGTCTCTTGGAAAGTATAAAAGTAAATCTAATATTGAGTATATACCACACTTATTTAACTTTTCAGCCATTTTAGGCCCAACACCTTTTACATAAGCTATATCGTCATATATATTCATACCAACACTCCATAATACTTCTATATAATAGAAAAAAGCCCTAAGGCTTTTATTCTACAGCTGTTATAAAATAATATAATGGCTGTTTACCATTAAAACATTGTACGTCCATCTCAGTATATTTTTCTTCTAATTTAGAAACAAGCTCTTGAACTTTTTCTTCATCACAATCTTCTCCGTAAAATAATGTTATTATTTCACTATCTTCATTCACCATATCTGATATTAAGTCTTCACAAACTTCATAAACATCTGTGCCAACTTCTTTTATATCTTTTTCTAATATTCCAAGAATGTTACCTTCTTTTATAACTTTATTATCATGTTCTGTATCTTTAACTGCATAAGTTACTTCACCTGATATAACAGTTCCTATTATATCTTCCATAGTAGCTTGATTTTCTTCAGCACTTTGTTCACTATCAAACATAGTTATTGCTGTAATTCCTTGTGGAATTGTTGTAGTACCTATAACCACTACGTTTTTATCTTCAACTAATTCAACTGCTTGATTTGCTGCCATTATAATATTTTTATTATTTGGTAATACAAATACTGTCTTAGCATTAACTTTATTTATACTCTCTACTATATCTTGAGTACTTGGATTCATTGTCTGTCCGCCTTCAATTACAACGTCAACTCCAAGATCTTTGAAAATATCTTTAATACCTTCTCCTCTAGCTACAGTAACAAATCCGTATGGTTTTAACTCTTCTTTTACTTCTTCTTCTATTTTTTCAATAGCTTTTTCTTCATCTGAATCATTTTTTAAACTTCTATTTTGTTCTCTCATATTTTCAATCTTTATCTTAGTTAATTCCCCAAAAGTCATTGCTTTTGATAAAATTGCTCCTGGATTGTTAGTATGAACATGAACCTTAAAGAATTCATCAAGACCAACTAGAACTATTGAATCTCCATTTTCTTCTAAGTAAGTTTTAAAATTTTTACTATCAACTTTATCTGATAATATTAAAAATTCAGTGCAATATCCAAACTTGATATCTTCTGGATTTATGTTAGCTTCCGGATTAACTTGTTCTACATTTTTACTTTCAACAGCTTTAGTATTTAGTTTTACTGTTAAGTTATCTTTTAAAACTTCATACATACCTTTAAATAAGATTAATAATCCCATACCACCAGCATCTACAACTTTTGCTTTTTTTAATTGTGGTAACATATCTGGAGTTTTGCTTAACATTTCCTCACTATTATCACATATTTCTTTAAATAGACTAACTAAATCTATTTCACTGCTTTCTTTAGCACCTTCTGCTGCTGCTCTTATTATTGTAAGTATTGTTCCCTCTGTAGGTCTCATAACAGCTTTATAAGCAAAATTAGCACCTTCTATAATACTATTTTTTATATCATCCGCTTCTGCTTCAACCTTACCTTCAACACCTTTAGCTATTCCTCTAAATATTTGAGAAAGAATAACTCCAGAATTTCCTCTTGCTCCCATAAGAGCACCTTTTGCTAATTTTTTAGCTATTTCTCCAACGCCTTCATTTTCCATGCTATCTACTTCAGTTACAGCAGCTTTAAATGTCATAGACATATTAGTTCCTGTGTCTCCATCTGGAACTGGAAAAACATTTAACGCATTTACATATTCTTTTTGCTCTTCTAATCTATTGGACGCATTTCTTAACATGTTGCAAAAATCTTGCCCATTTATTTTTAAGTATTCCAACTTTAGTACCTCCTAGACTCTAACACCTTGAACATTTACTATGACTTGTGAAACTTTAAGTCCTGTAAAACTTTCTACATTGTATTTCACTTTTTGAATTATATTATTAGCAATTACAGATATTTTTGTTCCATATTCAACTATTATATATAACTCTATACTTAAAGATTCATTTTTTGTATTAACTTTTACACCTTTTCCAAGGTTCTCACCTTTTAAAAGCTCCCATAATCCATCTTTAGCATTTTTAGATGCCATTCCAACAACACCATAACATTCCATTGTTGAAACTCCTGCTATGTTAGCCAAAACTTCTTCTGAGTAATAAACGTTACCTATTTGATTAGTTATGCTAGCTTTCATAATAACTCCTCCTTAAATAACACCATATAAATTTATTTTATATTATAAAATAAATTATATCAAGAAATTAATTCTCTTCTAAATTTTATATAAATATATTAATTTCATAATTATACTATATATTAATTAAAAAATATACTATATATAACATTTTCAATATAAATTTATGCTTTTTACTAGTTTTTACTTCTAATTTATTTTTATTCATATTAAAATATTATATATAATGTTTTATTTATAACAAGCTGTAATCTCAATATTTTACCTTTTATTACATATATATTTTGAAAATATATTTATATATTTTTCAACTGTTTATATTTTTTTACTTGCATAACTTATAAGTATTATGGTAAAATAGCTTGTGTTTGATTTAAACATTAATCTTGGGAATTATAAGGAGGTGTTTGAATTGTCAAGAAGATGCGAAATATGTAACAAAGGTGTTGTTGCAGGTACTCAGTATAGCCACTCACACCGTCAATCAAAAAGAACATGGGCTCCAAACTTAAAAAAAGTTAAAGCTATAGTTAAAGGATCTCCTAAAACTATCCATGTATGTACTAGATGCTTACGTTCAGGTAAAGTTCAACGTGCTATATAGTTCTAAAAATGCAACTTATATTTAAGTTGCATTTTTATTTTTCACAAATATTTTTTTATATAGGTTTTCAAGCTATATGTATACAAATAATCATTGAAGCTTGTTGCCTAAACTAAAGTTTATTTTTCTTTTCTAACAAATAATTTAACAATTTTAGATAAAAATTTAGGAAGTTTAACTGCCATTATTTTCATATAATCACCTCCATGTATACATATATATTTTTTTATTTACTTATTATCTCAGCACCTATAAAAATTACACTTATAATTATTACAACTACCCATCCCCAAAATGGTATTATAAGACCTAAAAGTATACCTATAATTAATGCAGTTATAGTATTTTTATTAATTTTTTCTAAGTTATTATTTTTTGGAGTAATGCTTTTATTATATTTTTTTTTAGACATTTACCTCCCCCCATAAATATGTTTTCATATTACCAATATATGTATTACATCTCAAATTGACACAAAAAAAATAGACTTAATTTAAGTCTATTTTAATCTACTGCCCTTATTAAAATTAAGCTTCCTGAATTAAAATTTAGATATACTTCATTTTCTAAAAATTCATTTGATACGGTTAAATTATCACCAACTTTTAAATTATAATTATCTAAATTATATTTTGAACCCTCTATTTTTAGATTTTTTACTTCTTTATCATATGCAAATAATGAAAATCCTTCGCCTCTACAACCCATTATTTTACTTGGTTTCGTTATTATAGTTATTTTATTGTTATCATCAACTATATATGCTTTTAAGCCCTTATTTATAGCCTTATAAAGCACACACACATTCCCTATTACATGATCCATCCTACTACCTGTACAGCCTAAAAACATTACCTCAGTAGCTCCATTATCAATAGCTTTTAAAAGAGCTAATTCTGTATCTGTATAATCTTTTTCTGGTGGATATTTTTCTATGTCAACTT
This sequence comes from Clostridium ihumii AP5, assembly GCF_000612845.1. GTDB lineage: Bacteria > Bacillota > Clostridia > Clostridiales > Clostridiaceae > Clostridium_J > Clostridium_J ihumii. Next base: position 23,161 of record NZ_CCAT010000086.1, read on the forward strand.
TACCCTTAAAATATTCAAGAACTTTTTTATCTATAGAATCAAAATCTCCTATAAGAAATTTAGGAATTATTTTATTTGTATACAATACATTAGCACCACTATCAGCTGCTATAACATTATATCCATCATCTATATATCTTTTTAAAAGCCTATAGCTTGGTGGTGTTCCTCCTGATACTATAATATATTTCATATTAAAATCCTTCTTTTAAAGATTTTATATTTTTTTCTATTTCACCATTTTTAAATACACTAGATCCAGCAACTATAACATTTGCACCACTTTTAACTATTTCTTCTATATTATCTTTACTTACTCCACCATCTACTTGAATCATTAAATTTCTATTAAACTTATCACTTAGTTCTTTTACTTCTTTTATTTTATCAGCACTATAATTTATGTATTTTTGACCACCAAATCCCGGATTAACTGACATAATAAGCACCATATCTAAATTAGGAATTAGATGTTTTATAGCTTCTACTGGTGTTGCTGGATTCAATGCTACCGCTGCTTTAACACCAAAACTTTTAATATAATTTATAGTTCTATCTAAATGTCTATCTGCTTCTGCATGTATAGTTATTATATCTGCACCAGCATCTGCAAACTCTTTAATATATCTTGATGGCTCTTCAATCATTAAATGAACATCAAATGGAATAGTTGTATATTTTCTAATTGCTTTAATTACTGGTAATCCAAAAGATATATTTGGAACAAACATTCCATCCATTACATCTATATGAACCATATCAGCTCCACACTGCTCTAATTTTTCTACATCCCTACCTAAATTTGCAAAATCTGCTGATAGTATTGATGGTGATATTTTTATCATTTTTTATTCCCCCTACAACTCATAATTTCTTCTAATGTTTTTATATAGAATTCATACCTTGAACTATGAATTTTCCCATCTTGCACAGCTTCCTTTACTGCACAGTTTGGTTCTTTATAATGCATACAATTATTAAATTTGCAACCATCTCTATATTTATCAAATTCTCTAAAACAATATTGTAATTCGTCTTTAGGTATAAAATCTAATTCTAAAGATGAAAATCCTGGAGTATCTACTAAAAGTCCATCTTCAACTTCAACAAGTTCACTATGCCTTGTAGTATGTTTTCCCCTTTTTAGCTTATTACTTATTTCACCAGTTTCCATAAATTCTCTACCTAGAAATTTGTTTAATATAGTTGATTTCCCAACACCAGATGGTCCACAAAAAACACTTATATTTCCTTTTATTTTATCTTTTAATTTTTCTAAACCTACATTATTTTTAGCTTCTAAATATAAAACCTCATATCCCGCTGATTCTAATTCTTCTCTAACTTTATCTATTTCTTCGTTTTCTAAGTCCATTTTATTAAAACAAATTATAGATTTTAAATTATTATACTCGCATAATAACAGGAATTTGCTAAGCAAATCCCTGTTCAAATCTGGATGTCTAAAAGAAAAAACTATAAAAGCTTGAGTTACATTAGCAACTACTGGTCTTATTAATTCACTCTTTCTATCATAGATTTCTTCTATAACTCCATCTTCTCCATCTATTGAAATTTTAACATAATCTCCTATCATTGGTGATAATTTATTATGTCTAAATTTACCTCTAGCCTTACATGTATAAAGCTTATCTTCACATTTTACGTAATAAAGTCCACCTATACCTTTAACTATTATTCCTTCCATACATCCTCCAAATTATTGCTGATTTGTTCCATTCTCAGGCTTTACTGGTTTTTCTTCTTCTGTTGGTGCTTTTTTTACTGTTACCCATATAGTTTCACCTTTTACAACTTTTTCGCCTTCTGATGTACTTTGTGACTCAACTATATCTTTATCTTCCCCAGTAGCATTAATATTTAATCCTAAGCTACTTGCAAGACTTTTTGCTTCACCTAAAGTTTTTCCAACAAATCTTGGTACTGAAACTTTTTCTGGCTCCGGTTCTTGATATTTATAATAATTAACATTAATCGGTGTTTGTTGTTTTACTTTTGATCCTACCGCTGCACTTTGATTAAATATCTTACCATCCAAAGATTTATCAGTTGTTATTACAGCTGTAGTTTCTCCTAATTGTAAATTAGATACACTTAAAACATTTGCTGCTTCATCTATAGTCATATTTGTAAGACTTGGAACTTTTTCATATACAATAGCAGATCCTTGACTTATAACTATATTTACTGTACCACCTTTTTTGATTGTGCTTCCTGGTTGTGGATCTTGTCTTATTACAGTTCCCTCACCATAGGTTTCATTGTTTTCCTTTTCAATTTTTCCTACTTTTAGTCCAAGAGCAGCTATTTGTTTTTGTGCTTCAGCTGAATCTAAATTTCTTATATCTGGAACTGAAAGTTCTTCTTCTCCCAAACTAATTGTAACTTTTACTTCAGAATTTTTCTTTACAGTAGTACCTTCGCTTGGCATAACTCTAAGTATTGTTCCTTTTTCCTTATCACTTTTTTCTTCATTATCTACAACTAAAACAAGTCCAAGCTCATCTAACATTTTTTTAACAGTATCTTTATCTTTACCTACTATTTGAGGAATTTTAACTTCTTTTCTACTTTTTTCATTTGCTGAACCACTAAAAGATTTTATTGACATTGTAATTCCAAATGCTCCTAATAGTACAACCAAAACCATTATTGATGCTATTACTATATTTCGCTTCTTTTTAGCATCTTTTGAACTTTTCTTTTTAGGTTTAACTTCTTCAAAATCATCATCATCTTCATAATCATCATCTTCTTCATAATCATCTTCATACTCTTCATTCTTAGATGTATAATTCACTTTTGAAGCTTTTTTAGGTTCTGGGTTTATTGGGGACATTATTCTTGTAAATTCTTCAGTCTCCCTATCTTTTTGATGTATAGTATAATTATTGTTATTTTTTATTTGCTCTAAATCATGATATATTTCCGTTGCACTCTGATATCTTCTAATAGGCTCTTTTTCAATTGCCTTTAATATAAGATTACTAAGGCTTAATGGTATATCATATCTTATAGCTATAGGAGGCACTACAGGTTCTTGTATATGCTTCAATGCTATTGATACTGGACTATCTCCATCAAACGGTACCTTGCCTGTTGCCATCTCATAAAGAACAATTCCTAGTGAATATATATCTGTTCTAAAATCTACAACTTTACCTTTTGCTTGCTCTGGCGAAAAATAATGTGCAGATCCAATAACTCTACTAGTATGCGTTATTGTATCACTATTGGAAGCTTTGGCTATTCCAAAATCTGTTACCTTTGCTATTCCATCTTCTGTTACTAATATGTTATGTGGCTTTATATCTCTATGAATAATTCCATTTTTATGTGCACACTCTAACGCCTTAGCAATTTGTATTCCCATATCTATAACTTCTGATGGTTCTAAACTTCCTTTTTCACAAATAATTTGTTTTAATGTTTTTCCATTAACAAGTTCCATAACTATATAATTATATTTTCCTTCTACACCAACATCATAAATATTTACAATATTAGTATGTGAAAAGCTTGCAGTAGCTGCTGCTTCTTTTCTAAATTTATCCATAAACTCAATATTAGAAGTATATTGTTCTTTAAGGATTTTCACTGCTACATACCTATTCAAAAGTCGACATCTAGCTTTATAGACTACAGCCATTCCACCTTCGCCAATCTTTTCAATCAGTTCATATCTACTTCCTAATATGGTTCCAATCATCTCCACACTCTCCTTTAAATATGATAACTGAAATGTTATCTCTTCCGCCTCTCTCTTTACTAACTCTTATAAGTTCTTCACAAATATCTTTTTTATCATTTTCAACTATCGATATAATTTCTTCATCTTTTAATTCATTAGTAAGTCCATCTGTACATAGTATTATTTTTTCAAATTCATGGATATTTAACTCATAAATATCCACATCTACATTAATTTTAGTTCCTATTGCTCTTGTTATAACATTTTTATTGGGATGATTTACAGCCTCTTCTTCACTTATAGTTCCATTATCTATAAGTTCTTGAACTAGAGAATGATCCTTAGTGATTTTTTCTAATTTACCTTTAGAAAAACTATAACATCTACTATCTCCAACATTAGCTATTATACACTTATCATCTTTTACATAACATGCTGTAATAGTTGTTCCCATTCCATTGTATTTTTCTTCTAACAATGATTTCTTGTATATATCATGATTAGCAAGTGCTATAGCTTTATTTAAAGCTATATTCCCTTCATCATCTTTATGTTTTTTTATATAATCAACAACTATCTCTAAAGCCATTTTACTTGCTACTTCTCCAGCATTATGTCCACCCATTCCATCAGCAATTCCAAAGAAACTTAAATTATCTTCTTCAAAATAAATTACAGAGTCTTCATTTAAGCTTCTCTTATTTCCTACATCAGATTTTATACCTATTAATCTCCCCATTGTTACAACTCCTTTTTTTCTAAATAACTTCTTCTAAGTTGTCCACAAGCTGCATTTATATCTAATCCCATTTCTTTCCTTATAGTTGTTTCTATGCCATTTTTACTTAAAATATTCTTGAATTTATTTATATCTTCTAAATTTGCCCTTTTTAAAGTACTTTCCTTAATTTCATTTATAGGAATTAGGTTTACATGACAAAGCATTCCTTTTAATACCTTTGAAAGTTCCATAGCATCTTCTTCACTATCATTAAACCCCCTAACTAATGCATATTCAAAAGTTATTCTTCTATTAGTTTTTAAAACATAATAATTACATGCTTCAAATAAATTTTCAAAATTATATGCTTTAGCTATAGGCATAGTTTGCTTTCTAACATTGTCATTAGGCGCATGAAGAGAAATCGCAAGTGTTATTTGTAAATTTTTATCTGCTAAATCTTTAATTTTAGGAACAATCCCACAAGTTGATAATGTTATGTGTCTTTGGCCTATATTTAAACCATATTCAGCGTTTACAAGTTCCAAAAACTTTAAAACATTATCATAATTATCTAATGGTTCACCACTCCCCATAAGAACTATATTAGATATTCTTTCTCCCAGTTCTTCTTGAGCGATTATAATTTGCCCTAAAATTTCTCCTGCTGTTAAGTTTCTTACAACACCATCTAAAGTTGAAGCACAAAATTTACATCCCATTCTACATCCTACTTGAGTAGATACACATATTGAATTTCCATGATGATATTGCATAACTACCGTTTCTATTAAATTATTATCTTTTAATTTTAACAAATGTTTTCTTGTATTTCCATCTATAGACTTATATGTTTCTAATATTTTTGGAAGCTCTATTGAAAAATTATTCTTTAGTTTAGAAATAGTGGATTTTGATATATTTTTCATATTATCAAAATCATATGTATTTTTATATAACCATGTAAATACTTGCTTTGCTCTAAACTCACTTTCTCCATTTTCTTTCATCCAAACTTTTAGTTCATTTAAGTTTAAGTCCAATATATTTTTCATAATTGCACCTATCCTATTCTTCTTATTTTTGCTATGAAAAATCCATCCATATATTGATTTGGAAGTATAGTTACACATCCACTTTTGTCATACACAAGATTTTCTGCATTTCCGAAAAATAATGGTTCTAATTTAAAATCAGGATTATTATTCAAAAACCAATTTATATTACTTTCATTTTCATCTTTATTTAAAGTACAAGTAGAGTATAATATAATTCCATCTTTTTTTACATACTTAGATGCATTTTTCATAATTTCTTTCTGTATTTTATTTATGCTAATTAATTCTTTTTTTGTTTTGCTATATTTTATCTCTGGTTTTTTTCTTATTATACCAAGCCCTGAACACGGCACATCTATAAGAACTGCATCAGCAAATTCTTTTAATTCTTCTTTGTATACTGTTGCATCTAAAACATCACATTTTATATTTTCTATACCTAATCTTTTAGCATTATCCATAATTAAAGATAATTTATTTTCATGTATATCAAAAGCTAAAACTTTTCCTGTATTATTAAGTATTTCTGAAATATGAGTTGTCTTTCCTCCTGGTGCACTACATAAATCTAAAACTACATCATTATCTTTTAATTCCATAGAAGGTGCTACAAGCATAGCACTTTCATCTTGAACTGTTACATATCCATTTTTGAAAACTTCATTTACTTCAACACTTCTACCATTTACAATTCTTATTGCCTCTGGTGCTACAAATCCATCTTGAATTTCATAACCATTATCTTTCAATCTTTCAAAAACATCTTCATAATTTGACTTTAATTCATTAACTCTAACAGTTAATGCCGGTCTTTCATTTAATCCACTTAGAATCTTTATAGTGTTTTCATCTCCATATTGAGTAATAAAATGATTTATCATCCATTTAGGGAAAGAATATTCAAAGCTCATTTTTTCTAACTTATCATCTTCACAATATTCTTTATCTAAGTTTCTTAAATAATTTCTCAAAACGCCATTAACAAGCTTTGATGCTCCTACTGATGCATTTTTTTTAGTAAGATTAACAGCTTCGTTAACTACCGCAAAATCTGGTATTTTATCTAAATATTTTATTTGATACACAGATATCCTTAAAATATTTAATACAAAATCATCTAACTTTTTAAAGTTTTTTTGTGTAAAACTCTCTATAATTTTATCAATTGTATATTTATATTTTATAGTTCCATAAACAATTTCAGTTGTTAATCCCTTATCCACATCACTTAATTTACTTTTATTTAATTCTATTCCTAAAACAATATTTGAATATGCCTTATTTTTAAATACTTGTATTAAAACATCTACCGCTATTTTTCTTGCATTATTCATTCTTTTACCTCTATCTTTAAAATAACTATTTATATATGATTTCAAACTTTATACTACAACTTACAATTTTATTATTTGAATCAATCATTAATTATTAAGAGTTATGAATTATATAATATAGCATAATTTATTACAATTAAATAATAATGTTATTCTTAGTTCATAACTCCTAATTCTTCTTTAAATTATCTAATCATTTCTATCTCTAATTGCTAATAATCTAAGAAGTTGGGATATTGCTGTTATAACAGCTGCAACATAAGTAAGTGCAGCTGCATTTAAAACTTTTCTAGCACCTTTAATTTCATCACCTACTAAAATCCCTTTACTTTCTAATACAGCTACCGCTCTATTTGATGCATTGAATTCTACTGGAAGTGTTACTATTTGAAATAATACTGTTGCAGAAAATAATACTATTCCTATATTAACTAATGGTGTTATGCTTAAAAATATTCCTAAGATAAACAAAAACCAGGATGCATTTGACCCTATAGTTGCAACAGGTACTAACGAATTTCTAATTTTTATAGGCAAATACCCTTCTTTATGCTGAATTACATGGCCTATCTCATGAGCAGCAACTCCAATAGATGCTATTGATGTCCCTGTGTATACATCCCTAGATAACCTTACAACTCTTCTTTGAGGATCATAGTGATCTGTCAATTTTCCACCTGTCATCTCTATTGGAATATCATATAATCCATATGCATCTAATATCATTCTTGCCACATCTTTACCAGTGTATCCACTTCTACTATACATTTTAGAATATCTATTAAAAGTCGATGTTATATTGGCTTGTGCCCATAGAGCTATTAACATAGCTGGTATAAGTATTAACATTGTAGAATCAACATAAAACATTTAACATTCTCCTTTGTATTAATTATTTTTAATAATTATAAATGTTTTTCATTACAATTTGATGTTATTTATATTACATTTTATCCATCTTTTAATAAATATATTTTAACAATGTAAAATTATATTTTCTTCTATAGTATTTCCCTTAATATATTCAGATACCTCTAGTGCTTTTTTATTCGGAAATTGAACTTTTATTATAAGTAGTACACCATCATTTGTTGCTACTCTTATTCCATCTTTATTTACTTTTAATATAGTTCCAGGTTCTTTATTAGTTTTTTCTTCTAATACTTTACTTTTTAAAACCTTCATCATTTTATCATTATAATAACTATATGCTATTGGGAATGGATTCAATCCTCTTATAAAATTATGTATTTCATAAGCACTTTTATTCCAATCTATATTAGCCATATCTCTGTTTAACAGGTGAGCATAACATGTTAATGTATCATCTTGCTTTTCTTTCACTATTTCATTATTAACTAACTTATTTAATGTATCTAATAGCAATGGTGCTCCTGTTTGCATTAACTTATCATATAGTTCTCCTGCAGTCATTTCATCATCTATCTCAACTTCATTTTTAAGAAGCATATCACCAGTATCTAAACCTTCATCCATTAGCATTGTTGTATTTCCAGATACTTTATCTCCTGCCATTACTGCATAATTTACTGGAGCAGCTCCTCTAAATCTTGGAAGTAGTGACCCATGCAAGTTTATACAACCATATTTAGGAATATCTAATACTTCTTTTGAAAGTATTTGCCCAAAGGCAACAACAACTATGAAATCTGGCTCTATTTCTTTTATCTTATCAATTATTTCTTGTTCTTTTCTAAGTCTTATAGGTTGGTATACTGGGATGTTATATTCCACTGCCAATTCTTTTACTGGAGACATAGCAACCATTTTTCCTCTACCTTTAGGTCTATCCGGCTGAGTTAAAACTGCCTTAACATCACATTCTTCTATTAATAATTTTAAAGATGGTACTGCAAAATCTGGAGTACCCATAAATACTATTTTTAATTTTTCCATATTATCACCTACATCTCTATTTTATCTATATAAAGTATTCCATCCAAATGATCTATTTCATGGCAAAAAGCTCTTGCTAAAAAATCTTCACCTTCTAAAATAACTTGTTCTCCATTTTCATTCATAGCTTTTACTTTAACATATTTAGGTCTTCTTACTTTTGCTTGTTCATTTGGAACACTTAAACATCCTTCATATCCTAAAACTTCTCCTTTTCTTTCAATTATTTCAGGATTTATTAAAACTATAGGGCCTTCACCTATATCAACTACTACAAGTCTTTTAAGTATACCAACCTGCACTGCTGCAAGACCAACTCCATTTGCTTTATACATTGTTTCTTTCATATCTTCAATTAGAGTTAATACTCTCTCATCAATCTCACTTACTTTTTTGCTTTTTTTTCTTAATATCTCATCTTCTTGAGTTCTAATATTTCTTATAGCCATAAATTAAATCTTCCTTTCTTACTAAATAATTTTATACTCTAAATAGCTATTATAACATAATATATTTTACAGCATATTATTAGGATTTACATCCATCCCTATCCTTATATCATTATAATTATCATTTATATTTTCATAAATAAAATTCTTTATTTTTAATGGAATTTCTTCATTAAAATTACCTTTTATAATAATTTGCCACCTATAAAAGTTTTTTATTTTTGAAATGCCACATGGACATGGTCCCAATAATAAGACATCTACTTCTTTTAAAAATTCTTTTAACCTATATCCTAACTCTTGAATTTTTTTAATTAATATATCCTCTTTCTCACTACTAAAATTTATACACATAATTTTAGCAAAAGGCGGATAATCCATTATTTTTCTTATTTGTAATTCTTCTTTTATAAAATTTTCATAATCATTATTTGCTGCATATTTCACACTGTAATTATCCGGGTTATATGTTTGAATTATAACCTTTCCTGATTTTACTCCCCTACCAGCTCTTCCTGAAACTTGCGTTATAAGTTGAAATGTTTTTTCTGTTGATTTATAGTCTGGTATATTAAGGGATAAATCCGCTGCTACTATTCCTACTAATGTAACATCTGGAAAATCTAAACCTTTTGCTATCATTTGTGTACCTATTAAAATATCTGCCTCTTTATTTTTAAAAGTCTTATATATTCTTTCATAGGAATTCTTTTCTCTAGTAGTATCAAAATCCATTCTCAATGTTCTAGCCTGTGGAAAGGCTTTCCTCACTTGAGCCTCTAATTGCTCAGTTCCTATACCAAAATGTTTTACATACTTACTATTACATTTAGGACAAACCTTAGGTTGTGCTACCTTACTTCCACAATAATGGCAATTTAGTGATGAATATGCATTATGATACGTCAAAGAAATATCACACTTATCACATTTAAAAACATATCCACAAGACCTACAAGATACAAAAGTTGAATATCCTCTTCTATTTAAAAATAAAATAATTTGATTTTTCTTCTTCAATTCCTCATCTATATCTTTATATAATTCTGAACTGAATATAGTTCTATTTCCACTAATTAACTCTTCTCTCATATCTATAATCATAGTACTGGGAAGATTTGAATTTACTGCTCTGTTTTTTATAGATAAAATTTCATATTCACCAGTTAATGCCTTATAATAACTTTCAATTGATGGTGTAGCAGAGCCTAAAATCAATTTACATCCTTCAAGCTCACACTTCATTTCGGCTATTTCTCTTGAAACATATTTAGGGTCACTCTCCGACTTATAACTAGTCTCATGTTCTTCATCTATAACAATCAATCCTAAGTTATTAAATGGTAGAAACAAAGCAGATCTAGCTCCTATTGCAACCTTAACTTTATTAAATTTTACTCTCATCCACTCATCAAACCGTTCGCCATCATTAAGTTTACTGTGAAATATAGCTACATTCTTTCCAAATCTACCTTTAAATCTTTCTACCATTTGTGGTGTAAGCGCAATTTCTGGAATTAATATAATAGAATCTTTTCCTAATTGAATCATTTTAGAAACTAAATTCATGTATATCTCAGTTTTCCCACTACCTGTAACTCCATGTATTAAAAACTGTTTCTTTTCAGAATTCATAATTGTATTTACCGCATGCTTTTGCTCTTCATTTAAAACTTTACTTTCATACAACTTATATTCTTTGTCATTATATCTATTTACAACACTATCTTCTATTTTAAGTACGTCATGTTTTATCAATGTATTTATAGATGATAATGAAAATTTATTATTATTTACCAACTCACTTTTAGTAAATTCAGCATTATTTTTTTTTATAAAATTATATATGTTTATGTAATTTTCTTTTAAATATTTTTCTGTTAATTCACTTTTGATTGCTACTACAGACTTAACTTTAAATTTCATACCTTTTGTTATTCCGTTAGGAATTATAACTTTTATAGCTTCTAAATAAGTGCATAAATACTTTTTTCTCATAAGCTCTATAAGTTTTATATCACTAGATTTCATTAATGAGAATTCATCACAGATGCATTTTATAACTTTTATTCTTTTTATATTTTCACTTTCAACATAATTATCATCATAAAAATCCATAACGAAACCATCTATATACTTATTTCCCATACCAAAAGGCACTTTTACTCTCTGTCCTAATAATATCTTATCTTGTAATTCACTTGGAATTTTATAAGTAAATATTCTATCAAGTTTTACTGCATCATTATTTACAACAACTCCAGCAAATTTTTTCATTATAACATCCTACCACTCATAAAAGCAAATTTTAAACTCTAACTTTTCAGCTAAATGTAAATAACCTTAAGTTCATACTATTTTACATATAAACTTTTTCTCATCACAAAAATTTTGCTTAGTAGTAGTACCTCCTTTCTTGTTAAGATTGATTATAAAATAAAAAGCGACTCATGTCGCTTTTTATTTTATATCTTCATTAATTATATCAAATAATTTTTCTGCCACTTTCTTTTTAGTCATAACTTCTAATGGAATTACTGTCTTATCCCTTTTTATGATACTGACTTTATTAGTATCACATCTAAATCCAGCACCACTTTCAGTTATATTATTTGCAACTATATAGTCTAAATTTTTCTTATCTAACTTTCCTTTTGCATTTTCAATTAAGTTATGACTTTCTGCTGCAAATCCAACTAAAATTTGATTTTTCTTTAAACTTCCTAATTCTTTTAGAATATCATTATCTCTTATAAATTCTAAATTTAAAGCTCCATCATTTTTCTTTATTTTTTCATTAGAATAACATTTAATTTTATAGTCTGCAACTGCTGCTGACTTAACTACTATATCACTATCATCAAAATGCTTCATAACACTTTCATGCATTTCTTCATTTGTTTCTATATTTATAACCTCTATACCTACAGGTTTTTTTAGATTTGTTGGTCCAGAAATAAGTGTTACTTTTGCACCTCTATCTCTTGCTTCTTTTGCTATTGCATAACCTGTTTTTCCACTAGAACCATTTGTTATATATCTAACTGGATCTATTTTTGATATAGTTGGTCCTGCTGTTACCAATACTTTTTTCCCTTGCAAATCTTTATTACTATTTAAAGCACTTAAAATTTGTTCAGCTATAATATCTGTTTCTTGTAGTTTTCCATCACCTACATCACCGCAAGCTAATCTTCCACTAGCTGGGCATATAAAATCATATCCAAACTCCTTAAGCTTAGATATATTAGACTGAACTATAGGATTATTATACATATTAGTATTCATAGCTGGTGCAAATATAACCTTTGCATGTGTTGCCATTATAGTTGTAGATAACATATCATCTGCTATTCCATTAGCAACTTTTCCTATTATATTTGCTGTAGCTGGAATTATTGCCATAACATCTGCTTTCTTTGCTAAAGAAATATGTTGTATTTCCCAAGCCTTTGGTTCTGCAAACATATCTGTAACCACCATATTTTGACTTAAAGATTGAAAACTAAGTGGTGTAACAAACTCTGTTGCTGATTTAGTCATTATAACATGGACATTCACATTTTGCTTTTTTAGTCTACTTATAACATCTAAAGCTTTATAAACTGCAATTCCTCCACATACTCCTATAACAACTGTTTTTGATTCACTCATCTTACTTTACATCCTCATTATCTTCTTTAACATAAAGAGCATCGGCATCTATTTCCTTAACAGCTATTGTAACAGGCTTTACAGAATCTGTTTGAATTAATGGTTCTGATCCATCTATTAGCTGTCTAGCTCTTTTAGATGCTGCAACTACTAGTGAATATCTATTTTCAACTTTATTTAATAAATTAACAACTGATGGGTTAATCATTGAACTATTTCTTTTCATAATTAAAACCTCCCTAAAATTTCATCTTTTATTTTATATACTCTACATTTTTCAGCAACAATAATGCTTTCAATTTTCTTTACTGCCCTATGAACTTCATCATTTACTACTGCATAATCGTATTTTGATGCAAAAGATATTTCATCATAAGCAGCACTTAGTCTAGTTTTTAAAGATTCTGGTGTTTCACTTCCTCTATTTGTTATACGTGACTCTAACTCTTCCATAGATGGTGGTAATATGAATATAAATATGCCATCTGGATATGCAGATTTTATTTTTAATGCACCCTGTATGTCTATTTCTAGTATTACATCTTTTCCTTCTTCTAGCATCTCAAAAACTTTTGATTTTGGAGTACCATAAAAATTACCATATACTTCAGCATATTCAAGAAAATCATTATTTTCTATTCTCTCTAAAAATTCTTCTCTAGAAGTAAAAAAATAATTTACTCCATCAACCTCACCATTACGTGGCTTTCTTGTTGTAGCTGAAACTGAAATCCATATTTCATTTTTTTCTAATAAAGCTTTGCACACAGTACCCTTTCCAGCTCCTGAAGGCCCCGATATAACTAATAATTGACCTTTACTATTCATTTTATTCATCTTCTTCATCTATATGATGATCTTCGTCTTTTGATGATAATCTGTGTGCAACTGTTTCTGGTTGAACTGCTGATAATATAACATGATCACTATCTGTTATTATTACAGCTCTTGTTCTTCTTCCATATGTAGCATCAATAAGCATACCTCTATCTCTTGCCTCTTGAATTATTCTTTTTATTGGCGCTGATTCTGGACTTACGATTGCAACTAATCTATTTGCTGAAACTATATTGCCAAATCCTATATTAATTAATTTTATACCCATTAGTACCTCCTGTTATTCTATGTTTTGAACTTGTTCTCTGATTTTTTCTATTTCACTTTTTATTTCTAAAATTACATTAGTAATATTTAAATCAACAACCTTTGAAGCTATTGTATTTGCTTCTCTATTCATTTCTTGTATTATAAAGTCAAGTTTTCTACCAATAGGTTCATTTATAAGTAAAGTTTCCTTTACTTGACATATGTGACTATTAAGTCTTACTAACTCTTCATCAATTGCAGTTTTATCTGCAAGTAATGCAACTTCCATTGAAAATCTATTTTCATCTATATTAGTATCTTGTAATAGGTCATTTAATCTTTTTCTTAATTTTTCCCTATACTCATCTATCATTTTTGGAACTCTATCTTGTATATTGTCAACATACTCATTTATTAAGTTACATCTAGAATTTATATCTTCGCTTAATTTTTTTCCTTCCTCTTCTCTCATTGAGACAAGAGCTTCTACCGCAATATCTAAAGAAGCCTTAAGTTCTTTCCATACCTCTTCTAAGTCTTCTTCATTTTGCTTTAATGTTATTGCCTCTGGAAGTCTTGCTAAACTCATTACTGAAATATCATCTCTAACTCCAGTTAATCCCTGAATTTCTTTCAAACAATTTAAATAGCTTTTAACAAGATTTTCATTTAAAACAGCTTCTACATTTTCCTTTTCTACAGATTTTTGAGTTATAAAAACATCTACTTTTCCTCTTTTAATTTTTTCACTCAAAACTTTTCTTATATTATCTTCTAATGAAATTAAAGCTCTTGGCATTCTAACATTTAATTCAAAATATCTGTGATTAACACTTTTTATTTCTACAATAAAATTTGAGTGCTCACAAGTTGCACTCCCACGCCCAAAGCCCGTCATGCTTTTAATCATAAACCAACGCATCCTTCCGAGTTCTTTGTAAATTCTCTATTCACTCTATTATACAAAATTTACATTGTCAATTTCAAGCTAAAAATACATGAATTATTTAGCATTTCCGATTAATTTGTAGAAATCTAAAGTAAAATTAATTTTTTTACAGTAAATCATGTTTTATTTTTACTATTCCCATAAATATAATATTAACTAATTATATCATATTCTAAACTCTCTTATAAAAAAACATCCTTAAATCTTATAATATCCTCTACAAATTTTAGTTACTTTATTCAATATTAGTTTAAAAATTTAAAAGATATGGATAAAATATTTTATATTTCTGTATTTAACCTAAAATACTAAAATATTATCCATATCACAATTATCTAGTTATATTTTATACAATTTAAAAACATATACTATAATTTTTATAATTTTTACTGGTATTTGTCAAGTCTTGAAAGACATTTTTCTATAACCTCAGAATTTTCAGTTAAGGATATCCTAAAATAATCATATCCAACAATCCCAAAAACCTCACCTGGTGTAACAATTATTCCATATCTATTTAACAGTTCTAAACAAAATTCATTTGAAGTATATCCTTTAGGAGTTCTACACCAAATATAAAATGTTCCCTTTCCATCAAAAAATTTTATATTTTTTTCTTTTAAAATTTTTTTTGCAACTTCTTTTCTTTTGCTATATTCTGAAACTATTTCTTTATTATACTCTCTATTTATTGATAAAGCCTCTACTGCCGCTTTTTGAATTGGTATAAATTGTCCTGAATCTAAATTACTTTTTATATTAGATAATCTTTCTATAACTTCACTATTTCCAACTGCATATCCTATTCTAAATCCTGTCATATTATATATCTTAGATAAACTTCCAAATTCAATACAACGTTTTTCTTTATCAAATTGTAATAAACTTATAATTTTTTCATCTTTATCTACTATTTCATTATATGCTGAATCATTACATAAAACCAAGTTATTTTTATAACTAAATTCTATAAGTTCTTCAAACCCTTCTTTATTTGCAACTGCTCCTGTTGGATTATTAGGATAATTCACAAACATTAATTTAGCTTTTTCAGTTATTTTTTGTGGTATCTCTGAAGTTTCAATTAAGTATCCCTTATTTTCTTTTAAAGGTACACTATATGGAATGCACCCCCACAATTTAGTAGCTATCTTATACACTGGGTAACCAGGATCAGGAACTATAACATAATCACCTACATCACACACAGAAGGTACTATATTGCTAATCCCCTCCTTTGATCCTATTAAAACTACTACCTCTTCCTTAGTTAAATTTACATTGAATACATTGTGATAATATTCTATTATCTTATACTTTAACTCTTCAATACCTTCATATGGTGGATAATTATTAAAACCTTCTAAATTTAAACTTTCTACAAGTGCTTTTTTTATGTTTTCATGAACTGGCATTTTAGGATCACCAATACTTAAATCAAAAACTTCTTCTCCATTTAAAGTTTTAGTTTTCTTTAAAAGATCTAAATTTTTAAAATGATATTCTCCAATATCAATAATTCTATTATTTAGTTTCATAATCATAATCACCTTACAATCTATTTTAATGATATAAACTATGTTATTCCAATAATAGTTAAATTGTTACAGAAATAGAAGTTTTACTTTAAAATACTCTATTAATTTCTATTTTAGTATAAGAATATTTATATATATACAAATAAAAAAGTTGTGAAAAAGCAAATTTCAAATAACTTTATCACAACTTATTTTCAATTAATAAATTTGTTTTATATCTTCATAGTTATTAAGCAAGAATAATCTTTATTAGAAAAATCACTGCAAGTATATACATAACATACGAAACTTTTCTCTTCTTCTCTGAAAAAATATTTGATAATAAACTTAATATTGCATAAGATAATATTCCTACAGTTAACCCATCTCCAATACTATAAGTTAATGGCATTAATGCTATTGTTAAGAATGCTGGAACACCTTCTACATAATCTGAAAAATCTATATTTTTTATACTATCAATCATATAAAATCCTACCACTATTAAAGCTGGAGCTGTTGCTGCAGATGGTATAGCTACAAATAATGGTGAGAAGAATAATGCTATTAAAAATAATATTCCTGTAACTACTGATGCAAGTCCTGTTCTAGCTCCCTCTGCTACACCAGCAGAACTCTCAACAAAAGTTGTTACTGTTGATGTACCTAATACTGCTCCCATAGTTGTTCCAACAGCATCTACTATTAAAGCCTTTCCTGCATTTTTAACTCTGCCCTCTTCATCTACCATTCCAACCTTAGAAGCCACACCTATCAATGTTCCAACCGTATCGAAAAAGTCTACAAATAAAAAAGTGAAAACTATTGTCATAAACTGAAACAAATGTTCTTTGCTATTTAAGAAAGAGAAATCTAACTTAAATGCTATAGGTTTTAAAGATTCATACTTAAAAATTTTTTCTGGCACTCTTATTCCATATTCCAAAGCAGCCTCTGGTGATATAATTGCAAATGCCCATGCTACAATTGAACTCACTAATATTCCCCAAAGTATTGAACCCTTAACATTCTTTTTAGATAATAGTACTATTGTAAATACTCCTACTGCTGTAATTATCACTGTTGGAGTAACTAAATGTCCCATTGATACAAATGTGTCTTTATTTGCAACTACTATTCCTGCATTTTTAAACCCTATAAATGCAATAAATAATCCTATTCCTGAAGTAACTGCATATTTTAAATTAGTTGGTATTGCATTAACTACTTGTTCTCTTACATTAGTTAAAGATAATATAATAAATATGATTCCTTCTACAAACACCGCTGTTAATGCAGTCTGCCAAGATATTCCCATACCAATTACTACTGAAAAAGCAAAGAACGCATTTAACCCCATACCTGGTGCTAAAGCAAATGGTAAATTTGCATACATCCCCATTAATATTGTTGTTAATCCAGCTGTCAAACAAGTTGCTGTTACTATTGCACCTGGAGCCATTCCTACTCCATCAGCTCCTAATATGTTAGCATTAACAGCTATTATGTATGCCATAGTTAAAAATGTTGTAATTCCCCCTATAAATTCCCGTCTTACATCTGTTCCATTTTCTTTTAGATTAAAATAACTCTCCATCTTACCCTCCGAAAACATAAATTTTATAATTTAATTGTCTAATAAAACACAATCCACTTTTAAAATCTAATTTTTAATTTAATGACTTCTATTTAATTAAAAATAAAAAGTCACTAGTATAACCTAGTGACTTCTATTTTTCTTAATATTTTCTATATCACCAAGTCATATTATTCGTTTAAAAGCAAACTTTGTTTATTATTTTTATTTTTTCGTTCACCTTTTCCTTGATTTAATGATATCAATTCTTTTAATCTATGTCAATGAAATTTACGTATATTTTTTTATAAATTTATTTTTTTATTCGTATTAGTAACGTCCATTTTCAAAAATTTCTCTTATTTCATCAATACTATTAGTTTTTCCTAATGCTATGATTAATTTTATTCTAGCTTTTTGTCCTGGCATATCATCTCCAAAAATTACACCAGCTGTTCTTAAGTCTTTTCCACCGCCTTCATATCCATAGCTATCTAAGACTCTTCCTCTATAACATCTTGAAACTAGCACTACAGGAATACCTTTACATATTGCATTCTTCACTGATGCCGCCATTTTTGGTGGTATGTTTCCTCTTCCCATAGCTTCAATTACTAAGCCTTTTGCACCATTTTCAACACAAAAATCTACAAGTTTTCCATCCATTCCTGCACAAGCCTTTATTAAATCTACATTTGTTTCAATTTTATCAATATCAATATAATCATGATCTAAACTTTCTCTATAGAAATGAGCTTTATTATCATCAACTATACCAACTAATCCGAATTCTGGACTTTCAAATGTATTTAATTTCATTGAATGAGATTTAGTAACCTCACTAGCTGCGTTTATTTCATCATTTAAACATACAAGTACACCTCTACCTCTTGACTCATCAGAAATAGCTGTGCAAATTGCTGCTGATAAATTAGCTGGTCCATCATATCCAAGTTCTGAGCCATTTCTCATTGATCCTGTAACAACAACTGGCTTATCACTATTTATTGTTAAATGCAAGAAATATGCTGTTTCTTCTAAAGTATCTGTTCCGTGTGTTACAACTACACCATCAACATCATCTCTATCTAAAAATGTTTTAACATAGTTAGATAATTCTAGCATAAGTTCTGGTGTAACATGTGGACTTGGTAATGATGAGAAATTATGAGATTCAACTACTGCATGAGATTCAATCCCAGTTACCATTGACATAACTTCTTCCCCACTTAAGCTTGGTACAGCTGCATGAATTCTTTCATCTACTTTCATTGCAATTGTTCCACCATTAAAAATAACTACTACTTTTTTCATTTATTATGTACCTCCCGAATTTAGGTAAATTATCTAAATAGAACTAATTTATGCCCTTCTAGATAAAATATAATTATAAATACTATATTTTGCAACTTTTAATACTCTATTAATAATTATTTTACAACATATTTAAAATATTTCAAAGTAATGTTTTTATTTATAAATATTAATTATTTTCCAAAAAATGAATTTTAATATTCATAGATATTTTTATTTGCAGTATTTTTATCTTTTTTTGAAATTACTATATATCTTATTTTTTCATTATTGCATATTTTTCATACAAAAATATCTCAGAATAAAATAATATAATTATTTTATTCTGAGATATTATCATTTTCACGAATTATATTCTTTATATATTTTCTTTATTTCGTTATAGTATTATGCAAATTAATCCTCCACTACCTTCATTTATTATTTTTTGCAATGTTTTTTGAAGTTTATGTTGTACATCTTCTGGCATTTTATATAATTTACTTTGTAAACCTTCTTTAACAATTTCTTCTAATGGTTTTCCAAACATATTGCTTTGCCAAATTTGAGAAGGATCATTTTCAAATTGATCTAATATTGATTTATAAAACTCTTCACTTTGCTTTTCTGTACCCATTATAGGAACTTCTGTTTCTATATCAGCTCTTATAATATGAAGTGATGGTGCTGAAGCTTTTAATTTAATGCCTTTTCTACTTCCGCTATTCACAAGTTCTGGAACTTCTAATCTCATTTCTGACAATTGAGGTGCAACTAATCCATAGCCTGTATTATTAACTTCTATTAATGCATCTTTTATCTTATCATATTCTATTTTTGCTTTATGGAAACTTTCAATAGTTTTTAATAATTCACTTTCATTTTTAATATCCAAGTTGCATGTTTCACCTATTATTCTGTAAAACAATTCTTGTTT
Source organism: Clostridium ihumii AP5 (assembly GCF_000612845.1). Lineage (GTDB taxonomy): Bacteria > Bacillota > Clostridia > Clostridiales > Clostridiaceae > Clostridium_J > Clostridium_J ihumii. Next base: position 43,364 of record NZ_CCAT010000086.1, read on the forward strand.
TGGAACTATATCTAATCTTGAAGTTCCATTACCCATCTTCATTTCTTTTACTTTTATATCTGATAAAAATTCTATTCCTTCGAAACATTGTAAAGCTTTTTTAATATCTCTAACTTTAACTATGTCTTTGCTCATACTTCTAAGTATAGTCATGATATTAACCTTTAACCAATGTTTGCTGTCAAGGTCTTCTATCCATTCTGGCATGTCTATGTTAATTTCCTTAACAGGGAACTCTTTAAGTACATCATTAAATATGTCTGATACCTCTTTTTCACTCATTTCCATTATATTCACTAACTGAACTGGAATGTCATATTTTTCCTGCAATTCTTTTTTTAACTCTTTACTTTCTGGGGCATCAACATTTTTACAGTTGCATAATATTATAAATGGTTTATTTATAGATTTTAATTCTGCAACAACTCTTTCTTCTGCTTCTATATAATCTTCTCTATTAAGTCCAGTAACTGATCCATCTGTTGTTACCATAATACCTATAGTTGAATGATCAGTAATAACTTTTTTAGTTCCTATTTCTGCTGCTTCCTCAAAAGGTATTTCATGATTAAACCATGGTGTATTTACCATTTTAGGTACATCTTGTTCATTATATCCTATTGCATTTTTTACTATATATCCAACGCAATCCACCATTCTAACCTTAAATGTAGCACCATTTTCAAGTTTTACTTCTACAGCTTCATTAGGTACAAACTTAGGTTCTGTTGTATGAATAGATTTTCCTGATCCACTTTGTGGAAGTTCATCTTTAGCTCTCTCCTTCTTATGATCATTTTCTATGTTAGGTATAACCATCATTTCCATAAACCTTTTTATGAAAGTTGATTTTCCAGTTCTAACTGGTCCAACTACACCTACATATATATCTCCTTGTGTTCTTTCTGCTATATCATTATATATATCAAAGTTTTCCAAGTTCCACCCTCCCATAACTAAATATTTACATTATATATATATTCCTAACATTTCTTTTATAGACTATTTTTTAATAATATTATCTTAATCTTTTGTGTACTTATTTGTTTTCTCTTCAATTAAAAGTCATGAATGATATTTTTTGTTTTAATACCTGATAATTAAGTTTTCTTCTACCCTATAATACAAGTTATTATGCTTTAAATATAAAAAGAACTATAAAATTAAGTTGTTAACTCTAATTTTATAGTTCTTTTTATATTTATATATTTTCAGATTTATTTTTACTATTTTTTATAAGTTGATTTTTTGTAGTAAACCCTGTAACTATAGCATTTTGTTTACATACTTTAGCGCATTCTCCACATCTTATACATTCCAAACTGTTAGGATTTTTATATACTTCTATATTCATCTTGCATTTTCTTTCACAAGCTTTACATCCATTGCATTTACTTTTATCTATATCCATTTTATAAAAACTTATAGGATTAAATACTGAATATATTGCCCCTAATGGACATATATATCTGCAAAATGGTCTATATATTATTATTGATAATAATATAGTTATAATTAAAATAAATACTTTCCATTGAAACAAAAATCCCAAAGTTGCTCTTAAGGGCTTATTTAATATTGCTAGTGGTATACCCGCTGTTAATGTACCTGATGGGCATATTAATTTACAAAAATAAGGACTTCCCATACCAACATCATTAACCCAAAACATAGGTAATATAATTACAAACACCATTAATATTACGTATTTAAAGTATTTCATTATATTATTAATTTTTTTATTTACTTTAATCTTCTTAAATGGAATTTTATTTAATAAATCTTGTATAAGTCCAAATGGACATAAAAATCCACAGATAAATCTTCCAAACAAAACACCAAAGAACATCATTATTCCTATAACATAAAGAGAAAGATTATATTTCATACTTCCTATAACCGCTTGTAATGAACCTATAGGGCATGAGCCTAATGCTCCTGGGCAAGAATAACAATTAAGTCCCGGAACACAAGCTTTCTTGGATTTTCCTTTAAATATTGTTCCATTTAAAAATCCATTTATATTACTGTTTGTAAGTATAGTTGTAATTATTTGTGTTATTCTTCTTTTATCCAATTCCTATACACTCCAAACATATATTTATAGCTTTTTGTAATACCATATTCGCCTCATCTCTATATACCCCAATAATTATAAATGAAATACTCATAGCTAAAATAGAATATTTCAAAATCATCTTTTTCATACCCACTTACTCCCTAAATCAAATTACTATTTTACAACTTCTGAAATTATTTTCTTATACTCATCTTTGCCTCTTCCACCGATAATAGGATCTCCAACTATTTCACCTTTGTCATTTACAAATAATATTGTTGGTGTTCCTACAACATCTTTTAATATACCTTTTTCCAACTTTTCATCTGGAACTATATTCGTATATGATACTCCTTTTTTTTCTAATATTTCTTTTGCAACCTTAGTAGTTTCTTCATCTTTAGCATTATTTACAACTCCTATAAGGTTTATTTTTTCGTTTTTAAGTTCTTTGTATAACTCTTCAAGTTCTGGCATTTCGCTGACACATGGTCCACACTCAGTTCCCCATATATCAATCATAGTTAATTTATAATCTTTAAACATATCTGAAGAAACTTCATTACCTTTAACATCTTTTGAATTAAATTCTACAATATTGGAAGATTTTATTTTATCCATTTCATCTTTTACAGTAACTATATCAATAGTTTTTATACTACTTTTTATTTCACTAACTTTAGATAAATATTCTTCATATTCTTTCTTTTCTTCATTATTTAATCCCTTAAGACTTTCATCTTTTGCTCCAAACATTAAATAATATTCTATATTTTTTTGTTCTCCTACTTTTTCACTATTATTATACTTAACTTTTAATTCATCTAAAGTTTCCTTTTTCACTTTATCCTTTTCTACTGCAACTATTTCAAATAAAGGTTTAAATACTTCTCCCATCTTTTTTGAATACTCTTCAATTGACTTTTGTTCCTCTTCTTTAGTCAATTTTTTATCGTCAGCTAATTTACTTTCATTTTCCTTTGAAAAGTCTTGCATTTCTTTAATTCCTCTACTACTTGCATATGTACCAACTACCGTTCCATAAACTCCATCATTTCCTTCTCCAGTTGCCATTATGTCTACAATTCCCTGATTTTCTTTCATTTCATTAAATCCTTCAGGTTTAGTAAATGCTATTCCCATATTGTCAAATTCCATTATATTTTCGTTCTTTTCTTCTTTATTACTTTGTTCTATTTTTTTATCATTTTTTACTGTTTTATTGCTATTTCCACATCCAACCATTGAAAATGGTATTATTGCTACTATCATTAATGCTAAAAATCTCTTTTTCATTTAAATCTCTCCTTAAATCTTAGTAAATATTTTTTTATCTTACAAAATTTATTATATATTCATTAACTTACATAAAAATAACATTAACCTTAATTTAACCTTACATATAAACTTGTAGATAATTTTTATAATTTTAAACAACAAAATAGAACTTAAACTTTAATAAAGTTAAGCTCTATTTTTATCATTTTTTCTACTCTATATTTTGTTCATCCTTTTTATCTCTGGACATTAATTCATATACACCATATTTAGGATCTTTATTTTCAAATAAAACTTTATATAAAGTATCTGTTATTGGCATTGAAACATTGTCTTTATTTTTAAGTTCATAAAAAGCACGACAAGCTTTGATTCCTTCTACAACCATACCTACTTTTTCTGTAGCTTCTTCAGCACTAAGTCCTTCACCTATAAGAATTCCTGCTCTTCTATTTCTACTATGCATACTAGTACAAGTAACTATTAAGTCTCCCATTCCTGTAAGACCATTAAAAGTTTCTCTCTTTCCACCTAGTTTTACACCTATATCTATTATTTCACTCATACCTCTTGTCATAAGTGCTGCTTTTGTATTATCTCCATATCCTATACCATCTGAAATACCAGCTGCTAGTGCAATTATATTCTTACATGCTCCACCTATTTCAACACCAATAATATCACTATTAGTGTATACTCTAAATTTATTAGACATAAAAACATCCTGAACTATTTTTGCTGCATTCATATCTTCTGACGCAACAACTACTGTAGTAGGTATATCTAGTGCAACTTCTTCCGCATGAGATGGTCCACTTAAAACTACAACTTCTGAAATTGGTATTTCCTCTTTTATTATTTCGGACATTCTTTTAAAAGTTTTATTTTCCAGTCCCTTAGCTACAGTAACCAAAATTTGATCCTTATTTATATATTTCGAAGCTTTTTTACTAACATCTCTTATAGCATGGGATGGAACTGCCAAGACTACTATTTTACTATCTTTAATAGCACATTCCATATCACTATAAGCATTAATATTATTCGGTATAATTATATTAGGTAAATATTTTATGTTTTCCCTTCTTAAATTAATATCCTCAATTGTATTATTGCTATGAGCCCAAATAGCTACTTCTATACCCTTTTTAGCTAACATAACACTTAATGCAGTTCCAAAACTTCCAGCTCCTAAAAAACATACTTTATTTAAATTCATAAATTACACCTCCAAATTTATTTAAAATTTCTAAATAGAATTTTATACTCAATATTTTAATTTCTCTAATAAAAATCTATGATTTATTTATTTACATTATTAACTTGGTATTTAACTAAATTTTTTCAAATTTACACATAACCTTAATAAGTTATCCTATTTTAAATATAAATAAACTTCATTTAGTATGTTATTATATAATATCATACTAAATGAAGTTTTAAAATTCTAATCTTCTTTTCTTTGTCTAAATATTAATTTTATACCTGTACCCTTAAAATCAAAGCTTTCTCTTAATTGATTTTCTAAATATCTTTCATAAGAGAAGTGAAGTAAATTAGGATCATTAACAAAGAATATAAATGTTGGTGGTTTAGTTCCAACTTGTGTTACATAGAATATTTTTAACCTTCTTAGCGCAACTATTGGTGGTTCTTTCATAAGTACTGCTCTACTTATTACATCATTTAAAACACCAGTTGCAATTCTTTTACTGTAATTACTATAACAGTCTTTTGCAACTTTAAGAACTCTATTTACTCTTTGACCAGTTTTTGCAGAAATAAATAGATATGTAGCATAACTCATAAATGATAATCCTTTTGCTATATTAGCTTGGAATTCTTTCATAGTTTTGTCATCTTTCTCAACCAAATCCCATTTATTAACAATTACCATTATAGCTTTGTTTAACTCGTGAGCATATCCCACTATTTTTTCATCTTGATCACTTAAGCCTTCTGTAGCATCTATCATTAATATACATATATCTGCTCTTTCTATAGCTGCAAGTGTTCTAACTACACTATATCTTTCGATTTCTTCTTTTACTTTGCTTTTTCTTCTTAATCCAGCAGTATCTATTAATATAAACTTGCCTTCTTCTGTTTCTAATTTACTGTCAATAGCATCTCTTGTTGTTCCTGGAATATTACTAACTATATTTCTATCTTCACCTAAAAGTTTATTTATTAATGAAGATTTACCTACATTAGGTTTTCCTATCATAGCTATTCTTACATATTCATCATCTTCTTCATTTTCGCCATCACTATTAAAGTGTTTTACAACTTCATCTAGCATATCTCCAAGACCTAATCCTTGTGATGCTGATATAGTAACAGGTGTTCCCATTCCTAAGTTATAAAACTCATACGCATTATCTTCTAATTCTATTCTATCAACTTTATTTACAACTAAAACTATAGGCTTGTTGCTTTTTCTAAGCATTTGAGCAACTTCGTAATCTGATGGATGAAGTCCAGCTTTTCCATCTACAATAAATACGATAACATCCGCTGTCTCAACTGCTATATTCGCTTGTCTTCTCATTTGAGCCATTATAATATCTTCATTAGTTGGTTCTATACCACCTGTATCTATCATTGTAAAATTATGATTAAGCCATTCAGCCTCTGCATAAATTCTATCTCTTGTAACTCCTGGTGTATCTTGAACTATAGCTATTCTTTTTCCTGCTAATTTATTGAATAATGTTGATTTACCAACATTAGGTCTTCCAACTATAGCAACTACTGGTTTTCCCATATTTAATCCTCCCTTAACTGTTCATTAATTATGTTTATAAGGTCATCACCTGAATAATCACATATTAATATTTTTCTTTCTAAAATTTCTTCTAATTGTGCAACAGTGTAATCATCTAACAATAATCCATTACCTTCATCACCTAATTCATATCCTCTTTTCAACATGTTATTAGGCATTATTATGTATTCTCCAAGAACATTTTCTTTAGCTGCTCTTATTATATCACTTCCTGTTAATAATCCCGCTACCGTTATTGTTCTTCCAAAGAAGTCATTTTCAACCCCTATAACATTAATAGTTATATTAGAGTTTACTTTCATTATTTTTTTTGCAGCATCTTTTATAAATCTCTCTGCGGAAACTCCAGTAATTATAGTAAATGTTCCTTTTCCAGTTTCATTTAAATTATCAACATCAGTTTCAATGGTATTTTTAAGCATTCGTATCATACCTATTCCATCTTCTAATTGTTCATAATTTCCATAATGTTCTTCACTTGGAACTTCCATGTCTGCCATTACATAAAATTCATCTGATAATCTAACAAAAGGACTTCCAGTTTCTTTTATATATCTTTCTTGTAATTTTGAAACATATACTATAAGATCTTTTGAACTTTCTTTATCAAATAATTTTAGTTTTGCTAAACTTTCTCTATACTTTGTAACCCCTAATGGCACAACAGCTAGATTTTCTATATTAGGATATAACTTATATAAATCCTCAATAGTTCTTATAAGTTCTTCACCATCATTTATGCCTTTACAACAAACAATTTGAGTATTAATTTTAATACCTGCATTTGCAAGCTTTTTTAATATATCATATATATTACCTGCAAATCTATTATTAAGCATTTGCTTTCTTAATTCTGGATTCGTAGTATGTACTGAAACATTTATAGGACTAATTCTATATTTAATTATCCTATCTATGTCTTCTTCTTTCATGTTTGTTAATGTTAGGAAGTTACCTTGTAAAAAAGATAATCTAGAATCATCATCTTTAAAATACAAAGTTTTTCTCATTCCCTCTGGCAATTGATCAATGAAACAGAATATACATTTATTATGACAACTCATAGGTTTATCTAAAATTGCTTCTTTAAAAACTATACCTAAATCTTCATCATAATCCTTTTCTATTTCTATTTCCCATATTTCACCATCAGGCTTTTCAACTTCTATTTCTAAGTATTCATCTGTAATTAAGAATTTGTAATCTATAATATCTTTAACTTCATTTCCATTAATACTTAAAAGTTTATCTCCACTTTCAATTTCTACTTCTTCTGCTATGCTATTAGGAAGAACTTTTGCTACAATATTTTTCATTTTCTTCCTCCTTATCTAAAAATTATATAGGCTAGTTTTAAATAATATATATTATTTTTCTCTATACTATATATGATTATGTACAATTTTACAGATATATATAACTTATATCCATATTTAAAGCTATCTATACCATTATGTTATAATATATTAATTAAGCTTATTAGTCAATATACGTATTGAAAAACAAACATATATAAAATAAAAAATTCCTTCTACAAGGAATTTTTTATTTTATATATAAGGTAATTTAATTATAAACTTTGTACCTTTTCCTAATGTACTTTCTACACCAATTTCACCTTGTAATTTTAATGCTATATGTTTTACTATAGCAAGTCCAAGTCCAGTACCACCACTAGCTCTAGACCTAGTTTTATCTACTCTATAGAATCTTTCAAAAAGCCTTGATAAATGTTCTTTAGATATTCCTACACCATCATCTTCTACTTCTAATATACAATAATTCTTAGAATTTATACTTCTAACTATTATATTTTCACCCTCTGAGTATTTTATAGCATTGTCTACAAGATTTATTATCATTTGCTTTATCTTATCGACATCACCTTTTACAGCGCCTACATTATCCAATTCTAAATCTAATTTAATATTTTTATTTTTAGCTGAATTTTTCATAAGTTCAAATATATTTACTATTATATCATTTATATTTACATCTACTAACTTGAATTCTTTTTCTCTTTCAATATCTGATAGTGCAAGTATATCTGATATTAATCTTGTTAACCTATCACTTTCCTCTTCTATTATCCCTAAAAATTTATTTCTAGTTTCATCATCATCTACATATCTTAAAGTTTCTGTAAAACCTTTAATAGAAGTTAATGGGGTTTTAAGTTCATGTGATACATTTGCAACAAATTCACTTCTTACATTTTCTAGCCTCTTTATATCGGTAACATCTTGAATTACAGCCACCTTACCTATATGTTGATTTCTATTTATTATATTCGCAGTTCTTATCCTTAAATAAATTTCTTTAGGCTTTTCAATTTTAATCTCATTATAATTTTCATCAGCATCTTGAAATATAGAAAAAATATCAAAATCAGTACCTATACATTTAATATTTTTGCCTATAACATCTTCACAAATATTAAATATCTTTTTAGCATATGGATTTACCATTATTATATTATTGTTTATATCAATAGCTATAACACCACTGTCCATACTTTGTAATATTGCTGATAATCTATTTTGTTTTTCTTTCACTTCATTTAAGGTTAATTCTAATTTATCTGCCATTTCATTAAAACTTTCACCTAATTGACCAATTTCATCCTTTGAAGAAATTTTAACTCTCCTCCAAAGTTCTCCTTCTGCAATTAACGATGTCGTTTTTTCTAAATCACTAATAGGTTTAGATATTATATATGATAATTTACTAGCTATCCAAATAGAAAAACCCACAGTACTTATTATAGATAATACATATATATATATATATGCTTTATCATCACTATTGATTATTTCAACAACTTCAGAAATTCTAATTATATAACTATCAAATTTTTCAGCATAATAAATCATATTTTTATTTAAATATTCACTTCTTCTTACATTGAAGCCTTGTCCATTTTCCGTAGATTCTAGTATTTCCGATTTAATATTATACTCTTCACTATCATATTCATCTTTAAAACTGTCAACTATTAAATTACCTTCTAAATCTAAAATTGTAACTCTTATTTTTTGATCTTTTAATGTATTTACTATTTTCCCAAACTCTTCTTCTGAATTTTTTTCTTTCAATACATCATTAATCATCTCAGTATAAATTTTAAAATTTCTTTTTGTATTTTCTTCTTTTTGATAACTTATTGAGTTTATAAACAACGTAGTTACCAATACAAATACTGCAATTATAGCAAGCAATATATATATTGTTAACTTTCTTTTCATTAATGAATTTTTTTTAGTTTTTTTCATTATTAAATTTATATCCTATCCCTCTTATAGTTTGAATATATATAGGATTTTTATCATCACTCTCTATTTTTTGTCTTAAATGCCTTATGTGAACATCTACTGTCCTTGTTTCACCAATATATTCATAACCCCATATTTTATCCAAAAGAAATTCTCTTGTAACAACTTTTCCTTCATTTTTTATAAGTATCTCTAAAAGTTCAAATTCTTTTAGCGTAAGTTCTATTTTTTCACCATCTCTTTTAACTTCATGTTTATCAAAATTTATATATATATTATCAAAACTAAAATTATTAACTTCTTTTTTATTTGATGTTCTTCTCATAATAGCTTTAACTCTAGCAACCATTTCCCTAACTGAAAATGGCTTCGTTATATAATCATCTGCTCCTATTTCAAGTCCAACTATTTTATCTATCTCTTCACTTTTCGCTGTTATCATTATTATAGGAATCTCTGATATATTTTCATCTTTTCTTATAAGTTTGCAAACTTCTAAGCCATCTATTCCTGGAAGCATAAGATCTAATAGTATAAGATCTGGCATTTTATCCTTTGCAATTTTTAGTGCAACATCCCCACTATTTGCAGTAAAGACAGTGCATCCTTCTTTTTCTAAATTAAACTTAATTAACTCTACAATATGTTCCTCATCATCTACAACTAAAATTCTTTTATCTGACATAATATTACTCTATTCTATATATACAAATGAGAATAGTCTTCCCTCTCTTTCTTCTGATTTTCTATAAGAGAATAATTTGTATTCCTTTGAACAATGAGTACAAACCCCTAATAGATTAATATTTTCAGGTAAGATATTAAACTCATTTATTTGTGATATTATACATTTTTCTAAGTTTAAATGTCTACCTTCATTTATATTAATATTAACATACTCTTCCTTAAAATTATCTATTAATTCTTCACTTACCTCATAACAACATACTTTATTATGCGGCCCTATAAATACTTTTAAGTTTTCTTCTTTACAATTATAATCTTTAATCATCTTCATTATTGTCTTATAGACTATTTTTTTTATAGTTCCTTTCCAGCCACTATGTATAGCTGCAATCACTTTACTTTTTTCATCTACTATTATTACTGGCACACAGTCTGCATTAAATACTCCTATAGCAACAGATTTTTCATCAGTAATAATGGCATCTCCTTCTAAGTTTACTATATCATTGTTTTTAAGTTCGTATATAATATCACTATGAATTTGATTTAAGTATACAACATTATTTACTTTAAAAGTATCCTTCAATTTATTTAAATTATATATCCCTTCTTCAGTTCTTTTATTAAAACTAAGATTTCCTTCCGCAGTTGAAAATACCACGTTTATATTACCTACTCTATATTTCAAAAATTTGTTTTTATCATTTTTTAAAATTTCCATAACTCCACACTTTCTAACTGTTTATTTATAAAATTCAAAACTTTTATTATAAAATTATAATATATTTTATAATTTTAATCTTTTTTACTTATATAGGAATTTAAATTTAAACTTTAAGTTATGTATGTTTCCAATTAATAATTTTAATGCTAAATTCTAATCTATATTTTTAAAATTGACAATTGACAGTAAATGTACAAATCAAACTATTATAAAAATTGATTCAAAAAAAACTAAGACTTCAGTTTTATCTTTCACTGTTAATTATCTATCATTAATTTCTAATTTTTGTGCAATAATTTAAATATATATTTCTCAACTGAAATAAGAATAATTGACTTTTTTAACTTGCATTCCTATATTATAAAAGTAAATGTTTAATTAAACATTTACTTTTATTGCTAATTTTTTCTTAAATTTTGTATTTCTTGCAAAAATGTATCTATATCATTAAATTGTCTATACACTGATGCAAATCTTACATATGCAACTTCATCCACTTGTTTAAGTTTTTCAAGTACCATTTCTCCTATTTCTTCTGAACTAATTTCTAGAATCATATTGTTATTTAATGTTTTTTCTATTTCATCAGCAATATTTTCAATTATAGCTCTTGGTACTGGTCTTTTTTGACAAGCAGTTACTATGCCTCTTATTATTTTTTCTCTATTAAAAAATTCTCTATCTTTACCTCTTTTAATTACTAATATAGCCATATATTCTACTTTTTCATATGTAGTATATCTTTTTCCACAATTAAGACATTCTCTTCTTCTTCTAATAGCTAAACTATCTTCTGTAGCTCTTGAGTCAACTACTTTACTATCTTCTGCACTACAAAACGGACATTTCATCTTCATTCACTACTTTCTTAAAACAATTTATTATATTTTTATTATACACATATTAAAACAAAATTCTATAACTATTTTTATAGTAACTAATTTTTTACTCTTCATCTATATCAATTATGCCATCTCCATCTATTAATATCACATCTACACCTATTTTTCTAATCTTTTCCCATGGAATCTCTATATTATTTTCTTTAGAAAACCATCCAACTTTTTGTGTTGGAAGTACTATAGATTTTACTCTGTATTCATCACAATCTATTTTTAAATCTTTTATATATCCAAGTTTAGCTCCAGTGTTTAAATCTATTACTTCCATCATTTTTAATCCATTAATAGCATACATTGAACTTTCCAATTTTTTACCCCCTTTTGTTTTATAAATATAAATTTATTATTATATATATATTTATACTTATAATAAATATTCACAATTTATTATAAGATAAAAAAAGAGGCCTTAAAATAAGGCCTTACACATATTTTCTCATATGTTTCAATGCTGTTTTTTCTAGTCTAGATACCTGTGCCTGAGAAATTCCTATTTCATCTGCTACTTCCATCTGTGTTCTACCATCAAAAAATCTTAAGTTTAATATAAGCTTTTCTCTATCACTTAATTTGGTCATAGCTTCCTTTATAGATATGTTTTCAAGCCAACTATCATCTAAATTTTTGTTATCACTTATTTGATCCATAACATAAATAGCATCTCCACCATCATGATAAATAGGTTCAAATAAAGACACAGGATCTTGTATAGCATCCAATGCAAAAACTACTTCTTCTCTAGAGATTTTTAGTTCTTTAGCTATTTGTGATACTGTAGGTTCCTTATTATCTTTACTAATTAGTCTATCTCTTACTTGCAATGCTTTATATGCGATATCTCTAAGTGATCTACTAACTCTAATTGAATTATTATCCCTTAAATATCTTCTTATTTCTCCAATAATCATAGGAACTGCATAAGTAGAAAATTTTACATTCTGACTTAAATCAAAATTATCTATAGCTTTTATAAGTCCTATGCATCCAACTTGGAATAAATCATCCACATTTTCTCCCCTGTTATTAAATCTTTGAATAACACTTAATACCAACCTTAAATTACCTTTTATAAATTTTTCTCTACATTCTTCATCTCCATTTTGCATTTTTTCTAAAAGTTCTCTCATTTCTTTAGCCTTTAAGACTGGTAATTTGGCTGTATTTACTCCACATATTTCTACTTTGTTTATCATCATAAGGTCATCATTCCCTTCAGAGTAATTGCATTTTAATTATTTCCTTATACAATAACTTTTATACCTGAGACAAACCTTATAACATTTTATTAATTTCTTTTTTTAATCTTTTGATTATTCTTTTTTCTAATCTTGAAATATAAGATTGTGATATTCCAAGCATATCTGCTACTTCTTTTTGTGTTTTTTCATTGTATCCATTTAATCCAAATCTTAATTCAACAATTTCTTTTTCACGATCATTCAGCTTATCCATAGCTATAACCAATAACTGTTTATCTACTTCATCTTCAATAGAATTGTAAACAACATCATTTTCAGTTCCTAAAATATCAGATAAAAGAAGTTCATTTCCATCCCAATCTATATTTAATGGTTCATAAAATGATATTTCTGTCTTTATTTTACTATTTCTTCTTAAATACATTAATATTTCATTTTCTATACATCTCGATGCATATGTAGCAAGCTTAATTTTTTTCTCTGGATCAAAAGTGTTAACTGCTTTTATTAATCCAATAGTTCCTACTGATATTAAATCTTCTACATTAACTCCTGTATTTTCAAATTTTCTAGCTATATATACAACTAGCCTTAAATTTCTTTCTATTAGTATAGACCTTATACTTTCATCACCATCTACAAGTTTCTTAACTAACTCTTCTTCCTCTTCCTTTGTTAATGGTGGTGGCAATGCATCATTTCCACCTATATAATATATAGACTTACTTAATTTTTTGAATTGACTTAAAAAAACACTTACCTTTTCCGTTATTTTTTTTACTAGTTTTTTTAAAATCAAATTAACCCCTCCCATCAAATTAATATTCCTCTCGGTAATAATGCATTATAATCATTTTCTTTACTCAATTTATTGTCGCATATAGCTAATATTGACTCTTTTAAAATATTCTCATTTTCACCCTTTATAACTATATCATCTGGTTTAAATCCTAAAAGTTTCCCACACCCACCATTAACTACAGAATAACTTATAGTATACTTTGTATAAGAATCTATATTTATATTTTTTAACAATTCCCTTTCTATAATAATAACTGGAAGATTTGTTATAGGCTCTCTAAGTTCATTTCCTGTATCTAAAAAACCTTTAACATCTATATTTTCTTCACCTATTTTTATATTAAGATTATAAACATAATCAAATAGATTTTTTCTACTTTTTATATAAGTAATTAATCGTTCACAAATTAAATAAAAAATAATTATAGCCAACATTAATTTCTTATAATTAAAAGTAAATGTATTCCTATTTATTGAAAAATAATTTTTGCTATTTATAGAAATATAAAAAGTTATTCCTGCTAATACCATTGAATAAAATATATACGTAATAGTGGCTTTAATATAACTCTTCTTATCACCTCTACCATAACAAATATAAATCATAACTAATGCAACTATTACACTCGTTACTTTATTGTTTAACGGTTTTAGTTGTGGTAATACCATAACAAGTACATATAAACTGCCTAAGAAAGCAGATATTATTTGCTTAGTAAAACTACATTTCTTTTTTACACCTTTAAAAGTAATAGATAATAAAAATAAATTAACTAAGAAATTTTCTAATATTAATTCATCTAGATAAATAACCAAAGTTATTCCCCCCTACACTTATTATACATACATGCTAAAGGGAAATTTGTAAAAATTTCCATTTTAATTTAAATATATTCCTATTTTTTTTCGTCACTTTATAAACTTTTATATTATATTAACTTAATATATTCTATATCTCTCTATGTTTTATAATAAAAATTAGTCCTTTGGTAAATATATATGTTGTTTATAGTTGAAATGTTTTTATATAACTTTATAGTATTTAAATTTAAAATAACAAATTTATCAATTGAAAAACTTTTTCTTGGAATAGCATTATCATTTGATATTTGAAAAATGAAATTATTATTATTTACGTTAAGAAAAAGAAATTTAAAATATTGTACAAAAATTAACAATGAATGATAAAACTGAAGTATCAGTTTTTATAATAATTCTCAAAGCAAATTAGTTGAAAATAATGTAAAATCGTAGTTTTTAGGCATTTCTAGATATTAGGAACAAAGTGAGTACTATTCACTCTTACTTCTTACTTGGTTCCAAACATGATATAGGAATACAAGTTTAAACTTTAAGTTATTGATGATTCAGTTGAGAGTTCTAATTAATTTAATTGAAAATGGAAAATGGAAAGTGAATGTAAAAATTGGATTTCCAATTTTAAAGAACGATTTTTTATTAAATTTGCAGAGCAAATTAGTTGAAAATAATATAAAAACATAGTTTTTAAGTATTTCTATTTTAAATATTAAGAACGAAGTGAGTAATATTCACCATAACTTTTCACTTTTCACTCTTACTTTTTAATTAGTTTCCAACATAATAATAGAATAAATTATAAGATTAGTCGTATCATTTGACAAAGCTATTTTTTTTAATTAGAACTTTGAATATCTATATATAGGGTTACAAATTTAAAATAACAAATTTATCAATTGAAAAACTTTTTCTTTCATCAAGAAACAGAAATTATTTAAATAAGTATTTCTTTTAAAATTGCTTTAGAAAATCTTATTAATTTGTGTTTTATTTTCAAGACCTGAACCCAAGGACGGGTTCAGCGACTGCCTAGACAGGACGTCGTGTGAACTAAATTTAGAAATATGTAATTGAGAATTCAATGTATATTTTTTATAAATCAAGGAAGTAATTAACATCAATAATGTAATTTTATTAATGCTAATTACTGACGAAGAGTTATGAAAAATAGACTAGAATTTAATTACATAGCTCTTAATTTAGTTCACTTATAGCCGTTTAGTCTTGGAAATAAAATGGCAAATTTATTAGAGTTTCTTTGAAATTTTTATGAATAACGTTTTAAATAATTACTGTTTCTTGGAATACTACCATTCTCATTTAATATTTGAATAATTTCATTTTTCATCTTTGAACCCTATATTTAACGAATTTAGATTTTAAAGTTTTTAATATAAATAAAAAAAGAAGAATGACTAATCATTCTTCTTTTTTAGTATTTATATTTATCTTGAACTTCTTCTAAGCCAAGTAGGAACAGAATAATCTAATTCTGGTTCTTCCTCTTTAGTAACCGCTGCTTCTTCTTCCTTGTGCTCCACTGGTCTTCTTGAAACAACTGGCTCACTTACATTATTTTTAATAGGTGTTTTTATTTGTGGTTGTACTTCATTAACTTCGTTTAATTCAAAACCTGTTGCTATAACAGTTATTCTAATCTCATCATTTAAACTTTCATCTATCACTGCACCAAATATAATATTAGCATCTGGATCTGCTTCTTCTTGTACAATTTGAGCTGCCTCATTTATCTCTAATAATGATAAATCAGATCCTCCTGTTATATTTAATAGAACTCCTGTAGCTCCTACTATAGATGTTTCTAATAGTGGACTTGATATAGCTTGCTTTGTTGCTTCTTGAGCTCTATTATCGCCTTTTCCATAACCTACACCCATATGTGCAAGTCCTTTGTCTAACATTATTGTACTAATATCAGCAAAGTCTAAGTTTATTATTCCTGGTATAGTAATTAAGTCTGATATACCTTGAACACCTTGTCTTAATACATCATCTGCTTTTCTAAAAGAGTCTACTAGTGTAGTCTTCTTATCTACCATAGTTAACAGTCTTTCATTAGGAATTGTAACTAAAGTATCAACAGATTCCTTTAAAGATTTAATTCCTTGTTCTGCATGTAACATTCTTTTTCTTCCTTCAAAAGAAAATGGTTTTGTTACAACTCCAACTGTTAATATTCCCATAGACTTAGCTATTTCTGCCACTACTGGTGCAGCACCTGTTCCAGTACCACCGCCCATACCAGCAGTTATAAATACCATATCTGCGCCTTTTAGAATTTGAATTAATTCTTCTTTGCTTTCTTCCGCCGCTTTTCTTCCTATGTCTGGATTTGCTCCTGCACCTAATCCTCTAGTTAATTTTTCTCCCAATTGAATTTTTTGAGAAGCTCTCGACATGGCTAAAGCTTGTTTATCAGTATTAACCCCTATAAACTCAACGTTTTTTAAACCTTCCTCAATCATTCTATTTACAGCGTTGTTTCCTCCGCCACCACATCCTATTACTTTTATGTTGCATAATTCTCTGTCTTGAACATCAAAATCCAGCACAATATTACCTCCTCATTAGAAAAAATCTGATAAAAATGCTTTAACTTTTGATAAAACTTTAACTTTTTCTTTTTTATCAATCGCAACTTCATCTTTTAAGTTTATACTTATATTATCCTTTTGCACTTCACTTTTAATATTTTCTTTTAAATACAATTCCTTTATTATTCCAATTGCTACCGTATAGATTGGATTTGCAGCTCCAACATAAGATGGTATTGCTATTCTTATATCTCTTTCTATAATTTCTTTAGCTAAATCTGTAATTCCTCTATAGAAAGAAATACCACCACCATATATTGCAATATTTTTTACATCATTAAAAACTCCATTTGTGACCAATTCTTCTTTTATTAGAGTAAATATCTCTCTAACTCTCTCATAAATTATTTCTACTAACATACTATAATCTATTTCTATAGCTTGGCCATCTGTTTGAGAATAAATTCGAATTTTTTCTCCATTTTCAATGTTTTCTTTATATATTCTTCCACTTTTTAGCTTTAAAGTTTCTGCATCTTGTTTAGAAATTTTTAAACAAATAGAAATGTCATTTGTTATCGTATCTCCAGCAAGATTAATACTTGATACATATTGAATCTTATTATTCTTATAGATTACAATATCAGAAGTTTCTGCGCCTATGTCTATAATAGCCACACCATCATTTAACTCCGCTTTCATTAAAGCATCTTTTGCAACTCCAACAGAATCTACAGTAGTTCCTAAAACTTTAATTCCTGCTTTTTCAACTGGAATCTTATATAATTCTAAAATTTCTTTTTGAACAACTATCATATCTACAGCAACAGCTAATCTGCGACCTAATAATCCTAAAGGATTTTTTATATTTTCTACATCATTTATTTTATACATAACAGGCTCTATCTTTATTATTTCTTTATTAGTATCTTTCTTTGCTTCTAACCTAATAACATCTATTAAATTAGAAACATCTTGAGGTGTTATTTCCCTATCTTGCGAAGACAATGTTAAAACATCCTCTCTTCTAATAACCTCACATAAAGTAATAGGTACTGATACATATACGCCACAAATAGTTGCATTAATTATATTTCCTAGTTGTTCTACAACATCTTTAACAGCTTTAGAAGTACTCTCTATATCTAACTCTCCTGTTTTTTTTATTCCATGACATTTAGATGTAGTAACTCCTAAAACTTGAAACTTTCTTACATCATCTAAATTTCCAACTACACCACATATTTTGGATGAACCGATGTCTATTCCTACTATGTAATTGTTCACTTAAATTACCCCCCTTTAAGAGAAGCTTCAAAAGTATATATTCAACAACAAATCTTCTTTTCCTTTTAAATGTGCGAATTTTTAGAATTTATTTATACATAAATATAAACACTCTAGTTTTAGTATAATTGCTTTACCTCTAAAATGCAATATTTCATACACAACCTAATCTTTTACTTATTAAAATTTTATTTATCAATTTTTTACAAAAACTGTGAAAATAACCTCTATTTACACTTATATTTCCAATTAATGCATCTTTAAATTTATCAACTTTGATTTTTATTTTTATACTTTCTAATTTTCGAACTTTTTTATAAAATCTGTATATATTTTTTTACAGAAATTTATTTTTAAAAAAATAAATGAGGATACTAACTTTCAGTATCCTCATTCATATAATTATTTTTCCATATATCTATTGATTCATAAGCTTGATTCAAAAGCATGCTATATCCATTTATAAATTTAGCACCTTTATCTTTAGCTAGCTCCAAAAATTTAGTAATTTCAGGATTGTAATTCAAATCATAAAATATTGTATCTTTTATTTCTCCTTCTATATGTATAGGTGTTTCCCCAACATGGTTAGCACCACCTATTGGAGTACAATTGATTACAATATAATATTTAGATAAATCTATCTTCTCTTTAATATCTAAAATGTTATTAATATATTTTAGATGCTCTTTTACTGAATTTTTATTTCTAAGTACAAAATCTATATTTTTTGCTTTTAGGTCTTTAACAGCATATAATACAGCTTTAGCTGCTCCACCACCTCCAATTATAAGAACTGATTTATCTTGTAAATCTATATTTTTTTCTTGTAAACTCCTCATAAATCCATAATAATCTGTATTATACCCAATCAAAACACCATTTTTATTTAAAACAGTATTAACTGCTTTTATTTTGTTAGCTGGATACGCTAATTCATCTAAAAAATTAATTATCACTTCTTTATATGGAATTGTAACATTAAACCCAACTACCTCTTCTTTTGCAGTAATTATAAATTTTTCCAGTTCACTATTTTCTACATCAAACAGTTTATAATTTAAAGGTATTTTAAATTGTTCATAATACTTATTATGAATTGAAGGTGACAAGCTATACTTAATATTATTTCCTAATAATCCACTTTTCATTTCATATCACCTCATATTTATTAAACACCTCTTTTAAAAAATAATCAACTTAAAGTTTTTTCTGCACTATTTAGCTCTTTGAAAAGCTTCTTTAAAGCTCTTTTTTCTATTCTTGATACATAAGATCTAGAAATACCTAAAATACCAGCAATTTCCCGTTGTGTTTTTGCTTTTCCATCAATAAGACCATATCTCATTTCTATTATTACTTTTTCTCGTTCTTGCAAAGTAGTATTAATCTTAGCATATAACTTTTTAACTTGAATTTTGTTTTCTACTATTTCTGCAATAGAATCTTTATCACTACTTAATATATCCATAAGCGATATCTCATTTCCTTCTTTATCAATACCTATAGGATCTTGAAGATATACTTCACCTTTTACTTTTTTATTATTTCTAATAAGCATCAATATTTCATTTTCTATGCATCTTGCTGCATAAGTAGCGAGTCTAGTTCCCTTTGAACTATCAAAAGAATCAATTGCTTTAATTAATCCTACAGTACCTATTGATATTAAATCATCTACTTCTTTTCCTGGGAATGAATATTTTTTTACTATATGTGCCACTAATCTCAAGTTTCTTTCAATCAAAACATTTTTAGCTTCTAAGTCACCATCTTTAAACTTTTGTAAATATTCCTTCTCCTCTACATCTGTTAAAGGTTGTGGAAAAGAACTGCTTCCTGAAACATAAGCTGTTAATAAAGTAACATCTCCAATCATACTAAAAAACCAATTGAAGAAAACCATAGCTGCTCCCCCTAATAGTGCTTATTATAATAGTATGATTTATTTTCTAAAAAGTAGCCTGTCCACATAAATTTTTTTAAACTTATTTATTGCCAAAATTACTGATTTTTATGCAAAAAAATATACAGGACATTAAAATTAGTAACATCTTGTATATTTTTTTATTATATTAAATTGTTATTTTTAATTAGCTCTTGAACTATTTCTTTAAAAACTAGTGCCGATGTACGACCGCCAGCATCTTCCTTTATATCTATTTCTGGTATAAATACAACTAAAGAATAGTATTTGTTATTTTTTTCAAAAAAGCCTACAAACCATCCATCCGAATATTCCTTTCCATCAACAAAATATTCTGTAGTTCCTGTTTTTCCTCCCATATTTACACCCTCTACATTTGCATTTCTTCCAGTTGCATCTGTAGACTTAATTACACTTTGCATTTCTTTTTTTAATAATGATGCTGTTTCTTCACCTATTACTCTTTTTTTCTCTGTATTACTCTTTTCAATTTCATTTAACTTTGTATCTACATAAGAATCTAAAATATATGGTTTTACATATATACCACCATTGACTATTGCTATAGGTAGTGTACTTATTGCTATAGGTGTAGTTCTTATGCTCTGCCCTATAGACATATTAGTTGTTACACCAACACTCTCATCATCATTTAAATTTTCTACTCTTCCACACCTTTCATCATTCAAATTAAGAACTTTATCTAAAAGACCTTGTTCTTTAGAGTACTCTGTCATTTTATCTAATCCTATTTTCCAACCTAATTGTGCAAAAACATCATTAGATGAATACAAATATGCTTCACTTAAATCATACTTACTTTTATGTTCATTACTTTTAGGAAATATATTCTTCACTTCAAATTCATCATTTAATGTAGCTACATTATTATCTAGGGCCGCTTCTAATACAATTGTTTTAAATACAGATCCAACTAAAAATCCATTGCTACTTGGCACTCCTATATTGACATTTGATATCTTATCATCCTTTTGACACATTCCTAAAATTTTTCCTGTATCACACTCGGTTATTATTGCTCCAATTTGAGAATAGCGTTTGAATTTATCATTTCTCAATACTTCATTAATTTTATTTTCTATTTTTCTATCTAATGTTAATTTTACATTTATATTCTCTTCACTATTTTCTATCTTTTCATCTATTATCTTTCCATCTACATTTTTTTCAAAAATCATCTTAGAAAATTTATTTTTCTTTATTTTTTCATTTATTTGCCTTTCAATACAACCATCATCTTTCAATTTACCATTTTCATATAAATTAGGAGACATTATTAAATTTTCTATTTTCCAATCCTTTTTAACTATAGCTCTATCTCTAACATATCCATAAATTCCATTAACTTGATTAGATTCTTTAAATTTTTCATATGTTTTCTTATCAACTACATAAGTATATTTTTTACTTTTATCCATATAAGCTGCTTTATATAAATCATACTCGTTATTATAATCTTTTATTATATACAGAATTTTTTTTATGTCTTTCTCATCAGTTTTTTCATTCATATGAAGAAATGTCATAGGATCCAAAACAATACAATATTCCTTCTCTATATCTAATAAGTTTTCATTATTTCTATCTAGTAGTGTATAATTTATATTACTTAAATTTTCTTCATAATAATACTGCTTATTTGCTAAAACTTGATATGAATCTTTTTTATAGTTTTGAATATAAAAAAGTCTACCTACTAATGCAATAAAAATACATGTGTATATAATCGTAACACCATATGCTCTATTTATAATTACACTTCTCCAATTATATCTGCCATATATCTTCTTCCTATTTTTTCTCATAATAAAATACCTCACCTCAATCAAATTCTTGACTAAAGCAAGGTATTATATTCCTTAATTTCAAATATAATGATTTCCAATTATATTTTATGTACAAATTTATATTGTCTTTTTACTTTGTAATATTTGTCTTATATTTGCATTTATTATATCTATAGCAACTTTATTATGGCCACCTTCTGGAATAACTATATCTGCAAATTTCTTTGTGTTTTCTGTAAATTCTTCATGCATTTTCTTTACTACTGTTAAATATTGATTTATAACAGAATCTATAGTTCTACCTCTTTCTTTTACGTCCCTAACCATTCTTCTAATAAATCTAACATCAGCATCAGTATCTACATATATTTTTATATCTAGCATATCCCTTAATTCTTTTTCTTGAAGAACTAATATACCTTCAACTATAATTATATCTCTTGCTTCAACTTTTACAGTTTCACTTTGATTTCTATTATGAACTTCAAAATCATAAATAGGTTTTTTAATTGCTTCTCCATTTATAAGGCTGTTTAATTGACTAATTAATAACTCTGTATCAAATGCATTTGGATGATCATAATTAGTCTTTACTCTTTCTTCTAAAGTTAAATGGCTTTGATCTTTGTAATAAGAGTCTTGTTCTATCATTGCTATGCAATCTGCTCCAAAACTTTTGTATATTTCCTTTGCTATAGTACTTTTTCCAGAACCCGTTCCACCGGTGATTCCTATTATAACTGGTCGGCTCATTACTTCTTTTCCTCCTTGGCCTTTATAAGTATGTCATCTTTTTCTAAATCTTTATCTACTTTAACTTGAAATAGCATTTGTGCACTTGGTGCTGATTCTATTTCATTTCCATTTTCATCTTTCATATCAGCTAAAGTAACTTCTATATTATCACCTACTGGTCTTAAAACTTCTATAGTTTCGTTATCAAATACTTTATTTCTTTGTTCAATAACTGCCACTTTATTTTCCTTATCAAAACTTACAACAGTTCCAACTATATCGTAGTTTCTAATATAAGAAGATGATTCATAAATTTGACTATCTTTGTCTCCAAGATAAAATCCTGTATAATATTTTCTATGACTTGGTTTATCTAATTGTTGTAACCATTTTGGATTGAATTTATATCCTTCAGGATCACTAATATATGCGTCTAGAGCCTCTCTATAAGCTTTTACAACTGTAGCTACATAATATGCACTTTTCATTCTTCCTTCTATTTTAAGCGAAACTGCACCTGTTTTAACAAGTTCAGGAATGTATTCTATCATACATAAATCCTTTGAATTCATTATGTATGTTCCTCTTTCATCTTCTAATATCGGGAAAGACTCTTCACTTCTTTTTTCTTCTACTAATTTATACTTATATCTACATGGTTGAGCACATGCACCTCTATTAGAATCTCTACCAGTCATATAATTTGAAAGTAGACATCTTCCTGAATAAGACATGCACATTGAACCATGTACAAATATTTCTAAATCTAAAGACTCAGGTGTTTTGTCATTTATTGTTTTTATTTCTTCCATAGACACTTCTCTAGCTAATACTACCCTTTTAACGCCTTGTTTATGCCAAAATATAGCTGACTTATAATTTACATTATTAGCTTGAGTACTTAAATGAATTTCTAAGTTTGGAACTACTTCTCTTGCTGTCATTATTATTCCTGGATCCGAAACTATTATTGCATCAGTGCCTAATTCATAAAGTTCCTTTAAATATTCTTCTAATCCATCTAAATCTTCATTATGTGGAAAAACATTCAATGTTACATAAACTTTTTTTCCTCTAGCATGAGCATAGTCTATACCTTCTTTTAGTTCCTTATTGCTAAAATTATCCGCAAATGCTCTTAGATTTAATTTGCTTCCACCTAAATATACTGCATCTGCCCCAAATCTAATAGCAGTTTTTAATTTTTCTAAATTACCTGCTGGAGCTAAAATTTCTGGTTTTATCATTTTCATTCCTCCTTACAGTAAGCGCAATACCATCACCCATAGGTATTACCGTTGTTACTAAATCTTCATCCGCAGAAACCATATCTAAATAACTTCTCATTCTTTTTACTATAGTTATTTTTCTTCTTTTTACAAGTTCATCACTAGCAACCATACCTCTAAATAAAACATTGTCTGCAACTATTACACCATCTTTAGACAACAATCTTAAACAATGTGGTAAAAAATGATTGTAATGTCCCTTGCCTGCATCCATAAATATCATA
The DNA here is from genome assembly GCF_000612845.1 of Clostridium ihumii AP5. Taxonomy (GTDB): domain Bacteria; phylum Bacillota; class Clostridia; order Clostridiales; family Clostridiaceae; genus Clostridium_J; species Clostridium_J ihumii. The sequence continues at coordinate 67,718 of NZ_CCAT010000086.1, forward strand.
TCGTACTCATCATCTAGACTTTCTAAAACTTCAAGACAATCTCCACTTAGTATGCTTATATTATTTTCTAAATTATACTTTTTTACATTTTCTTTTGCTATACTTAGCATTTTTTCGTCTCTCTCTATTGTAGTTATTTTAGATTCACATCCAGATACTAAAGTCATTAAAATAGAGGAATAACCTATGGCAGTTCCAAGTTCTAAAATTTTCTTAGGTTTTTTCATAGTAACCATAAATTCCAAGAACTTAGCACCCTCTTTTTGAATTATAGGCACCTTATTTTCTAATGCAAATTCTTCTAATTCTTTTAAAAGACCTACACGATTAGGTATAAGATTTCTTATATAGTTTTCCATATATTCATAAGTAACTCCACTCATAAGTCCCTCCATTTTCTTAATTAGGCATCCAAAGTAAAATTATAGCAATAATAATTTCACTCTGAATGCCCTATATATTAAAATCCTTGAGTTTTTTCTTTTACTTTTAAAAATTCTTCATAGTTATCTGTAAAAAAGTGCGTTCCATCATTATTAGATACAAAAAACAAGTAATTAGTTTTTTTAGGATTTATTGCTGCATTTATAGATGCTCTTCCTGGATTACTTATTGGTCCTACCGGAAGACCCTCTACTAAATACGTATTATACGGAGATTTAACTTCCAAATCTTTTTCATAAAGTTTTTCTCTATGCTCCCCTAATGCATAAATCACTGTAGCACAAGACTGAAATTTCATCTTGTTATTAAGCCTATTATAGAATACTGAAGACACAATATCTCTTTCAGATTCACTACTTGCCTCTTTTTCTACAATTGATGCCATAGTAACTATATCATTTATATTTTGAGTTTCTATTGCCTCTTTGTTAGTTAATTCTTTTATAATACTATTAAATCTATTATTCATAGTTTTAATTATTTCCTCTGCAGTTACACCTTTTGTAAAAGTATAAGTGTCAGGAAATAAAAATCCTTCTAACTGATATCTTTTCTTTTCATCAAGTTTTATATATTTAGGAACAGGATATTCTTTAACACCTTTTATAAATTTCTCACTGCTAATTATGCCTTTTTCATCTAAGACTTTTGCAATTTGATCTATATCATAACCCTCTGGAATTGTAACAGAAACATTATTATTATTTAAAGATTCATTTCCTAAAATATTTAATAAATCCCCTAGTGAAGCATCTTTTTCAACATTATATGTCCCTGGTTTTATTACTGGTTTATTATCACTCATTTTTATATACATTTTTGTTATAACTGAGTTTTTTAATATACCATCTTCATCAATACCATCAATTATAGTATATAAAGTATCTCCCTCTTTTACTTTAACAATAAAATCATCATTAGTTTTAAAAGGATTTTTTATACTTTTACTGTAAAAAATTGTGCCGAAAATTAATATACCTATTAGACAAAAAGTAGCTATAATAATGCCCTTTTTCACATGACACACCCCACTATATTAAATTTATCTATTTTCTTGCATTTCTTTTTCTTATATTAGGATCTAATATTCTTTTTCTTAATCTTATGTTCTTTGGAGTAATTTCAACTAGCTCATCTGCTGCTATGAACTCAAGACATTGCTCTAAAGATAATAATCTTGGTGGTGTTAATTTTAAAGCATCATCTGCTCCTGATGATCTTGTGTTTGAAAGATGCTTTTTCTTACATACATTAACTTCTATATCTTCATTTCTTGAACATTCACCAACAACCATACCTTGATATACAGGTACTCCAGGTCCTATAAATAAAGTTCCTCTTTCTTGTGCATTGAATAATCCGTAACCAATTGATTCACCTTGTTCAAATACAACTAAAGATCCTCTACTTCTATCAGGAATTTCTCCTTTAAATGGCTCATATCCAGATAATATATGGTTCATTATTCCGTTACCTTTAGTATCTGTCATAAACTCATTTCTAAATCCTATAAGTCCTCTTGAAGGAACTGTAAACTCTAATCTTGTGTATCCATTTATAGCACTTGTCATGTTTACCATTTCTGCTTTTCTAGGTCCTAATTTTTCCATAACAACTCCCATAAATTCTTCTGGAACGTCTATTGTTAAGTTTTCTATAGGCTCTAATTTCTTACCATTTTCTTCTTTAAAGATAACAGTTGGTTTAGAAACTTGGAACTCATAACCTTGTCTTCTCATTGTTTCTATTAATATAGATAAATGTAATTCTCCTCTACCACTTACCTTAAATGAATCAGCAGAATCTGTTTCTTCAACTCTTAAACTTACGTTAGTTTCTAATTCTTTCATAAGTCTATCTCTTAGGTGTCTAGATGTTACAAAATCACCATCTTGACCTGCAAAAGGAGAATTGTTAACTATGAAATTCATGCTAAGTGTTGGCTCGTCTATTTCTACAAATGGAAGAGCTTCTGGGTTTTGAGCATCTGCTACTGTTTCTCCTATATTTATATCTGGAATTCCTGATATTGCAACAATATCACCTAATTTAGCTTCATCTGTTTCTTCTCTTTTTAATCCATCATATACATAAAGATTTGATATTTTTACATTCTTTGTTGTACCATCTTTTCTCATTACTGCAACAGATTGATTTTTCTTTATAATTCCTCTTTCAACTTTACCAATTCCAATTTTTCCAACATACTCATTGTAATCTAATGATGTAACTAGCATTTGCATTGGCATATCTATGTATCCTGAAGGTGGTGCTACATAATCAACTATTGCTTCAAATAGTGGAATCATGTTATCTGATTCATCTTCTAATTCTGCTTTTGCTATACCATCTCTTGCTGAACAATAAATAACTTTAAAGTCTAATTGCTCATCATTTGCTCCTAATTCAACAAATAGGTCAAACACTTCGTCTATAACTTCTGCAGCTCTTTCATTTGGTTTGTCTATTTTATTAATTACAACTATTGGTTTTAAAGAAAGTTCTAATGCCTTTTTTAAAACGAATTTAGTTTGTGGCATTGCCCCTTCATAAGAGTCTACAACTAAAAGAACACTATCAACCATCTTAAGAACCCTCTCAACTTCTCCACCGAAGTCAGCGTGTCCTGGAGTGTCTATGATGTTTATTTTTTTATCTTTATAGTGTACTGATGTATTCTTAGATAAGATTGTAATTCCTCTTTCTCTTTCTAAGTCATTAGAGTCCATTACTCTTTCTTCTACTTTTTCATTTTCTCTAAATACTTTACTTTGTTTTAAAAGCGCATCTACTAATGTAGTTTTACCGTGGTCAACGTGCGCTATTATAGCTATGTTTCTTATATCATCTCTTGTAAATTTATTCATTATTTGCCTCCAAATTTTTGTTTTCTCAAAATACGTACAAAATAAAATTGGATACGAACCTTGTACCCAACTTTTAATCAACTATACCTATTCTAATATTATGTTTAATAAAAGTCAACTTTCTAATAGTTATTATCCATTGTAATTTTAATCTAATATAATAATTTTTACCAATAAAACCATAATATAAACCTTAAATTTTAGATGATCATATATACATGTTTATATCTCTTATTTAAGTTATATAGTCATATCAGTCGCAATTAAACTGTGCATTTAAATTTTATAATATAAACAAAATTATTCTATGTATCTCAATTTGAAATTTTTTTATAAAGTTTTAAGTTTTATTTTAACTTTTCCAATTACATAAAATTATTATACTTTAGAAGGTACTTTCAAAATGTATTAATTGGTACTTTATATAACATTGACTAAATGTACAGATTTCATACTATATTATAATATCATATTTTCAAAAAAACAATTATATTACTAATAATATATCTAAAAAAAGTCTACGAATTATTTCGCAGACTTTTCTTAATAATTATACTTCCATGATTATTGGTAATATCATAGGTCTTCTTTTAGTTTTTTCATATAAGTAAGACCTCAATACTTCCCTTATGTTTCCTTTTATAGTTGGCCATTCTTTAATTTTATTTTCTTCACATTCTTTTAATGCATTTTTCACAAGCTCACGTGCCTCATCCATTAAGTCTTCTGATTCTCTAACATATACAAATCCTCTTGAAATAATGTCTGGACCAGCAATTACAGCTCCCGTTTCCTTTTCTATAGTAACAACAACTGTTAATATACCATCTTGCGATAAATGTTTTCTATCTCTTAATACTATATTTCCTACATCACCAACACCTAGTCCATCAACAAAAACTTGACCAGATACTACAGATGATATTTTTCTTATAGATTCTCTTGAAACTTCTATAACATCTCCATTTTCACCTAAATAAACATTTCTTTCTGGCATTCCTAACTTTACAGCTAATTCTCCATGTTGTTTTAAATGTCTATATTCACCATGAGCTGGTATAAAGAATTTAGGTTTAACTAAAGCATGCATTAATTTCAACTCTTCTTGACAAGCATGACCTGATACATGTACATCAGCTAAAGCTTCATATATAACATCTGCACCTTTTTTAAATAATTGATTTATTACTTTGGAAACTAATTTCTCATTTCCCGGAATCGGTGTTGCAGATATTATTACTGTATCACCTTTTTGAATGTTAACTTTTTTATGCTCTGATGCAGCCATTCTTGAAAGTGCAGACATTGGCTCTCCCTGACTTCCTGTTGTTACAATTGCAACTTTGTCATCTGGGTACTTAGATATAGAATCAACATTTATTAATATGTCTTTTTCCATTTTTACATATCCAAGCTCTATAGCTACTGCCATTATATTTTCCATACTTCTACCAGATATAGCAACTTTTCTTCCATATTTACTAGCTGATTCAATAACTTGTTGAATTCTGTGAATATTCGAAGCAAATGTAGCAACTATAATTCTTCCCTTGGCTCCAAAGAAGATTTTATCAAAAGTTTCTCCAACAGTACTTTCTGACATAGTGTATCCTGGTCTTTCCACGTTTGTGCTATCTGCCAACATGACAGTAACACCTTTTTTACCTAATTCTGCAAATCTAGTAAGATCTGCTACTCCTCCATCAATAGGAGTGTAATCGATTTTAAAGTCCCCAGTATGAACCACTACCCCTGCTGGAGTATGAATTGCTAAAGCTACAGAATCTGCTATACTATGATTTGTTTTTATAAATTCAACAGATACATTCTCAAGCTTTATTATATCCTTTGGTTTTACACATTTTAATTCAACAGAGCTTAATAATCCATGTTCTTTTAGCTTTATTTCTACAATTCCTAATGTAAGCTTAGTACCATAAACCGGAACATTGATTTGTTTTAAAACATATGGCAACGCTCCTATATGATCTTCATGACCATGTGTTAAAAATATACCTTTTACTCTTTCTCTATTCTTTATAAGATAAGTAATATCTGGTATTACCACGTCTATTCCTAACATATCATCATCTGGGAATTTAAGTCCACAATCTACAACAACAATATCATTTTTATATTCAATTACTGTTAGATTTTTTCCAATTTCATTAAATCCTCCTAGAGGTATAATTTTTATCTTTTCTTTCTCTTTACGCACTTTCTCCCCTCCTTTGTGTTTTTATTTTTTTATATTAAATCCTTTATCATGGATAAAATTATCTTCATCTTAAACAAAATCTATAATACATCTTCAGTAAACATATTATTTAGATTCGTTGCACTCATCACAAAAACCATAAAATTTCAAACTATGATTTTCTATTTTAAACTTATATTTTTCCTCTATAACTTTCTCAATTTCCTCTAGTAAATCTCCTTGAACTTCAATGACCTTATTGCACTTAGTACATATTAAATGATGGTGGTTATGATTATCATCACCTTGTGAAAGCTCGTACCTACTTATTCCATCATCTAAATCCAATCTACAAATGACACCTAATTCTTCTAACAACTGAACTGTTCTATATACAGTAGCTAATCCTATCTCTGGGCAATCAGCTTTTACTAAATCATATAACTCTTCCGCTGTCAAATGTTCGCCTTCACTATTTATTATACCATTTAATATAGCTCTTCTTTGAGGAGTAAGTTTGTATCCTTTTTCTTTTAATTCATCTTTTAACTCTTCAATTTTTTCATGAGACATATTCAATACATTACATCCTTTCTAAAAGTAACTATCCTTTTAAAACAATTAATGTAAACTCCTCCTGAACTTAATATTTTTAAAATATTTTGGATTCTATTCAAAAAAACTAAGGTTTACTAAAGTTAATTTTAAAATCTAATGAATATTATCTAACTATTCATAGTTTTTATTTAATTATTTTTAGGATAATAACTTAATAATCAAAATTTATTTTGTGCACATAAGCATATAAAATTTACTAGTTTATATCTATTATTCTAAATCTAAAGCTTCATATGCTTCTGAAATGATTGCAAGTTCATCCTCATCTTCTACAGGAATAAGTATCATTTCACCATTCTCATCTTCTTCCATTCTTAAAGCAATATCATACTCTTCATCTGAATCTACTGGTGTAACTATTACATATTCATCTTGCTCAATATCCATTTTTACAACTATTTCGAATTCAACTTCTTCTCCATTTTCATCAATTAATACTATTGTTTCCATATTGTTTTCCATCTTCTATTCTCCTACTTTCTAATATATACTATCTAGATAACCTTGCAGAATATAAGTTGCTGCTATTTTATCTACTATTTGCTTTCTTTTTTTTCTAGACATATCCGCTTCTAGCATTGCTTTATGAGCTGCTACAGTTGTTAATCTTTCATCCCAAAAAATTATATCTTTATCAATGTGTTTTTTTAACTCTTCGCAAAACATTTTTACTTTTTCGCCCTGTTCTCCAACAGTTCCATTCATGTTTTTTGGAAGTCCTGATACTATTTTTTCAACTTTATATTCATCACATATTTTTAACAATTCATTTATGTCTTCTTCTAATTTTTTTCTTCTTATTGTTGTTATTCCTTGTGCTGTAAAACCTAATGGATCACTTATAGCAACGCCAATAGTTCTATCACCTACATCTAATCCTAGTATTCTCATTGAAATTTCTCCTAATACTATTAAAATAATTTAATTTTAAAAAGTATATATATCTAATATATATTATATCTTTTTAATAAAGCAATAAAAACAATTACTATTTATTATAATATTTATATTTATCTTAACTTTTAATAAAATATGTAACCGTAATTAAATAATATTGTTGTTTATGTAAATTTAAGTTACTTTTTCTTAAATTTAAAATAAAAATGCCTTAAAGGCATTTTTATTTTATATCTAGATAAGCTTTTAAAACTTCTTCTAATATGTCATCTCTTTCTAGTTTACTAACTAATGCTCTTGCTCCATTATAATTTGTAATATATGTTGGATCTCCTGAAATTAAATATCCTACTAATTGATTTACAGGATTATATCCTTTTTCTATTAAGGCATCATACACGTCAGTTAGTATCATTTTTGTCATATCTTTTTTACTTTTTATTCCATCAAACTGAACAGTATTTTGATTATCCATTATAATCGCCCTCTTTCTTATAACCTATTTTTAATAAGTCTTGTATATTATAAAAAGTTATTATTAAACTTTTTGAATACTACTTCATTTTAACAATTTACTATTTTATAATTACTTCTATTATAAATCATATATAGTAAAAAGTATACTATTTAACTAAAGTTTCTATTACTTCTCTTCCTTTGTTCATTGCTTCTTCTAATTTTTCAGGTAGCTTTCCACCAGCTTGAGCCATGTCCGGTCTTCCACCGCCGCCACCACCAGCTATTAGTGCAACCTCTTTTATTATTTTTCCACAATGAATACCTTTATTTGTAACATCTTTAGTAGCCATAGCAACTAATTGTACCTTTTCACCATTTGCACTTCCAAGTACTACTACTCCACTTTGCAATTTATCTCTTAACTTATCACATAAATTTCTTAGAGAATTAGAATCTACATCTTTAACTGAAGTTACTATTGTTTTTATTCCATTTACTTCTTTTACTAAAGATAATAATTCATCTTCTAATCCACTTGTTAATTTATTTTTAAATTCTTGTATTTCTTTGTCTTTATCTTTTAGTTCTTGTAGTAATCCTTGAACTTTACTTAATAAATCTTTTTCAGTACATTTTAATGCACTAGAAACTTCTTTTAATAATTCATTTTTATTTTCAATATACTCTACAGATTTTTCTCCTGTTGTAGCTTCTATTCTTCTTGTTCCTGCGGCAACTCCACTTTCACTTAAAATCTTAAATAATCCAATTTCTCCTGAATTTTTAATATGAGTTCCACCACAAAGTTCTTTACTAAAGCTTCCAACTGATACAACTCTTACATCATCAGCATATTTATCATCAAATAATGCAACAGCTCCACTATTTTTTGCTTCTTCTAAAGTCATAACATCAGTACAAACATTATATACTTTCATTATTTCTTCATTTAAAATATTTTCAACTTTTTTAAGTTCTTCCTCTGTAACTGCTGAAAAATGTGTAAAGTCAAATCTTAATCTTTCGTCATCTACATATGAACCACTTTGATTTACATGATCTCCTAAAACTTCTCTTAATGCTTCATGTAACATATGAGTTGCTGTATGGTTTTTACATATTCTATTTCTTCTTGTTTCATCTACTGAAAGTTTAAATTCATCATCTATGCTAACTGAACCTTCAACAACATTTACAAAGTGTAATGTCTTTCCACCAGCATTCTTTTTACAATCATAAACTTCTGCTTTGAATTTTTCGTTACATATTATTCCTTTATCTCCTACTTGACCACCCATTTCAGCATAGAATGGAGTTTTAAGTGTAACTATTATTCCTTTATCACCTTTTTCAAGTTTAGATACAAATTCCTCATCTTTTATTAAAATCATAGCTTTTGAGTCTTCTATTAAACTAGTATACCCAGTAAATTCAATTTCTATATCTTTATCTATTTTATTTATTACACCATCATCATTTCCCATATAGTTAGAGTCGCCTCTAGCATTTCTTGCTCTCTCTCTTTGGTTCTTCATTTCTGTGTTAAATCCATCTATATCAAGGTTAAGATTTTTTTCTTCTAAGATTTCTTTTGTAAGTTCCATTGGGAAACCATATGTGTCATAAAGTTTAAATACTTTTTCACCCTTTAAAGTAGTTTCCTTATTTTCCTCTAATTCATCTATATATGATTTTAATATTTCCATTCCTGAGTCAATTGTCTCACTAAATCTTTCTTCCTCTAACTTAATAACCTTTTTAATATAATCGGCTTTTTCTACTAATTCTTTATATTCACTCTTACAACTGTCTATTACTACATCACATAATTCACTTAGGAATATTCCTTCTATTCCTAGTAATCTTCCATGTCTTGCAGCTCTTCTTAGTAATCTTCTTAATACATAACCTCTTCCTTCATTTGAAGGCAATACTCCATCACCAATCATAAATGTCACACTTCTAACATGATCAGTTATAATTCTTATAGAAACATCAGTATTTGCATTTTCTTTATATTTTTTATTTGCTTTTTTACAAACTTCATTTATTATAGCCATCATTGTGTCAACTTCAAATATATTATCAACACCTTGCATTATTGTAGAAATTCTTTCAAGACCCATTCCAGTATCTATATTTGTATGTTCAATCTTGTTATAATTTCCTTCTTCATCTTTATCAAATTGAGTAAATACTAGATTCCAAAACTCAATTACTCTATCATTATCAGAAGCCTCTACAAATTCTTCTGCTGTTTTTATTTCACCTAATTCAGGATTTCTATCAAAATGAATTTCTGAACTTGGTCCACATGGTCCTACACCAATTTCCCAGAAGTTATCTGCACCTAATCTAAATATACGATTGGGATTTACATCTGTTTTTGAAGTCCAAATTTCATTAGCTTCGTCATCATTTAAATGAATAGTTACATATAATCTATCCTTTGGTATTTCTAATACTTCTGTTATATACTCCCATGCCCATGGAATTATTTCACCTTTAAAATAATCTCCAAAAGAAAAGTTTCCAAGCATTTCAAAAAATGTACCATGTCTTGATGTTTTACCTACATTTTCTATATCACCAGTTCTTATACATTTTTGGCAATCAACCACTCTTTTAGATGGTGGAGTTTGAAGCCCTGTAAAATAAGGTTTTAATGGTGCCATACCTGCGTTTATTAATAATAAACTTTTATCATTTTTAGGTACTAATGGGAAACTTGGTAATCTTAAATGATCTTTTCCTTCAAAAAATTTTAAGAATGACTCTCTTATTTCGTTTACTGTCATGTTCTTCATAATATTTCCTCCTACTTTATATTAATATAGATTTTTTTAATTAAAGTTATATAGGGTTCCAAGTTCAAATTTAAAGTAATGTCTTTCTCAAATAATAATACTAATCTTAAAGTTTATTGCTATATTTATATTTGGAACCAGTTGACAATTGAAAATTGACAATTGACAGTTATGGTTAATATTACTCATTTCATTCCTAATATTTAAAATAGAAATATATAAAAACTACGTTTTTATATTGTTTTCAACTAATTTGCTAGCAAATTTAATAAAAAATCATTCTTTAAAATTGGAA
>NZ_CCAT010000087.1 GCF_000612845.1 Clostridium ihumii AP5
CAAAGACCGCTAAGACTGAAGTTTCAGCTACGGAGATGAAAAGAAAATTTGTGCCAATTTCGGATACGAAGGGGTAATGGGTTAGATTTGTCCACATATTCAGAATTATTATCCACATTGTTTATAGATATATTGCTTTTTTGTGGATAAATATAAAAATTTTTTCCAAGTAAAATTTAAATAATTGATTTCAAATAAAAAATAACCTCATACTTATAATTTATAAGTGAGGTTATTTTTTATTAATGGGTAAAGTTAATGAGCATTGTAAAATTTAATGAAGTCAACTCGTAGATTTTCAACAAAGGCACTAAATTCATCGTCAGGGCCATTAAAGTTTTTAATTGAAGTTTCTATTTTTGAAATATAATCTTGATAATCTAAAAAGTTGCCAATATATGATTTAAATTTATCTATTGATATTAAAGCATCAGACTTGTTTTGCTTTTTAATTTCATCAAAGAATTTATTAAACACTATATTTATTTCATAAAATTTATCACCATGAGAAAAATTATCAATTTTTAATTCGTTGTCTTCAATTATAAAAGTTATTGGTATTGATGAGAAAGATCCATGAAGTTGTGTCCATATAGAAGCGACACAAACTTTATCAGATATATAATTAAAATTATTTACAACTAAAAAATCCGAAGAATATTTAGGTTCAGTTTGATAAAATTCTAAGTAATCCTCATTATTTATTTTATTAAATTTAAGATTTGACAAATAAGCACGAGAAAAATATTTTGAAAGTTCATTTAAAAGTTTTTCTTTAGTTTCATAAGGTGCTTTTAATCTATAATTTGAATATAAATCACTTCCAGGTATAGGCACTTTTTTATTAAAATCTAAGAAATTTAAATCGTTATAAAATTTACAACCATTATTTAATTTATTTAAGAATTCATCAGAAGAAAAATCTTTCATGTTATTTATATTACTTAAAAGATTTAAGCAATCATTGTTTACAGTATTTTCATCACCTATTACAATAACATCTTTTATTGAGCCACCCCAATAATTTAATAAATCATCTAATTTATTTGATGGTTTATTATTTGCTAGAAAAACACAACTATTAGTTTTACTAGCTAAAGCAGATAAGCATAAAGCATCATGATAATTCATGCCAGAAGCCATATAAACTTTTTCACTATCTATATTATTTATAAATGTATTTAATATATCATAATTAGTTTCATAGCGATCATCACCATAAATTCTATATGGATTAGGAACAGAAGCATCAATAGCTTCGCTTATAACACTAGGTCCACCTAATATATAAGAAAAATGATGGTTACTGTTATTTAGAAAATCACTTATGTTTTTAGGTAATTCATTTTCAGGTGTTAAAAGTATAGGCATCTGTTTTATACCAGCTATACTAGAAGCACTCAATGAATCCGCATAGTTATAGCCAGTTGCTAGAAAAACACCATTAGAAGTGTCAAGTTTTTTTGCAACTTCAAGGCTTGTATCATATCTATTTTTACCAGCAAGTCTAGTTGTATTTATGCCTAATGATTTAATGACATTTTCAACTTCATTGGAAATAGCACCTTCACCGCCAACAATAATGACAGTTTCAACATTTAGTCTTTTAAGTTCATCCTTTATAGATTTGTCTAACTCTTTAGGAGTTGTTAAAAGTAATGGAGCATTGTACTTTTTAGCAAGAGGAGAAGCACTTAAAGCATCAGCAAAATCTTCACCACTTACTAAAACTGCGTATTTAGAATTTTCCCAACCGTAAGAAGAAATTTTTGCAGAAGTTTCATATTTAGTGTTTCCATAAATTCTTTCTGTTTTAGGTTTAGCAAATGCAATAGAAGAAGTTAAGCACAATATCCCCAAAGTTAAAAGTAAAATCTTTTTTTTCATAAATATCATCCCCTTTAAATAAAAAAATATGATGTACTTCAATATATATAATCATAGTACATATAGAACAATACTTTATTACAAATATAATACAAATTTTTACAATAATGATATTGTTTGAAGTTGTAGCGTATATCCATATCGAAGACCGCCAAGATTGAAATCTCAGCTACGGAGGGGGAAAAGAAAATTTGTCCCAAACTCTGTAGGCGAGGTTTTAACCTTGCTGTTACACGGTGTTATTTTTAATATTGGAGCGATATCGAAGACCGCCAAGACTAAAGTCTCAGCTACGGAGGGGAAAGAGATTAATGTGCCATATATTTATTTAAATATTTTTCTGTAGGGTGGAATTCATTCCAACCATTTAAATGTGCCAATAATGGTATTATGAATGAAATGAATAATAATATAAATAACTGTCAAATGTCCATTGTCAACTGTCAATTGGCAAAGTAGGCGAGGTTTTAACCTTGCAATTACACGGTGCTATTTTATTGCTAGAATATTTTATGGAGTAAATGTATACTTTTAATTATTTGTAAATAAAAGGATTTTATTGTTAAAAAGTGCATGTATATATGTTAATATTTAACTTGTAGGAGGGGAAGAAAATGATAAACAAGAGATTGATATTTACTGCTGCGTTTGCTATGGCATGTACTTTATTAACAACTAGTGTACATGCTGAGGGAACGATTAGATGTAAAAGGTTATGGGGAAATGGAAGATATGAAACTGCTGTAGAAGCTTCAAAAGAGGGTTGGGAGAAATCTAAATATGCAATTATTGTTTCGGGAGAAAACTTTCCAGATGCAATAACGGCAGGACCACTAGCTAAAAAATATGAGGCGCCAATTCTTTTAACAACAAAGGATTATTTGCCACAACAAGTTATTGATGAATTATCAAGATTAGAAGTCCAATGTGCTTATATTATTGGTGGAGATGGTGCTGTATCACAAGAAGTTGAATTAGCATTAAAAAATAACAATATTGCTGTTGGAAGATTAGGTGGAGAAAATAGATATGAAACATCTATAAAGGTTGCAAATGATGTTGGAAATGAAGGTAAACTTTTTGTAGCAACAGGAGAAGGATTTGCGGATGCACTTTCAATTTCAACAGTAGCAAGTGTTAATAAAAGTCCTATAATATTAACACCAAAAAATAATTTAACTAACGATATTAAAGATTATATAAGCAAAAATAAAATAGAAAAAACTTATGTGGTTGGAGGAACTGGTGTAGTTAGTGAAAAAGTTTTTAATGAGTTTCCAAATTCAGAAAGAATTCAAGGTAAAGATAGATATGAGACTAATGAAAATGTAATAAATAAATTTAAGAATTCATTAGATTTAAGAATTCCATACGTTGCAACAGGAGAGGCATTTCCAGATGCATTATCTGGAGCAGGAGTTGCAAATAGAAAGAAATCACCAATAATATTAACAGCACCTAATGTTAAACAAAGTACTAAAAATTTAATATCAAACAATTTGATTAGTACCGTAGAAAGACCAGGAGTTGAGCAGCCAATTATACTTGGAGGACAATCAGTTGTTAGTGATTCAACATTAAAAGAATTAGGTCTTAATGAAATACTTTTTATGAGTGATAAAATTTTACCTAATTGTAATAATGGTAATTATAAAGTTAATGGAAACATAATGTTAGGAGGAAAAAGATACTCTAAGGGATATATATTTGAAAATAAATTAAAAGAATACACTTTTGATTTAAATAAAAACTTTAATGTTGTTAGTGGACTAATTGGCGCTAGTAATGGAAAAGCATGCAAGGTAGAAGTGTTCTGTGACAATGTATCAGAAGGTGTGTTCGAGCTTAAAGATGGGGACTTACCAATTAATTACAATATCGAGACAAAAGGTGTAAAAGAACTTAAATTTGTTATTCATAATGCACCAGAGCTAGGAAAAATAGTATTAGCTAATACTGTTGTAGATTATGATCAATTTAAAATTAGAAAAGTTAGTGATGACTTTGCATTTAATAGTGGATATTTAAGTGATGTTTTAAAACCTTACTGTGGCGAATATTACAAGGTTAATACTGGCATACAAATTGGTGAGGATGTTTATCCAAATGGATTCCAATTTGATAATTGTGAAAAGAGATATTCATTTAATTTAGATGGAAGATATACTATTTTAAATGGAATACTTGGAGTAAGCTCAGGTAATGCGTGCAAAATAGAAATATTATGTGACGGAGAATCTAAAAGATTAGTAGAATTTAATGGAACTGCAGCAAAGGTTAATTTGAATATAAATTTAAGTGGTGTTAATAAATTAGAATTCGTAATAAATGAACAACCTCAAAATGGAAATGTTATATTAGCTAATCCATCAATTAGATAATATAAAAAAGTCCCATACTCTTAAGTTAGAGTATGGGATTTAAATTTAACAAGTGCTAATTTTTTTCATTGTAAGATTTAATAAATTTATTTTTCATATTTTCAACATAAGATTTAAATTGATCTTTAGTACCATTAAATGAATTTAGATCAGTCCTAATATCTTCTATATAGTTCTTATCTGCTGAATCAATTATTACATAAGAAGAAAGTTTATTTAATGAAGATAGAGCAGTTTCTTTATCTAAAGCTTGAATTTTATCAAAGAATGAAATAAATATATCATATAAATCATAATAAGATTCAGCATTTAGAACTTTATCAATTTTAAGTTTAGAACCCTCAACAGTAAAAATAACAGGTGTAAAACTGTATTTTAAGTCATTGTTTGACCAAATAGAAGCAACACAATATTTATCAGAAATATAATCAATATTATTAACTAATAAAAATGTTGAAAAATAATTATCAGTAATAGGTTTTACTTGAGGAAGTTCTATATAATCATTATTATCAATTTTATTAAATTTAAATTTAGATAAAAAATCATGAGAAAAATATGAACCAAAAACATTTAGTAATTTTTCTTTTGTTTCATAAGGAGTTAATAATTTATAATTGAAGTATGCAGGATTATCTTTGCAATATACCCCATTGTTTGAGTCACTATATTCACCACGATTGCGATAAAACATACAACCTTCAGTTAATATATTCATAAGTTCTTCAGAAGAGAAATCTTTGATACTTTTAGTATTACACAAATTGCCTATAGAATTCTCATCAATAACATTTTCATCTCCAACAATTATCAAATTTTTAATTTTATCATTATTGTAAGTTAAAAAGTTAGAACAATCTAATGATTTTATTGGTCCAAGAATAACAGCACCATTATTTTTACTAGCTAATGAAGAGACACATAAAGCATCGTGAAAGTTTTGACCAGATGCTATATAAGTATTAGAGATATCTAGTACATCTGAGAATTCATCGATTATGCTAAGATTTGTTGAATAACGATCAATACCATATATTCTAAGTGTATTTTTTAGGGAATAATCTATATTTTCACTTATAATGAGAGGACTACCTAAAATATAGTTTTTATTAGCATTATTTTCTTTAATAAAACTATAGGTCTTATCTGGTAACTTATCTTTAGGTGTTAAAAGAATAGGCATTTGTTTTATGCCAGCAATGCTAGAAGCACTTAAAGCATCTGCATAATTATCTCCAACTGCAATAAATGCACCATTAGAGCAACCTATTTCTTTTGCTACTTCAAGACTTGTATCATATCTGTCTTTTCCAGAAATTCTTGTTGTACTAATTCCTAAAGATTTGATTTCATCTTCAACGCTATTTGAAACAGCACCATTACCACCAACAATAATTACATTTTTAACTTCAAGTCTTTGAAGTTCACTTTTTATAGAGTTGTCTATTTTTTGAGATGGTGTTATTAATAGTGGCGCATCATATTTTTTAGCAAGAGGAGATGCACTTAATCCATCAGCAAAGTCTTCACCGTTAACTAAAATCGCATATTTAGATTTTTCAAATCCATAAGAAGAAATTTTAGCAGAAGTTTCATATTTACTATCTCCATAAATTCTTTTTTCTGATGAGCTAGCAAAAGCTACTGAAGAAGTCAGGCATAGTAAGCCTAGGGTTAAAATAAAAATTTTCTTTTTCATACCATTAAACTCCTTTATAAATAAAATAATTATTAGTTCATGTATAAGTATAGTATAAATGGAAAATAGTGTATTACAAATTGAATACAAAATATTACATATGGTTTATAATAATGAATTAGTTTTATTAATGTGATTTTTATTCGATAATTTAATTAAGGGAGTTGATATTTATATGGGAAAATATAAGAGAAGTATAGTTATTTTGATAGTTATGCTTATTAGTTTAAATAGTAAAGTTTTAGCAGACACTAATAATATTGAAAGAATATATGGAAAAGATAGAGTTGAAACTGCTATTAAAGTTGGTGAAGATTATTTTAATAACTTGAAAGAAAAGTCAGGTGTAGCAATTTTAGCTCCAGCATTCAATGAAAATTTAGTAGATTCACTAACAGTTGCACCACTTGCATATAAACTTAGAGCACCTATTCTTTTAAATGATTCAAAAGATAAATTAAATGATAAAACTTTAGAAAGTTTAAAAAGAAATAATATAAAAGAAGTTTATATTTCTACAGGAAAAGGTGTTATTTCAGATAAAGTTGAAGAAAAATTAAGAGCTAATAATATAAAAGTAAATAGACTTGGTGGAAATAATAGATATGAAACTGCAAGAAATATATTAGATACTTTTCAAAAGTTTGGTGGAGAGGTGAACGAAGCTTTTGTTGTGTCTGGTAGTGGTATTGCAGATGCATTATCTATATCATCTTATTCTGCAAGATATGGGATGCCTATAATTTTAACAGAAAGTAAAGATGAAATAAGTAAAGAACTTGTAGATGCTTCAAGTAAAGCAAAAAGTGTTTATGTTATTGGCGGTGAAGGTATAATATCAAATCAGTTAGTTTCTAAATTAAATGGGGAACGTATAGCTGGTGCAAATAGATATGATACAAATAGGGAAGTTATAAAAAAATTATATAAAGATAAATTATCAAGAATTTATATTGCTAACGGACAAAATGAACATTTAGTAGATTCACTTACAACATCTATTTTAGCTGGATATAGCAATGCACCTATAGTTTTAAATAATAATTCAATAGATATTAATACAGCTAATATAATAGATAGTAAAATTGATTCAAATACATCATTAATAGCACTTGGTGGAGAAACTATTATGTCAGATGGGGTAGTTCAAAGCTTCGTGTACAATGAAAATAAAGATTTAGATGCAGTAAATGGAGCAAAAGAAAATCTTGATTTAGGAGATTTATCAAAGGTTATTTATGATTTAAATTTGCCTATTAAGGGTGAAAATGATGTGGACATAGAGTGGAAATCAAGTGATGAAAGTGTAATAAGTGCAAATGGGAAAGTTAAAAGACCTAACACAGAGAATGATGTAAAGGTGATACTTACAGCTACATTAACAAAGGGAAAAATAAAAGAAACTAAAGAATTTGTTGCAAATGTTAAAACTGTATACATAGAAAAAAATGATGCCATAGAAATAAACTCATTAGATGAATTTTATGATGCAATAAAAAATTCATTAGGAGAATTTGATGAAAATTTAACTTTAGATATAAAAAATTATAATAATAAAGAGTATAATCTAGAAGTTATTAATGATATATTAGTTGCGAATCCAGATATAAACTATGCATATTCAGGTGCAAAGGCAGGAATTTCAGGGTATCAAGATAGCCAAGAAAGAATAATGAAAATAACTTTTTTATATGAATTAGATAAGGAAACGATGATATATGAAAAAAATGCTGTAAAAAATAAAGTAGAGGAAATAGTAACGTCAATTATAAAAGAGGATATGAGTGATATTGAAAAGGAACTTGCAATTCATGATTACATAGTAAGTCATGCAGAGTATGATGTTGCAGGATATGAAAGTGGACAAGCAGCACCAGAAAGTCACAGTGCTTATGGTATTTTAATCAATGGTGTAGGTGTTTGTGATGGATATGCAAAAGCTACATATGAGCTTTTAAATAGAGTTGGAATTGAGTGCAAATTTGTAACAGGGAATGTTGTTAATGGTGAAGGTCATGCATGGAATATAGTTAAGCTTGATGATGGAGAATGGTACAATCTAGATGTAACTTGGGATGACCCTACATATATATATTCTAATAATAATGAAAATCATATTTCACATGAGTTTTTTAATATGAAAAGCGAGATTTTTAATGAAAATCACATAAGAAATAAATTTGAGCAAACATTTCCAAATTGTAATGGAATAAAATATTTAGGTGAAAATTTAATTTATAATGAAATGTAAACAAGGGTTAAGTTTTATATTATCATTATAAACCGCCAAGACTGAAGTCTCAGCTACGGAGGGTAAAAGAAAGTTTGTTCCAATTCTTGTAGGCGAGGTTTTAACTTTGCGATTGCACGATGTTATATTGAATGTTGTAGCCATATTGAAGACCGCCAAGATTAAAATCTCAGCTACATAGGGGAAAGAGGTTAATGTGCCATATATTTATTTAAATATTTTTCTGTAGGGTGGAATTCATTCCACCCATTTAAATATGCCAATAAAGGTATTATGAATGGAATGAATAATATCATCAATAACTGTCACATGGCCATTGTCAACTGTCAACTGATAAAGTAGGCGAGGTTTTAACATTGCTGTTACACGGTGTTTTTTTTAGAGTATAGCCATATCAAAGACCGCCAAGACTAAAGTCTCAGCTACAAAGGAGTAAAAGAGAATTTGTCCCAACTCCTGTAGGCGAGGTTTTAACCTTGCTGTTACACGATGTCATTTTGAATTTTATATCCATATTGAAGACCGCCAAGACTGAAGTCTCAGCTACGGAGGGGTAGGATGTTGATGTGCCATATATTTATTCAGATTTTTTTCTGTAGGGTGTAATTCATTCCAACTATTTAAATATGAAAATAAAAATAATATGAATGAAATTAATAATATCCATTTATGATGAATAATTTGTAGAAAAATAAAAAAATATTCTAATTTTATAGTAAATTTTATGATTTTTGTAATAAATAGTTTATAATATTATGAAATTATAGTTTATAATCTAAATATAGGTAAAATGCGATAAATTTAGGAACATAATAGTAACCTATTAGAAAGGGGCGTGACATTTTATGTATTTTGATTTGAAAGACATTATAAAAGAATCAAAAGTAGGTTTAGATGAAGGAATAGAAATTGGTTTTTCAGGTAAAGATTTTTCTTTTAAAAAGTTTCGATATGAAGGTGAAAATATTATTCTTGTTTTTAAGAAAAATGACAATGAAGTTGAGATAAGTTTAAATAACAATAGATTAAAAGAATCTATTAAAATAGATGAAAATATAGAATGTGAAGTAGATGAGATAGAAGAATTAGTTGAAGAAAGTGGAAATAATCTTTACACAGATATAGATGAATTTGTGGATGAGGTAATAGATGAAGAAAATAAAAATCCAATAAATGAAGAAATAAATATTAATAAAAGTGAATTAGAAGAAATTATTGATGAAAGTTTAAAAAATGAAAATGATGAATTAATTGAAACGAAAGAATATAATTTTAATATAATAGAACAGTATCAATCACAAATTGCTAAAACATATAGTGAAAATAATTTAGAAGAGAATAAAGAATTTTTAGAAGAGATTGTAGAAGAAGATATAGTTCATGAAAATCTGAAGATACAAATAGAAGAGGCTAGTTACAATATTTTAACTAAAGTTATGATTATAAGATTTAATGAGCCTATTGATAAAAATATCTTAGAAAAGGATTTTTTTGATATATTTGATATAAGCTTACTAGAGTATGATGACGAATTGCTTAAATTTATGAGCAAGGTAAAGGATATAAAACAAGGTAAGGTTAATACAGAATTTGAAATAAAATTTGAAAGTTCTCAAAGCTTAGATTTAAGTAGAAAGATTAGCATTAAATTTAATAAAGGATATATGGAAAAGCAATACAACTATTTAGTTAGTGATGATAAATTAGAAATTGAGTTTGAAAAATATTATATAAAAAAAGAACATCATATTATGAAATCCATATTTGGATTAGATATGAAAAAAATTGTTGAGGAAATTAATTTTAATTGTAATGTAAATGAGTTTAAGATTTGTTTTGAAGATATGCCAATGAATTTTATATATAAAGCATTAACAGTATCAAAGGAACAAGATAAATATTTCGTAGCAATAGGAAATGAAAAAGTTGAATTTGAAGATACTGAGGAAAAGTATGAAGGGTATATAGGATTTAAAGAAGCAAAAATAAATTTAGAATTACCTACGGGAATAAAAAAACAATTAAATTTATATTTTAAATTTTTAGAACATGCAGTAATAGCTATATGGGATGAAAATTCATTTTCAGATGAGTTTATAAATTATATGAAAATTAAAGATGTAGTGTCAATATCAGTAGGATAAAGAGAGAATTTAATGTTCTCTCTTTTTTTATGGAGTTTAATTTTAAATATGAAATGAGAATTAATTTTTTCAAAATGGTGTTAATGTGTCAATAAATATGTAGTGTCAATTCTTGTAGGCCAGGTTTCAACCTTGCAATTACATGATGTTATTTTAAATTTTGTAACCATATTAAAGATAGCCAAGACTAAAATCTCAGCTACGAAGGGGTAAAAGAAAACTTGTGCCGTATATTTATTCAAATATTTTTCTGTAGGGTGGAATTTATTCTACCAATTTAAATATGCAAATAAGAGTATTATGAATGAAATGAATAATATTATAAATAACTGTCAAATGTCCATTGTCAACTGTCAATTGATAAAGTAGGCGAGGTTTTAACCTTGCTGTTACACGATGTTATTTTGAATTTTATATCCATATTGAAGACCGCCAAGACTAAAGTCTCAGCTACGAAGGGGTAAAAGAAAACTTGTGCCGTATATTTATTCAAATATTTTTCTGTAGGGTGGAATTTATTCTACCAATTTAAATATGCAAATAAGGGTATTATGAATGAAATGAATAATATTACAAATAACTGTCAAATGTACATTGTCAACTGTCAATTGATAAAGTAGGCGAGGTTTCAACCTTGCTGTTACACGATATTATTTTTAATGTTGTAGATATATCAAACATCGCCAAGGTTAAAACATCAGCTATGAAGAAAAAAGAAAATTATGCCAAGTTGGAGACTACTAATACTAAAGTCTTAGCTACATAGGTTTCCTAACTACGGAGAGGTGAAGAAAAATTGATTAAATAGAAAATATAATTGGGAATGAATAAATATTTGATATTTTGGAAAGCTAAAATAGTATTGTTTTACAGAAAGGGAGGATATAAAGCAATGAGAAAACATGATTTAATTAAAGCAATGACAGTAGCTATGAGCGTAGTTTTAAGTAGCAATACAATAGTTTTTGCAGCACAAGATAGCAATAATTTAGGTACATTAAAAGGACAAAATGCCATAGAAGTTATTTATATGATGAATGTAAATAATAGTGAAGGTTTTAAAGTAAGTTCAGCTAAGTTTAAGAGTGATAAAGAAATAGAAGTAGTGTTTACAGATAAGGTTGATAAGGATTACATATTATATAAAGATGGACGATTAATAGGAGAAAATATTAAAATAATTTTAAAAGGTGAAGATAAAAAGTGTGATTTAAAAGCAATTTTATCTGAAGATGGAACAAAATTAGTTATAACAAAAGCTGATGGAACACCATTTAATGGTGAATATCAAATAATAGTAAACGAAATGATTAGATCATCTAAAGGAGCACAGATTGAAAGCTTTAAAACAGATATTTCTTCAGAAAATACTAAAAGAACATCTAACATATTAGAAGATAAAAATCCAGAAAAGAAAAAAGAAGATAAAGAGAATCGGGAATATAAAAAACAATGTAATGATAAATGTAATGAAGAAGCTGAAAAAAAATGCAAAGAAAAATGTAAAGAAAAATGCAAAGATGATCCAAGAAAAGATGCAGAAAAGCGTTGCATAGATAAATGCAAAGAAAATTCAAAAAAAGATTGTAAGGATAAATGTGATGGTGAATGTCAAAAGAAGAAACAACAATTAAAAATTAAAGATAAAGAAGACGGTTCAAATATAGAAATAAAAACTAAAGAAAAAACAGAAATAATTGATAAAAATAAAGAAGAAAAAGATTTAAAGAAAAATAAGAAAGAAGAAAACAAAGCTAAAGAAAAATGCAAAGATAAAGCAATGATAAAAGAAAATTACAGTGAAGAAAAAGCAACAATAAAAGAGGAAGAAAACAAAGAAGATAAAGAGAAAGCAACAATAAAAGAGGACGAAAATAAAGAAGATAAAGAGAAAGCAACAATAAAAGAGGAAGAAAATAAAGAAGATAAAGAAAAAGCAACAATAAAAGAGGAAGAAAATAAAGAAGATAAAGAAAAAGCAACAATAAAAGAGGACGAAAATAAAGAAGATAAAGAAAAAGCAACAATAAAAGAGGAAGAAAACAAAGAAGATAAAGAAAAAGCAACAATAAAAGAAGAAAATAAAGAAGATAACAAAAATGAAAAAAGACATAATGCAACAGAAACTATAAATTGAGTTTAGATAATAGTATTCCGTTGGGATTTAAAAATGAAGTCTGGGTAAGGCTTCATTTTTTTATTTGAAATTATATTTATATAAGCTGAGTTTATACAAAATAAAAAGGAAATATATCACAATGGATTTTGGATTACAAAACACATCAATTACAGATTAAAGAAAAAGAGAATTTTAATATTATGTTCTATTATATGAAAATATAATTTAGTTATAGAAAGTAAAATGGGTCAAGGGGGGTTAATTTTGTTTGGAATATGTTGTAAAATGTAAAATGGAATAAAGTTAAGTATTAAGCTAAAATTTATTCAATATTAGACGATAATTTTATATAGTCTAATATTTGATAAAAATTGTATTTAATTATACATAATAATTATTAATCTATTAAAGATGGGGGGATTATATGAAAACAAGATGGAAATCACTAATGGTAGCTGTTTGTTCTATGATGATTATATCAACTACTGCATATGCTATAGATAAAAATGTATTAGTTGGAAATACTCGATTTGAAACTGCTACTGAGGTTAGTGAATATGGATTCGAACAAAGCAGTAATATAGTATTAGTAAATGGTGAGTCAATTGCTGATGCACTTTCAGCTACACCTTTTGCTAAGTTAAAAGAAGCACCTATTCTTTTAACTGAAAAAGACAGGTTAACAGATGTTACAAAGTCAGAGATTAAAAGATTAAAAGCTAGTAATATATACATTGTTGGAGGGAAAGGCGTTGTTTCTGATAATGTTGTAAGTGAGCTTAAGAAAATAGGATATAATGTTTATAGAATCTATGGTCAAACTAGATATGAAACTTCACTTAATGTAGCAAAAGAAATAGATAAAATTAAGAGTGTGAGTGAAGTAGCAGTAGTTAATGGATACAATGGTTTGGCAGATGCACTATCTGTAGCTTCACCAGCTGCAATTAGAAATATGCCAATCATATTATCATCTATAGATGAGTTAGGTAGCGCTGAAAAGTGGATAAATAGTAAAAGCATAAAAAAAAGCTACATAATTGGAGGAGAAGGAGTTATTTCAAGATATCTTGAAAGTAACTTAAAAAATCCTCAAAGAATATATGGTGTAAATAGATGGAAGACAAATGCTAGAGTATTAGAACACTTCTTTAATCAAACAGAATTATATAATATATATCTAGCTAAAGATGGAGCCGCAAAAACAAGTGAACTTGTAGATGCACTTGCAGCAGGTCCAATTGCAGCTAAGCAAAATTCACCAGTGATGTTAGTTGGAGACAAATTAGATGTATGGCAAGAAGAATACTTAAAACCAAGAAACGCTAAATCAATAACTCAAGTTGGTGGAGGAGTTAGTATAAATTCTATTGAAGGAGTTATTAAAGCATTAAACTTTAAGGAAGTAAATGAAACAGAAGTATCTTATGTTGATTACTTAAATTGTCAACAGATAGAAATTTATTTTGGAAGTTCAATAGATAAAGATTCAGTAATTCAAAATGGAAAATTAAGAAAAGATGCAATAGAAATTACAGCAAGAGATAACTCTGTTGAGGGAGAAATTACAGGTCTTGATGAGTTTAGTGCAAGACTTGAAGAGAATAATAAAAAGTTAGTAATAACTAGAGATTTAAGTACAGAAAAAATATTTAATGGAACTTATACTATAAGAGTTACAGATAAAATAAGAACTGAAAAAGGTTATCCAGTAGAACCTTATGTAATTGAATTACAGATAAGAGATACTGTTAGACCACAGGTGAAAAATGTAATTTATGATGATGTATATGGAAATCTTTCAATTTCATTTACAAAACCAATAAAGAATTTTCCTGTTATAACTATAGATGGGAAAAAAGTCACTGAAGATAATAATGTTGAGTTTTTAGAAACTAGAGATAAAGTTATTTTAAAAAGAGAGAAACTTAATGAATTACAGTGTATTGGAAAAACAGTTCAAGTTATAGTATATGGTGGAACAGATTATAGAAATTTAGAGATGATAAGACATGCAAGTAGTTTAAGACTTGTAAAGCCAGGTGAAGAAAGAAAAGTTGAAGAAGTTAAAATTAAAAATGCTAAAGAATTTACAATAACATTTGCATCACCAGTAGATCAAGCAACAGTTGTAGATGCTAATGGTAAAATATTGAAAAGCAATTTAAAAATTACTTCTGAGGGGACTGGACATGATAAGAACAGTCAAATAACTAGTGGAGATGAATTATATGGAACATTTTCTCCAGATAAGAGAACATTGACTGTAAAAAGAGAATTTAATAATGACAAGAATTTTAACGGGAAATATAGAGTTGTGGTTACAAGTAGTGTAAGAACTAATGATGGGGCTGATTTTGTACCATATGATGGTGCAATAGAATTACATGACAACTTAAATCCAGAAGTAATAAGTACAATGTATGATAGTGTAAATGGTGTTGTTAAGATAATATTTAGTGAGCCATTAAAAACTAAGCCTACTATAACAATAAAAGGTGGGCTTTTAGGTAATAAACCCGCAGAAGAATTTAATACTACTTCAGAATTACTTTTAAATGAAACAAATAAAAGTATGATAACAATAAGCTACAATGCTTTAAAGATTCATAGATTAGTGGACACAGATTATCCAGATGGAACAACATATAAACTTACAATAAAAAATGCTACAGA
The DNA here is from genome assembly GCF_000612845.1 of Clostridium ihumii AP5. Lineage (GTDB taxonomy): Bacteria > Bacillota > Clostridia > Clostridiales > Clostridiaceae > Clostridium_J > Clostridium_J ihumii. The sequence continues at coordinate 15,158 of NZ_CCAT010000087.1, forward strand.
CTTTAAAGACAATAAACAAGTTGAAGATCAGTATGTTGACAGAGATATTCATATAAAGCCTATTTATGAAGGATTTAAAGTAGACAAGGTTGTTGAGTTAAACACAGATAATAAACCAGGTATAAATGAATATTTAGTTTATTTTAATGAAAAAATATTTAGACCTAGTGTTGATAATTTCTCTATTGAAGGAATTGCAGAAAAAGCATCTGATGTAATGCTTGTAACTAATCCAGAAACGAATGTATCTGACCAAAAAGTTGCAAAAGTTATCTTTGGAAATGGTTATGTAAATAAGGGAAACACAATAACAGGACTTGCAGATCAAACATTGGTGATTAAGGATGTTAAAGCGCAAAGTGGAGCTATATTAGCTGAAAATGTTGCGAATGTAACAGTTAGAGATAATACATCTCCTAAATTAATAGAAGCAACATTAAAAGATAATTCAGGTAATCATAATATTGTTGAGTTGAATCTAAGATTTAGTGAACCAGTTAAACTAAAGGATACAAGTATGGATGAGCTTACTACATTACAACAAACATTTGATTTTGAATCTGAAATTAAATATTTAGATTACACTGGAAAAGTATCAAATGTAAAATTAGGAACTAATCAGTTAAATGATTTAGAAGAAACAGTGTATGATAAAGAAAGTATAACTTATAAATTTACAAAAGATAATGTGGAAATAATTGATAATGTAAATAATGTTAAAGGATTCAATCAACTTATAGCAGGAAGTGGATTTAAAGTAATAGCTGGACCTGGAAAAAGTTTTAAGGATGAAAATGGTGTTAGCTTTAATGCTAATAAGGATGGAAACGAATTAAAAGACAAAGATATACCAACATCTGTAGAAGTAAAAAGAAAAAATATATATATAGGATATATATCACAAAATGATCCATATAGAGAGACTAATGGAGAGCTTGGATATAATATATGGTTTAGTGAACAACCTAATATTTATGGATCAACTGTAGACATAGAATATAGTTATAAGGGCACTGATAATAGAATAAATCAAAAGGATATAGAGTATAATTCAAAAGATGAGAATATAGGAAAACTTTCATTTAAGAAAAATAGCATAAATTTAGGTGGTATAGGGAATTCTGTAGAAGGTAATATGATTATAAAAGACGTATATTCAAAAAATGGAAGTGGCAATATGTTAAATTCAGTGCCTATAGATAGGGTTAAATTAAGAGATAACATGGAAGTAGTATTACAAAACGCAAAATTTAACGCTAGTACATCTAGCTTAGAATTAAAGTTTAGCGATAATGTTGATAGTGAAACAGTTAAAAATTACTTTGCAAATTCTATGAATATGAATAGTAATGGAAGCTCTTTAACTAAATATCCTATAATAGAAAGTGTTAACCCAGCTAATGTGCCAGCTAAGGAGATAACAATAAAATTTGATTTAAATTTAGCTTCAACAGAATCTAAAAATGCAAGTAGAGATGAGTTTTTAAATTTTATAATGAATGAAGATTTAAAATTGAAAACTCTAAGTAGTACTTCAAAAGGATATATAAAGGATACTAGGGGATGGCAAATTAAACCAGATACAAATATTGATATTATCCAAGATAATAAATTGGCATATAGTATTGAAAATATAAATGCCACATCTGATGTTGAGATAAGTAGTATAGATTATGAATATAATAGTAGTGAAAAATATCTTATATTTACATTTACATCACCAGTTGATACAAATGTTGTAAAGAATGGATGGATGAACACAATAAAAATAAATAGGGGAAATGAGAGATTAATAAATTTCCCAACAAGTAGTTCAGAAAAAATAGATGAAAATAAAGTTAAATTAACATTAGCAGGTGGAAATTTAGATGCATTCCACAGCTTTATGATAGTAAATTCTACAATAAGTGCAACTACAGGATACTATCCAATGCAAGCAAATGAAAGGAATGCATATAATTTGATTACAGATAATATTGGAACTTTAATTCATTCTAAAAAGCCAGGTTCAGTTTTAATAATTAATGTTAATAATTTAGAAGAAAGTACAGATACTCCTTAATAAGAAAAGCTAGCATTATTTGCTAGCTTTTTTTGATTTATTTTCCATGAAGTAAGTATTAATAATGCATTATTATATTCGATAATATTTATATGTAATTTTATAAAACATTAGATCATAATAATTATCGAATATAATAATATAATGATGACATGTAAAGAATTTTTAATGTAAAAAGTAATGCTTATTTTATTTCATTAGAAATATGTGTTATTATTTATTATGGTAATTATTTGACAAAATGGAACAAATCTTAAAATGTTAATGATTTATGTAGTTCAAATTAAATTAAAAATTATATTTCAAATTAAGAATTTTATTTGAAGGGAGAGCGGATATGAGTAAAAAACTAAAACGTATGCCTAGTATTTTACTAACAATTATGATGGTTTTTAGTTTTATTTTTACATCAACAGAAGTTTTTGCAGCAAATAATGACCTTTTGTCATTAAAAAAGCTTTATGGTAGAAATAGATTTGAAACAGCAGTTGAAGTTAGTAAGGATGGTTGGGGATACAGTAATTATGTAATTATAGCAAATGGTTATGGCTTTGCAGATGCACTTTGTAGTGCACCATTATCAAGAATTGTAGATGCACCATTACTTTTAACAGAAACAAATTCCATGCCTACAACAACTAAAAGGGAAATAGAAAGACTTGGAGCTAGAAAAGCATACATAGTTGGTGGAAGTGGAGTTGTAAGTTCAGGTATAGAATCACAACTGAAAAGTATGGGATTAACTGTTACAAGACTTGCTGGAAGAGATAGATATGAAACATCTGTAGCTGTAGCAAATGAAATAAAAAGAAATACAGCAATAAAAGATGTTGTAATTGCATCTGGAGAAGAGGTTTCTCAAGGTGTGGATGCATTGTCTATAGCACCTATAGCAGGAGAAGCTAAAATGCCAATTATATTAAGTAAAAAATCATCTTTGACCACTTCAGCAATAAATTGGATTAAGAGTAATCATATACATGTTTCATATGTAATTGGTGGTTCAGGTGTATTATCAGACACAGTATATAAACAAGCATCAAACTCAAAAAGAATATATGGAAGAAATAGATATGAAACTAATCTTCAGATATTAGAAGAGTTTGCTAATTATATTGATTTTGAAAAAGTATATTTAGCAAAAGGAGAACAAGCAGCGGTTATAGATGCATTAACATCAGGACCTATTGCTGCAAAGGAAGGGAATCCTTTAGTTTTAATAAATGATGGAGTTGAACCAAGCTTACAAAACTTTTTACAAAAATATGCACCATCTAAGCTTGTTGCTATAGGTGGACAAGTTGCTAATGATACTGTATTTCAAGTTGGAAGAGTTTTAAATTCTGAAATAGCCACAGGAATAAGTAAAGTTACAATAAATGATAAAAGAAGAATAACTGTTGATTTTAATGGAGTACTTAATGGTTATCAAGCTTCTAAAATAGAAAATTATATAATTTGTGGAAGTATGGTTCAATCAGCAACAATACAACCAAATTATAGAACAGTGGTTTTAAGACTTAAATATGATTTAGATAAGAGCGCTCTTTTAAATTTTGAAGGAGAAGCTAAAAACATATTAGGTATAAATATGGATGTAGTATTTAACAAGGGAAACACAAATATAGTAGACAATGTTACAGACTTAGATAGACCAAGGGTTACAAGTGTAGAAACATTAGATACTGTAGATGAGGGTGGAAACAAAATTCTTGTTAGATTCTCAGAAAAAGTATTAGAAGCAGATGTTAGAAGAATTTCAAACTATAAAATAAGAAGAACTGATGGAACATATGTAACAATAAAAGATGTTAAGTTTGATGTAGAAAATGAAGATCAAGCTACTTTATATACTGAAAGTTTAGATTATGCTGGAAGATATCTTGTTGAGATTTCAGGAATAAGAGACCTTGCAGAAAATACTATGGAACCATTTAGTGAATACTTAGATATATTTGATACTGGATCACTTAAAGTTATAGAGTATAATGCTAGGGCTGGTACTTATTATAATAGTAAGAAAATAGATATTATCTTTAATAAGAAGCTAGATAAAATAAGTGCTACTCAACAAAGAAATTATACATTATTGGATGCACAAGGAAAACCAATAAATGGAGCAGTTGGTTCTATTGATTTTGATGAAGATTCTAGAGATAGAGTAGTTGTTGAAGTTATAAACTTAAAATATGATGGAGACTATACTTTAGAGATTGCAGGAATAGCTGATTTATCAGGAAATAACTTAGCGAGAACACCACTAGAACTTAGAAATTTAATTGTTGAAAAACCAAAAATAACTGAAACTCCATATGTAAGAAGAGATACGGATTTAACAAGAAGACAAGTAATTCTTACATTTAATCAAGAATTAAATAGTGGAGATGCAGCTGATATTCTTAATTATTCACTTAGCTATGCAGGTGGAGGTATTTTAAATACTAATATAGAAGATGCAAGATATAGTTATGATGGAAGTAAATCAACAGTAACATTATATTTAAGCAATGTTAATATTGGAAAACATAGTTTAAATGTAAGTGGAATAAGAAATAAAGGTGGATACCAAATGGATCCAACTACTGTAGAATTTGAGATAGTACAATAATATATAAAGGATTATGGATATGTTTTCAATGTATTCATAATCCTTTTTAATTTAATATGATAATATATTTTTTACAATTAAGTTCAAAAGAATTGTGAAATAAACTTTGTAAAAAAAGCAATTAAAAACTCAAATAAAAAAGGAAAATAATAATATTGATAGTACATAATTCGACTAACAACTAATAGGAGATATGATATTATAAATGTATAAAATAAATTTACAAATAAACCCAAACTAACACTAAAATAACTTTACTAATACAGAGACGTATTGGAAGGAAACTTCACTAAAATTGAATCTCGAAAATTAATGCCTTATTTAATAGGGCATTAATTTTTTACTTTAATATATTATGTAAAAACTAAGGTTTAAGTTTATTAACAAGTGAATTTGAAGCATATAAAATGAAATTTATAAAAAAATTTTTTTCAATATTGAAGAATTTTTGTACTTAATTAAGCAAATATATATACATGCATAAAAAATAATTTAGAAAAATATAAGATATAAATAAAAAAATAAAAAATTATTTTACAAAAAAGAACAAAAACAATAATTTTATAGTGTATAACAATAAAAGAACTGTGGCAGAAAGCTTAAAGTTAAATTAAAGTTACAATGTTCATACATGAAAAAATATAGAAAACTTTCTAAAAAATTAAAATAAATACAAAAAATAAAATTTTAGCTTTATATTTTAAAATATTTAGAAAATTGTATTGAATAAGTGTGATAAAAGGATTATAATAATAATGAATTTAAAATGCGGGTTTATATCAGTTGACCCGAATCGATTTGAAAAAATTAAATTATTTTTAATCCATTCTGTGAAAAGCTTGTTATATGGGAATAACAAGCTTTTCTTATTTTGCAAAATATTACACAAAAACTACATTAAATATAATAACCTTAAATTTACATATATTTGGTGATATAATAGAATTGTCTGAAAACGTTTAATCATTTACAGCACTACAGTTATGGTTTTATTATATTTAGGGTTTAAAATGGGGGATTTTCTTATGATATGTATAAAGTGTAAATGTAAGATGAATAAGGCAAACAGTTATTGTGAAAATTGTGGAGCTTTCCTTGGAAAGTTTGATAATACTACAAAAGATTGGATATTTAATAAAGTAAAAAGTTTAAAAAATAAATTTAAACTATTACCTATACAAGTTAAGGGTGCTATATTTGCACAGATTTTAGTTATTATTATATTTTTTTTGGTATAATTTACATTGACTAAAAACTTATAAAAGTGCTGTAAATGCTTAGATTTATGTAAATTTTTAAATTAATAATACGATAAAATAAGTGATAATGATACAAAAAAAGAAAATTTAAAATGAAATTTTATATTTTTATGTATTATAATGTAGATATTGTAATTAAATTATAAGATAAAACATATTTAAAAATTTAAGCAATATTAAAGACAAAATAAGCATAGTTTATAAAATAAAAGGGAGGAGTATGATGTGAAAAAAATAGCAAAAATAGTTTCTTCAGTAATTTTAAGTATTGGTATAATAGCCAATTCTACACCGACATTTGGAGCGGTTGACATTGGAACTGAAGTGAAAAAAATATATGGTAAAGACAGATATGAAACATCAGCTAAAGTTAGTCAAGAAGGATGGGACAAGGCTAATACAGCAATAATAGCAAATGGAGAAGGATTTTCAGATGCACTTTGTAGTACACCACTTTCTAAAGCTGTTGATGGACCAATACTCTTAACAACAACAAGCAAACTTCCAGTGGCAACTAAAAATGAATTAAAAAGGTTAAAAGTAAATAATGTTTACATATCAGGTGGAGCTGGAGTAGTAAATAAAAATGTTGAAAATGAAATAAAATCTATGGGAATTAAGGTTACTAGGCTTGGTGGTAAAGATAGATATGAAACTTCAATTGCAATAGCAAATGAACTAAGTAGATTTGTAAATATAACAGATGTTATGCTTATATCTGGTGAAGAAAGTACACAAGGAGCAGATGCTTTATCAGCAGCACCTTTAGCAGCACTAAATAACATGCCTATGCTACTAGCATCCCAAAAGACTATAACTCCAAATGTTAAGCAATGGATATTGAATAAAAATCCTGATGCAACTTATGTCATAGCATCAGATAAGACCATAAATGATAAAGTAGTAAATGAGCTTCCAAGAGTTGAAAGGGTTTATGGGAAAGATAGATATGACACTAACTTAAAAGTACTCCAAAAATTTAATTTCTATCTAGAATATGAAAATTGTTATGTAGCGCAAGGTACACCACCAGGAACTGTAGATGCACTTACAACAGGACCTCTTGCAGCTAAAAAGTCATCGCCATTAATATTAGTTTCAGATAAAGTAAACTCGTCTCAATCACAATATTTAAAAGGAATAACTTCCAATGGAGTTATTGGAGTTGGTGGAGCAGTATCAAATGATATATTACTTCAATACTCTAAAATATTTGATGATAGAATAGCAACTAAAGTTAAAGCATTAACTATTCAAGATAAAAGAAGTATAATATTAGAATTTGATGGAATAGTTAAGGAAACGCCAGCATCAGATAAAGAAAATTATGAGATTTTAGGAACAACTATTATAGATGCTAAATGTATAGATGGTTATGATAAGGTTCAACTTACTTTTAAAAGTGATTTAACTGAAAGCAAAATAAGTCATTTAGAAGGTAGAATTAGCAATGTAGTTGGAGAAAATATACAAATAAGTTTTAACAGAAAGAATATACAAGTAACGGATAAGGTTACAGATAAGGTTAAGCCTAAAGTATCAGCAGTTAGTGTATTAGATATTGTTGATGGAACTGGAGCAAATAGTGTTAAAAAGAAAATTACTGTAAAATTTAATGAAGCTATAAAGGAAGAAGATGCATTAGATAAAACTAATTTTAGAATAACAGATAAAGAGGGCAATATTTTAACTATATATAGAGCTGAATATAGTAGTACAAATCCTGAAGAAATTCATTTAATTACACCAAGTGTTAATGATACTTCAAATTATAAGTTAGAAATTAAGGGTATTAGAGATTTATCAAATAATATAATGGAGCCATATTCAAAGACTATTAGTTTAAAGGATACTACAAAACCAGTTGTAAAACATTTTGAAATTACTAATACATCTGATGAAAATGTAAAATTTGTAGATATTACATTTAGTAAAAGAATGGATGAAAAGACAGCTACAACAAAAACAAATTATGTAATAAAAGATTCAACAGGAAAAACAGATGCAAATATGATTAGAGAAATACAGTTTGACACATTAAACAAAGATAGTGTTAGAATTGTATTACAAAATGTAATTTTAGATGGAACTTGTACTATGACAATAAAAGGTGTTAAAGATACCATTGGAAATGTTATGGAACAATATGAAAGTAAATTAGTATTAAATTTAAATAGACCATTGATAATTACACCAGTGCCATATGATAACCCAGGAAAAATCGGGAAAAATAATTTTATTATAAGAATCGAATTTGATAGACCAATGAATGAAAAAGATGTTAAAAATCTTAAAAACTATTCATTAGTTTCTGAGAATAATGTTGTCATACAAATGGAAAGTGCAGAATATAACGAAATTACTAAAATTGCAACAGTGACAAGTAAGACATTAACTGAAGAGGGATTATATACACTTCAAGTTAAAGGAATAAAAGATTCTACAGGAGTAGAAATAGAAACAACAAAAATATCACTAGAAACAGGTGTAATATCTAGGCCAAGTATGACTAAACCCATACTACAAGATTCAGAAGGAAGAAATAAAACTATAATTATAGAATTTGATGAAAAGATGGATAGTAGTAGTGTACAATTAGTATCTAATTATATGTTATTTAATAGTAGTGATGAATCAGATTATGTTAAGATAAAGTCTGCAAAATATACAAGTACTAATATGGGCGGATATGTAACACTTGTAACGGATGAAATAAATAAAAATGGGGATTATATATTGAACGTTAAAAATCTAAAAAATATTGCGGGTGTAAGTATATTACCAAATGAATCTTTAATTAATATAACGAATATTAGACCTAGAGTAGAAAAAATTATAGCAAGAAAAGATGAGAAAGATAATTATTCAACTTTAAATATAGTATTCAGTGATTTAATGGACGGTGGAGAAAAAACTCCTAGCAATTACTCATTAACTTATCAAAATGAAGAAATTATAAACGTAAATAGTGTAAAATCATTAGGTAGTCAGGTTTTATTAGAATTAGATGAACCGATAGAAGCAAGTGTTATTTATACATTAAAGGTAACAGGAATTTATTCTGGAAGCTTAGAAATGGAACCATATGAAGTTAAGTTTAGAAGAAAAATAGAGCCATCTTCAGATAATGATGCACTAATTATAATAAATTAAAAAAAAGGTAGTTCAAAATGAACTACCTTTTTTATTTGATTAAATTAGAAATAGCTAAAATATTTATTTAATAAATTATATTGTAAAATAAGTTATAATTTACAATATAAAGCTAGTTTCACGTTTAATAGTATCCAAGTTTTTGAATTGACACTTATAAATAATTAGCATGAAACTCTAAAAATAGTTATATTAGCAGCATAAGGTATAGTTTGTGAACAATTTGTAGAACAACATCCATTATTGCAACAACCTATTAGTAATGGACCAGAGCCAAGGTTCTTTAATTGAACTACAGTACATCCATTTGATCTAAATAATGTTGATCCAGATACTGCAGAACCAGGAACACTTGAACAACTTGAACCCATAACACAATTATCTACAGATAAACCTACTGCTGTTTGGCAATTACTTAAGTTACTTACATTCCAAGAAGCATAGTATAAACCAGGCTCTTTTATTCTAATTTGATTAGTTGGAGTGTTAACTTGAGCATTTCTAGTTGAAGTTATAACTCTATTAAATGATATAGGACTATTAGCTGCAACTGTTTGACCAGTAGTACCTTCAGCAGCACCTAAAGATATTCCATATCCAGCAGGAACTCTTCCAGCTGGTCCTTGTATACCTTGAGGACCTTGAGGACCGCGAGGACCAGTAGGACCAGTAGCACCACAAGCACCACAGTTACCACATGGACCACATGGACCAGGGCAACCCTTAGGACCTCTTAAACCTCTAGGACCTTGAGGACCTTGAGGGCCAACAGGACCACGAGGACCTTGAGGTCCAGGAATACCTTGAGGGCCTCTAGGACCTACAAGATTGTCAGGGCAAGCACAACCACCACAATTAGGGTCTATGTCACCACAGTGACATCCATCATCTTCATAACAATAGTCATTATCACAATCACTTTGATAACAATCGTCAGTATATTCACAGTTATTTGTATTGTCATCTAAGTTAGAATTATCACAAGAATCATTGTTTTGTTGAGAATTAATAAAATTCATAACAGCTTCTATTTTTTGTCTTGTATTGCAATCTAAGCTACTTAAATCTATAGGTGATTTAAAACTCATACGTAATCTCCTCCTATGGTTTAACATTCTTTAACATTATTTTCTAATGTTTTCTATATATACTATGACTTGAAAAAACAAATTGTTACATATTCTTTTAAAAAGAAAAATTAAATATAAAAATATAAATTTTAAAGCAAAATATAAAAACATTTTGTAAAAACAATAAAAAATGATAAAATATATATAACTATATACGATAAATATAGGGAAGTTTTGTATAATTAATATTATTATATGAAAATATAAAATCAAATTTAGATTTAACTTTTAAAATTTAAATTTAAATTACTATTGAATGAAGATATAAGATGGACCAAGTATAACTATAAATTAAGTTTGTTTAGTTAATACTTATTGAGTTAATTTTACTAATTAATATAAAAAATATAGAAACTCTAAGTGTTAAAACTTAAATACTTTGTGCATGTTTATAATGAAGGAGATAATATGATAAATAAAAAGCAAAGTTTATTAGTAGCGTTAGCATTATCAATGGTTATAAGTGCTAGTGGAATAAATGTTACTTATGCTGCAAGTAAAAAATCTAAGATAGAGAACTCAGTGACAGAGAGGTTATCAGGCGGAGATACTGGAAATAGATATGATACCGCTGTAGCAATATCTCAAAAAGGATGGAAAAATGGAAGTAATACTGTTATTTTAACTTCTGGAAGAGATTTTCCAGATGCGCTAAGTGCTACACCATTAGCTAAAAAAAATGAAGCGCCAATTCTTTTAACAGAAACAAATAGTTTGCCAGAAGTAGTTAAAGATGAAATAAAGAGATTAAACCCTAAAAAGGTGATTATTGTAGGTGGTTCAGGAGTTGTAAGTGAAAGTATTTCTGAAGAACTAAGTAAATTTGGTCGAAAAGTAGAGAGAATAGAAGGTAAAGATAGATATGAAACTGCAATTAATGTAGCTAAAGAAATTGGTGTTAAGAATGGAGTTGCAGTTGCATATGGATACAATTATGCAGATGCATTATCAATAAGTTCAATTGCTGCAAGTATGGGAATGCCTATAATATTAACAGCTACGGATAATCTACCAGCAGAAGTAAGTACTTTTATAAATGAAAATAGTATAAAAAAGAGTTACATTGTCGGTGGTGAGGGAGTAGTTAATAATGCTGTAATGAGCAAATTCCCAAATAGTGAAAGAGTATTTGGTATTGATAGATATGAAACTAATGTTGCTGTTATGAAAAGATTTGATACTTATATAGATTATAATAAAATATATTTATCAACTGGTAGAAATTATCCTGATGCATTAGCAGGAAGTTCATTGGCTGCAATAAATGAATCACCAGTTATATTAACTGAAAGCAATTATGTACCAGAAGTTACATATCAATATATTGTAGGAAAAATGTCTAAAGAAATATATGCATTAGGTGGACAAGCGATTGTTGGTGATAATATACTTGATGTTTTAAAAGTTGAAATGAGATATGGTGAAGTTTCTAAAGTACAGGACAAATCCATTGAAGTTAAGCATAAATCAGAAGCCAAATTACCAGAAACAGTTACGGCCATTTTAGCTGATAATAGCAAAAAAGAGATTGAAGTTAAATGGAATGAAAGTAAGCTAGATACAAGTGAAATTGGAACTAAAAAGTATACAGGTGTAGCAATGGGACATGATGTTACATTAACAGTTAAAGTTATAGCTAATATAGCTAAAGTAGATAATATTAACACAGTGATAACTAAAGGTGATAAATTTACATTTCCAACAACAGTAAAAGCGACAATGACAGATGGAAGTGTGAAGGATGTAGCGGTAAAATGGAATAGTACTACTATAGATACTGGAAAAGTTGGAACATACACATATACTGGAACTTTAGAAGGATATGGAAATAAGGTTACATTAACAGTTGCAGTAAAAGATCCATTTAGGGTAATAGATATAAGATAATTTTAAAGACTTAATAGATGCTAAATTCTATTAAGTCTTTTTTTATGTAAGTAATTGAAATTTAAATAGAATAAAACATAAAGAACTTGATTATATTTAAAGGGTAAACAATTAAATATATTGGAGGCGATGAGTTTGATTAAATCAGCAGCTGGGTATATTAGCTTTTTAATATTTTTTTCAGCAATAGTAATTATGATAACAAGTGAAAGTAAATCTAAAATTTTTAAGTATATACCTTCAATAGTATTAATTTATTTTTTAATAATGATACTTTCAACATTAGGATTATGGGAAGATAATTTAGAAATACAATCTATTTATTTAAATGTTAAGGATAATTTATTATTAGCGATGATATTTTTAATGCTGTTAAAATGTGACATAAGAGAAATTATAAAACTTGGACCTAAGATGATATTTGCATTTCTAATTTCAGCAACAACAATAGTTATAGCATTTATATTAACATATTCTATATTTAAAAATTATTATGAACCTAATGCATGGAAAGCATTTGGAGCATTAGCAGGAACTTGGTTAGGTGGGACAGGCAATATGCTTGCAGTACAAAATGCACTAAGTATCCCTGATTCACTTTTAGGTTATACATTACTTATGGATTCAGTAAATTACTCATTATGGGTAATGCTTTTACTATGGATGGTATCTTTTGCACCAAAGTTTAATAAATGGACAAAAGCAGATACAAAATCTATAGATAATATAGGTTATAATCCGATGAAAAATAATAACAAAAAAGGTGAAGTAACATTTACAAATTTAATATTTATGCTAGGAATGAGTTTAAGTGTAGCATCTATAGCTACAAAAATTGGTCAACTTATTCCTGAAAATCAAATAATACAAGGAAATACCGTAGCAATTCTATTGGTAACATTAATTGGAGTAATAATTGCAATGACACCCATATCCAAAATACCTAGCTCATCTGAACTTGCAAATTTAATGCTTTATATAATTGTGGCATTAATAGCATCAAAAGCAAATTTCACAGAAATATCTGGTGCTCCAATATATATAATATCAGGAACTATAATACTTTTAATACATGGAGCATTATTAATACTAATAGCAAAAGTATTTAGATTAGATTTATTTACTTGTGGAATCGCTAGCTTATCAAACATAGGAGGATTAGCATCTGCTCCAATATTAGCAGCTTCATATAACGAAGCACTAATACCAATTGGAGTGCTAATGTCGTTAATGGGATATGTACTAGGAACAGGGGGAGGCCTTTTAGTTGCCAAAATACTATCTCTACTTTAAAGGTGACAGTCATTAATTTAAAAGTGACAGTCATAATTTAAAGGTGACAGTCATCAATATTAATCAATATTAGATGAATATTAGATGACTGTCACCTTTAATAGGGGTAATTTTTAAGGGGAAAATGAATTTTAGAGAGATTAATATGTTATTTAGCATAGCTTGTACACTTTCAGAAAAGGTAATTAGAGTATGTCTATTTTTTGAAAATTTTTTAGCGTTATTTTAGTTGTGAAATTTTTTTGCTATTTATTTTCACTATAAAATTTTTCAATTATGTTTTTGTATTTATCTTCATGTAGTACTAAGTGAATGCCTTCATTGCTTAGGGCATTTACTTCTTCTATGGACATGTCTTCTAGTATATGTCCAATTTCATAGGTTGTTTTTTCTGTGTATATTCCTGTTAGTAGTATGAATAGTGCTTTTGGTGTTTTTACTCCATGATCTGCTTTTGTTAGGAATGAACTTCTTGTTATTCCTGTTTCTTTTTCTACGAAGTTTATTATTTGTTCTACATCAAAGTTTCTTTTTAGTATTTTTCTTGTTATTCCAAATTTCTTATCGTTTATTTTTATTTCTATTTTTCTGTTGTTGATTGTTAGTGTGGTTGATAGATCTAATTCTTTAAAGTGTGATACTTTTTGTATTAATGTGTGTTTGAATAGTTTTACGTATGATTCTACTGCATATCTAGAGTTTATTGATAATATACTTAGTATAAAGTCTGTATCTAATATTCCAAATTCATCTTCATTTCCGAGGTAACAACGCATGCTTGAAAATCTATATGTTTCAGGCATTTCACTGTATCCAAATATGTCTTTTGGATTAGCATGTATGTATAGTGATGCTTTTAGTAAATATTCATCCGTATTTATTACTTCACTAAAAAATCTTTCTTTTAGTAGTGGTCCGTTTGTGTCATATTTAGGATTATAGTATTTTACATACCTAAGTCCTATACTTTTCATTATTGTGCTGATTTTTTCTCCATTGGAGTCTATTATGAAGTGTGCATGGGTGTCCATTAAGCAATATGCATAGATTTTAAATTGATATTTTATTTGACTTTCTCTTATTTTTTCCATCATCATTTCTTTATCTGATTCTGATGGAAATAATGGTTTTGATTTTGATTCATGGATTACTATATGATATATTCCATTTAAATCTGTTACTCTTGCTTGACGTGACAAAACAATCGCTCCTTTTTTATATTTATACTTATTTATAAATATTGACAATGGGATTTTATTTAAACATGAAAAATGATAATTGATGTCAATTAGAAGAATAGTATTTTTAAAATTTAAGATGAAATAAAATATGATTTTGAAAGTTATATAAATATAATTACAAATAAGGAATTATAAGTAATATTTTGTCGTATTTTCTAATGGAATTTTACTTAAATTATGAATTATCAAAATAAAATAAAATTTTCTGAAAACGTTGTTGATTTTTAAAAAAATGGATATTATAATATATTTAGGAAGCCGAAAATGCTTCTGTGTATAAGCAAAATATAAGCAAATATTAAACATGAATAGAGGAGCAAATAATAGGATAGTAAGTACATGTGAAAGGTAAGGGGACACCTGACGGTATTTTATGAAGGGATTATTTGCCGAAAGAGTATGTTTGGCCTTGAACATATTCTTGGGGGTAGAGAGGAATATTTCTATCACTGTCATAAGTTTTTTTATGATGCGCTGTTTATGTAGTGAGTTTAAGAAATTTTCATTACATTCATAGAGTATTAAGAAGCTTAATGTTTAATTGATAAAACATAATACTCTATATGCGTAGGTGCTGAAAATTTCAGTATCTTTTTTTATGACCAAAATTAGAAATACCAATAGGGGAGGGGATACTAATGAAATCTTTAATTAGATTAAGAATGAGTGCACATGATGCTCATTACGGTGGAAACTTAGTTGATGGAGCACGTATGTTACAATTATTTGGAGATGTAGCAACAGAATTATTAATCCAAAATGATGGTGATGAGGGATTATTCAAAGCTTATGATAGCGTAGAATTTTTAGCACCAGTTTATGCAGGGGATTATATCGAAGCTGTTGGAGAAATCGTAAAAGTAGGAAATACTTCAAGGAAAATGGTTTTTGAAGCTAGAAAAGTTATAGTTCCAAGACCAGACGTAAACGATTCAGCTTGTGATGTATTAGAAGAACCAATAGTTGTTTGTAGAGCAAGTGGTACTTGTGTAGTACCAAAAGATAAAAAAAGAAAATAGACTCTAGAAATAAAATCAAATTTTAAATTACAGCTTATTTTGCATATTATAAAAATCAAGTTATAAATACAATATACCAAGACAAAATCAATAGAACTTATAGAAAAAAATTCTTTTTATTAACATTTTATAAAGTAGAGCTAATAAATAGAATAATAATTTAAGATGGATTTGTTAAATTTTTAACAATATAATTAATTTGAAATAGAAAAGGGGAAAGTTATGGAAAAATTAATTATAACTGCAGCTATATGCGGTGCAGAGGTAACTAAAGAAAATAATCCAAATGTTCCTTATACTGTTGAAGAAATAGGTGAAGAAGCATATAAAGCATATAAAGCTGGTGCAAGTGTAATTCATCTTCATGTTAGAGAAGATGATGGAACACCAACACAAAGTAAGTATAGATTTGAAGCTTGCATGAAGGAAATTAAAAAGCGTTGTGGTGATGTAATAGTACAACCATCTACAGGTGGGGCTGTAGGGATGTCAAATGCAGAAAGACTTCAACCAGTTGATTTAAAACCAGAGATGGCAACTTTAGATTGTGGAACTTGTAATTTTGGTGGAGACGAGATATTCGTTAACACAGAAAATACAATTAAAGAATTTGGAACTAAAATGATAGAACTTAATGTTAAGCCAGAAATTGAAGTTTTTGATAAGGGCATGATAGACATGGCTATAAGACTTGAGAAAAAAGGCTTTATAAAGAAACCAATGCATTTTAACTTTGTAATGGGAGTTAATGGCGGAATTAGTGCAGATATGAGAGATTTCTTGTTCATGAAAGATAGTATTCCATGTGGAAGTACTTATACTGTTTCAGGAATTGGAAGAAATGAATTTACATTAGCTACAATGTCAATTTTAGCAGGGGGACACGTTAGAGTTGGATTTGAGGATAATGTATATATTTCTAAAGGTGTTTTAGCTGAGTCTAATGCAGTATTAGTTGAAAAAGTAGCTAAAATTGCAAAAGAATTAGGAAGAGAAATAGCAACACCTAGGGAAGCAAGAGAAATACTAGGACTTATATAGAGCAAAAGTTTAATTGGAGATGTTATTAAATTTAATATTAGGGGATAAATATTAAAAATTTAATAAGCCATTAGATTATTTTGAACTATATGAGAAATTAAAAACTTTTATTTAGAATTATTTTGTATAAATTACGGATATATTTTATGTTATGTGAAGATAATTAGAAAAAAATGTAACAGAGATTTGAAAGGGGTACAGTTATGAAAAAAGGATGTAAATACGGCACACACAGAGTTATAGAACCAAAAGGTGTTTTACCACAACCAGCAATAAAAGTAGATAATGATATGAATATCTATGATAATGAAATATTAATAGATGTTCAAGCATTAAATATTGATTCTGCAAGTTTTACTCAAATAGAAGAAGAAGCAGGACATGATATAGAAAAAGTAAAAGCTAAAATAATAGAAATTGTTTCTGAAAGAGGAAAAATGCAAAACCCAGTTACAGGTTCAGGCGGAATGTTAATAGGAACTATTGAAAAAATAGGTGAAGCATTAGAAGGAAACATAGATTTAAAAGTTGGAGATAAAATAGCTACTTTAGTTTCATTATCATTAACACCATTAAGAATAGATGAAATTATAGACATAAAACCAGAAATAGATAGAGTTGCTATAAAAGGAAAAGCTGTTTTATTTGAAAGTGGAATATATGCAAAACTTCCAAATGATATGGAAGAAACATTAGCATTAGCTGCATTAGACGTAGCAGGAGCACCAGCTCAAGTTGCTAAACTTGTAAAACCATGTGAAAGTGTATTAATACTAGGTGGAGCAGGAAAATCAGGAATGCTTTGTTGTTATGAAGCTGTTAAAAGAGTAGGACCAACAGGAACAGTAATAGCAATAGTTAGAGATGAAAAAGAAGCAACTAGACTTGAAAAATTAGCTTTCGGTCCAACATTAAAAATAGTTATAGGCGATGCAACAAAACCAGTTGATGTAATGGAAAAAGCATTAGCTAATAATAATGGAAAAGAAGTTGATGTATCATTTAACTGCGTAAATGTACAAAATACTGAAATGTCAACAATACTTCCAGTTAGAGATGAAGGAACTGTGTACTTCTTCTCAATGGCAACAGGTTTTGCAAAAGCTGCATTAGGAGCTGAAGGTGTAGGCAAAGATGTAACTATGATGGTTGGTAATGGATACACTAAAGGTCATGCAGAAATAACATTACAAGAATTAAGAGAAAATGAAAATTTAAGAAATATGTTTAAAGAGCTATATGCTAATTAATATAAAAAAACTAAAAAACGGGGATATGTAAATTTTAGTTAAAAACGGGGGTACAAAAATCATGGTAAATAGAAGAGCTGAATTATTTAAAGATGTTACGGACGCACAATGGAATGACTGGAGATGGCAAGTTAAAAATAGAATAGAAACAGTTGAAGAATTAAAAAAATATATACCTTTAACTGAAGAAGAAGAAGAAGGAGCTAGACAATGTTTAAAAACATTAAGAATGGCTATAACTCCTTATTATCTATCATTAATAGATCCAAATGATCCACATGATCCAATCAGAAAACAAGCAATACCAACAGCGTTGGAATTACATAAAGCTAGTGCTGATTTAGAGGATCCACTACACGAAGATACAGATTCACCAGTTCCAGGATTAACACATAGATATCCAGACAGAGTATTATTACTAATAACTGATATGTGTTCAATGTACTGCAGACACTGCACAAGAAGAAGATTTGCAGGACAAAGCGATAATGCTATGCCAATGGAAAGAATTGATAAAGCTATCGAGTATATAAGAAATACACCTGAAGTTAGAGATGTTTTATTATCTGGTGGAGATTGTTTATTAGTTGATGATGATGTTTTAGAGTATATCATTAAAAAATTAAGAGAGATTCCTCATGTTGAAATAGTAAGACTTGGTTCAAGAACTCCTGTAGTTTTACCACAAAGAATTACTCCAGAACTTGTAGGAATGCTTAAAAAATATCATCCAGTATGGTTAAACACTCACTTTAATCATCCAAATGAAATAACAGAAGAATCTTCAAGAGCATGTGCAATGCTTGCTGATGCAGGAATTCCATTAGGAAACCAAAGTGTTTTATTAAGAGGCGTTAATGATTGCGTACATGTAATGAAAAAATTAGTTAATGAATTAGTTAAGATAAGAGTAAGACCATACTATATTTACCAATGTGATTTATCAATGGGATTAGAACACTTTAGAACACCAGTATCTAAAGGAATAGAAATAATAGAAGGCTTAAGAGGACATACTTCAGGATTCTGCATACCAACATTTGTTGTTGATGCTCCTGGTGGCGGTGGAAAAACTCCAGTTATGCCAAACTATGTTATATCTGAAAGCCCAGAAAAAGTAATCTTAAGAAACTTTGAAGGTGTTATAACAACTTATACACAACCAACAGAATATGTATCAGAGTGTCACTGTGAAGTTTGTAGAGGTGAAAAAGAGGTTCATAAAGTTGGAGTTGCTGGATTATTAAACGGACAAGCAATGGCTATGGAACCAGTTGGTCTTGAAAGAAATAAAAGACACAGTAGTTGCAGTTCAGAATGTGGTTCATGCTGTGAAGCTGCAGCGGTAAAGGAAAAATAGAAGCTACAGAATAATTTATTCTGCTTTAAAATATGGAGATTTTAGACTTAATTAAAGACTATGATAGTTTATCCATTATCGGCATGAATAAAAATGTAGGTAAGACCACTACATTAAATGAAATATTGAATAAGTCTAGGGGAAAATATTCCCTAGGGCTTACTTCAATAGGGCGAGATGGAGAAGAACTGGACAGAGTAACAGCAACTGAAAAACCACGAATATATATTGAGAAAAACACAATTATAGCAACAGCTAAAGAATGTTTACTTAATAGTGATATTACAAAGGAAATTCTAAAAACTACTAATATTAATACTCCAATGGGAGAAATTGTTATATGTAGAGCTTTAAGTGATGGATATGTTGACTTAGGTGGTCCTTCAGTAAACTCTTATATGGCTGATATAAAAAATGAACTTCTAAACTTAGGGTGTAATCTTGTAATTGTTGACGGCGCATTAAATAGAAAAACTTTTGCATCTCCCACAATAACAAAAGCTACTATTTTATCTACTGGTGCAGCACTTTCAAGAAGCATGTTAAATGTTGTAGAAGAAACAGCACATACGGTAAAACTTTTGAGTTTGCCCCATGAAACAGATAAGGAAGTTTTAAGAATATGTGAGGAAGAGCTAAAAAATGTAAGAGTTGGTGTTATATATAAGGACTTAAGTTTTAAAACTTTAGATGTTAAAACATCCTTAGATGCAGCTAAGGAAATTGTATCGCTTTTAGACGAAAATTCAGTGTATGTATGTATAAAAGGCGTTTTTACTGAAAGCTTAATAGAAGATATTATGAAATTAACACCTATGTATAAAAATGTTATTTTTCTTTGTGAAGATGGAACAAAACTGTTTATATCAAAGGAAACGTTATATAAATTTACAAAGCAAGGTGGATGTATCAAAGTTTTAAAATCAATAAAAGTTCTATGTGTTACTACAAATCCAAAGTCGCCATATGGGTATGAATTTGATAAGGTTAAATTTGTAAAAGCCTTGAAAGAAAAAATTGATATACCAGTTTTTGATGTAGTTGGAGGTATATAGTTATGAAGTTTTTAGATAATGAGCAAAGAAGTCAAATAGGCTTTAATTTCCTTATGGAAGAACTTCAAACCATAACTTTTTATGGAATAGAAGAAAAGAAAAAAATAAAAACCTATAAAAGATGTGAAAAAGATATTTTAATAGAAGGCTTTGATAATTTAGAGAAAGTTATTAATTCTATAAAAAATAATGACAATGATTTTAAAAAGATATTAAGACTATTAATGAGAGTTAAAGACATCAAAAATTCAATTAAAAGAGCTATGAATAATGAAGTTTTAGATGAAGTTGAATTATATGAAATAAAATATTTTTCAATGATAGTTGAAGATTTAAAAATCATAGTTGATAGTTTGAATTTAGGAATCGAAGAATTAAATCTTGACCAATTAAATGATGTTTTGGAGATTTTGGATCCAGACAATAAGAGATTATCAACATTTTATATATACGACAGTTATTCAGAAGAATTAAAAGATATAAGAAAAAGAAAAAGTGAAATAGAAAAAAGAATATTTGGATCTTCTGATGAAGAGACAATAGCTAGATTAAAAGAAGATAGGTTACTTATAGTTATAGAAGAAGAAAATGAAGAATTAAAAATAAGAAGAACTCTAACATCAAAAATTTGTAACTATGGGAAGTCTATTTTGAAAAACATGGAATGCATAGGAAAACTAGATTTTATTATAGCTAAAGCTATGATGGCAATTAAATATAATGCGGTTAGGCCTAAAATAATAAATAATATGGAGATTAAGTTTGTAGATGCATTCAATCCAGAAGTTAAATCTATATTGTCAAAACAGAACAAAGTTTTTACTAGTCAAACTATAGATTTAAAGAAAGGGACTACGGTGATAACTGGAGCTAACATGGGTGGAAAAAGTGTTACTCTAAAAACTATAGTTTTAAATTTATTATTAGGTCAAATGGGATTTTTCGTCTTTGCAAAGGAAGCATGTTTTCCAATTTTGGATTTTATACATTTTATATCAGATGATATGCAGTCAATTTCAAAGGGATTAAGTACTTTTGGAGCTGAAATTATAAAACTAAAGGAAGTTGTTGAGTGTGCAAAACGAGGTGATGGGTTTATAGCCTTGGATGAATTTGCAAGAGGGACAAATCCTAAAGAAGGATTTTATTTAGTAAAATCAGTAGCACTATATTTAAATAAAATGAATAGCATAAGCTTAATTTCAACACATTATGATGGTGTAGTTGAAGAAAATATGGAACATTACCAAGTTGTAGGACTTAAAAATATGAACTTTAATAATTTAAAGTTTAAAATTGATTTAAATAAAACTAAATCAGTAGAAATAATACAAGAACACATGGAATATAGAATAGAAAAAGTATCCAGGGAAAACAAAGTTCCTAAGGATGCGCTTAATATAGCTATGCTTTTAGGGTTAGATAATGAAATTGTAGACATAGCTAAAGAGTATTATAAGTAGAACACATTAATAAGTTTATAAAAAGTGACAAATATAGAATTATACTATATATAGTGACTAAAAGCTTTAAAAATTCAAGAAAGATAAAAGATATAAGTTATCTTCTTGTAGGGGTTATTTTAAATAGATTATTTATAGATAATAGATGATTTAAATTAAGTGATATATATTAAAAAAATAAACAAGATTAACATTTAGTTTAAGTAAATGTGTAAAGATAGATTAGAGTATTAAAATGTTAGGTAAAAATTTTAAGATTAAATGGAAATTAGGTTTGTTTTTTTATATTAATTATTTAGTTTTTATTATCTATTATCTGTTAAATTAAAGTAGGGGGTATGGCATGATGGAAAGTAAATTAAGTTTAGATCAAGCTCTTGTTAATAGCGCTAGGGAATCAGCTAGAAACATAGCAAAAGAGACTCAAGAGTTTATAGATAGACATACAACAGTTGCAGTTGAGAGAACTGTTTGTAGACTTTTAGGAATAGACAATGTAGACGAGTTTGGAGTACCACTACCAAATGTAGTTGTTGATAATATAAAAAATAATAATGGATTAGGAATAGGAGCAGCTAGATTTATAGGTAATGCTATGATTAAAACTGGTCTTACTCCACAAGAAATCGCTGAAAAAGTTTCAAAAGGTGAATTGGATTTAACTAAAATACCTATGCATGATGACTTTGAAGTTAAAATGGAGATAAATAAAGTTGCTAAGGAATATGTTGAAAAAATAAAAGTTAATAGAGGAAAAAGAGAAACTTATTTAGATGAGTTTGGAGATAAAAAGGGTCCTTATTTATATGTAATAGTAGCAACAGGAAATATATATGAAGATATAACACAAGCAAGGGCAGCCGCAAAACAAGGTGCAGATATCATAGCAGTTATAAGAACAACAGGACAAAGTCTTTTAGACTATGTTCCATATGGAATTACAACTGAAGGTTTCGGAGGAACATTTGCAACACAAGAAAACTTTAGACTTATGAGAGAAGCACTAGATGAAGTTGGTGAAGAGCTTGGAAGATACATAAGATTATGTAACTATTGTTCTGGACTTTGTATGCCTGAAATTGCAGCAATGGGAGCATTAGAAAGACTTGATGTAATGCTTAATGATGCATTGTATGGAATATTATTTAGAGATATAAATATGCAAAGAACAATAGTAGACCAATACTTCTCAAGAATAATAAATGGATATGCAGGAGTTATAATAAATACAGGAGAAGATAACTACCTAACAACAGCAGATGCAGTTGAAGAAGCACATACAGTTTTAGCTTCACAATTTATAAATGAACAATTTGCATTATTTGCTGGACTTCCAGAAGAACAAATGGGACTTGGACATGCTTTTGAAATAAATCCAAATGTTGAAAATGGATTCTTATATGAACTTGCACAAGCACAAATGGCAAGAGAAATATTCCCTAAAGCACCATTAAAATATATGCCACCAACTAAATTTATGACTGGTAATATATTTAAAGGTCATGTTCAAGATGCTTTATTTAACATAGTTACTATACTAACAGGACAAAAACTTCACTTACTTGGAATGTTAACAGAAGCAATACACACTCCATTTATGAGTGATAGAGCTTTATCAATAGAAAATGCTCAATATATTTTTAATACAATGAAAGATTTAGGCGATGAAATAAGATTTAAAGATGGCGGAATAATGGATAAGAGAGCTGCAGAAGTATTAACTAAAGCAGCAGATTTATTACATGAAATAGAAAAAGAAGGACTATTTAGTACAATAGAACAAGGAAAATTTGCAGGCATAAAAAGACCTCTTAATGGAGGAAAGGGACTTCAAGGTGTTGTTGAAAAAGATGAACAATACTTTAACCCATTCATAGAATTAATGTTAGGAGGTGCAAGATAATGAGTGGCGGATTATATTCAACTGAAAATAAAGACTTTGATAAAACTCTTGATTTAACTAAATTAAAACCATATGGAGATACAATGAATGATGGTAAAGTTCAAGTAAGTTTTACACTTCCAGTTCAAGATGATGAAAGAGGTGTTGAGGCTGCTGTTCAACTTGCAAAATCAATGGGACTTGAAAATCCTAACGTTGCACATCATGAACCATTAGATAAAGAATACACTTTTTATGTAGTTTATGGTTCTTTAGTTCATACAGTAAACTATGAAGAAATTCATGTTCAAACTGTTGAAGTTGACACTATGGATATGGCAGAAGTAAGTGAATATATAAAAGAACACATAAAGAGAAAAGTTGTAATAGTAGGGGCAAGTACAGGAACTGATGCTCATACAGTTGGAATAGATGCTATTATGAACATGAAAGGTTTTGCTGGACATTATGGACTTGAAAGATATGGAATGATTGAAGCATATAATCTTGGAAGCCAAGTTGAAAATGAAGAATTCATAAAGAAAGCAATTGAATTAAAAGCAGATGTACTATTAGTATCTCAAACAGTAACACAAAAGGATATTCACATTAAAAACTTAACAAATCTTGTAGAACTTTTAGAAGCAGAAGGATTAAGAGACAAAGTTATATTAATATGTGGAGGTCCAAGAATTACTCATGAACTTGCAAAAGAACTTGGATATGATGCTGGATTTGGTCCAGGAAAATATGCAGATGATGTAGCAAGTTTTGCAGTAACTGAAATAGTAGAAAGAGGCTTAATATAAATTAAATATATAAAAGGCAAAGAACTAAAAAATATGTTCTTTGCTTTTTTTGATTCATAGAAGTATAAAAAATTGTAACAATGCAGGCTAAAAAATATAGACTTATACAAAATAAGAGCGATTTATATAAAAATGATACAACAATAATAAAAAATAGAACTAAATTTGAATAAAATATTAACAAAGATTATTTTACTATATAAGTAAATTTAAATTTAAAAAGATAAAAAAACTTTTTTACATTCGAAAATAAATTATAAAACATAAAATATAGGTGTTATATATTTAATAATATGAAGTAAATTTAGGTGAATTTATCAATTTTCATGTGTAAATTTAATAGTATATAAAGTTGAATTTAGATTTAGTTAAATAATATAAATTTAAATTTATAATTAATATAAAGTTTATAAGTGTAAAGGTTTTATACTTAGGGCAAAAGTAAATGAAATAGTTTTCAGATGAAGATTTATGTTGAATAATATAAGAAATATGCATATATAAATAAATTATTTATGCTTAGTAAATTTACTTAAATAAAATAAATATTAAGGTTTATGAAAAGTAGAAAAAAATGAAATTATTGTATTACTAAAAAAACATCTTAAAAATTTAAGAAAATAGAACAAATATTAAATTCAATTTAATATATCTATATTTCTTAAAAAAAATTGACAAATATTCAATTAAGAAATGTTATTACTTTTATTTGTAAAATATCTAATAATTGCAAGAAAAAAGCATTGAATATAGTTATTTAAAAAGTATAATAAATTGTAACAGAAATAAAAATATTTGTTTCATTTGTGTAGGGGTGAGAAAAATGTATATTATAAAATAAATTTATAATTTATACTTCAACTAAAAAATTGTTGCTTCTATATAACTATAAAATAAAAAAACATTAAAGAAAAATGATGCAGAAAAGTATTACTTAATTTCTAATGCAATATATATATTGCATTAAACTCTAGTTAATATTTAAGGGGGATTATTTATGAAAAAAAATTTAAGAAAGACTTTTTCTAAAATTATGACATTAACACTTATAGCATCATTAACATTAGGTGGTGTTCCTAACGTTGCAAAAGCACAGGAAGTAGATAAACTTCTAAATATGCCTTTAACAGTTGAAGCAAAAGAAAAGATACTAAATGATTATGGTTCATATTTATCAAAATTAGATAACACTTTTGAAGAGAAAGTTAATCAAGAAGAAGTTATTAGAGTAATTGTAGAAGTAGAAGGAAAATCTGCTCAAGAGATGAGTACGGATGGTAAGACTATTACAGAACAAGCAAAAATAAGCATAGAAGATGCACAAAAACCAATTGTTGATGCAGTAAGTAATATTGAAGGTGTAGAAGTAAGACATAGTTATACAAATGTTTTTAACGGCTTTAGTGCAGAAGTTAAAAGGGAAGATATTTCAAAAATTGAAGAAATACCAGGTGTAAAAAAAGTTACAGAAGTTCAAAGATATATAGAAAATATAAACAATGCTAAAAAGCTTACTCAAATAGAAGATGTATGGCAAAAATATAGCTTAAAGGGTGAAGGCATGGTTGTAGCTGTAGTAGATACAGGAATTGATTATAAACATGAAGACTTTAGTATCCCACAAGATGCTTCAAAATTAAAATTAAATAAAGAAAAGTTAGAGGGAATTAAGAAGTCTGGTGTTTTAAAGGCAGATAGAAATTCTCAAACTTACTTTAGTGATAAAGTACCTTTTGGATATAACTATGCAGATAAGAATAATGACATAGTTGATACAAGAGATGCAAAAGCACCTCATGGAGCGCATGTTTCTGGAATCATTGGTGCAAATGGTGATGATAGTAAAATATCAGATAATAAGGCTGTAAAAGGAGTTGCACCAAATGTTCAATTGCTTGCTATGAAAGTATTTTCAAATGGCAAAAATGGACAATATACTTATGCAGATGATCAACTAGCAGCTATTGATGATGCAGTTGCATTAGGAGCTGATGTTATAAATATGAGTTTAGGTGCACCATCTGGATTTAGGAATGATTCAGATCCAGTTGAAGATGCAATAACAAGAGCTACCAATGCAGGAGTTATGGTTGTAGTTTCAGCTGGAAATAGTGGATATTCAACAGAGCCATATGGATTAGGTTCCTTAAATGATCAAATAACAGCTAGCAATCCAGCATTAGCAAAAGATGCTCTTATGGTAGCAAGTTATGAAAATAGTACAATAATTGATAAGGTTATAAATTTTAAAGATAAATCAGGTAATGTTATAGTAGAAGGAGCATTTAAAGAGCATCAAGTAGATATTGAAGGTATATATAATAAAGATAAGGAAATAGCAGATGGTGGACTAGGAAAAACAGAGGAATTAGAAAATGTAAGAGGAAAAGTAGCTCTTATAAAAAGAGGAGAAATAGGTTTTACTGATAAAATAAAGAATGCTCAATCAAAAGGTGCTATTGGAGTAATAATTTATAATGGAGATAATGATGAAACACTTATAAATATGGCAACTGATGATAGTATAAAAATACCAGCCATATTTGTATCAAATTCAGTAGGTACTAAAGTTTTAAATTATTTAAAATCTAATCCAATATACTTTAATGGAGAAACAAAATTAGGTAGTAGTGAAAATCCAAGTAGTTCACAATATTCAGAGTTTACATCTTGGGGACCATCACCAAGCTTAGAATTTAAACCACAAGTAGCTGCCCCTGGTGGACAAATATACTCAACATTAAATCAAGGTCAGCATGGAGTTATGAGTGGAACATCTATGTCAGCTCCTCACGTTTCTGGATCAATGGCACTATTAATTCAAGCTATTAAAGGATATGCACCAGAATTGCAAGGAAGAGAACTTATAGAGTATGCAAAAAATATAATGATGAATACTTCAGCTATAAAGATAGATAAAAATACAAATATACCATATTCACCAAGAAGACAAGGTGCAGGACTTGTACAATTAGAGGATGCAGTTAGAAATAAAGTTATAGTAACTAGCAACGGAAAAGCTGGTGCAGAACTTAAAGAGATAGATGGAAAAGAAAAGAAATTTACTCTAAATATTCATAATTATGGCGATGAAGAAGTTGAATATGAATTAGAGAGTATAGGTGGTGTTTTAACACAAGATATAAGTAATGAACATGGAAAAATGATAAAAGATATATCACTTTCTAAGGATGATGCTAGTATATCATTTGATAAGAATAGTATAAAAGTTCCAGCAAAACAAGAAAAGACTATAGAAGTAACTTTAAATGTAGGAGATAATGTATCAAAAGATAGATATTTAGAAGGATTTATAAAATTAAATTCTAAAAAGAACAATAATCCTTCTTTAACAATGCCATATATAGGTTTTTATGGAGAATGGGATAATGAAAGTATGATGACTAATAATGCATGGGATGAGAGTAAACATCCATTTGTAGAAGCAGTTAAGAATTCAGGTGAATATCCTAAAGTTTTAGTTGAAAATTTAGCATTAAGTACAACTAGAAGATTAGGTAAAGAATCTCTAAATATACTAGGTGTTACAGGTCAAAATCCTGATAAAACTAATATCTATAATGGTAGTAAAATATCTATAAGTCCAAATGGAGACAGAGTAAATGATATAATTTTCCCAGCTATATATTTAATGAGAAATGCTAAAACTATAACAGCAGAAGTATTAGACTCAAAGGGAACAGTTGTAAGAAGTGTTGGTTCAGCAAAAGATTTTAGAAAAAATATGATAGCTATAGAACAAGGAAAGATACCAACACCTATGAAGGATCTAGCATGGGATGGAAAAATATTTAAGAGTTCAACAGGAAGATATACAACTGCACCAAATGGACAATACACTTATAGATTAAAGATGAAAATTGACTTTGAAGATGCTAAGGAACAAATAGTAGATATACCAGTAAAGGTAGATACTTCATCACCATGGTTTAGTTTTGAAAAATGTGAAAAGTTAGATGATGGTAATGTTAAAGTATACTTTAAAGCTGGCGATGATGAGTCTGGAATACGAGAAGATGCAAAATTCCCAATTATGATAAATGGTCAATTAAACATGAAAGATACAGAATCAGAAACAAATTACGATGAAAAAACAGGCTTGTATAGCAAAGTTCTAACAGGCTTGGATAAAGACAAGGAAAATGAAATAATAATTGGTGGATTTGATTATGCAAATAATTTAGGCGGAACTACAATGAAGATTAATGTAAAATAGAGTGAATATTACTATAAATCAATGAACAAAAAAAAGAAAATGTGAATAATATTAGAATAATATTAATAGAAAAAACTAAACTTAAATAAATAGTAAAATCCCCATATGTAGTAATTTGTAGAATTAGGTTTTAAAAGACAATTTACATTAAAATTGTATTAAAAGGCTTAGTTACTAGCATTTAGTTACTGGTATATGGGGATTTTTTTATATTTGTTAGTTGAAAATGTAAAGGAAGTAATGATGAATTTACATTATTTATAAGTGTAAATTAAATTAGCAATAAAATATATACTTATGAAAATTGTAAACAATGATATTTAATATTAAAGAATTATTAAAGGAAATTTAAAGTTTATATATTTAGTATATAAAAAAAGTAGAGTAATATATTAAATATATATAGTAATTAAATACAATATTTAGATATAATTGCCTTTAAATCTATTTAATATAGAAATTAAAAATATAAATACAATATATAATATGATGATAAATTAGTTAAGAAAATTTTTACTTAAAATAATTGAGTAAATGCGAATTAAATAAATTATTTAATAATTTATTTATAAACAACTTAAAAATATAAGCATTTTGTTATTTAGGGGGAATTACATTGGAACAAAATAAGAAAAAAATCTTAATTTGGATAACAGGAGGAGTTATAGTGCTGTTACTAATAGGTGGTATTTATTATGGTAAAAGTTCTTTTACTAATAATCCAAGGACAGTAGAACAGGAAGAATATGAGTTGAAAAATGTGGCATCTAAGAATTATTTAGTAAAAGTAAAAGAAGGATACAATGAAGAAGTAATAAATATGAGTTTAATAGATGATTTTATAAAAAATGTTGAAAATCATAAAGAAGATGAAGTTTTTATTATAGAATATGAGAAAAATGAGAATAAAAAAATAGTTACATCATTAAAAAAAATAACTTATGACAAAGAAGAAATAACAGTTGTAGATTATGATGTTTCTAATCAAAAGAAATTTACTGAAAAAAGTACAGATAAGTATGTAAAAATGTGGAAAGTTGGAGATAATTTTGGGGCAAAAATTGTAGTAACAAATAGTCCAGTGCAACCTGTTATGGAGGGTGACATACTATTTGAATATGTAGAAAGTAATGTTGTTGAATACAAATAAAAATTGAGTTAAATACGAACTTGTAAGTAAAGATAGTATTCCAAAGTAAGAAGTAAGAGTGAAAAATGAAAAGTGATGGTAAATATTACTCACCTTGTTCTTAATATCTAAAAATAGAAGTTCATAAAAACTAAGTTTTATAAGATATACAAAGTAATAGTTATATATACTATCAAAACTATGGTTAGTAAGAATATTATGATGGGGAATTTATTCTCCAAGATGAACGTTTTATGGATAAATATTATATTAGTTTTATCTGAAGTGCAAATAAAACATTGTAGCGGGGATTTCAATCCCCGGTGATATTCACCACCATTGTTAATTCTTAATTAATTTTAAATATATAAATAGAAATAAATTATAACTTTTGAATTTTGATTCAATAAAGATATTACTTTAACTTTGAGATTGAAATCATGTACTACAAGTTTGATAAAATAAAAAAGCATGCAATAAAACTGAATATTTCAACAAAATAGGGGGATATGTTATATGAATAATAGTTTAAAGAAAAAATTTGCTAAAATTATGTCATTAGCACTTTTAACATCAGTTACTGTTGGATCATTTCCAAGTATGGCAAAGGCAGAAGAGACAAGCAAACTTTTAAATATGCCATTAACAGCTGAGAGTAAGGAAAAAATACTTAAAAACTTTAAGGAAAATTTACCTGAAAATCAAATTATAAAAAATAAGGAGAATCAAGAAGATTCCGTAAGATTAATTGTTGAGTGTGAAGGTAAAACTGCACAGGATTTGGTGGGAAAAGGTAAAAGAGCAACTGGCAAAGAAGCTAGTATGGTAGAAACAGATCAAGCACCTATTAGAGCAGCAGTTGAAAGTCTTGAAGGTATATCTGTAAGACATAGTTATACAAATGTTTTTAATGGCTTTAGTGTAGATGCAAAGATAAAGGATATAGAAAATATAAAAGCAATAGATGGTGTAAAAAGTGTTAGACAAGCTAGCAAATACACTGAGGATATGAATAAAGCCAAAAAACTTACTCAAGTAGAAGATGTTTGGAAAAATCATAGCTTAAAAGGCGAAGGTATGGTAGTTGCAATAGTAGACACAGGAATAGATTATAAACATAAAGATTTTGCAAATCCAAAGGATACTAGTAAATTAAAGTTAAATGAAAATAATATAAAAACTATAAAAGACAGTGGTGTTTTAAAAGCAAATAAAGATGCAGACACATATTTTACAGAAAAAATTCCATTTGGATATAATTACGCAGATAATAATAATGAAATAGTAGATTTAAGAGATTCAAAAGCACCTCATGGAGCTCACGTAGCAGGTATTGTTGGAGCTGATGGTGATGAAAAATTACTAGAAAATAATGATGCAATAAAAGGTGTAGCACCACAAACACAATTATTAGCAATGAAGGTGTTCTCTAATGGACCATTAGGAAAATATTGTTATAGTGATGATGAATTAGCGGCAATAGATGATGCGGTTGCATTAGGTGCTGATGTTATA
This sequence comes from Clostridium ihumii AP5, assembly GCF_000612845.1. GTDB lineage: Bacteria > Bacillota > Clostridia > Clostridiales > Clostridiaceae > Clostridium_J > Clostridium_J ihumii. The sequence goes on from NZ_CCAT010000087.1 coordinate 46,551, forward strand.
AATATGAGTTTAGGTTCACCAGCTGGATTTAGAAATGATGTAGATCCAGTGCAAGAAGCAATAACAAGAGCAACAGATGCTGGAGTTATGGTTGTAGTTTCAGCAGGTAATGAATCAAATTCAACAGATCCATATGGAATAGGTGAATTAAATGATCAAATTACAGTAGGTAATCCAGCAACATCTAAAGATGCTTTAATGGTTGCAAGTTATGAAAATACACATGTAGCTAATCAAAAAATGTCATTTAAAGATGCAAAGGGTACACTTGCTTCAGAAGGCGTTTTTGCAGAACATCAAGTAGATTACAAAAGTATATATAATAAAAATTATGAAATAGTGAATGGTGGAATTGGAAAACCAGAAGAATTAGGCAATGTAAAGGGTAAAGTAGCACTTATTAAAAGAGGTGGATTATCATTTATAGATAAAATATTAAATGCTCAAGCTAAGGGTGCAATTGGAGTTATTATCTATAACAATGATGGTGATGAAACTTTAATAAGTATGGCACAAGATCCAAATATAAAAATACCAGCATTGTTTGTAGGTAATTCTACAGGTGCCAAAATATTAAAATCACAAAATAAAGTGTTGTTTAATGGTGAAGTTAAAAATGCTTTAAGTGAAAATGTGCACTCAGGAGATTACTCTGACTTTACATCTTGGGGTCCATCACCAAGTCTTGAATTTAAGCCACAAATAGCAGCTCCAGGTGGACAAATTTATTCAACTTTAAATGCTGGTAGTCACGGAGTTATGAGTGGAACATCTATGTCAGCGCCTCATACATCTGGAGTTATGACACTTTTATTACAAGGAATAAAAGAGTATGCCCCAGAACTTTCAGGTAGAGAAAAAATAGATTATGCAAAACAAATAATAATGAATACAGCTAAAGTTGAAATAGATAAGAAGAATAATAATATACCATTCTCACCAAGAAGACAAGGAGCAGGACTTACTCAAGTAGAAGATGCAGTGAGAAATAAAGTTACAGTAACTAATAATGGTCAAGCGGCTGTTGAACTTAAGGAAATAAAAGGCGATAAAGCTACATTTACTTTAAATATTAAAAATCATGGAAATGAAGAAGCTAAGTACGAAATAGCAGGTCTTGGTGGAGTACTAACTCAAGATAAAGTTAATGGAACAATGATTCATGATAAGGAATTAAGTAGTGATGAAGCTAATTTAACATTTAGTACAGATAAAATCACAGTTCCAGCAAAAGGTGAAACTAAAGTAGATGTAACACTAAATGTTGGAAGCAAACTAGAAAAGGAACAATATCTAGAAGGATATATTAAACTTACTTCAAGTGATAGCAAAATACCTTCATTAACAGTTCCATATATGGGATTCTACGGAGATTGGTCAAAAGAAAATATGACAACTAATAATGCATGGGATGATAATAAACATGTTTTAGTTGAAGTATTAAAAGAAATAGGACAGTATAAAGATGTATTAGTAGAAAACCTAGCATTAACTCATGTTGAAAATCAAGAAGATATATTAGGTGTTACTGGTAAAAATGAAGATGGTAGCAATAAATATGAGGGCGGAAAAATAGCAATAAGTCCAAATGGAGATAAAGCAAACGATGATGTTTTCCCTGGATTATATTTAATGAGAAATGCTAAAAAAATATCAGCAGAAATTCTTGATGAAAATGGTAAAACTATTAGAAATATAGGTAATGTAACTGAACACAAAAAGAAAATAATAAGTAGTTCAGATGCAAACAAAATTCCAGATTCAATATCAGAACTTGCATGGGATGGAACAGTATTTAATAAAGAAAAAGGTAATTTTGAAAATGTTAAAGATGGAAATTACACTTATAGAGTTAAAATGAAAATAGACTACAATGATGCAAAAGAGCAAGTTGTAGATATGCCAGTAAAAGTAGATACAGTTGGTCCAAATGTTGAAGTTAACAAATTTGAAACTGTAGCTAATGATACAGTTAAAGTTTATTTTACAGTAACAGATGATTTTGCAGGTGTTAATTCAAATGCTAATTTCCCAATATTCTTAAATGGAAAATTAAATGAAGAAGCAACAAAACAAAAAGCTTCATATGATGAAAAAACTGGCACATATTATAAAACTGTAAAAGGACTGCTTAATGATAAATTAAATCAAATAGAAATAGGTGCATTTGACTATGCTAAAAACTTAGGTGGAACTCAAGTAGTGGTGCCAGTAGGAAAAATTGAACCTGTAGCTATAAAATTCGATGATAAAACATTTGAGGCTGGACAAATAGAAATAAATGAAGATAAATATGTTGTAAGTGGTACTATGAATAGGCCTATTAAAGAATTAGTAATAAATGATGAAAGAATTCCACTAGTTGTTGGAGAAGATGGAGTAGTTAAATTCTCTAAGGAATTAAACTTGAAACAAGGAATAACAATAGTTAATGTAAAAGCAGTTGATTATGATAACAAAGTATTAATTAATCATGGATATAAAATTTATTGTGACAGTGAAAAACCTGTTATAAATGTAGTTGAACCAGAATTAGTTGATGGTACAGTTAAAATGGATGGTAGCAAACTTACACTAAAAGGAAATGTATCTGATAACTTATGGGGATATAAATTCTATGTGAATGGAGAGCTATATAAAAATATGGATTTCTCAACACCTGTAGGACCGGAAAAGAATAAATTTAATTTTTCATTAGATTTTAATGATGTAAAAGCTGGGGAGTTTATAGAACTTAAGGCTGTTGATGGAATGGGAAATACAGAATTATTAAAAATTCAAATAGTAGAATAAAAATAAATATAAAGGAGGTGGAAACCTCCTTTTATATTTGTAAACAATATATATAAATCATTAATAAACTGTAATAAAATTCTAAAATGGATTTACATAATTATACATTAATGTATAATATTGATTAAGGTTTTGCGTTGTGCAAAATATTTAATTATATATGAATTAAAACTTAAAATCTAAAAATTAATTTTAGTTTTTTATAAAAAAGGGGGGCATTAATTTGGAAAATAATCTAAAAAAAAGATTTGCAAAGCTTATGAGTTTAGCATTATTAACCTCAGTTGCAGTAGGGTCAGTGCCTAATATAGCTATGGCAGAGGAGACAAATAAACTTTTGAATATGCCATTATCAGTAGAAAGCAAAGAAAAGATTTTGAAAAATTTTCAAGAAGGATTTAAGCCCAATGAATTATTAAATAAAGAAGAAAAAGAAAATCAGGAAGAAGTTATAAGATTGATAGTTCAAGTAGACGGATTAGCAGCTCAAGATTTAGTTGGAAAAGGCAATAAGGTAAGTGCAAAAGAATCTGCAATTGTTGAAGCTAATCAAGCTCCTATTAGAGCAGCAGTTGAAAATATTCAAGGTATATCTTTAAGACATAGTTATACTAATATGTTTAATGGATTTAGTATAGAAGCCAAGAGAAAAGATATAAAGGAAATTGAAGCTATTGATGGTGTTAAAAATGTTATAGAAGCAACAAAATATGATTTAGATATGAAATCTGCTAAAAAAATGACAAAGGTATATGAAACTTGGTCTAAGTATAGCTTAAAAGGCGAAGGTATGGTTGTTGCTGTAATTGATAGTGGTATAGATCCAAGTCATGAAGATTTAAGAAATCCTAAAGATTCTAGTAGATTAAAATTGAAAGAAAGTGATATAGAATCAATTAAGGGTAGTGGAGCTTTAAATATAGACACTAATGTAAAAACATATTTTACAGAAAAAGTACCATTTGCATATAATTATGTAGATAAAAATGGTGAAGTTAGGGATTTAGATGATCCAGTTCAACCCCATGGTTCTCACGTTTCAGGTATTGTTGGAGCTAATGGTGATGAAAAATTAGTAGATGAAAATAAAGCAGTACAAGGTGTTGCACCAGAAGCACAAATACTTTTAATGAAAGTATTTTCAAATGGACCTGCTGGTGGAGCATATGATGATGATATATTAGCTGCAATAGAAGACTCAGTTGCATTAAATGCGGATGTTATAAATATGAGTTTAGGTTCTCCAAATGGATTTAGAAATGACTTAGATCCAGTTCAAGATGCTATAAAAAGAGCAACAGATGCAGGAGTTATAGTAGCTAAGTCAGCAGGTAATGAATCTTCTTCAACTAATCCATATAATATAGGAACTTTAAATGACCAATCAACATCAGGTGATCCAGGACTTCCAAGAGATGCATTTATGGTTGCAAGTGTTGAAAATGATGGTTATGTTCAAAATCAATTTGAAGTTAAAGATGATAAGGGTAATGTTATACTTCCTATAAGCTTTAAAGACAATGGGGATGCTGCATGTGTAAATTATAAAATACAAAATATATACAATAAAAATTATGAAATAGTAGATGGCGGTTTAGGAAATCCAAAAGACTTGAATAATGTGAAAGGAAAAATTGCATTAATTAAAAGAGGTGGATTGACATTTGGAGAAAAAGCAACAAATGCACAAGCTAAAGGTGCTATTGGTGTAATTATATATAACAAAGATGGAGAAGGTGGAGTTCAAGGAATAACAACGGAAGGTTCACCAGTAAAAATTCCAGTAGTATCAATATCAAATAAAAGTGGTAAAGAGATACTTAAGCATAATGGAAAAGTGATATTTAATGGACAAATGACTATGAATGAACTTCTTCCAAGTGAAATTGGTGGAGAGATGTCTGATTTTTCAGCATGGGGTCCATCACCAAGTCTAGAATTTAAACCTCAAATTTCAGCACCAGGTGGAAATATATTCTCTACATTTAATAAAGGACATCATGGAACTATTGGGGGAACATCAATGGCAACACCACATGTTGCTGGTGCCATGACACTTATAGCTCAATCAATAAAAGAATATGCACCAGAAATGAAAGGTAGGGAACTTTCTGAATATGCAAAGGAACTGGCAATGAATACTGCTGAGGTGAAAATAGATAAGAAAGATAATATGCCATATTCTCCAAGAAGACAAGGAGCTGGAATTATTCAAACAGAAAATGCAGTTAGAAACAGAGTAACAGCAACACATAAGGGTGAGTCATCTGTTGCACTTAGAGAAATAAAAGATAAAAAAGTTACATTTACAATAGATTTAAAAAATCATGGAGATAAAGATGCAGTATATACTCTTGGAACAATAGGTGGAATCATGACTCAAGCTAAGGATGTTGGAGTTATGATTCATGATAGAGAATTAACTGATAAAGAAGCTAAATTGCAATTTAGCTCTGACACTGTGAAAGTTCCAGCTAAGGGAGAGGCTAAATTTGATGTAACACTAAATATAGGAGATTTTGATACTGAACAGTTTATTGAAGGCTTTATTAAATTAGAGTCAAAAGATAGTAATGCACCTTCTTTATCTATTCCATACATGGGCTTTTATGGAGATTGGGGTAAGGAGAGTATCACTACTAACAATGCTTGGGATAGTAATAAACATGTATTTATAGATATATTGAAAGAAAAAGGAATGTATCCAGGTGTATTAATTGAAAATTTAGCACTTACAGGAATCAATAACAAAGATGAAATTTTGGGCTTAACTGGTACAAATAAAGATGGTTCTATAATCGTTGATAAAAATGCAATAGCAATAAGTCCAAATAATGATAAATTAAACGATAGTATTTATCCAGGTTTGTATTCATTAAGAAACTCAAAACAAACATCCGCAGAAGTTATAGATAAGGATGGAAAAGTTATTAGAGATTTAGGTAATGGCGGTAGTGTTAGAAAAAGATTATTAGGTAAGAATCAATATGTACCTGAAGGTGTAACTTCTCTTGCATGGGATGGAATGGTTTATAATAAAGAAAAAGGTAATTATGAAAAGGTTAATGATGGAGAATACACATATAGAGTTAAATTGAAAGTTGACTATGAAACTGCTAAGGAACAAGTTATTGATATGCCAGTTAAAATTGATACAGTAGCACCAACAGCAGAAATAACTAATATTAAACAAACAGGTAAAGATGAAGCTATAGTTTACTTTACAGCAAATGATGATTATTCAGGTGTAAATATGATGAATACAGTTACAATTATGGTAAATGGAAAGGTTGATGAAGAATCAACAAAAGCACCAGTACAATATGATAAAAATTCTGGATTATATTATAAGACTGTTAAAGGTCTAGAGGATAATAAAGTGAATTTAATTGAAGTAGGTTTGTTTGATAACGCTAGAAACTTAGGTGGTACACAATCAACAATTCTACTTGGACATGTAGAACCAGCAGGAATAACTTTTGATGACCCTAAACTTGATAAAAAAGGATTGGTTGAGTTAAATGCTAATGAGTACACAGTAAGTGGAACTATTAATAGACCAATAAAAGAGATGACATTAGATGGGAAAAAAATAAATTTAAATATAGATGAAAAGGGAAATGTTTCATTTGCTACTAAATTAGAATTAGAAACTGGTTATTATAACATGAGATTTAAAGCTGTAGATTATGATAATAAAGTTATATATGATCATGGAATAAAAATCAGATGTGATAGTTCAGCTCCAATTATAAATTTAGAAGAGACAAATATTAAGGATGGAAAAATCAAATTAAATAATGGAAAGATAAATTTAAAAGGAAATGTAGCAGATTTAGGTTTTGGATATACATTTTATGTAAATGGAAAAGCATATCATAAAGAGGAATATAATACTATTACAAAACCAGAGAAAAATAAATATGACTTTGAAATAGAACTTACAGATGTAAATGTTGGAGATGTTATAGAAGTAAAAGCTGTAGATGCTATGGAAAATTCTACAGTAATAAATTTAGAAGTATGTAAATAAGAAATGAAAAAGGCACATTTTAGTGCCTTTTTTTATATGTTTTATATGATTAATAGTTTGAATGTTTTTAGATAAATAAATTTAAAAGTTAAAACACCTTACATATATTAGGTAAAAATTATATAATTAGTATAAAATAAAAGAAAATTCTTGAAATTATATTTTTTAGGAGTTAATATAGGGTTTCAAACTGAAAAATGAAATTGTTCAAATATCAAATGAGAAATCTTAAAGTTAATATTAAAATTGAATTTCTAAGTATTGCTGTTTTTAAATGTAATTACTAAATTTGTAGGTGAGAATTTATTCTTGCCAAACGTTATTAGGATATATTGTTTTTAAGTATTTATATTCAAATCAAAGATCACCAAGGTTAAAACCTCAGCTACGAAGGTGTAAGAGAGAACTTGTCCTAACCTCTGTAGGCGAGGTTTCAACCTTGCTGTTACACGGTGGTATTTTAAGTATTGTAGCTATATTGAAGACCGCCAAGACTAAAGTCTCAGCTACAAAGGGGAAAGAGATTGATGTGCCACATATTTATTAAAATTTTTGTAGGGTGTGGAATTCATTCTACCTATTTAAATGTGCCAATAAAGGTATTATGAATAATATCATCAATAATTGTCAAATGTCCATTGTTAACTGTCAATTGGTAAAGT
>NZ_CCAT010000088.1 GCF_000612845.1 Clostridium ihumii AP5
TGGACAATAGTAGCTTAGCATATAGTAAATAGAATTGCAAATATCACATAGTTTTTTCACCAAAGTATAGAAGACAAATAATTTATGGAAAGATAAAAGTAGATATAGGAGTAATACTTAGAAAATTATGTGAACAAAAGGGAGTAGAAATAATAGAAGCAAATGCATGTAAAGATCATATACATATATTTGTAAGTATTCCACCAAAGTTAAGTGTTTCGCAATTTATGGGGTATTTAAAAGGGAAAAGTTCTCTTATGATATTTGATAGACATGCAAACTTGAAATATAAATATGGAAATAGACAATTTTGGTGTAGGGGATATTATGTTGATACAGTAGGAAGAAATAGAAAAATAATAGAAGAATATATAAGAAATCAAATACAAGAAGATTTTGCGTATGAGCAATTAAGTTTAAAAGAATATATAGACCCGTTTACGGGCGAGCAAGTAAAAAAAGGCAGATAGAAAGCACCTTTTAGGTGCAGCCTGAAAAAGCATGCGGTTGGCAGACCGTTCAGAGTGCGAATAGCACTTGCCAGTAATATGCCCTTATAGGGCTAGAGCAAACCACCCGTTTAACGGGTGGTTATGATTTTTTATATATAAATGTAAGTATCTAATCCTATGTATGTAAAAATTAAAATGTGAATTGAAAGTATTTAAATAGATATAATTTAATTTTAATACTTAATTAGTATTATAATAAATTATTAAATTTAAACAAAAAATGAATTTAGAAAATGTAGATAATAAAAAGTAATAGATATACCTAAAATATTATGGAGACGCATATAAGAAAATTTATATACTCAATTTAACAATAGTATATATTTAAACATATTTGTGGCATAGATTACAATTAAGTTTATACAAATTTATTTTTGTAATAAAGCATTTATTAATTAGAAACGAATTTAAATTTTTACTAAGTAAAAATGTTATTTTAAAATATTTTTATTTTTTATTATAAATATAAGATCTAATTTTATAAGCTTATTTTTTAGATGAGTTAAATGGTTCATTTAAAACTGTATATAGTAAAGTAAGTTTAGAATTTCTTAAAATATATCCACAAATTTAAAAATAAGTTTTATGTTATTAACATTTAGTATTCATTTTGTGGATATAATAAAAAAAATAAAAAAAGTGTGGATAAAATATTAGTTTAGTTGAATTGTAATTTATAAAATATAACTTATGATTTTGACATAAACTAAAGAGTATTTTAAAATCGAATAGTAAGTTAAAAAATAATACAAATTGAAGGGATGGTGAAAAACTGGTTTATTAATACTATTTTATAGTTAATTCAATTAAATAGTTTATATTTTTAAATCAGTACAATATGACAATACTAGCAAGTGTGTTAAATAAGTTTGGTCCATATACACTAGAAGATAAAATATTTATTGTATGGGTTAAATTAGCTATAGCTTTTGGATTATTTATTGTAATATTGTTTTTAAAGAATGTATTAGTAAAATATATTATAAAAATAATAAATGGCATTTTAAATAAGCTAGATATTAAGGATAAAGTAACTATTATATCATCATTTGAAAAACCTATAAAAAATTTCTTATTAATATTAGGTATATATATAATAGTCTTTACTGGGTTTGATATATTAGGTTTAAAAAAGCAAATATTAAATAGAATATTAAAAACTGCATTTGTTATGTGCATAGCACAAGGATTTATTAATTCAGTGAATACACCTATTAGTTTGCTAAATAAATTTTATGATAATGAAGTAAAATTAGATAAAATTGCTTATTCGTTTATAGCGAAGTTTATTAAAGTTGCTATATTAATAATATGCATTCTTATAATAGCTGAGATATGGGGAATAGAAGTAAAAGGTTTAGTAGCTGGAGCTGGGATCGGTGGAGCGGTATTAGCATTAGCAGCAAAAGATACAGCTGCAAATATTGTTGCAGGAATAAGTATAATATTTGATAGATCATTTTCAATTGGAGATTGGATTCAATGCAACAATATAGAAGGTGAAGTAGAAGATATATCACTAAGAAGTACTAAGGTGAGAACTGTTGATAAAGTATTAATAACATTACCTAACTCTATGTTAGCTAATACATCTATATTAAATTTTACGAGGAGAGATATGCGAAGAGTAACTTTTAATATAGGATTAACGTATGGAACTGAACAAGAGAAAATGAAGAATGTTATATCTGAAATAAAAAATATGTTAAATGAAAGTGAAGATGTATTAAATGATGGTATACTAGTTAACTTTGATAAGTACAATGATAGTAGTTTAGATATAAGTATAGCATACTATACAAATAAGGTTAAATTGGATGAGTATCTTAAAGTGAAAAATAATATTAATTTTAAAATAATGGATATAATAGAATTACAAGATACATCAATAGCATTTCCATCAACTACTGTCTATATAAATAAGGAAGAATAAAAAAGCTGGTATATAGTGAAGTATAACTATATACCAGCTTTTTAATATATTAATCTAAATAAGGAACATTATCTTCTAAGCAACTATAAATGCTCTTAACGCCTACGAACCAAAGTGAATCCTCAGAATATTTATTATTTAGCCATTTAAATGGATCTATATTCTCAGGTCTACCCAAAGATAGATTTACTACTGTTCGAGATGCAATTTCAGATGAATCTTTAATATCCGTATTATAATTTTGCCAACTATTAAATACGTTAAATGGATTATTTGCAATTTCCTTTGCATTTGCATTGCTTTTAGGAACAAAACTTTGTTCCTGACCAGTGATGGCAAACAAAAGCAATGGATTCACGTTAAAATTTTTAGCTGTATTTATAATTGTTGAAAAGTAAGGTTCTTCTTCTAATAAAGAATTTCTAGTTTGAAGAAATTTTTTTAAAGAAGATTTATCTACTTCTCTATATACAAAATCATTATGCAAATGAGAGCTTTCTATATAATTTACATTTTGAATTTGAGATGATGAACATTTATTAGAATTATTGTTTTCAGTTTTACATGTATGTCCATCAGGCAAAATATCTTCATTTACAGATAAATATTCCTTTGTATCGTTAAATGATAAAATATTAGAACCAATACGGGTATTAAATACTTGCATATAATCATCTAAATCTACTGGATTAAGTATAGATGAAAATATATAATAGTTGCAAAGCAATATTATAGTAGTCATAAATTTTATTAAAAAGGACTTAAAATTGAAATAATCTTTATTCATTTAATTACCACCATAAAAAAATTTTTTATACAACAATTAATTTAACCTAAAATAATTTTTTTATACTTAATATAATTAAATTATATAAAAACAAGCAATATACTTTACCAAGTGTATCATTACTTATAATAAATAGAAAATAGATGAAATATGTAGTAAATTTAAAATAAGTTAATTATATACATGATTATGAAAATGAATTTTGGACAATGTGTTATATAATAAATCTTGTCGCTGAGGCAAACAAGTAATTAAAGCCAAGCGATGTAGATATAAACTTAAAAAACATTTAAAAAAAGTGTTGACAAAAAAGTTTAAATCTAGTAAAATAGAAAAAGTCGTCAGGTAATGATGACACATTGGTCTTTGAAAATTAAA
>NZ_CCAT010000089.1 GCF_000612845.1 Clostridium ihumii AP5
CCCTTAAAACGCACCATATACAAAAGGAAAAACTTAAAGAGGAAAACGAAAGATGACTTTAAGTCAGGCGTCATTAGCTCAGTTGGCAGAGCACTTGACTCTTAATCAAGGGGTCCAGGGTTCGAACCTCTGATGACGCACCATATCATTAACCAATGATAAATAACCAACAAGTTTAAATTGAACGTGTGCTATTAGCTCAGCTGGTAGAGCACTTGACTCTTAATCAAGGGGTCCAGGGTTCGAGCCCCTGATAGCACACCAAATTTAAACAAAATTAATATCGGGGTGTGGCGCAGATGGGAGCGCGCGTGGTTTGGGACCATGAGGTCGCAGGTTCAATCCCTGTCACCCCGACCACTAAATTTAATAATATGCGGGTGTAACTCAATGGTAGAGTGCTAGCCTTCCAAGCTAGTTACGAGGGTTCGATTCCCTTCACCCGCTCCAAACAAAAGAAATTACTAAACAAAGCAAATGCTTTTTTTAGTAATTTTTTAATATGCACCTATAGCTCAGCTGGATAGAGTGGTGGACTTCGAATCCAATGGTCGCAGGTTCAAATCCTGTTAGGTGTACCATATTAAAAGCTAGAAAATATTTTATATTTCTGGCTTTTTTTTAGTTAAAAGTTAATATTTAAGAATAAGTAATTTTACATTTACAAAATATGTTATATTTTTGATTAGTGATAATCGATAATCTTAATTAGATATTATATTTATTTTATGAAAAATGCAATTTAATAAAAATTTATAGAGGTGTTAATATGAATTTAAGAATGGCTAATATTGATGATTTACAACAACTTAAAGTGGTATATGAAAAAATAATCTATAATATGAATATGAATAATATTAATATTTGGGATGAAATTTATCCATGTGATTTTTTTCTTGATGATATTAAAAATAATAGTCTTTATATTTTAGAAGAAGATAATGAGATAATTTCAGCTTTTGCTTTATGTAATTCAACTGAAGGAGAAAAGTGTGTAAATTGGGAAAACAAACATGTTGAAGCACTATATATTGATAGACTTGGAGTTAATGTGAATTATTCAAGAAGAGGAATTGGCAGTATAATGATTAGAAATGCAATTACCTTAGCAAAAGATAAAGGCGCTAAATATTTAAGACTTTTTGTTGTAGATATAAATAAACCTGCAATAAATCTTTATATAAAAAATGGGTTTAAGCAAGTTGAGGGTATATACGATAAAATAATTGACGATGATATTGTATTGCATGAATTTGGATTTGAAATAAAAATATAGATTCTAATATTTGAAACAGAAAATAAGAAGTATGTATATAACAAAATTTTATGGTAATAAATTAGATAAACATAGTAAAACTATTGATAGTAATGCAGCAGAAGAGTATAGTTATTAAGTTCAAAATCATGATTATCAATTAATAATTAAATAAACTAAAATACTAGATAGAACTCTGGAATACAAATCTAAACTTTAAGTTATTTATGTTTCAGTTGAGAATTCTAATTAATTTAATTGAAAATTGAAAGTGAATGTAAAAATTGTATTTCCAATTTTCACTCTTAACTCTTACTTGGTTTCAAATGTAAAAAATAGAAATAAACTGTAAGCTTAATAATATCATTTGATAAAGATGTTATTTAAAATTCAAACTTGTAACCCTATATAAGGTATTGGTTATTTTATAATTTGAATATAATGTAAAGTAATGTATACTATGTAATAAAATTTAAAAAACATATTTCATAGTATACATTTTATATAGCACATATATTTTATTATTATATTTAAAATTTATTATCTATTGTATTTATCTTTACTATATTTATATATTTCAGATAAAAAATTTTCATAAAGAGCTTTTAAATGAACTTTATCTAAATCATCAATTTGTACTCCACATAATTCAATGTTAGTTGAATTTTCTAATATACTAAGCATTTTTAGGGTTTCAAGTTCTATGTCTATACTACATGTGTTTGAATTATTTTTAAAAAAATTATTTTCTAATGATTCGGGATGAATAATATAATCATCATCTGAAATTAAATCATCAACTTTTACCTCAAAAAAATCAGCAAGTTTTGCAAGGGTTTGCTTATTAACACTACGTCTATTTTGTTCAACCATAGTGATAAATGATTTTGGCACATTTAATTTATTTGATAAATCTTGTTGAGATAATCTTCTATTTTCTCTTAAACGTTTTATTTTGTCGCCTAACATAATTAAATCACCTTCTTAATTAAATTTTTTAGAATATACAAGTTTTTAGCATCTAAAGATTTAATATAACATTTTAATAATATTTGTCAATAAAGAAAAGCGTACTTTTAATAACAAATTTATATGTTCATACATAATATATTATAAAAGATGAAATGTAAAAATATTTTATGAAAAATATATGAGCTTATATTATTGAAAAAAATGTAAGTTGTGATATAATTTATTGTGTGAGATTTAAAAGTATGGAGTGTAACTTTGACAATGTAAAGGTTTAATCTTGTTAAAATTATAAACAACTTTTAAAGAAAAAATATAAGAAGTTAGCTAGAAAATGTTTACAGAATATCTTTGAAAACTAAATCAGTATATTGAAATACAAAAATACAAGCTAATTTAGAATGTATTATTTAATATGTTTTAAAATTAACAAGTGTATAAAAATATCATTTGTTTTTTTACAAATAATGAAATAATCCATGGTATATAAAATATCATAATGATAATAATAATTATGGATAAAGTATGTATTTCATAAGTTTTATAAACTATTTATTAATTAGTTTTATGGACTTAATTTTATTTGAATAAAATAGTATTTTATTAATAATATAAAATGAGAGGTAATATAAAATGGCTGATGTTGATTTGAAAACTCTAGCAACTAACTTTAATAAGGATTATTTTTTAAATTATGAGATGGGAAATTGGAAACAAATAAAAAATTATGGTATTAATGTTCCAGAAATAGTGAGAAGAGCCGTATTACAAGCACAAGGTTACGAAAATATAATACTATTTAAAAAAATAATGGAAGATATATCTAATGCATAAATAAAATTTAAAAAATAGTCACTTGAACTTATGATAAAAATTGAAATATAATTACACATAGATAAATTTAAAGGTGGTAGAAAATTGCCACCATTTTTTATGTAATATGTATAAAAAAAATAATTTTGGAAATAATAAAATATGTATTTCACATATATCAACATAAAATAAAGTATATTTTAAGAAAAGAAAAAATAACATCTTTTCTTAAAAGTAAATTTTAACATGACACTCCTAAAAAGAGATAGCTATATGCTATCTCTTTTGTCATAAAAAATAGTATTGTCATGAAAGTGTCAATAGTACGACATATATTTGACATATAAATGAATTAATATATAAATATAAACTCAATACCTAATATAAAAAATATGAAATATGAGTTCAAATTAAATTTTAAAATAAGTCCCCCTTATTTTAAAAAAATTTGTTTCAACATCATCCACTCTAAAAAGAGAATTACTTATAGAGAATAGTAAAATATTTCTCTATAGAAAATAAATTCATGATAATTTATCATGGATTTATTTTTTTGACCATTAATAAAAATAAATCTATGCTATAATATTCATTAGAAATTTTATTTAATGAACAAATGATAAGCTAAAAGGAGTGAATAGCGGATGAAGAAAAGTTTTAAAAATATAATATGTTTTCTATTGATAGGAATGTTAACTTTTGTTCTTGTAGGATGTGCTAATACAAGTGAAGAAGTAGTACAAAGTGATAGTAAAGATATTATAACTACTAATGAGGGAAATTTAAAAATAAGTTTTATAGATGTAGGACAAGCTGATAGTATTTTAATTCAATGTGACAATCAAAATATGCTTATAGATGCTGGAAATAATGATGATGATAAATTGGTAGAAAAATTTCTTAAGGATAATGGGGTAAATAAAATAGATTATGTAATAGGAACACATCCACATGAAGACCATATAGGAGGACTTGATTATATAATTAATAAGTTTGATATAGGGAATGTTTTAATGCCTAAAAAAACCTCAACAACAAAAACTTTTAAAGATGTAGTAAAAGCGTTAAATGAAAAAGGATTAAAACCTATTGCACCGGATGTAGGGTATAGTTTTAATGTTGGAAAAGCTAAGGTGACAGTTTTAGCACCGCAAAAAGAATATGAAGATACAAATGATGCTTCCATAGTAATTAGACTAGATTATATTAATAATAGCTTTATTTTCACTGGAGATGCAGAAGCAATATCAGAAAAGGATATAATAAATAGTAAAGTAAATTTAAAAGCAGATGTATTAAAGTTAGGTCATCATGGATCTAGAACATCTACATCAGAAGAATTTTTAAAGAAAGTTAATCCTAAATATGCCATCATAACTTGTGGAAAAAATAATGATTATGGTCATCCACATAAAGAAACACTAGAAAAGCTTAATAAGTTTAATATACCATTTTATAGAACTGATGAGCAAGGAACTATAATATTGACTAGCGATGGAAGTAATATAAGTTTTAATAAAGATACAACAAGTTTAAATGGTAGTTTAAATGAAAATGTAAATAAAGAAAAAGAAAATAAAGAAAATAAGGTTTATTTTACACAAAAAGGAAAATCGTATCATTTAACTAAAGAATGTTCTGCATTAAAAAATAGTAAAAATATACTTGTTGGAACATTAGAAGATGCAATACAAAAAGGAAAAAGTGATCCGTGTGATAGATGTGCATTAAATTAGAAATAATTTTTAATAAACTTTAAAATAAATATGAATATAAAAAAGTTAACTTACTTATATTATAATATGGAGGTTAACTTTTTTATATTACAAAAATATTGTGAATTTATGGCAAAAGATAAAAAAACCAAATATTTTAACTATAATTTTATGTAATTATTGACAAGTATACAACAATAAATGATAATAATAGTGTTGTAGATATAAAAAATACAACTACATAGCTGTTAATAGTTAAATTTAATTAAAAAATTCACAAAATTAACAATAACTATGTTTATAGAAATTTGTTACTCTTTAATAAAAAGGTGACCAAAATAATAATTATATAATAAATTAATTTGCAATATTAATATTGATTTCTCATAATTATTATATTTTGAAATATATATTTATAAATAAGTTAGTATTTGTGCAATTTATAAAGGGGAATCATATTAATTTTATTTAGGCTTAAAATGATTTTTTTATAAGGAAGGATGAACGAAATGATTAACGAGTTAAAAAATCTAAAATCTTACGAAGTATTTAAGTTTTTTGAAGAAATGAATAAAATACCAAGAGGTTCAGGAAATGAAAAAGCTATAAGTGATTGGCTAGTTAAATTTGCTAAAGATAGAAATTTAGAAGTTATTCAAGATGAAGCTTTAAATGTAATTATAAAAAAACCAGGAACAAAAGGATATGAGAATTCTAAGCCTGTAATTATTCAAGGTCATATGGATATGGTATGTGAAAAAAATCAATCAACAGTGCATGATTTTGAAAAAGATCCAGTAGAATGTATTGTAGAAGGAGATTTTTTAAGAGCTAATGGAACTACTTTAGGAGCCGATAATGGAATAGCAGTTGCATTTGGTCTTGCAATACTAGATTCAAATGAAATAGCACATCCAGCAATAGAATTATTTGTAACTACTGAAGAAGAAACAGGAATGGGTGGAGCTATGAATATGCACCCAGAACACTTAAATGGAAGAACTTTAATAAATATAGATTCAGAAGAAGAAGGAAAATTCCTAGTTAGTTGTGCTGGTGGAGTAAGAGCTGAAATGACTTTACCAGTTGAATATGAAGATGTATGTTCTTCTATGGAAATTATGAAAGTGTCTATAAGAGGATTAAAGGGTGGACACTCAGGAATGGAAATTAACAAAGAAAGAGGAAACGCTAACAAATTAATTGGAAGATTTTTAGTAGACTTAAACTCTGTTTTAGATTTTAAATTAGCATCTATAAATGGTGGGGCAAAAATGAATGCAATACCAAGAGAAGCAGATGCAATAATTGCTGTATCTAAAGAAAATGTAGCAAAAGTAGAATCAAAAGTACAAGAGTGGAATAATATATTTAAAAATGAATTACAAGGCATTGATGATGAGGTAACATTAACATCTGAAAAAACTTCAGAAAAAGTAGAGAAAGCTTTTGATGAAAATTCTAAATTAAGAGTGTTGAGAGGACTAAAATTAATTCAAAATGGAATTCAAACAATGAGTATGTCAATTAAAGGATTAGTTCAAAGTTCAACAAATATAGGTGTTATGATAACAGATGAGAAATCAGTTAAATTTGATAGTGCTGTAAGAAGTTCGGTTAAATCATTAAAGAAAGCTATATGTGATCAAATGATAATTTTAACAGAAGTTTTAGGCGGATCTATTGATTTTGAATCTGATTATCCAGAATGGCAGTATAGAAAAGACTCTCAAATAAGAGATATATTTGTTAAAGTTTATAAAGAAGTATTTAATAAAGAAGCAGAAATTACAGCTATACATGCTGGATTAGAATGTGGATTAATAAGTGATAAATTTAATGGTGATATAGATCAAATATCATTTGGACCAAATATATTTGATGTTCATACACCAGATGAACATATAAGTATATCATCAACAGACAGAATGTATTCATTCTTAATAGAAGTTTTAAAAGAATTAAAGTAAGAGAAGTGAATATATAATAGAAAGTTTTATAGTATTTAAATAGCTAGAATTTTCAACATAAAAAAGAAAAGAATTTAAAAATTCTTTTCTTTTTTATGTAAAAATACATATTATTAAAAGTAATATAAAGTTTAATAGTTATAGTGTTAAACTTTATATCTAAAAAGACGAAAGTATTAATATATTTAAAAAAATAATGGTATAATTATGATAACTAATAATTTAACAAAAATTAAACAAAGTATATAAAATACAACTATTATGTAGAATATAAAATTTTTAATAATACTAAATAAGTTAATATATAATAAGTATATATTTATTTAAATATTTTATATTCTATTAGTATGAGTTTAAAAGTTTTAGATAATAATTTAAGTATTTGAAAATATACAATTAAAGATGAAAGAAGGTAGGTCTAAATGGACTTTGCGTCACTAGTACTTATGGAAAGAGAAAAAGAAACGAATTATTTAATAAAAGAGATGGGTAGTTATGAAGTTGGTGAAGGGGCTGAATATGTAACTAAATTATTTTATGATGGTGAGAAGGTAAATTTATATTTTGATACAAAGAAAGATGTAGAAGAATGGGAATATACAGCTATATATGATTTGTTTAATGAAGATAGATTTATAGAAAACGATTTAGAAATTGATATCGATGATAATGAATTTAAT
This sequence comes from Clostridium ihumii AP5, assembly GCF_000612845.1. Lineage (GTDB taxonomy): Bacteria > Bacillota > Clostridia > Clostridiales > Clostridiaceae > Clostridium_J > Clostridium_J ihumii. Next base: position 7,403 of record NZ_CCAT010000089.1, read on the forward strand.
CCTACATGGATACTTAATTTTGATTATATTGAAGAGCATGAGGAATTTAAAGAGAAGTTAAATTCAATTTGTAACTTAATTGAAGAGGAAATTAAATTTGTTTTACAAAATATAGAAGGAAAAAAGGATGAATATGTAGAATAAATTTTAGGAAGGTTTTTAGGGTAGAAGAAAAATGCGTTTGGAATATATTCGAAAAGTTAGAGAAAATGAAACTTTAGGTAAGACAGTATTTGATAACGATGGGAGAGTTTTGTTAAAATCGGGAGTTAGATTGACCAATAGATATATTAAAAACTTAGAAAAATTAGGGGTTTACTATATATACATAGAAGATGATAGATTAGAGGATGTAAGTGTAGAAGACACTAAGCTAAATAGTTTAAAACAATATACCATGAATTCATTAAATAAAGTTATTAAAAGTGTTGGTGTAGTAAATAAAAATACAACAAAAGAATATCTTCAGACAGTTACGCAAATGATTGATTATATATTAGAAGCTGGAGATATAAATGCTAGTTTATTCGATATAAAAACATATGACAATTATACAATGGTTCATAGTGTTGATACAGGAGTTATGGCAGCTTTTATGGGGATAAATATGGGCTTTAAGAGAAATGAATTGAATGATTTAGTTGTAGGTGGGATTTTACATGATATAGGTAAAACTAAGGTTCCTATATCAATAATAAATAAAAGAGGAGCCCTTAATGATGAAGAATTCAATGAAATAAAAAGACATCCTATTTATGGAAAAGATATATTAGCTAACAATTATGCTATTCCAGAAACAGCCATAAAAATAATAGAACAACATCATGAAAAAATAAATGGAAGAGGATATCCTTATGGATTAGTTGATAATGAAATTAATCCTAAAGCTAAAATTGTTGCTGTTTGTGATGTTTATGATGCTGTAAGTAGTGATAGAAGTTATAGAAAAAGATTTTCTCCAAAAGAGGCATATGAACTTGTATTGGCAGATAGTGGAAGAGCTTTTGATGAAAGGGCTGTACGAGCTTTCAAAAAAGTATTTTCAGTATATCCACTAGGTAGTTGTGTAAAGTTATCTAATAATGTAGAGGGGTATGTAATTAGACAAAATGATAATTTCCCAGATAGACCTGTAATAAGGGTATTATATGATCATGAGACGAAAATGCCTATTAAATTTTACGAAATAGATCTTTTGAAAGAATTAAACTTAGTTATTGATACTGTTGTTTAATTTTAGGAGTGATAATATCAATATGAATAATGAGAAGATAAAAAAAATAAGAAAAATGCCTAGTATAACATATGTGCTAATTTTTATAAACATAGTGTTATATCTTGTTGAAGCATGCACATCTTTTTTCTATTTAAAAGGTGGAATATTAAAAATAGATAATGTTGTACTTGTTTTGCTTGGTGGTATGGTAAATGTTCTAGTTGAACAAGGACAATATTATAGGTTAATAACAGCAGGATTTTTGCATAGCTCTATATTGCATTTAACTTTGAATATGGTAGCTTTAAATGCAATAGGAGATATTGTTGAGAAAATACTTGGTAAAGGTAAATTTTTAATACTATATTTAATATCATTAATAGCATCATCATATGGTAGTTATATATTTACAAAAGGTAATTCAGGTATAGTTATATCAGTAGGTGCATCAGGAGCCATTTTTGGGATTTTAGGAGCATTACTAGTTATAGTAATTATGAATAGAAATATTTTTGGGAAAAACCTTTTAAGAGGGCTTTTAGAGATAGTTTTTGTAAATATTCTTATAGGTGTGTTTGTTCCTAATATAGATGTAACAGCACATTTTGTTGGAGCTATAACAGGTGCTATTGTTGCATATATAATTATGCTAAATGAAAAGAAAAAGTTAAGAAAACAATAAAATTAGATAAGTAATCTATTCTATAATGAATTTTATAGAATAGATTACTTATTTGGCATAGATAGGTGAGTGGAATTATAATTTATATGATTAGGGGTTTATTATGAGATTTGAATTAATAAATAATGTTAAAGAAAATGAAATAATAGGGAGAACTATATTTGATAAAAATGGTAGACCGCTTTTAAAAAAAGGAGTTAAAATTACCAGTAGTTATATACAAAAGTTAAAAGATTTAGGTGTGCTTTATATTTATTTAAAAGATGATAGACTTAATGATATAGTTGTAGAAGATAATGAATTACAAAGCTTAAAACAAGATACCATGTATTGTCTTAGTAAAGTAATTAGAAACATAGGTGCAATTACACAAAGTCATATAAAAGATTGTGTAAATAGTGTAAGTGAGATGATTGATTATATAATGAATATGAGAGATATAAATAAGAGTTTATATGAAATAAAAACTCATGATAATTATACTATGTTACATAGTGTAGATACAGGCGCTAATACTGCATTTATAGGTTTAGCATTAGGATTTAATAAAGATATGTTAAATGAACTTGTTATAGGGGGAACACTTCATGATATAGGTAAATTAAAAATTCCAATATCAATAATAGATAAAAAAGGACCATTAACAGAGGATGAGTATAATGAAATAAAAAGGCACACAATATATGGAGTAGAGGTTTTAAAAGGAAAGCATGGTATACCTAAATCAGCATTAAGAACAATTTTAGAGCATCATGAGAAATTAGATGGTACTGGATATCCATATGGTATGAAAGATAAGGAAATAAGTATTAATGCTAAAATAACATCGGTATGTGATGTTTTTGATGCACTAACAAGTGATAGGAGCTATAGAAAAAAATTTAATCCGACAGATGCATATGAACTTATACTTTCAGAAGCAGGAAGAAGTTTTGATGAAAGAGTGGTAACAGCATTTAAAGAGACTTTTTCTATATTTCCAGTAGGAAGCTGTGTTAGATTGTCTAATGGAATTGAAGGATATGTTATAAAACAAAATCAAGGATTTCCAGATAGACCTATTATAAGGATACTATATGATGCTGAATCAAAACAAAGATTATCTAATTACTATGAAATAGATTTATTAGATAATACATCAATAGTAATAACTATGATTTTATAATATGAAAAATTTCTAAACAAAAGGGAGAACATTATGTCAAAAGTAAAAAAAGTATATGCCATTAAATATGGGTTTGACAAAGCAAAAAATGAAGAAGTTAAAAATGTTATAGTAAACACATGGGCTGAATGTTCAAGACTTGTAAGTGGTGTAAAAGGAGCTGCATATAAAAGTTTTGAAGTTTTATTAGATGCAGAAAAATATTTAAGTGACGATAAAAAATTATTAAAAAAGGATATAGATACTTATCCTTCAGATAATTTACATATATACGTGGATGGGAGTTACAATTTATATACAGAAAAATTTTCTTATGGATTAGTGGCAGTTAAAAACAATATAGTTGTTTATGTTGAAAGTAATTCATCAGAAGATAATTCTCAAAAACAATTAAGACAAATTGCAGGAGAATTAATGGCATCGATTAGAGCGGTTGAATATGCAAAATCAATAAATGAAAAAAGTGTAGTTATATTTCATGACTATGAAGGTATATATCACCATGCAGTTGGAACATGGCAGCGAAAAGATGAATCATCTAAAAACTATTATGAATTTATGAATAGAACTATGACAAATAAAGAGGTTGAAATAATATTTGTAAAAGTAGATAGTCATACAGGAGATATATTTAATGAAATAACAGATAGTCTAGCAAAAAAATGTATAGGAGTTCCTTTAACTGATGCAGTAGATAAATATTTGAAAAACAACAAAATAACTGTTGCAAATGTTGAAGTGGAAGGTGAAATAAGAACAATAATAAAAGGCACAAATTATCCTAATGTAATAAATTTACAAAATAATATAGAAACAGAAAATATAAAAGATGAAGTAGAAGAAAATGAAGAATATATAGATTTAAGCTATATTAATTCAATATATAATCAAAAAGGTGTAGATGGACTAGAAAAGTATTTACAAAGATTAAAGAAAGCTGAGCTTATAAATATAATAAAATCTATGATAAAGTAAATATTATATTTATAGTGAATAATTATTAAATTAAATGTGAAATTTTATAGATTTAGAAGTGGAAAATTATAACTATAAATAAGAGGAGAGATTTTCATGGATTATATAACAATTGAAGAATTACTAAATAATATCGGTGATTTAACAATAATTGATGTAAGAAGTTCTATGGATTTTAAGAGTGGTCACATAGAAAATGCTATAAATATACCACTTATGCAGTTATCGGTAGAGGCAGATGAATTGGAAAAATCAAAAAAGATAGTTGTATATTGTAATAGTGGGAAAAGCAGTACAGGGGCAACTTTGTTGCTAAAAGATATGGGGTTTAATGTTAAAAATTTAAAAGGTGGATATAACGAATATAAAATGTATTGTAAGTAGAATTGTAGTAATAGGAATTATTTTATTAAAATTGTACAAAATACTAATATAAAGTAAATTATAATAAAAATTTTGTATGAATTTATAAAATGTTGTACAATTTTAAGAAAGGAAGAAATACATAATGAGAGTTATGACAAAAATGCTTATTGCAAGTACTGTTACTATAACAGCTGTGGAACTTATACAACCTAGATTAAGTAGAAATAATAAGAAAAAAATAAGAAGATATATGAAAGTTGGTAAAAGTATGGCTGATAATTTATATGGAAACGTCATGACCATATTAGATTAGACTTTATAAAGTTTTGTACTAAGAAAAAGTCAGATAAAAATTCTAATCATTAGAATTTATTTATCTGACTTTTAGTTTAATACATTATATTTTAAAAAAGTTAATTTTAAAAATATTCTAAAAGTAAAAGATTAAAATGAAATATTTAAGCTAGTATTTGAATATACAATAGGAGTTCAAGTGCTTATTTTAATTCTAAATAGGACAAACTAATATTTTTTAAAATATAATAAAAATATAATTAAAAATATTTAATAATACTATAAAATAGTGTAAAATAAAGATGTAATGTACAAATTTTGTTAAAAATTCTAGTTTTTTTTGAGTTTTTATTTATAGATATGTTATAATTAAATATGAAAATTTATAAAATTCTAAAAATGATAAATAAGTATTACGAAAATGATAAATTACTTGAAAAGGGTGCGTGATTTATGAAGATACTATCTTTAGGTGAAAAGATAAAATTGAGAAGGAAAGAGTTAAATCTTACTTTAAAGAATTTAGCAGGGGATAGAATAACTGCAGGACAAATAAGTTTAGTTGAATCAGGAAAATCTAATCCAAGTATGGATTTGTTAGAATATTTAGCTGATAATCTTAGTGTGACTGTAGAATATTTAATGGAGACTGAAGAAACTCAGGCTCAAAAAATTTGTGAATATCATGAAAATATTGCAGAAGCTAAGATTTTAATTGATGATTTAGATGGTGCAATAACTCATATAAACACTTCATTATGGTATGCAGAAAAATATAATTTAGAAATTAGAAAAGCAAAAAATTTATATTTAAATGGATTAATACATACTAAAAAAAATGAATATGAGAAGGCTCAGGAAGAATTATTAACAGCCAACAATATATTTATAAAAAGAAATTATACAGACAATATAATAAGTACATTTATATTACTTGGAAAAATAACATTAAGAATGAAAGCATATCATTCAGCTTATAGTTATTTTCAACAAGCTGAAAAAGTATATGAAGATGGAAATATAAGCAATGAATTTTTGATTGGTGAAATTTATTACTATATAGCTTTGACATATTTTAAAATAGGAGAAATGGACAAGTCGTTAGATTATTCTTTAAGAGCAGAAAGAATATTTAAAAACTTAGATAATAGAAAGCTTTATGGAAAGAAGATGTTAGAGAGAGCACAATCATTATGTGATAAAGGAAATATGGATGAAGCTATAAGATACTCAGAAGTTAGCTTAAAAATATTTACAGAGTTAAATGATAATAGGTACTTTTCTAAAATAGAAAATAGTTTAGGAAAAATTTTCTCTGACTTTAATAGCTTAGAACAATCTTTTGAACATTTATATAAAGCAAAAGAAATTAGGGAAAGAACTAAAGACTCTAAGATAATAGAAACTTTATGTAATATTTGTGATAATTACATAAAATTAAAAAATGAAGAAAAAGCTAAGGAAACTCTAGATGAAATATTAATTCATATAGAAAGAGGCGAAGAAAAATCACTATGTGATTATTACTTATTAAAGTATAGAATTGAATTATTGGAAGGTAGATTAGAAAGTGCGGAAAGCACATTAATTCAAACTTTAAATTATGTTAAAAAGTTAAACTTTTTAAAGGAATATGCAGAAATATCTTTAATATTAGGTAAATTCTATATTGACAATGGTAGAGAAATAGAAGCTGAGAAATGTTTAAATGATGGTGTAAAAGTTTTAAATGAATTAAAAGTTTTAGAGAATTAGATGAGTAGGTGAGAGGATGACTGTTGAAATATTATCTATAGGAGAAAAGATAAAAAGATCTAGAATATATAAAGGGTTAACTTTAAAAGATATATGTGAAGATAAAATTTCTGTTTCAAAAATGAGTTGTATAGAAAACAATAAAGTTGAACCGGAAAGATGGATATTGGACTATATAAGTGAAAAATTACAGTTGGATATAAAATATTTACTTCATGGAGTAAAAGATCAATTAGTTGATAATATTAAAAAATTTAAAAAATGTAAAGAAAATAATGAGTTCTATAATGAGTATTTTGAAGATGTTTTATATAATTTGGAATATGCAGAGAAATATAAAGCATATGATTTATGCTGCGAGATTATGCATTTATTATTTTCTTCATATATGTTTAAAAGAAAATTTGATGAACTTAGAACTATAATACCAAGATATTATGATTTATGTAAAAAAGGAAATGAAGAGTTTTATCAATTAAGATACTATATAGATATAGCAACGTACTTAGCATTAAATGGAGAAAGAACACAAGCTATAAGCTATTATAATAGTGCAAGAAATAGACTTATAGAATTAGATTTAGAAGATAAGACAGAATTAATAAGAGCTACATACAATGAAGCTTCTACATATCTAATGTTAGAGGATTATGAAAATGTCACTAAGATTTGTAGTGAATTAAAAGGGTTAGTTCCATACTGTGAGAATGAAACTTTTAAAGGTACAATATTCCAGTTATTTGGATTATTGGCACTTCATATGAAAAATTATAAGGAATTTGAAGAATATAAAGAGGAAGTATATAAATATCAAAAAAATACTCCAGAAAGATATTCAACTTCACTTCATAATTTTGGAGAAATACTTCTAAAAAATAAGGAGTATGAAAAAGGAAAAGAATGTATAGTGGAAAGTCTTAAAATATGTCCAGAGGATAATAAGGAAAAGAAATGTTTACTTTTAGTTGCAACTATAGAAGTTCTAATAAAAAATAATTTATTAGAGTTGGCTCAAGAAGTATCTGATGAGTTGTTAAATTATGCAATAAACTTAAATAGTAGCAATTTTATTGAAAGTGCATATTATTATAAGGCTATATTATTGCAAATACAAGGGAATTATGCAATGTCTGAAACATACATGAATTTATCATTAGATGTTTTACTAAAGTGCGGTTCTAATAATAAACTTTATAAACGATATTTAGAAATGGGAAATATGTATCATAAATTAGGTGATGTATCAGAATCCATAAAGTTTTTTAATTTAGCATTACAATTAGAAAAGAAAATTTAATTTACAAAAAGAGCTTATCTATAATCAGTTTGATTTAAGATAAGCTCTTTAAATTTTTTAATATAAAGTAGCTAATTTAATTCACGGTTGACAATGAACTTTTTAGCTTTCATTTCTAAGCTATCATCTAATGCAGTTAAACATATTTCTGAATCAATATATTTATTTTGCAATGCAAGAGTAATTAATCTATCAGCTAATTCAGGATTTTTAGATAATAAACTTCCATGGAAATAAGTACAGAAAGTATTTTTATAAATACAACCTTCTTTTTTATCTTCGCCATTATTACCATATCCTGCTTTAACAACACCTAAAGGCTTTAAATTATTTGTAAAAGTTTTACCAGAATGATTTTCAAAACCTACATAAGTTTCATTAAAATCTTCATTATATATAACTGTATTTCCGATAAATCTAGTGTCACCAGCTTCTGTATATATATCTAAAATATCTAAACCAGTAAGTTTATCACCATCTGGAGTTGTATAATATTTACCTAATAATTGATATCCTCCACAGATGCTTAAAAATACTTTACCATTTTCAATGTAAGTACTTATAGAGGTTTTTTTATTCTCAATTAAGTCTTTTGAAACAATAGACTGCTCATAATCTTGACCACCACCAAAAAAGACGATGTCGTATAAATTTTCATCAAAATTATCATTTACAGAAACATTAAATATGTTTACTTTTATGTTTCTTTTTTCAGCTCTATGTTTTAAAATTAAAACATTACCAACATCACCATAAACATTTAATAAATCTGGATATAAATGACATATGTTAAGTTCCATATAAATCACATCCTTTACCATATTTTATCGATATAACCTTTTTCATGAAGAAGTTTTCTTATGTTTAACATTGCTGTATATGTAGCTAAAACATAAGTTGTATTACTATTTAATGATTTTAAGCTACTTAGTAAAGTTTCATCATCTTCGCAAAGTATGAACTTTTCAGTATCAAATCCAGCAATTTTTAATCGTACAGCCATATCGTATAATCGACTACCAGATATGACAACTTTATCTATACTTAAATTATTAAGTTCTTCAAAATTAACATCCCAAATCCATGAAACATCTCTACCATCTGCATATTTATCATTAAGAAGAAGCACTAAATTTATTTCTTTTTTATCAAGCATTATAGTATTTACTGCTTGATCATAACCAGCAGGGTTTTTAACTAATATTATTTTTAAATCTTTACCATCGAAATCTATGCTTTCTTGTCTTCCAAAACTACTTTCTTGATTTGCAAGTGTTTTAGAGATAATGCTAGTACCTATATTAAGTTCTTTTGCTATTGAATAAGCACAAAGTCCATTGTATATGTTATATTCGCCAGCTTGATTTATAGAAATACTATCACCATTTATAACAACATTAGAACCATTAGGATTTAAATCTAATATTTCTTCTACAGAATAATTTAAATTAGGTCGTTTATAACCACAATTGTTACAATAATAATCACCTAAATGATTGTAAGTTACAAAATTATATTCATAAGGTGACTTACAACATTTACAAAATTTATTATCAGCATTTATACTGATACTTGCATTTTTAGAAATTGGAGTACTAAATCCATAATAAACTATTTTGTTTTTTACAGATAATTTTCCAAATAGTGATTCATCACCATTTAAAACTAATGTAGTAGATGGTGTCTTTTCGATTCCACTAAATATTTTATTATATGTGGTATGTATTTCTCCATAGCGATCTAGTTGATCTCTAAATAAATTAGTAATAGATATTATTTTTGGTTTAATGTCTTCTGTTATTAAAGGAACATATGCTTCATCCGCTTCTATAACAGCATATCTATTAGAATTATCTTTGAAGAATTTGTAGTTATGTATAAAACAAGATGTTATTCCAGGAAGCATATTTGCTCCAGTACTATTTGTTATAACATCTACATTGTTAGCTTTTAAAATATTGTATACCATATTTGTTGTAGTAGTTTTTCCGTTTGTTCCAGTTATTAATATAACGGTATAATCTTTTGCAACAGTTTTTAATATATGTTTATCAAATTTTAAAGCAACTTTTCCAGGAAAGTTCGAACCTCCTTTTGATAAAAGCTTAGAAAGAAATCTTATTAATTTAGCTGATATTATACTTAAAAAAGAATTAATCTTAATATTAAACACTCCTTTACAAAAATACTTAGAAGTTATTAATGAATTTTAGTGAATAGTTTAAATTACTCACTATCATATAAACATACTTAATAACTAAATTATTATAACATTTTAAAGAAAGCTTTTCTACACAAAGAAATACATATGATACAGTACATTTAAATTTATGGTTATATTAAAAATTAAAATTATAATAAAACAAAAAAATGAAAGTTCAAAGTAAATAAAGGTATAAATTTAAAATAGACTTTGGAACACTATGAATGGTGTTAAGTAGATTTTTTGTGCTGCATTTGATAAAATTAACATATGAAATAGCAAATAAGGAGGAAATATATGAATATAAGGCTATATGCCAAAAAAGCAATTGTGATAGTTTTACTAATAATTTTAGTTCTAATAGGCATATTTTTCATTAAACAAAGAGTTGATATTAAAGATAAATATATAAAGAAGGGTGAAGAATATTTTTATACTTTACAGTTAGATGATGCAATTAAAACATATGAAACAGCAGAAAAAAAGGATAAGGATAATGCATTATGGTCAGCTAAAATAAGTGAAGTTTATGTTTTAAAGGAAGAGTTTGATAATGCAGATAAATATATTGACAAGGCTTTAGAAAAAAATGATATTAATGGTGAAGCTCATGCTATTATTCTAAATAATAAATTTGTTATGTTAAAAAATAAAATTGCTAGTGGAGCAGTTAGTGAAAATGAAATAAATGAATTTGTAATAAATAGCGAAGAATATCTGAAAAAATTCCCGGAAAATAAAAATATGCAGGAAATTATGTTTTCGGCTTATATTATAAATAATAATAAAGAAAAAGCTAAAAAGATAATTGATGATTATAATGGAAAAACAGCATATGATTTATGTGAAAAAGCCAATATGTCGTTCATATTAGGAGATTTAAATAATGGACTAAAACTTTTAAATGATGCATTTAAAAAGGATAAAAATGAAATAAGAGTATATGAAATAGTAAATGATGAATACAGTAGGAATAAAGATGTATTAAATTTAATTTTAGAAGCCTTAAAAAGTGATGAGGAAAATAGTTGCTACAAAATGATGCTTGCAAAAATTTATTTAAATAATAATGATCTAGAAAAATCATATAAATTAATTGAGAGTATAGAAAATGATAAGAATTTTATAATTCCAGAAGTTTTAGAATTAAATTTAGAGGAAATTAAGGGTAATAAAGAAAAAGTAAATGAAATATGTGAAAAGTTATTACAAAAAAATCCTAAAAGTTACGTAGTAAATAATTTAATAGCATCAAATTATCTTAAAAAAAATGATATAGAAAATGCTAGCAAATATTTTAAAAAATCAATGAATGCAAATAATAAATATATAAATAACTATATTACTTTGGCACCTAGTATATGGGAGTTAAAAGGGGAGCCAGATAAAGCACTTCCGTATTTATATCATTCAAAGTATTTAGAGCCATACAATAGTTATGTATATGTGAAAAGTGGAGAATATAGTTGGTACAATTTAAATAATGCATCTTATGCATTAGATGATTTGACATTTGCATCAATTATTGATGTAAATGATATAGAACTAAAATATAAAATTTCTAAATTATATTTAGAAAACCATAACTATGAACAAGCCGTGAAATTTTTAAAAGAATGCATAAGTAAAGACTCAAAAAATAAAGAATATTTTAGAACTCTTGGGACAACTTATATCATTTTAAATAAGAATAGTGAAGCATTAAATGAGATCAATAAGGCATATCAATTAGACAAAAATGATATATTAACTATAAACAATTTAGGTTGCTATTATATAATAGTTCAAAGTGATATTACAAAGGCAAAAGAAAACTTTACAAAAGCGTTTAATTTATTAAAAGATACTGATGATGATTATACAAGAAAAACAATAAAAGATAATTACAATAAAATAATTCGATTAAAAGAACAATATGATACTGGTAAAGAGAATGAAGTTATAAAAATACCAGACTTTATTATGTTTTATTAAAAAAAACCCTTATGTATTAAGCATAGGGGTTTTTAAGTTGAAAAATATAAAATATCAAAATTTTAAGTCAATATACTACAAATAAAGAATATTTAGTATAAAATTTGAATTTATATAGAAGGATATTAGAAAAATGTAGAAATTAGTTAACAAAAATGTTACAATATTATAAAAATATGAAAAATTTTAAAGTATTAGTGGGGGAGTTTATTATGGATAAAAGTTTTTTTATAAAAAATAGAGAAAATTTATTAAGTAAAATAGAGGAGAATTCTATAGTAGTTCTTTTTGCAGGTGAAGCACCTTATAAATCAGCTGATGATAAATATAGTTTCTGTCCAAATAGAAATTTCTATTATGTTACAGGATTTAAAAGAGAAAAAGCTATATATGTAGCAACAAAAGCTTCAGGTGTAATATCAGAAACTTTATATATTGAAAGACAAAATCCAGAACTTATAAAATGGATTGGAAAAAAACCAACACTAGAAGATTCAAAAGAAATAACTGGAATAGAAGATGTTAAATTTTTAGATGAATTTAGTGAAAATTTCTCAAAAATATCAAATCCAAGTATAGAGTATGAAAACATTTACTTAGACTTGGAAAGACAAGAATATGATAAATTACCTAATTTACCAATGATATTTGCAGATGAAGTAATAAGAAAATATCCATACTTAAAGGTTAAAAATATATTTAAATTTATAGCTGAATTAAGAGCTATAAAAAGAGAAGAAGAGATAGAACTTACAAGAAGAGCAATAGAAATAACTAAAGAGGGAATATATAGTATATTTAAAAATGCAAAAGAAGGAATTATGGAGTGTGAATTAGAAGCACATTTTGATTATGAATTAAGAAAAAGAGGAGTTAAAGAAACTGCATTCAATACAATAGTTGGTTCAGGTGTTAATGGTGCAACACTTCATTATTCAGAAAATAATTGTGAAATTCCTGAAAAAAGTTTAGTATTATTAGATTTGGGAGCTCAATATAATGAGTATAATGCAGATGTATCACGTACATTCCCTGCAAATGGTAAATTTACTGATAGACAAAAAGCTGTATACAATGCAGTGTTAAATGCTATGAAAAAGGTGGAAGAAGCAGCAAGACCAGGAATAAAAAAAGCAGACTTAGAAAAAGTAGCTATGGAAGAATTAGGAAAAGGATGCGTTGAACTAGGGTTAATAAAAGATAAAAGTGAAGTTAGAAAATACTATTTCCACTCAATAGGACATTACTTAGGAATGGATGCTCATGATGTTGGATCATATGATAGAGTTTTAGAACCAGGTATGATTATAACAAATGAACCAGGAATATATATAGCAGAAGAGGGTATAGGTGTAAGAATAGAAGACGATTTACTTATAACTACAGATGGATGTGAAAATTTATCAAAAGATATAATTAAAGAAGTTGAAGAAATAGAATCATTTATGGCGAAATATAATAAATAACATAAAAAACTCAAGATAAATTTATCTTGAGTTTTTTATGTTATTTATTTAAGCTATTAAATTAAGAGAAGTTCTAATTTTTGCATATTCTTCTTCAACAGCATGGAACATTACACTTAAAGTTTCGAAAACTATTTCTGCATTAAAATTACCATTAAAAGGTATAGAAGATTTAGCACTAACAACACCTTGATCCTCAAAAAAAGATATATATTTATAAGTTGAATTTAAATCATTAAATACTTTATATAAATTAATTTTGTCATCTTTTTCAGGAACACTAGTTATATGGAAAATATAAATATCTGCAAGAGTATCATCATCAGTAAGTGATATTACAGCTCTACGAGTATCACCACCACCAAGAACAGGTTTCTCAACTCCATTTATAGTTAGCTTATCTGGAAATGCAAAAATTGTAACATCATCTATGTTCATACCTTTATTCATAGGTATTTTTCTTTCTTCTAAAAATTTTTCGAAAGCTAGTGTATTTTCTCTCATTAAAATATCCCCCTTTAAAAAAAGTAATTACAATTTACATTTCAAGAATTAATTGACAATTCTTGAAATATAGATATATTATCTCATAAAGTTTTTAATTAGTAAATATAAAATAATGTTTGTAAAATTAAAGTAAATAAAAAATAGTAGGATATACCTACTATTTCTTATCAAAGTTAACTAATGAAATTAAGTAATCTTGAAGTTCCTTAGTTTTTTCTTTATCCATGGCTGGAACACCATCAAGTTTATATTTTATTCCAAGAACTTCATATTTGTTTACACCTAATAAATGATAAGGTAAAAGATCGATTCTATCTACATTAGGAATCTCTTCATTTATTACTTTAGCTATTTTATCCATGTGTTCTTTAGTATCTGTATAACCAGGAACAACCACGTGTCTTATCCAAACTCTACAATCACTTTTTCTAAGAGCTTCTAGGAATATATTTACATCATGAGTATTTTGACCAGTTAATGCTATATAACCATCATTGTCTTTATGCTTTACATCAAGCAAAACTAAGTCAGTATATTTTAAAATTTCATCATAATTACCATGACCATAGCCAGCAGTATCTATAGTTGTATGTATGCCTTTTTCTTTACATTTTTTTAGAGCTTCTAATAAAAACTCATCTTGGAAAAGTGGGTCTCCGCCAGAAAAAGTAACACCACCGCCAGATCTTTCAAAGAATGGCTTGAATCTTTCAATTTTTGCTACTAATTCATCAGCTGTATATTCTTCGCCACCATTTAAAGTCCAAGTATCTGGATTATGGCAATATGCGCATCTTAATTTACAACCTTGCATAAATACTACAACTCTTATACCAGGACCATCAACAAGCCCCATACTTTCAATTGAATGAATTCTACCTTTTACCATAATACCACATCTCCTTAATAAAGATTATTTCTTTATACTAAAAAAACTATTATATTAATTATTAAAGAAAAATTCAATACAAAATATAAAATATAATAGTTTTTTTAATATAAAGCACTACCAAAGTGGTAGTGCTTTATAATTTATATTACATAGATTTATGGAATGTTCTGTTGATAACTTCTAATTGTTGTTCTTTTGTTAATCTTACGAAGTTAACTGCATATCCAGATACTCTGATTGTTAGAGTAGGATAGTTGTCTGGATTTTCCATAGCATCTAATAATGTTTCTCTGTTTAATACATTAACATTTAGGTGGAATGCACTTTGACCAAAGTATCCATCTAATATAGCTGCTAAGTTAAGTTTTCTTTCATCTTCAGATTTTCCAAGAGCATCTGGGATGATAGAGAATGTGTTAGATATACCATCTTGACAAGATTCTCTATATTGGATTTTAGCAACAGAGTTTAATGAAGCTAAAGCACCATTTGTATCTCTTCCGTGCATTGGGTTAGCACCTGGAGCTAATGCTTCTCCAGCTTTTCTTCCATCTGGAGTAGATCCTGTTTTCTTACCATAAACAACGTTTGATGTTATAGTTAAAGCTGATAATGAATGTTCAGCGTTTCTGTAAGTTGGGTGTTTTTTAAGCATTGCTGAGAATTTGTTTATTAATTCTACTGCTAAATCATCAACTCTATCATCATCATTTCCGTATTTAGGGAAATCTCCTTCGATTTCAAAATCAACAGTGATTCCTTCTTCATTTCTTATAGGTTTAACTTTTGCATATTTTATAGCACTTAAAGAGTCAGCAGCAACTGAAAGTCCAGCAACTCCGAATGCCATAAATCTCTTAATATCAGTATCGTGTAAAGCCATTTGACCTGCTTCATAAGCATATTTATCATGCATGTAATGAATAGTATTCATTGTGTTTACATATAAATCTGCACAGTACTCAAGTACGTTGAAGTAAGCTTTTTTAACTTTTGCATAATCAAGAACATCATCAGTTATTTTCTCTAAACCTTCAATAACTTTGATTCCTTTTTTCTCATCTACACCACCATTAAGAGTGTATAATAAAGCTTTAGCTAAGTTGATTCTTGCTCCGAAGAATTGCATTCTCTTACCAATTTCCATAGCTGAAACACAGCAAGCTATACCATAATCGTCTCCATAGATATTTCTCATTAAATCGTCATTTTCATATTGGATTGATCCAGTTTGAATAGACATTTTAGCACAATATTCTTTGAAAGCTTTTGGTAATTTTTCTGACCATAAAACTGTCATATTTGGTTCTGGTGCAGGATCAAGGTTAGTTAATGTGTGTAAGAATCTGAAAGAGTTCTTAGTTACTAATGGTTTACCATTAATAGACACACCACCGATTGATTCTGTTATCCAGTTAGGATCTCCAGCGAATAAGTCATTATATTCAGGAGTTCTTAAATGTCTAGCTATTCTTAATTTGATTACAAGTTGGTCAATTATTTCTTGAGCTTCAACTTCAGTTATGATTCCAGCTTGTAAATCTCTTTCTAAGTATATGTCCATGAAAGTACTAGTTCTTCCTAAAGACATTGCAGCTCCGTTGTTTTCTTTTATAGCTGCTAAGTATCCAAAGTAAAGAGCTTGAACAGCTTCTCTAGCGTTAGATGATGGCTTAGATATATCTACACCATAAGATGCAGCCATTTCTTTTATTTGTCCTAAAGCTCTGATTTGTTCAGAAACTTCTTCTCTGTGTCTTATAGTTTCTTCATTAGCAGCACCTTGGATGTTGTTTAAGTCTGCTTTCTTTTGTGCTACTAAGAAATCTACTCCATAAAGAGCAAGTCTTCTATAGTCACCTATGATTCTTCCTCTACCATATGCATCTGGAAGACCAGTTAATAAACCAGCGCTTCTAGCAGCTCTTGTTTCTTTAGTATAAGCATCGAAAACTCCTTGATTGTGAGTTTTTCTATATTTATTAAAGTATTTATTTATTTCAGGATTTAATTCATATCCATAAGCTTCTAATGATTGCTCAACCATTCTGAATCCACCAAATGGATTTACTATTCTTTTAAGTGGAGCATTAGTTTGTAATCCAACGATTACTTCGTTATCTTTATCGATGTATCCAGCTTCGAAGTTGTTTATTCCAGAAACTTCATTAACTTCTACGTCGATAATTCCTTTTTTTATTTCTTCTATTATTAATGCATGAGTTTTATCCCATACTTTAGAAGTTTTTTCGCTTATAGGAGCTAAGAAAGACTCATCTCCTTCGTATACTGTGTAGTTCTTTTGAATGAAATCTCTAACATTAATTTCTTCTTGCCAAAGATCACCTTTGAAACCTTCCCATTGTTTAAACATTTATTATTCCTCCTTAAATTATATAAACTAAATTTTAATATTGAGGATCATTAAGTTAAAATTTAAACTTAATGATGATAATTTATTTATTATTTATTGTAATTATATGTTTAAGTTTTTTGTCTGTTATAATTGTAGTATTAATACAGAAAGAAATCAATACCTTTTTACAATGTCAGAAAAATTTTAATTTAATACAAAATTTGTACAAATAAGAAAGTAATTATATGAAACTCTTTAAAAACAAGCTGTTTTACCGATTGGTACTTATGGAAATGTGATTTGAAAAGGTCAATGAAGAATAAAATAAAAATGAAAATTTGAAAAATAATTTAGAATAATTACAACAAAAAATATAACAGATTAAAAAAATATAACACAGATGATAACGATTATATCTTAAATTGAAAAATGAAATATAGTGATGGGTTCAATGAAAATGGGGAAATATAACTAAAAATCATTTGAATATGATAAAATGTAAATGAATATATCTAGGTTAGAATATTTTCTTTTATAGAAAATTTATATTAAATTACATATACTAAAATTAAAAAAATAATAAATACATTAATTGTTTTTTTATATGTATAATAAGATAATATAAGGAGAAATTAATTTTAAAATCAACTGAATATATATGCTTTTGAAAATAACATCTTAAATTGATGAATTTATAGGAAACAAAGTTTGAATTTAAAGTTAAGTATATTTCATATTGATAATTTTAATGATAACTTTTAATATATTTTTAAAATTGACAATGAATAATGAATGTGAAAATTAGATTTTCAATTTTAAAAAAATGATTTTTCTTAAATTTACAGAGTAAATCAATTAAACACTATACAAACTAGTTAGTGTTACTTTTTAATTCAAAATTGGTTAAAGATAAAATAGTATTAACATTTGTAACTCTAAAATTGTCATTTGATAAGTATTTTATTTAAACTTTGAACTTAAAACCTTATATTGGATCAATTATCAAACATGTAATTTATGAAACATAAAAAAATAAATATAAATTTAAATTTAGAGATGGAGGTATTAATGTGGGTAGAAAAAAGCCAAGTATGTTTAGTAAAAATTATCAAAAGCAGATGAAGAAAAGAAGAAGAAGATATATATTATTAATATTAGCTTGTGCTTTTTTTGTAGGTGGTGGTATTTTATATGCAACATCTATAAAAGATAAAGTAACTAATATTATGGCTGTAAATGATGAAAAGAAAAAAAATAGTAGTAGTGAAAGCAATGAAGAGTTAAGTAAAGATAAAGAAGAAACTAATAAAGAGGTTGAAAGTGCTGAAAGTAAAGTTGAAAAACTTAAAGAAGTAGTTGTAAATATAGAAAATAAAAATGTAAAAATGCAGGTTGAAAATGAAAGTGGAAACATAATATCTTTTGATGTTGATAAATCTATTGAAGGTGATGTAAGTCCTAACAAACACAATTTACTTTTAATAGAAAAGACTAGTCAAAATGCTTATATTATTAATAATGAAGGAAAAGTAAAAGATGTAACAAGAAAAGAATATGTATCTACAGAAGGTGAAGTTTTTACAAAAGAATCAGTTATGGAAAACAATCAAGGATACCTATGGATGGGTACACCTAAATTTGTAAGTGATGATACTATAATATATACAAGTTATTTACCTTGGATATCTTCTGAAAATAATCAATATATATGGTCTTCTAATATAAACACTTTAGAACAAAAACCATACTATGAACTTGTAGGAAAAGATGTAAAAATTGGGGGAGTGGAATCGAAAGGAATAGCTATTAATATAGATGGAAAAGTTGTATACTTAAATTCTAAAGGTGAAATAGCAAAATAAATAAAATATAAGTACTTGTCATTATAAGGTAAAATATTGTATAATTTGAAAAAATGATGCAATGTTTTATGAGTTAAATATAAAAAATACGGTTATAAGATGAGTAAAAGTTCATAAATAATCTATCTAATTAAAACAATATATGTTATAATTTATTAGATTAATATTCATTTATAGATATTAGGAGGAAGAATAAGAATGAACGTTAAAATGGAAAAAATGCCAAAGAGCGTTGTAAAACTAACTATAACAGTAGAAGCAGAAAAATTTGATAGCGCTATAAAAAAAGCATTCGCAAAAAATTCTAAGAAATTTAATATACCAGGATTTAGAAAAGGTAAAGCACCTTATAGCATAGTAAAGAAATATTATGGTAATGGAGTATTATTTGAAGATGCTTTAGATATAATTTATAGAGAAACATATGGAACAGCATTAACAGAGAATAATGTAAATCCAGTAGACTATCCTGAAATAGAAGTAGAACAAATTGGAGAAGGTAAAGATTTAATATACATAGCTAATGTACCAGTAGCTCCAGAAGTTATACTTGGCGACTATAAAGGAATAGAAGTTAAAAAGAGCGAATATAACGTAACAGAAGAAGACGTTGAAAATAAAATAAAAGAAATGCAAGAAAAAAATGCAAGAGTAGAAGTTAAAGAAAAAGCTATAGAAAAAGGTGATATAGCTGTTATAGACTTTAAAGGATTTACTGGAGAAGTTGCATTTGAAGGTGGAGAAGGTAAAGATTATGAACTAGAAATTGGTTCAGGTACTTTCATAGATAACTTTGAAGATCAATTAGTAGGTTTAAAAGCTGAAGATGAGAAAGAAGTTAATGTAACATTCCCTAAAGAATATGGAATAGAAGAATTAAATGGTAAACCAGCAAGATTTGAAGTGAAAATTAAAGCTGTAAAAACAAAAGAATTACCAGAAATAAATGATGAATTTGCTAAAGAAGTTTCTGAGTTTGAAACATTAAAAGAATTTAAAGATGATGTGAAACAAACATTAGAAAATGCTAGCAAATCAAGAGAAGAAAGAGAATTTGAAGAAGGTATCATATCAACAGTTGTTGAAAATGCAACAATTGATATACCGGAAGCAATGGTTAATAGAGAAATCAATGGAATGTTAAGAGATTTAGAAACAAGATTACAATATCAAGGACTAACTCTTGAAAAATATTTCCAATTTACAAATACAAATGAAAATGAGTTTAGAGAGCAAATGAAAGAAATAGCTAGAAATAAAGTAAAAACTCAAATGGTAATTGACAAAATTGCAGAAGTTGAAAAAATGGAAGCAACAGAAGAAGAAATAAAAACTAGAGCTGAAGAAATAGCTAAAATGTACTATGGTGAAACAGATGCAGATAAAACTGCTGAAATGTTAGTACAAAATCAAAAAGAATACTTAGAAGTTCAAGTATTGGATCAAAAAGTAAGAAAAATGTTAGTTGAAAATAGTAAAGCTATCTAGTTTAAAAATAATATAGACTATATAAATAATTGCCAGATATGCATTCTGGCAATTATTTTAAAATAAATATATTTATTTGGTTAAAAACTTTAAAAATAGTTAATAATTAATTAGTGTAGTATTTGTATTATACTAAATATAGTACAAAGAGGAGGAAGTTATATGAGTTTAGTTCCAATGGTAGTAGAACAAACAAGTAAAGGTGAAAGATCTTATGATATTTATTCTAGACTTTTAAAAGAAAGAATAATTTTTTTAGGCGAAGAAGTTAATCCAACTAGTGCAGGATTAGTAGTTGCACAATTATTATTCTTAGAAGCAGAAGATCCTGATAAAGATATATACCTTTATATAAATAGTCCAGGCGGATCAATTACAGATGGTATGGCTATATATGATACTATGAATTATATAAAGCCAGATGTTGTTACAATTTGTACAGGAATGGCTGCATCTATGGGTGCATTTTTGCTATGTTCAGGAGCAAAAGGAAAAAGATTTGCGCTTCCAAATAGTGAAATAATGATACACCAACCATTAGGTGGATTCCAAGGGCAAGCAACAGATATAGATATACATGCTAGAAGAATAATAAAAATAAAAGAAAACTTAAATCATATTATTAGTGAAAACACTGGTAAACCTCTTGAACAAATAAAAAAAGATGTTGAGAGAGATTACTTCATGAGTGCACAAGAAGCAAAAGAATATGGATTAATAGACGAAGTGATAGTTAAAAAGAAATAGCATTTTAAAGAGGTGAAGACATGCCAAGAAATGATGAAAAGAAAAAAATAAAATGTTCTTTTTGTGGTAAAAATGAAGAGCAGGTTAAAAGACTTATAGCTGGTCCGGGTGTTTATATATGTGACGAGTGTATAGAATTATGTTCAGAAATAATAGTAGACGAAAGAGAAGAAAGTGTTCAAATGGACATCACTACTCTACCAAAACCAGCAGAAATAAAGAAATATTTAGATCAATATGTTGTAGGTCAAGATGATGCTAAAAAGTCTTTAGCAGTTGCTGTTTACAATCATTATAAGAGAATTAGTTCTAATGTAGGTGAAGGGGATGTTGAGCTTCAAAAAAGTAATATTTTATTACTAGGACCTACAGGATCAGGAAAAACATTATTAGCACAAACATTAGCAAAAATGCTAAATGTACCATTTGCTATAGCAGATGCTACAACACTTACAGAAGCTGGATATGTTGGCGAAGATGTTGAAAATATACTATTAAAATTAATTCAAAATTCTGATTATGATGTTGAAAGAGCTGAAAAAGGAATTATTTATATAGATGAGATTGATAAAATTGCAAGAAAGTCAGAAAATCCATCTATAACTCGTGATGTATCTGGTGAAGGTGTTCAACAAGCATTACTAAAAATATTAGAAGGAACAGTTGCTTCAGTACCACCACAAGGTGGAAGAAAACATCCACATCAAGAGTTTATACAAATAAATACAGCTAATATATTATTTATTTGTGGTGGTGCTTTTGATGGATTAGATAAAATAATTTCAAGAAGAACTCAAAAGTCTTCTATGGGATTTGGTGCTGATGTTCAAGCAAAAGAAATTAAGGATATAGGTGTACTGTTAAAGGATATTATGCCTGGTGATTTATTAAAATTTGGATTAATTCCAGAGTTTGTAGGAAGATTACCAATAATAGTTACACTAGCAGCATTGGATGAAGAAGCATTAGTTAGTATATTAAGTGAACCTAAAAATGCACTAGTAAAACAATATAAAAAATTATTCGAAATGGATAATGTTTTATTAGACTTTGAAGAGGAAGCATTGAAGGAGATAGCTAAAGAAGCTATAGAGAGAAAAACAGGAGCTAGAGGCTTAAGAGCGATAATAGAAGATACTATGAAAAATATAATGTTTGAAATTCCTTCAAGAGAAGAGATTGAAAAAGTTATAATAACAAAAGATACTATTAAGGATAAAGAGCCAAAGGTTATAGAAGCTAAAAATGGGAAAAGAGAACCTTTAAAGATTGAAAGCAAAGCTAAGTCTGATAGAGGTCTTGAACCAGCATAGAATATAAAAAATACTACATTGATAAAATGTAGTATTTTTGTTTTTATATAGAATATTAAATTACTTATATGAAAATAATACTAACATAAATAATTATAATTGAGAAAGGAATGTAAATATGGGAGAATCAACAATTGTTATAACATTAGTAGTGCATTCTATAGCAATATTTATGTTAGTTATCTATATTTTATGTAATAAAAATAAAGAGAGTTTTTTAAGCAACAACTCTGATGGATCTAAAGATAATTTAGAGGAGATTGAAAAATTAAAAAGCATGAAGAATATATCTTTAACAGAACCACTTACAGAAAAAAGTAGACCAAGTAAATTTGAAGAAATTATAGGTCAAGAGAAAGGTATAAAAGCATTAAAGGCAGCTATATGTGGTCCTAATCCCCAACATATTATAATTTATGGACCGCCTGGAGTAGGAAAAACAGCTGCAGCAAGACTTGTTTTAGAAGAAGCGAAAAAGAAGGCGTATTCGCCTTTTAAAGAAAGTGCAAAATTCGTAGAAATCGATGCAACAACTATAAGATTTGATGAAAGGGGAATTGCAGACCCTCTAATAGGTTCAGTGCATGATCCAATATATCAAGGGGCAGGTCCTCTAGGAGTAGCTGGAGTTCCACAACCCAAAATGGGTGCAGTATCTAAAGCTCACGGAGGAATACTTTTTATAGATGAAATTGGAGAATTACATTCTATAGAAATGAATAAATTATTAAAGGTTTTAGAAGATAGAAAAGTATTTTTAGATAGTGCTTATTATAGTCCAGATAATCAAAGAATACCATCACATATAAAAGAGATATTTGAAGAGGGATTTCCAGCAGATTTTAGATTGATTGGTGCGACAACTAGGAGTCCAGAAGAAATAACACCAGCAATTAGATCAAGATGTGTAGAAATATTTTTTAGAGCCTTAGAGCCAGAAGAAATTGAAATTATAGCTAAAAATGCAATGAAAAAAATAGGATTAGAACTTGATAGAGAAGCTTGTAAGTTAGTAGGAATGTATTCAAGCAATGGTAGAGATGCAGTTAATTTAATTCAATTAGCATCAGGAATAGCTATAAATGAAGATAGAAAGATAGTTACCGTAACAGATGTTGAGTGGGTTATTGAAAACGGTCAGTATACTAAAAGACCAACTAAAAATGTAAAAAGTGAACCTAAAGTTGGATTTGTAAATGGTTTAGCTGTATATGGTGCTAATATAGGTATTATGATGGAAATAGAGGCAACAGCAACAGCAGCTAAGTTAAGAAAAGGTAATCTTAAAATAACAGGAATAGTTGAAGAAGAAGAGATTAACTCAAATAATAAAAAAGTGCGAAGAAAAAGTACAGCATTTTGTTCAGTAGAAAATGTACTTACAGTTATAGAAAGCATTTTTAATATACATACAGATGATTATGATATTCATGTAAACTTTCCAGGAGGAACTATAGTAGATGGACCATCAGCAGGAATTAGCATAACTACAGCTATATATAGTGCTATAACAGGACTTAAAGTAGATAATAAGGTAGCTATGACTGGAGAAATTTCTATACATGGAAATGTTAATCCAGTAGGTGGAGTGAACACAAAAATTCAAGCAGCTAAAAAATCAGGTGCTACGAAAGTTATAATTCCAAAAGAAAATTGGCAAGAAAATTTTAAACAAATAGAAGGTATAAACATAATACCTGTAGTAAATATAAAAGAAGTGCTAAAAGAAGCTATAATAGAAAAATTTGAAACAAATGAACAATTATCAAATATTTGTGAAGAAAGCGATGTTGATGTGCTTACGGCAAAATCAATATAAAATTTATAGATATAATAAATAATTAAGTAATAGTATAATTGAAAAAAAGCTTATTTATAGTTATAATATATAAGTCTATTTATATACTTTTTTAAGTTTTAAAAATATGTAGTATAATAGGAATATGTGATTTTATAGAGTTATGAATGAAAAAATATATTTCTTTAATTATAAAAATTAACTTAATATAGGGTAAGATATATAATTTTGACTTAAAATTTTAATAATTTATCTAATTGATATATAGGAAACCAAGTTTAAACTTTAAGTTATGTGTGTTTTAGTTGAGAGTTTTAAATCAAAAAAGAAAACTATGAATTAAATTCAAAACTAATAGTATCAATTAATGATTGTATAAACTAAAATATTAGCTTGGGAACCTATATATTAAAAAGTTATTGACTAAAATTAAAAATGAGTGGGGGAGAAGAATGGATAACAAAGTGATAAAACTTCCTTTAATACCTCTAAGAGGATTAAGTATATTTCCATATAATGTTCTTAGTTTTGATGTTGGTAGAGAAAAATCTATTTTAGCATTAGATGATGCAATGGCCAAGGATCAAGAAATATTTTTGGTATCTCAAAAAGATGTAAAAGTAGAAGATGTAGAGAAAGAAGATATATATACTATTGGAACAATATGTAAAATAAAACAACTAGTTAGACTTCCAGAAGATTATATAAGAGTATTAGTGGAAGGTGAATGTAGAGGGAAAATAGTAAACTATATAAAAGATGATAGAACTATATATGGAGAAGTTGAAATAATTGAAAATGAGGAATGCGATGGTGATATTGAAGGCATAGCATATTTAAATTCAGTATTAGATGCATTTAAAAATTATTTAGATATTACATCACAAGCATCAGCTGATATATTAATTGAAGTTGAAGATGATGAAAATTTGGGAAGAGTATGTGATACTATAGCTACATATATGTCACTAAAGCAAAATAAGAAACAAGAGTTATTAAATATTATAGATGTAAAAGAACGTTTAGAAAAATTATTAATGTTTATAAAAACAGAAATACAGATTGTAAATGTAGAAAAGAAAATAGGAAATAGAGTAAAAAGTAAAATAGGAAAAATACAAAAAGAACACTATTTGAGAGAGCAAATAAAGACAATGCAAGAAGAATTAGGTGAAGATGATGAAGAGGAAAAAGAAATAAAAGCCTATGAATCTAAAATAGTTAAAGCTAAATTACCTAAAGAAGCAAGAGAAAAAGCTCTTTATGAAATGAATAGATTAAAAAGTTCCGGGGTTTCATCTCAAGAAGGTCTTGTTGTAAAAACATATTTAGATACATTGTTAGCACTTCCATGGAACAATATAACTAAGGATAATCTAAATATAAAAAATGCAAGAAAAGTGTTGGATGAAAAACATTATGGCATGGAAGATGTTAAAGAAAGAATCGTTGAGTATTTAGCGGTAAGAAAGATGAGCAAAGGTTTAAATGCACCTATATTATGTTTAGTTGGTCCTCCTGGAGTTGGAAAAACATCTATAGCTAAATCTGTTGCAGATTCAATAGGAAGAAACTTTGTAAGAATGAGTTTAGGTGGAGTTAAAGATGAATCTGAGATAAGAGGTCATAGAAAGACTTATGTTGGAGCTATTCCAGGAAGAATAATAAGTGGTATGAAAAAAGCAGGATCTAAAAATCCAGTGTTTTTGTTAGATGAAATAGATAAGACAGGTACAGATTACAAGGGTAATGTAGGGGATGCGCTTTTAGAAGTATTAGATCCAGAACAAAATAATACATTTAGAGATAATTATTTAGAGTTAGATTATGATTTATCTAAAGTTTTATTCATTACTACAGCAAACTCACTTGATAATGTATCAAGACCACTTTTAGATAGAATGGAAATCATAGAGGTAAGTGGATATACAACAGAAGAAAAATTTCATATAGCTAAGGATCATTTAATGCCTAAAGTATTAAAAGAACATAATGTAGATGATGGTCAAATAAGAGTTTATGACTCAGCAATTAAAATGGTTATAGAAAACTATACAAGAGAGTCTGGAGTTAGAAATTTAGAGCAAAAATTATCTTCTTTAATAAGAAAAGCTATTAAAGAGTTGATTGAAAAAGATAAGAGCAAGATTACAATTTCAACAACTAATATAACTAAATATCTTGGAACAACAATATTTAGTTATGATGATTTAGATGTTGAAGATAAAATAGGTGTTGTAACAGGACTTGCATGGACTGGATATGGTGGAGATACTCTTCCGGTAGAAGTTACTGTTATGAATGGAAGTGGAAAACTTGAACTTACAGGGAAACTAGGAGATGTTATGAAAGAATCTGCAAAAGCAGCTTATACTTATGTAAGAGCTAATTCAGATAGATTTAGAATAACAGATGAGTTTTATAAGAGTAAGGATATACACATTCATGTTCCAGAAGGTGCTGTACCAAAAGATGGTCCATCTGCTGGTGTTACAATGACAACAGCTATAGTATCTGCACTTAGCAATAAAAAAGTAAAACATAATGTTGCCATGACAGGAGAAATTACACTTACTGGTAGGGTACTTCCTATAGGTGGACTTAAGGAAAAAAGTTTAGCTGCATATAGAATGGGTATAGATACAATAATAATGCCAAAAGAAAACAAGAAAGATTTAGATAACATACCTAAAACAGTTAAAAATAAAATTAACTTTATACCAGTAGATAAAATAGATGATGTGCTTAAAAATGCACTAATTGGAGAGATGAATAATGGAAATTAAGAAATCGGAATTTTTTATATCAGCAGTAAAGAAAGAGCAGTATCCTACGGATAATAGAATTGAATTTGCATTTGTAGGACGATCAAATGTGGGGAAATCATCACTAATAAATACTTTAACTAATAGAAAAAAATTAGTAAAAGTAAGTGGTACACCAGGTAAAACAAGACTTATAAATTTTTTCATAATAAATGATGAATTTTATTTTGTTGATTTGCCTGGATATGGATATGCTAAAGTTTCTAAGAAGGAACAAGAAGGTTGGGGAAAAATGATGGAGAGATATCTTGTTGATAGACCTCAACTTAAGAAAATAGTATTATTAGTGGATTCAAGACATAAACCAACTAATGATGATGTAATTATGTATAACTGGATAAAACATTATGGATATGAGGTTATAGTAGTTGCTACAAAACGTGATAAGCTTACTAATAACGAGGCAGCTAAAAGTAAAAAGATAATTAGAGAAACATTAAAAATGCCTAAAGACGAAGCATTATTATTCTTTTCATCTTTAAAAAAGGATGGAAAAGAGGCTTTGTTAGAAGAGTTATCTAAAAATACAATTGATGAAATTTAAAAATATATTTAAGAAATAAAAAAGCAAGATGATTTTATACAAAATCATCTTGCTTTTTTTAAGCTATCAGTTTTTGAGATAACAAAGAAATTGTAGTCATAAAATTAACCAATGTGTGTAAGCTTACTGCATACCAAAAGCCTTTTTTTTCTACTAAATAGCAATTTATCATACTTATAGTAAATAATACTAAAAATGCTGTTAAACTAAAATGTATTATTGAAAAAATTAAACTTGATAATATAGCTGCTAATATTTTAGGAAAAAATTTATTAAATACTTTTTCAAATAAAATAAATCTAAATACAAATTCCTCTAGTATTGGAGCAAATATAACAATTGGAGCTATTGAAGCTATAAAAGTTATTAAATCATAATCTGAAAGCATTGACACAACTTCTTGTTGCTTAAAATTTACTTTTAGCAATGATAATAAGCCAATCCAAATCATTGAGGCTACAATTGAAATTATATATCCAACAAGAGAATATTTTATTGCTGCTGATATTTTAAGTTCATTAAATTTGTAATAAGCATAATCAATATCGTTATTACGTTTCATAATAAAAATAGTAATTATAACCATAATGAATGGTAGTGTATTTGCAAACATTGATGGTGAAATTAAGATTACTAATCCGTAAAACAAAGTAAATAATATATTTTTAAATGAAAATATTTTGAAATCATCATTATTAGAGTTCATTTTATACATATAAAATATATATGGTGAACAATATACTAAAATAATTATGATCAAATCAAGTATTATCGGTATCATAAAATAAAACACTCCTTTAAAAATGATAATCATATTGTAACATCAATCTTGAATATTTAAAATGTTTAATTATTCTAATGAATACAATGATGATGGTAAAAGTACACTTCTATATAAATATTCTAATTTACAATAAGGTAGAACAAAAAATATTTAAATCAAATTCAGTTAACATAAGTTGATATCCTATAAAAATTTTAAAAAAATATGTAACAAAATATAAATATGGTAAATATTATATTATTATAAAACGACAGAAAACAAAAATAAGAAACAAAAGAATATATTATAAAAAATAAAAATAAGTGTCAAAAAAGGAAAAAACATCATAGTATGTATTGTACTAAAGAAATAAAAAAATAAAAGGGAGGAATTTTTTTATGGATATGAATGCTTTATTAAACTTAATTTCTAGTTTAAACACAGGCGATGGAAACTCAAGTGCTGCTAATGGATATAGTGGAAACTGTGGATGTGAAAATGACAACAATAATTGTAATTGTAACAACAACAACAATAATGGTTGCGGTAACAATTGTAACTGCAGTGGAGGAAATAGTTATAGAAGAGGCGGCTTTGGCGGCGGATGGTTCTTATGGATAATATTATTCTTAATATTCTTCTGTTTCTGTGGATGTGGCGGAAGCGGATTTGGCTGTGGCGGCTATGGAGCAGCTCAACAACCACAACAACCACCATATAATCCATGTTGTACACCATGCTGTTCACCATGTGAAATGGTATGTGAACCAGTTTGCTCATGTGACTGCTGCTGTGGAAGCAATAAAAAATCTAAAAAGTCTAAAAAAGAATATATCTGTTGTTATATGCCTCAACAACAACCACAACAAAACTATGGATACGGATTTGGCTGCGGAAATGGCTTCGGAGGCTGCGGTGGCTTTGGCGGATCTTGGATTTGGTGGATAATAATTTTATTATTTATATGCTTTGCTTGGGGCGGCGGAAGAAGATGCTAGCATAATTTAATGAATATATAGAAGGAGGGATAATATATGTTTGGCTTTGGATGTGGAAATGGTTATGGAAACAACGGTGGTGGATGTAATAATATCTGGAGTCCATGTGTTATCATTTTGATAATAGCAATATTTTATTATCAAGGCTTATTAAACACTAGGAACTGTAAAGATAACTCAGCAAGGAATGCATTAGTATTACTATTCTTATTCTTATTATGCAGTGGATGCTGTGGCGGCAATAGAGGATGCAATAATTATGCAAATAATACTATGCCATACTACCCACAACAAATGATGTGTTGTGCACCAACAATGAAATGCTGTATGCCAACAATGAAATGCTGTAGACCAGCAATGAAATGTTGTATGCCAGCAATGAAATGCTGTTGTAATTAACCTTGCTAATGTTATAGATAGTTACACTCTATATCAACTAAAGATTGAAAGGAGTAGATATTATGTATGGCAATAGGTGTACAGGATTATTCTTACTATTGTTAGTTATAATAATTTTAAATCAAGGAAACTTATTGAATTCAAATTGTGAAGCAGGAAAATCAACAATGACATTGATACTAATAGTATGGTTATGGATATATTGCTGCTCACGTAACAGAAATAATAATAATAATATACCATATTACCCATGTAGAAGAGTTTGCTGTTGTTAATATTTTAAAACTAAAGATTACTAATCGCAATAAAACCATGGCCCATGTTGGGGGGTTTGAGGTAAAGATAAGATTTTTAGCAGTCCATGTGAAAACATGGATTGCTTTTTAAGATAATATATTAGTACATATAGATATAAGCTATAAAACATATAAGATAAACTCAAAAATTAAGATTACTAAAGGAGAGTTTAGAATTATAGAAAAACATTGTAGAAGAAATAAATATAAGAGTAGAAGAATTTTGAAAATATAAGACTAGTTAAAGTGAAAAGAAAGTATCTTAATTAAAGAGGTGATTATATGGGAAAACATAAACATAGAAAGAAAAGAGATAATGAGCAAGTATATTACGATAATTATCAAATGAATGGGGGGATGAATCCACAAATGAATGGGGGAATGAACCCACAAATGAATGGAGGAATGAACCCACAAATGAATGGAGGAATGAACCCACAAATGAATGGAGGAATGAACCCACAAATGAATGGAGGAATGAACCCACAAATGAATGGAGGAATGAACCCACAAATGAATGGAGGAATGAATCCACAAATGAATGGAGGAATGAATCCACAAATGAATGGAGGAATGAATCCGCAAATGAATGGGGGAATGAA
>NZ_CCAT010000090.1 GCF_000612845.1 Clostridium ihumii AP5
TTGTTACTTTTTTGTCAGTCTTTAACGACTGCTTATTTATAATATCATTTTGTGTTTTTATTGTCAATAACTTTTTTCAAGTTATTTTTAAAACAATTCACTGCTTTTCCCTCAACAACTTGCTGATGTCTCGCAGCGACAAGATTTATTATATTAGTATTTATTCTATTATATAATTATTCTCCCACCGATTTAATAAAATTATTCACTTATATCTCTTTTTTTCTCTTTTTTTTTCTTAAATTCATTTATTGATACACTAGGGGTAGTTTTTGCTTTATTTTTATATTATGCCTATTTAACTATACTTTTAAGCTATATTTCTTAAAATTTATTGCTCCATCTTTATTGAAAATGTTAATATAGGGTTTAAATTTAAAATAATACATTTATCAAATGATACTATTAAGCTTACAGTTTATTCTATTATAATGTTGAGAACCAAGTAAAAAGTAAGAGTGAATAGTGATGGTGAATATCACTCACTTCGTTCTTAATATTTATGGCTAGAACCCCATAAAAACTATGTTTTTATATAATCTTTAATCAATTTATTCTCTCTCAATTAGAATAATTCCATTTTTCAACTTGTTTCCTTATAATAAAAATAAGTTTTAATTTATAACAATTAAAACTTATTTCTATATTTATATTATTTTATTTCCTTAATTAATTTTTTAAACTTATTTCCTCTTTCCATAAAGTTAGGGAACATATCAAAACTTGCACACGCTGGTGATAATGTTACAATATCTCCCTCTTTAGCTATTTCTCTTGCAACTTCTACAGCTTCTTCAAGTGTTGATACTGTGTTAATTGGAACTACTATTCCCTTTTCTTTTTCTAGTCTAGAAAATTGTTCTTTTATCTTATCTTTTGTTGCACCTAATACTATTAGGTGTTTTATAAAGCTATATCCTTCAAATGCTAAGGGTTCAAATGGTAAGTTCTTATCATATCCACCAGCAATAAGAATTACAGGTTTTTCAAAAGCTTTAATACTTGCCAATGTTCTAGTTGGACTTGATGCTATAGAATCATTGTAGTATTCAACACCATCTATTTTTCTTATAAATTCGCTTCTATGCTCTACTCCCCCAAATGTAATAGCTACATTTTTCATTGACTCTACACTTACTTCATCACAAGTTGCAGCAAATGCAGCCAATAAGTTTTCAACATTGTGTAGTCCTTTCAGTTTTATATCTTCCCTTTTACAAACTAACTTACCTTTAACATATAATCCGCCATCTTTATATATAGCATCACTATCTTCTGATTTTCTAGTGAATGTATATACTCTACCTTTTGCTTCACTAATCATTTTATTAGTTATATCATTATCAAGGTTAAGAACTAATAAATTTTCACTTTCTTGATACTTAAATACATTTTTCTTACTATCTACATATTCATTCATATCTTTATGCATATCTAAGTGATTAGGAGATAAATTTGTTACTACAGCCACATCTGTTGATGTATCCATAGTCATAAGTTGAAAACTTGAAAGTTCTAATACAACTCTATCATTTTTTGTCATCTTCTCTATATTTGCAAATAATGGTGCTCCTATATTTCCACCTACCCAAGTGGTATATCCAGCTTCCTTTAAAATTTTATATATAAGAGTTGTTGTCGTTGTCTTTCCATCACTACCTGTTATTCCGTATACTTTAGCAGGACAATATCTTACAAACTCCTCCATTTCAGAAGTTACATATGCACCCTCTTCTTTAACCTTAACTAAGGCTTCACTATCAATTCTCATAGATGGAGTTTTGAAAACCACTTCAAATCCTGTTAGATTTGCTAAATAATCTTTTCCTAATTGAAACTTAACACCAAGTTTTGAATATTTATCTACAACTTCTTTAAGTTCATTTTCCTCTTTTTTATCAAATGCAGTAACCTTTCCCCCTAATGATACTAAAAACTCTATTAGTGGTATATTACTAACCCCTATGCCAACTACAGCAATATTCTTGTTTTTTATATATTTCTTGAATTCATTAAAATCTTTTTTCATTTCTATTTTCTCCTCCGAGATTAGTCGTAATTTTAATTATGCCTTACACATTCTATTTAATATCATTATATCATTTTTTCCTTTGCTTTTAAAATTTACATGCTTTAATTGTGATAATTTTCTTTCATTTTATATCATTTCATATTTTAGGCCTTTTTTTAAGTTCATGTCTTTGTTTGTTCATGTCGAAATTTTGAGAATTTATTTAATATATAAACTTATCATTTTTATATTGCACGTTTACCCATTATAGTGCTATACTTTGGTTGTGCCGTAAGGAATATGTTAAAATGATTCCCCAAAGTTTTAACATAACACATAACATATCCCCATGATTAAACCCTATTTTTTACCGGATTTTTATCCGGTTATTTTTTTTATTCTTAAATATAATTAAAAACTCAACAAATAATTTGTTGAGTTTTTTTTATTTATTCATACAATATATAGTTATCTTAGAATTCTACTCTTTCTTCTATATACTTAGCTAGTTCATCTATAGATATTCTAACTTGTTCCATAGTATCTCTATCTCTAACTGTTACTGCATTATCTTCCATAGTGTCAAAATCAACAGTAATACAGAAAGGTGTTCCTATTTCATCTTCTCTTCTATATCTCTTACCTATACTTCCAGCTTCATCATATTCAACATTGAATTTTTTAGCAAGCATGCTGTGTACTTCTAATGCTTTTTCACTTAATTTCTTACTTAGCGGTAATACAGCTGCTTTAAATGGTGCAAGAGCTGGGTGTAAGTGTAATACATTTCTAGAATCTCCACCTTCTAATTCTTGCTCTTCATATGCATTTATTAAGAATGCTAGCGTTACCCTATCAGCACCTAAAGATGGTTCTATTACATATGGTATATATCTTTCATTTGTTGTTGGATCTAGATAATTCATATCTTCTCCTGAATGTTCCATATGTCTCTTTAAGTCATAGTCAGTTCTATCTGCTATACCCCAAAGTTCTCCCCATCCAAATGGGAATAAATATTCTATATCACATGTTGCATTACTATAGAATGATAACTCTTCTTGACTGTGATCTCTAAATCTTAGTGAATCTTCTTTCATTCCTAGGTCAAATAAGAATTTTTTACAGTATTCTTTCCAATAATCAAACCATTCTAAATCAGTTCCTGGTTTACAGAAGAATTCAAGTTCCATTTGTTCAAACTCTCTTGTTCTGAAAGTAAAGTTACCTGGAGTTATTTCATTTCTAAAAGATTTACCTATTTGAGCTATACCAAAAGGTACTTTCTTTCTTGATGCTCTTTGAGTACTTTTGAAGTTTACAAATATACCTTGAGCAGTCTCTGGTCTTAAATATATTTCTGATTTATTATCTTCAGTTATTCCTTGGAAAGTTTTAAACATAAGATTAAATTTTCTTATGTCTGTGAAGTTCTTCTTTCCACATTTAGGACAAACTATTTCATGTTCTTCTATATATTTTTTATATTCTTCATTACTCCATCCATCAGCAACAGCAACTTCTGCTCCTTGTGATGTCATATGATCTTCTACTAATTTATCAGCTCTAAATCTAGCTTTACAATCTTTACAATCCATTAAAGGATCTGAGAATCCGCCAACATGACCTGTAGCAACCCAAACTTGTGGATTCATTAATATAGAACAATCTAATCCTACATTGTAAGGACTTTCTTGAACAAATTTTTTCCACCAAGCTTTTTTTACATTGTTTTTAAATTCTACACCTAAAGGACCGTAATCCCATGAGTTAGCTAAACCTCCATATATTTCAGATCCAGCAAATATAAATCCTCTATTTTTACATAAACTAATAATTTTATCCATAGTTACTTCAGCCATGAAAATTCCTCCTCTATTTACTTATTAAAATAAAAAAAACTATTACTTATTTAAGGGACGAAATTTAATTCCGCGGTTCCACCCTTATTAGCAATAGCTCAACTTTCATATTCAGTATTCAAAAGCGCCCTTCACAATAATTCTTTAATGATTTTCACCAAACATCATCTCTCTAAAAAAGTTTTATTGTTACTCCTCTTTATCATCATACATATTAAATTATATAAATAATTTTATCAAAAACCTTAATATTGTCAAGATAATTATTGTTATACTAAAAAAGCAATACATAAGTACTGCTTTAAATATCAATTTGGCTCCGCGAAAAGGATTCGAACCTTCAACCTATCGGTTAACAGCCGAGTGCTCCACCGTTGAGCTATCGCGGAATATTTATCTTATACTGTAATTATATACAAATCAATAATATTTTGCAATACTTTTTTTAGTTTTTTTATAAATTTTTATAAAAGGGTAGGAATTATTATTCCCACCCATAGTATACATTATTTATTTAATGGTTTCATTGTTGGGAATAAGATTACATCTTTAATAGATGTAGCATTTGTTAAGAACATTATCATTCTATCTATTCCTATTCCTAATCCACCTGTTGGAGGCATACCTATTTCTAAAGCGTTCATGAACTCTTCATCTATCATGTATGCTTCGTCATCTCCAAGTTCTCTTTCTTGTTCTTGTTGCTCAAATCTAGATCTTTGAACTATAGGATCATTTAATTCTGAGTAAGCATTACATACTTCTCTACCATAAACAAATCCTTCAAATCTCTCTGTAAACTCTTCATTTCCACGTTTCTTTTTAGTTAGTGGTGATATTTCAACTGGGTAATCACAAAGGAATGTTGGTTGTATTAAATTCTTTTCACCATATTCTTCAAATAGTGCATTTAATACATCTGCCTTTGTACAGTCTTTTAATTCTTTTTTAAATTCTAAGTGTTTTTCTTTTGCTATTGCTTGAGCTTCTTCATCTGATTTTATTTCATTGAAGTCAACACCAGCATATTCTTTAACAGCATCAACCATAGTTAATCTTCTCCATGGTGGTGTGAAATCTATTTCTGTATCTTCATACATTACTTTTGTTGAGCCATTAACTTTTTCACAAACATAGGCAATAAGCTGTTCCATTATTTCCATCATGTCATTATAATCTGCATAAGCTTCATATAATTCTATACATGTAAATTCTGGGTTATGTCTTATACTCATTCCTTCATTTCTGAAGTTTTTACCCATATCATAAACTTTTTCAAATCCACCAACTATACATCTCTTTAAGTATAACTCTGTAGCTATTCTTAAATACATATCTATATCTAATGTATTATGATGTGTTATAAATGGTCTAGCTGCAGCTCCTCCAGCTATTGGTGATAGTATAGGTGTTTCAACTTCTATGTATCCTCTGTTGTCAAGGAACTCTCTTACACCTTTTATAATTTGAGATCTCTTAATAAATGTTTCTCTAACTTCTTTATTCATTACAAGATCTACTTCTCTTTGTCTGTATTTTAAATCTGGATTTTTAAGTCCATGCCATTTTTCTGGTAATGGTTTTAATGATTTACTTATTAATTGAACTTCTTCTGCACGAATTGAAGTCTCACCTGTTTTAGTTACAAATGCAGTTCCTTTAATTCTAACAAAATCTCCAATATCAAATGTCTTAGCATCTTTGAATGACTCTTCTCCAACTGCATCTAATCTTATATACACTTGGATTTTTCCATATCTATCGTGTACATCACAGAATCCAGCTTTTCCTTGAAGTCTTTTTGACATTAATCTTCCTGCTATAGTTACTCTTTCTTCACCTAAGCTTTCAAAGTTGTCTTTAACTTCTTGTGATGTGTGAGTTCTATTAACTTTATAAACATCAAAAGGATCTTTTCCTGCTGCTTGAAGTTCTGCAAGCTTTTCTCTTCTAATTCTTACTTGTTCATTAAATTCTTCTTCTTTAGCTTTTATATCTATTAATTCTTCATCAATAGTATTTGAATTGTTTTCTGCCATTGGTTATTCCCCCCTATGCTCTTTTAATCTCAAGTATTTTATATTTGCTTACTCCATCTGGAATAGCTACTTCTACCATTTCCCCTACTCTTTTTCCCAAAAGAGCGCTTCCTACTGGTGATTCATTAGAAATTTTATTTTCCATTGGATCTGCTTCAGCTGATCCTACTATTAAAAAGTCAACTTCTTCATCAAAGTCATAATCCATAACTTTAACAATAGATCCTACACCAACTACATCTGTATCTAATTCTGATTCATCTACTACATTTGCATTTCTTAGCATATTTTCAAGTTGTATTATTCTACCTTCAACAAAAGCTTGTTCATTTTTAGCTTCATCATACTCAGAGTTCTCACTTAAATCTCCGTATCCTAGTGCAACTTTTATCTTCTCAGTTATTTCTTTTCTTTTTACTGTTTTTAAATATTCTAATTCCTCTTCTAGCTTTTTAACACCTTCATAGGTCATTACATACTTCTTTGAATCACTCATGTCTTTCTCCCCTTTAATTATTTATAATTAAATTTATTCTAATTTCTTACTTTAAATTCGCGACTTGTGTATTTACCAATACTTTAAGTTATTATAAATCAGCTATTTAGTTGTGTCAATAAAAGTATATGTGCATGCTTTCCTATTATAACAACATATTCTTATATATTATCCACAAATACACTTTTATATTCAATTAGTATACTCATCAGCTCATCATAAGTTACTGCTGAGTTTACTTTGTCCTTAATATCTGTACAATACTTTAATCCTTTTATATACCATGCTATATGCTTTCTCATTTCTCTTATAGCCTTTTTCTCTTCAAAATATTTAACGGCCAAATTTAAATGATTTATGCACATTTCAACTTTTTCTACTCCTGTTGGTCCTACAACTTCTTTTCCATCTAAAGCTGCTTGTATTTCTCTAAACAACCATGGGTTACCCATAGCTCCTCTTGCAACCATTATTGCATCACAATTAGTATGCTTTTTTATGTTTAGAGCATCTTCATAAGAAAATACATCTCCATTTCCTATAACAGGTATTTTCACAGCTTCCTTAACTTTTCTAATTATATCCCAATCTGCACTTCCATTGTACATTTGTTCACGTGTTCTTCCATGTACAGCAATAGCATCAGCTCCTGCGTCTTCTAAAGCTTTTGCAAATTCAACAGCATTTATGTTGTCTTCATCAAAACCTTTTCTAAATTTAACTGTGATAGGCTTTTTACTTACCTTTTTCATTTCACTTACTATTTCAGATGCTAACTTAGGATTTTTCATTAGTGCAGAGCCTTCTCCATTTTTCACAATTTTAGGCACTGGACACCCCATATTTATATCTATTATACGTATATCATCATTTTCACTAAATACACTAGCAGCATAAGCCATAATTTTAGGATCATTACCGAATACTTGAATAGCTACTGGTTTTTCCTCATCTGCAACTCTCATTAAAACTTCAGTATTTTTACTTCCATAGAATAATCCCTTAGCACTTACCATTTCTGTATACACGAGTCCACATCCCATTTGTTTACAAATGCCTCTATAGGCTATATCTGTAACTCCTGCCATAGGTGCTAAAAACACCTCATTTTCAAAATGAAGATTTGCTATATCCATAAAATCACCTATTCCTTGTTCTTTTCATATATAATTCTAAGTCCATCTAATGTTAAAATTGGTTCTATTTTATCTACATACTTCGATTCTTCTGATATTAATGTAGCCAGACCCCCTGTTGCAATAACTATAGGATCCTCTTCACCTTTATCAATCATTTCTTGTTTCATTTTTTCTACTATATAATCAACTTGACCAACGTATCCATATATTATGCCTGCTTGCATACTTGAAACAGTATTTTTACATATTACAGTTTCTGGCTTAACAAGTTCTACTCTTGGAAGTTTTGCAGCTCTTTCAAACAATGCATCTGATGCTATTTTTATTCCTGGACAAATTGTACCACCTAAATAATCTCCATTTTTGTTTATAGCACAAAATGTAGTGGCAGTTCCAAAGTCTATTATTATCATAGCTTTTTTATATTTTTCAAAGGCCGCTACTGCATTTACTATTCTATCTGCTCCAACTTCTTTTGGATTATCATATTTAATATTTATTCCTGTTTTCACTCCAGGTCCTACAACTATAGGATTTTTACCAAAATACTTTCTAATCATATGTTCTAATGAATACATAATATTAGGTACAACTGATGAAATTATTATTCCTTTTATATCATCTTTATTTATATTATTTTGTTCAAATAATTGTCTAACTTGTATACCATACTCATCTGCACTTCTCTTATGATCAGTAGATAATCTCCAATCGGCTATTAATTTTTTATCTCTATATATCCCTAAAACTATATTGGTATTTCCAACATCTAAAACAAAAATCATTTAAATCCACCTCTATACAATTAAAAGCAGCCCTTAGAGCTGCTTTATAGATTATGTTAATAAGTAAATGTGTAAATTAATAATTTAATTTTAACAACTTAATATATTTTGTCAAGTATTTAACTAGCTTTAACAGCTTAAATTTAAGGCTTTAACATAGTTTATTTTCTCTTACCCTTATTTATTTTAATACATTATTCACAAATTGTACATTATAATAATACAATTATACAATTAGTAAACTAACCATCTGTAAGTGCATTTGTTAAATTTTCTATAATTATATACATTACATATTAATTTTTTATAACATCTAGGGTTACAAGTTCAAATTTTAATAAATAACTTAAAGTTTCAACTTGTATTCCTGTAGCTACTTTTTATTAACTTTAATGAGATTAATCAAGAGTATTATTTAAATTCTTGATTAATCTCATTAAATTAATTATATTTATTGTTACTTTGCTAACAATACTAAATCCTCGTTATCATCTAACTGTTAGCTTTATTAAATATTTAAGTGTTCTTTTATGACATTTCAAATTTCGGTAAGGTATTAATTATTTCTTCTTCATCTTTTAATATTTCATATATTTCTTGTTTAAAGCTACCTTCTCTTGAATTCATTACTAGTCTTTTGTATGCGTCTTTCAAACTTTCTTCTTTGTTTTTTACATATCCTGCTACAACATTTATTGCATCTTTATTCTTATTGTTAAGCTGCACGTTAATTACCCCCTAACATATTTTGTAATGCTTCAATATGATTGCTGTGCTTATTAATTAAACCCTCTAAAGAGTTTATAGCCACTTCATCACTTGAGTGCTCCAAGTATTTTTTATACTTACCAATAAGCACTTCTTCTTTTTCAATAACTCCTTTTATATCACTTTTGTTTTGAAATATCATAGGTGAATCACTCCTTTTTCTTTTATTATGGTCAATATAAAAAAGGTATATACCCCTTTTGGATATATACCTTAATAATTCATATTTTATTCATTTTAACCAAACATTGAAAGAAGTACACCTGCTGCAACAGCACTACCTATAACACCAGCAACGTTTGGTCCCATAGCATTCATAAGTAAGAAGTTTGTAGGATCATATTTTTGTCCCACAACTTGAGATACCCTTGCTGCCATTGGAACTGCTGAAACTCCAGCTGATCCTATAAGTGGATTTATCTTTCCTTTAGTTACTTTATACATTATTTTTCCTATTATAACACCTGATGCTGTTGCAATAGAAAATGCTAATACTCCGATTACTATTATACCTATAGTTTTTGGAGTTAAGAAAACTTCTGCTTTTGCAGTTGCTCCAACTGATAAACCTAAGAATATAGTAATTATATTTATTAATGCATTTTGAGCTGTGTCTGCAAGTCTTCCAACAACTCCTGATTCTTTAAATAAGTTACCAAGCATTAACATACCAACTAATGGTTTTAATGATGGTAAGAATAATATTACAAGCATCGCAACTACTATTGGGAAAATAACTTTCTCAGCTTTTGATACTTGTCTTAATCCTCCCATTTTTACTGTTCTTTCTTTTTCTGTTGTTAATGCTTTCATTATCGGTGGTTGTATCATCGGTACTAGTGCCATATATGAATATGCCGCTACAGCTATAGGTCCAAGTAAGTCTGGAGCTAATTTATTAGTTAAAAATATTGCTGTAGGACCATCTGCTCCACCTATTATTCCTATTGAAGCTGCTTCTTGTGGTGTAAATCCAAATAACATAGCAACTGTAAATGCAAAGAATACTCCAAATTGAGCTCCTGCACCCATTAGTACGCTAGATGGGTTTGCAAGTAACGGACCAAAGTCTGTCATGGCTCCTACACCCAAGAATATTAATGGCGGGAATATCTCCCACTTAACACCTCTAGACAAGTAATACAACAGTCCTCCTGCCTCACCATGTGCTGGAGCTGCCATAATGTCTGCTACTGGCAAGTTAGTTAAAAGCATTCCAAAGGCAATTGGCAATAGTAATAATGGTTCAAATTGTTTTACTATAGCTAAGTATATTAAAACACCTATTATTACAAACATTATTAATTCTTTATATGTTAATGCTGCGAATCCAGAGGAAGCTATAAGGTCTTTTAGAACTTCTAAAATATTCATTTATTTTGCCTCCCTTTTATTATCCGATTACAGCTAATACGTCTCCTGTGTTTACAGCTGCTCCTTTTGCTACGTTTACGTCAGCTACTACACCATCTACTGGTGACATAATTTCATTTTCCATTTTCATAGCTTCTAAAACAAATAGAACATCACCTTTTTTAACTGTTGCACCATTTGTTGCATTTATTTTAACTATTGTTCCTGGCATTGGGCTTGTAACCTTTTCGCCACTTGCATTTGATTTTTTTGGTGCTGCAGTTTTTGGCGCTTGAGGTGCTGCTTTTGGTGCAACTGGTTGTGGTGCTGATGTAA
Source organism: Clostridium ihumii AP5 (assembly GCF_000612845.1). Classification (GTDB taxonomy): domain Bacteria; phylum Bacillota; class Clostridia; order Clostridiales; family Clostridiaceae; genus Clostridium_J; species Clostridium_J ihumii. The sequence continues at coordinate 10,790 of NZ_CCAT010000090.1, forward strand.
ATTCACCTTTTACTTCCTCAACTTCTACTTGATATATATTTCCGTTAACTGTTACGTTATATCTTTTCATAATTCTTAATTCCTCCCTAATTTAACAAACTCAATTATCTTAAATTGTTCCATTTAGAATTTGAAACTCTCTTTATACTTCTTATATTTAATCCTTCTAATGATGTTCCAAATTCTAATGCTAAAGCTCCCATTATAGCAGCAACTATTTCAGAATCATCTTGAATATCTATTTCTTCAAATTCTTCAACAGACTCAGCTACTACAACTTGTGTAGATTCATCAGATTTTTCATTTTTAGCTTTTTTAGTTGTTTTAGCAAATATAAAACTTTGAAATTTTATTATATACATTAAAATAACTAATACTGCAAAAACGATTAACATTGCTACTACTGAAACGCCTAATGAATAGGTTAATTTTTCAATAAAAGTTCCTTCCATATCTGATACCCTCCTACACTAATGTGCTTCCATGTTTTTTAGGGTACTCTAATTCTCTTTTAGTTTGTAACATGTCAAACATAGCAAATAACACTTGCTTTGTTTCACTTGGTTTTATAATGTCATCTATTAAACCAACTTCAGCCGCTAAATAAGGATCTGCTACCTCTTTTGTTTCATTTGATTTTAAAGAAATCTTAGCTGTTGGCCAAGCTATAGCTTTATCAAATGCAACTTCTTTGCTTGCAAACGCCAAATATCCAGCACCATAAGCTTCACCTGTAACTAAAGCAACTTTTGGTACTGTAGCATCTGCAAATGCATAAACCATTTTTGCAACATTTGAAGCTAATCCATTTTTCTCTTCTTCTAAACTAACCACAAATGCTTTTGTATCAACTATTGTTAATACTGGTATATTGAAACTATCACATAATCTAACAAATTTACTTACTTTATTAGAAATGTTTACATTTAATTCACTTTGCTCATTTCCTGTTGCAACAACTCCAACAGTTAATCCATTTAATTTAATAAAATAAGTGCTTATTGCAGTTTTTTCACATTTATTTATTTCTAAAACTGAATTTAAATCTGAAATAGCATTAACTATTGAATCTTTTGTAAATGTTTCATTTTCCATTTCATTATTTAATTCTTCTTTTGCTATGTTTAAATCAGAACATTCTTCTCCTAAACAAGCACCTTCTAAATTGTTTGATGGTATGAAATCAAATATTTTCTTTATAGTTTCTATAGCTTCCATTTCACTTTCTACTGCAAAATGTGCATTTCCACTTTTAACAGCTCCATCACCACTATAACAATTGTTATTTATGTATAATGCTTCCTTAATTCTTAAGCTATCATTTGTACTAACACTTAATTCTGATATATTTTTAACTACTACAGTAAAATCACTTAAAGTAGCATTCATCGCCATAGTTCCATTACATGGTCCTGCAACCATTGATATTTGTGGAACAACTCCACTTAATTTTGATGATTTTCTTAAAATATTTCCATAAGATGCTAAAAGTTCTAATCCTTCTGAAACTTTTCCACCTATTGAATCAAATATTTTAATTATAGGTGCACCCATTTTTGCAGCTTCATCCATAATGTTGCAAATCTTTTTGCTTACAACACCATTAAAAGATGCTCCTTCAACTGTGTAATCTTCACTATATACATAAACTAATCTTCCACCTATAGTTCCATGTCCAGTAACTACACCTGCACCATTTTTTTTCATTAAACCGCCAACTTCTATAAAAGAACCCTCATCCAATAAATTTAAAATTCTTTCTCTAGCAGTCATTTTCTCTAAATTATGTTGCATTGCAACTTTTTCTTCTCCACCGCCTTGGTGAGCTTTATGTCTAACTTCATCAAAGACATTCAGTTTATCCATATCATTGCCTCCTGACTTTTGAATACTCATGTTACCCACAAACAATAATATCATAATTGTTTCAGGTTGTATACAATATTTGCAAGTTTTATTTCATTTTTCTGTGTATTGAAAAAAAACTTCTGTTTATCTATAAGAAAGAATTAAATTATTCGTTTTTCAAATATTGATACTAAAAAAATAATATTTATATCACCTTTTAAAACTTCATAACAATAGAAAAAGACTAACTATAAAACTACATTTTTATAATTAGTCTTTTTTATTTTAATTATTCATTATATAGGTCTCCAAATTTTAGAATTAAGTTTGATTTTCTATATTTTTAAAACTAAATTCTATACTTTAATTTTTAAATTAGAATAATCCGTATATAACACCATTTTCATCTATATCTATTTTTTCAGCTGCTGGAACTTTTGGAAGTCCTGGCATTGTCATAATATTACCTGTTAATACAACTATAAATCCTGCACCATTAGATAATCTTACTTCTTTTATAGAAATTTTAAAATTTGTTGGTCTTCCTAATAACTTTGGATCATCTGATAGTGAGTTTTGTGTTTTAGCTACACATATAGGTAATTTGTCTGCTCCTATTTTTTCAATCTCTTTTATTTGCTTTTTAGCTGCAGGTAAAATCTCAACACCATCAGCTCCATATATTTCTTTTGCAATTCTATTTATCTTTTCAATTATAGATAGATTCTCATCATATAATACTTTGAAATCATCTTTTCCTTCCTCTATAACCTTAACAACTTTTTCAGCAAGGTCCATTCCACCTTCTGCACCTTTTCCCCATACTTCTGTTAAAGAAACTTCTACACCTAATTTTGCACAGAATTCTTTTATGAAGTTAATTTCTTCGTCACTATCACTTACAAATTTATTTATAGCTACTATAACGGGAACACCAAATTTTTTAACATTTTCTATTTGTTTTTCTAGATTTCCTATTCCTCTAGATAAAGCTTCTACATTTGAATTGTTTAATTCATCTTTAGCTACACCACCGTGATGTTTTAATGCTCTTATTGTTGCAACTAAAACTACAGCACTTGGTTTTAAGTTTCCATATCTACATTTTATATCGAAGAATTTTTCTGCACCTAAGTCTGCTCCAAATCCTGCTTCTGTTATTGCATAATCACCTAACTTTAATGCCATCTTAGTAGCTAATATACTGTTACATCCATGTGCTATATTAGCAAAAGGTCCTCCGTGAATTATTGCTGGTGTATTATCTAATGTTTGTACTAAATTAGGTTTCACTGCATCTTTCATAAGCATTGCCATTGCACCATGAACACCTAGCTCCTTACAATAAACTGGCTCTCCATCTAGATTATATGCAACTAATATATCTCCAAATCTTTCTTTTAAATCCATTAAACTATTAGATAAACATAATATAGCCATAACTTCTGATGCAACAGTTATAGTAAATCCATCTTCTCTTGTAAATCCATTGGCTTTTCCACCAAGTCCAACTAGTACTTGTCTTAATGCTCTATCGTTCATATCTAAAACTCTTTTGAATAAAATTCTTCTTGAATCAATTCTAAGTACATTGCCTTGGTGAATATGATTATCTATTGCTGCACTTAATAAGTTATTTGCACTAGTTATTGCATGCATATCTCCTGTAAAATGAAGATTTATGTCTTCCATTGGAACCACTTGTGCATATCCACCACCAGCAGCACCACCTTTAACACCAAAAACAGGTCCTAATGAAGGTTCTCTTAAAGCTATAACTGCATTTTTACCCATTTTTTTCATTGCTTGTCCAAGTCCTATTGTAACTGTTGATTTTCCTTCACCTGCAGGAGTTGGATTTATTGCTGTAACTAATATTAGTTTCCCATTTTCTTTTTCTCTATTAAGAACATCCAATGATATTTTTGCTTTATATTTACCATAAAGCTCAACATCATCTTCCTTTAATCCCATACTTTTAGCTACCTCTACTATAGGTAACATTTTAGCACTTTGTGCTATTTCAATATCTGTTTTCATAACTTACGCCCTCCTAAAATTAATCTAATTTTTCTTTCTTATTATATAGAGTTACAAATTACAATTTTAACTTACACCTTTATTCATTCATAAATTTGAATTATCTTTTAACAATAGCCTTCACTGAGTTATTCTAAAATTATGTATAAATTATAATTCTACTTTGTTTCCCTACTATTAATAAGCCCCCTTTTATATATACTATTTTAACTTCAATTAAACCTACAATAAAATGTTAAAGATTTATTAATATTTTCAATATCACGTACATTTTATTTGTTTCATATAATATTATACGACATATTGCGTACTTTTTCACCTGTTTTATGGATTTTGTTAATAAAAATAAATAGGTATGAATTCATACCTATTTATCAAAATTATATTTCTTTATTATCTGATTCTTCATTTGAAGCTTCTTCTTTTGAAGTTTCCACTTCTTTTGCTTCATTAATCAGTTCATCTTTAACTATAGCTTCTTCTTTATCACTATTTTGTAAAGTTTCATTAGAATTTTCTTCTAATTGTTTTTCTTCATTTTTAACAAGTTCATCTAAACTTTTTCCATCCATAATAGTGTTAAATTCTTCAGCTGTTAATTTTTCTCTTTCCATAAGAGCTTGTGCTACAGCATGTAATTTATCAACATTTTCAGTTAGAATTGTTTGAGCTCTTTCATAAGCTTCTCCAACTAACTCTCTTATTTCTTTGTCGATTAATGATGCTACTTCTTCTGAGAAATCTCTTGAATGACCAAGATCTCTTCCTAAGAATACTTCACCTTGCTCTTTTCCAAATGATATTGGTCCAAGCTTTTCACTCATGCCATATTCCATAACCATCTTCTTAGCTATAGAACTTGTTCTGTCTATATCATTTTTAGCACCAGTACTTATTTCTTTAAGTATTAAAGCTTCTGCTACTCTACCGCCTAGAAGACCTACCATCTCATCTTTTAATTTAGAACGAGAAGTGTAACTTGTATCTTCATCTGGTAAGTGAAGAGTATATCCACCTGCCATACCTCTTGGAATTATACTTATTTCATGTACTGCATAAGAGTTTGGAAGATATTTAGACACAACTGCGTGACCTGCTTCATGGTAAGCAGTTAATCTCTTATCTTTATCACTTATAACTCTTGATTTCTTTTCTGGACCTGCAATAACTCTTGTTATAGCTTCCTCAAGTATATCCATAGTTATAACTTTCTTTTTACCTCTTACTGTTAATAATGCAGCTTCATTCATTAAGTTTTCTAAGTCAGCACCAGTAAATCCTGGAGTTCTCTTAGCTAGTACTTTTAAATCAACATCTTCACCTAAAGGTTTATTTCTTGAGTGAACTTTTAATACTTCTTCTCTACCTTTAACATCTGGTGGACCAACAACTATTTGTCTATCAAATCTACCTGGTCTTAATAATGCAGGGTCTAGTATGTCAGGTCTGTTAGTTGCAGCAATCATTATAATTCCTTCATTAACCCCAAAACCATCCATTTCAACTAGTAATTGATTTAATGTTTGTTCTCTTTCATCGTGACCTCCACCAAGGCCAGCTCCTCTTTGTCTTCCTACAGCATCAATCTCATCTATAAATATTATACAAGGTGAGTTTTTCTTTGCTTGCTCAAATAAATCTCTTACTCTTGAAGCACCTACACCTACAAACATTTCAACGAAATCTGAACCAGAAATACTAAAGAATGGTACTCCTGCTTCTCCTGCTACTGCTTTTGCAAGTAATGTCTTACCTGTTCCTGGAGGACCAACTAAAAGTACACCTTTTGGAATTCTTGCTCCAACTTCTATATATCTACTTGGATTTTTTAAGAAGTCTACAATTTCTTCCAATTCATCTTTTTCTTCATCTTCTCCTGCTACATCATTAAAAGTAACTTTCTTTTTATCAGGTGTAGCCATTTTTGCTTTGCTTTTTCCGAAGTTCATAACTCCACGGTTTCCACCGCCGCCGCCACCAGATTGTTGCATAAACATGCCCCAAAATGCTACTAACATTATTATTATTAAGAATGTTGGTAACATTGTAAACCAGAATGGGACTTCTTGAGGTGCTGAATACTTAACAGATTCTATTGTTTTATTTTCAACATCACTTCTTAATTCAGCAAATTCTTGACGTGGCATTTGTGTTATATATTCTGTTCCATCATCAAGTTTTCCCATAATAGTTATGCCATTTTCGTCCATAGTGGCCGTTTTAATTTTACCATCTTTCCAATTCTGTTCGAATTGTATGACATCTAATTGTTTTATACTACTTTTTCCATCATATAAAGAAAAAGCAGATACTATTACCAATATTAAAACTATTAACCAGACCGTTGCGCTAGAAAATTTCTTCACTAAAGGCCCCCCTCTCTTTCTAATAGTATTTTATAGTTAAACTATTAAATATTATATCATAAACAAAAAAATATGAAATAATAATAATATAGTAATTTATTCATATTATTTGTAAATTGACTCTTTTAAAATACCTATGTATGGTAAATTTCTATATTTTTCAGCAAAATCCAATCCGTATCCTACTAAAAAACCATCTTCTACATCATCAAATCCAATATATTTTGCATGTACTTCTTCTTTTCTTCTTTCAGGTTTATTTAATAAACATGCTATTTCTAAGCTTTCTGGATTTCTAGCACTTAGATACTTCATTAAATATTTAAGTGTAACACCTGAATCTATAATATCTTCTACTATTAATACATGCTTTCCTTTAACTTCAAAGTCTAAATCTTTTATTATTTTTACTATACCTGAGCTTTCACTAGAACTTCCATAGCTTGATACTGCCATAAAATCCATAAAACATGGTATTTTTATTTCTTTTACAAGATCAGCCATAAATATAACAGAGCCTTTAAGTATTCCTAATACCAAAAGATCCTTACCTTCATAATCTCTAGTAATTTCTTTCCCCATCTCAATTACTCTATTCTTTAGTTCCTCTTCTGATAATAGAACCTTTTCTACATCTTGTTTCATGATTTTCCTACCTTTCTATAGCTACCATTAAAATATTTTTAGTATCTTTATCTATTTTGAATTTTTCACTAACCTTATATCCAACAATCCACCCAACTTCATTTCCAAAACATACTAAGGGTGTTATGTCTCTAGTCTCTCTAGGTACTTTCATATTAATAAATATGTCCTTTAACTTTTTAGTTCCTGTCATACCTAGTGGCGAAAATTTATCTCCATCTTTTCTATATCTTAATTTGATTTCTCCATTTATTTTATCCAAATCAAAATATTTTACATTATCACTTTTTTTAAGTTTTGAATTATTTATCTTTTCTAAAACCTTTGTTTCTACATATGCATCTATTGAATCACAATATTTTCTTTCATTAATATTTATATTAAATTCTAACTCATTTTTATTATTACTTTTTTGCATATATATATGTAGATTTTTATATACATTTTCAACTTTTACGTTTCCAGGTACAAGGACAAATTTACCAGTATTGTGATTATACAATTTTATTATGTCATTAATGTGACTACTTTCTATATTGTATAAGTCACCTTTAACACTTAAAATTGCTTTTCTAATAACTCTGGATACAACAGCCTTATGCTCATTAAATAGTTCACTATATATTATAACCCTATCTTCTTTTTTATCACACCATTTATGAAATTTTTCATTAGAAACTTCCTCAATAAATTCATTATCTTCATTTAATAATGTACTCATTCTGTTTAATGTTTTAACTATATCTTTATTAAAGTTTTTTTCAATATATGGTATCAACTCTAATCTGACTTTATTACGAGCATATATGCTTTCATAATTGGTTTTATCTATTGCTGGAGTTAACTTTTTATCGCTACAATAATTTTCTATTTCCACTCTAGAACATTCAATTAAAGGTCTTATAAAAACCTCATCTCTTACAGGCTTTATTCCTATTAATCCTTCACTTCCGCTACCTCTCATTATCCTCATCAAAACCGTTTCTGCTTGATCATTTAAATTATGAGCTATAGCTACCTTATTATAATTATTTTCCTCTGAAACTTTTTTGAAAAAATCATATCTAGCTTCTCTACCTGCCATTTCATGTGACATTCCAGTAGTTTTAGCCATTTCATTTATATCTATTCTCAATAAATGAAATGTTATATTTTTTTCTTCACAGTATTTTCTACAAATATCTTCATCTCTTTCTGCATCATTTGCTCTTAAAAGATGGTTTACATGTGCTGCACCTAACTCTATGTCTAATTCATCTTTTAAATCATTTAATATGTTTAAAAGCGTCATTGAATCTGGGCCACCAGATAATGCAACTAATACCTTATCCTTTTTTTCTATCATTCTATTTTTTTTAATTGTTTGTAGAACTTTATCTTTCACAAAATCACTTCCCAATTCATGTTCATCTAACCATATTAACATATATTATCTTTTAATAAAATACTATCATTCGTTTTTTTCATTTATAAAATTATAAATTATATTTTTAAACTACCATTATATAAGTTATTTTTTGACTTCATATTATACTACATAATTACTTATGTTTTCGTTTCAAAATAACACAATTTTACATATAGGTATTTTAAATTTTACACTTTATTCGATGTTTGACAATCCTAACTAATATTATTCACTTTTTAGTTTTGATTCCATTTATAGAGTTTTAAGTTCAAATTTAAATAATATACTTATTAAATGATACTACTAAGTCACCACTTATTCATATTCATAGCTAATTTAATATAGATTATTGATAAAAAAAGAAAAAAAATGAAGAAATGTAAAAGCACACTTCTTCACATAAATATAACAGTAAATTAAGGGAGCTTTTCTATAGGATTTATAAACTAGCTACAACTTTATAAACCCCATAGGAGAGAATCTATTTTTATTTTACTTGTTCTCAACTTTTAATTATATACATTAGACACTTTTGACACTATTACTGTCATATCATCATTCACCTTATTCTTACTAATCTTCTTCGCTTCCTCAATAATTCCATTTGCAAGTTCTTCTACATTATCTTCATGCCTTATCATATAATCTAATATCCAATCAATCCTTCCACCTTCCTCAACATCTGAAATTCCATCACTTATCATAACAATTAAATCTCCATGTTTTATTTCTCTTTTATATGTTTCAATATCCGCTTCATCTAAAACACCTATAGGTAAGCTTTTTGATTTTATAATATCTACCGTATCATCTGATTTTATAAAACTTGCTACCGCTCCAACTTTCATAAAATCTATCTCTCCTGTATATAAATCAATACTTGCTAAGTCTATAGTAGAAAACTTCTCCTCTTCACAGAATTTTAAAGTCATTATAGAGTTTACAGTGTTTATCGCTGTTATTTTACTAAATCCCGCACCAGTAAATTTCTCAATTAGTTCAACAGCCGCCTCACTCTCCCTTCCAGCTTGTGGCCCTGATCCCATACCATCACTTAATACTGTCATGTAATTTCCTATTCCCATATTTCCAAACACGAAACTATCTCCATGTACATTAAATCCTTCTTTACTTGCCTTTGCTACATAAGTATTAATTTTAAAGTTAGGTGCTTCTTCAAAAACTATAGTGCACTTATTAGTTTTTGGATTTATATTGCACTTATCTTCATTTATTATCATAGATTTTCCTGTAGCTTCATTTATTAATGGCAATATTTTATTAGAATATATTGTTAAAGACTCATATTTTTCAGAAGTTATCCTCACAACATCCCTTCCTTTATCGTCTACAATACAAAATACATCATCATAATATAAAGCATTTTTCTCTAACAACTTCAATATATCTCTTTCAAGATCTCCATCAGTTTCAATATCCTCATTAAATTCATCAACAAGCTCCTCAACAGATTTTGCCATGTTATTTATTTGATTTGATAAAAGTTCTCTCCCTTCACTTAATCTATTTCTCCACATTTCATTTATTATATATTTATTTACAACATCTTCTGAATTTCTAGTTAATGCTCCTTTCTTTAAACATTTTCTTTCTAATTCTATTGGAAAACCTCCTATATTTTTTTGTTTATTTTCTATAAGTTCTGCAAATGCACTATACGTTGCATGATGCTCCCTACTCCAACATATACAATTAGCATTGCACTCCGAACAAACTCTCGTAGCTAAATTATCTATAAGTTCAGCACTTTTCGTTTGCATCATAAGTTTATCATTATCTACTAAATCAGCTAAAATCGTAGACATATTCTCTAACACATCAGAAAAACTATCTAATTTTCCTAAATATATATTTCTTATATTGTTTAAATAATTTCTATCTAAATTAATCTTTTTCTTTTCACTATTTATTTCTGCCTCTATATTATTATAAAATTTCGAAGGTATTAGAAAGAATAATCCTACTGCAATAATTCCGTCTATAAGTGCAAAATTTTTATCTGGTAAATTTACACTTGACGTGATTATATATACTCTTGCAATAAGAAATGTAACCAAAAATGATATTGCAACAAAACTCTTCCCAGCTTCTTTAAACGCTCCAGCTATTAATCCAACCATTCCAAGTACTGCAATGTACAAAAGTATTGATTGATTACTCATTCCAATTATAGCTCCCATTGATATACCAACAGTTGCACCTATTGCACTACCACTAGTAAAACTAAAAAGAAGTACAATAGCAAAAGCTAATATGTTAGTTAATGAAACTCCAAATAATTCAATTCCCCAAGTTCCTGCAACTAATATTGAAACTACTAGTGACATACAAATAATTTCTTCATCTCTAAATAAATGTTTTGTTTTTATTTCTTTAAAGAATGTATTACTTGTTTGTAACATAAAATATATTGGGAATATACAGCAAAGACTAGTTACAGTAACAACTAATGACATTGTAAAATTAAACTCATTACTAAATAAGTTATATATCAAAATTGTAGAAGAAAGAACTGCTGCCATAGCTATTTTTCTTTTCTTTTCATCTAACTTTGTTTTTGATAATGTTAGTGCCATAATTGTAACTATAGGAACTAATGCATAATACATACTTGCATTTTTTATATACTTTTCCATTGTTATATATCCAAGCAATGTTCCAAAAGCTGAAATTAATGACATCTTGCTATTTTTGTTACTTAATACAACTATTAAAAACGCAATACCAAAAGGAGCTGTGCTATTTATCATCATTGTTCTACTTATAAAAATACTCATAATAAATAAAATTCCGGCTTTTAAATATATGTTTTTACTACTCTCCTCACATTTAGTTGTATTTATCTTTCTAATTCTTTCATATGAATTTATTTCTGCACCATATTGCACTTAAATCACCCACCTATTAATTTATAAATTTATTATAACAAGGCTTACTGGAAATTAATGTCATTCGATGGGGTTGTCCATTAAGTTTTTTCTGACATGAATTTTTTATTTTTTACTTTTAAATTACTTGCTAAAAAGTCATCTAAACGGCTAGCTTTTACATTATATGGTAATTATTGGGTTTGTTTTTCCATTTTAAATTTGAATTAAATATATGTTTAATGTTGTCATATCAAAGTGGTTTTTATTATAAAATAGGATTTTTTTAATTAATTTTTGTGTAATAAATTTGGTAACAGATTTTTATGTGGTTAGATGTCAAAATTTATTAAGAGAAATAAAAAAAGACTTGCCATTGCAAATCTTAATGTGGTAGCGGAAATAGGACTTGAACCTACGACACTTCGGGTATGAACCGAATGCTCTAGCCAGCTGAGCTATTCCGCCATGTTGGTTGCGGGGGCAGGACTTGAACCTACGACCTTCGGGTTATGAGCCCGACGAGCTACCAGCTGCTCCACCCCGCGATATTGGTGCTTGAGACCGGAATCGAACCGGTACGGTGTTTAACCACCGCAGGATTTTAAGTCCTGTGCGTCTGCCTGTTCCGCCACTCAAGCGTATTCAATTTTTAAAGTTTTTTGGTTGCGGGGGCAGGACTTGAACCTACGACCTTCGGGTTATGAGCCCGACGAGCTACCAGCTGCTCCACCCCGCGATGTTGGTGCTTGAGACCGGAATCGAACCGGTACGGTGTTTAACCACCGCAGGATTTTAAGTCCTGTGCGTCTGCCTGTTCCGCCACTCAAGCGTATTTTGTTTTAACACAATTACAATGTGCATGGTAGCGGAAATAGGACTTGAACCTACGACACTTCGGGTATGAACCGAATGCTCTAGCCAGCTGAGCTATTCCGCCATGTTGGTTGCGGGGGCAGGACTTGAACCTACGACCTTCGGGTTATGAGCCCGACGAGCTACCAGCTGCTCCACCCCGCGACATTGGTGCTTGAGACCGGAATCGAACCGGTACGGTGTTTAACCACCGCAGGATTTTAAGTCCTGTGCGTCTGCCTGTTCCGCCACTCAAGCGTATTCAATTTACATTGCTTTGTGTTTTGTTTCGTCGCTTTCAGTTCCCAGCGACAATATTTATTATAGTGGAATCACACCTTCTTGTCAACACTTTTTCTACATTTTTTTTGTGTTTTTTAAAACAGTCCTCAAACGCAGTGTTTTAAAGGCTTTCAGATATATTAGTATACTCCATATTCATTAAAAGTATGTATTTTTTATAAAAAAAAGTATAAAAAATAGCTTACAAATTTCATTTTATCCCTCTTAAAAATTATAAATTATATATAATAGCAAGGTTGAAACCTCGCCTGCTTTATCAATTGACAGTTGACAATGGACATTTGACAGTTATGGATTATATTATTCATTTCATTCATAATATATTTGATTATTTCTTGTTTAAACCTCTTACCCCTTTGTAGCTGAGACTTTAGTCTTGGCGATTTTTAATATGGATATAAATTTAAAAATATCAACGTGTAACAGCAAGGTTAAAACCTCGCCTACCGATTTGTTGGCACTCACCTACAGAGATTGGCACTAATTGATACTCTACAATGGACATTTGATAATTGTGGATAGTTGACAGTTTCTATATAAAAAAAAGGAACGTTATTTAAACGTTCCTTTTGAAAGATTTATATTAATAACTTGAGCTTTTTCTTGAATAGCCACGACCTTTATTGTCTTGACTTTTTTTCAAATCTTGAAATCTTTCTTCACTGTCTTTTGAGAATTTAGATAACATATCTTCAAAAGATGATGAAGTAGCTTTAGCTTTTTCTTTATCCCAATCTATTTCAGCAGGTTTCATAGATTTTTTAGGTACACCTGCTTGTTTTATTGATAGACTCATTTTTCCATTGTCATCAACTGAGATAATTTTAACTTTTACAACATCATTTTCTTTTAAATGTTCTCTAACATCCTTTACAAAAACATCAGATACTTCTGAAATGTGTACAAGTCCTGTTTTACCTTCCACTTCTACAAAAGCTCCAAAATTAGTAATATTCACAACTTTACCTTCTACAATACTTCCAGCCTTTAAGGTCATATTAAAAAGACTCCTCCTTAAATAATGTTTAAATTTATATTATGTTAAAAAACATAAATGCTTATTTTTTGTTTACACTTTCATCTATTACAGGCGTCTCACCATCTTTAATAAGACCAAGTTTTTCACGAGCTAGCTTTTCAATGTATTTGTCTGTTTTAGATAATTCTATCTCATCCTGTAATTTTATATTTTCTTCTTTTAGTTTTTTAGATTCAACAGTGTAACCATCTAGATTATTTTTTTGTCTCTTCATTATTATTTGTTGATTTATCAAAGTGCCCGTTAAATAAATACCTAGAACCCCTAGTATACAGTACTTCGTTTTTTTCTTCAATATTCCATTCACCACCTAAAACGAATAATACCCTTAATTATATCCTCAACAAAATAAAATATACTTATTAACTAACTCATAAGTATATTTTAATTTGTATTTTCAATTAGTTCAAGTTATTTTGTGTTAATTTTTAATTTTTCCGTTTATTTTATATATGCAAAATCTTACAGGATAAGACACAAGGTAAAAGATTACTCTTATTATTTTTGTAAAGCTATGTAATAGCTTGTTTAAAATGTCTATAAACGTAGAACTTATAACCTTTATGTATATTAATAATCCTGTCAGTATATAAACAAAAACATTAAAATTCATATATGCGTAATTAGTATACATCATGAATAGAAATACTATGCAGCCAGTAGCTATCCAAAACAATACATCTTCTACTACAGTTACTATCTTGCCTATATTTTCAAAACCTCTAATTATTCTATATAAATCAAATAGAACTCCTATAAGAACTCCACTTACCAAACTAAAAATGAACAACAATAGTTGCCTCTCCATTGTTAACAACATAATTTAGTTACCTAAAAAGCTTTGAAAAAGCACCTTTCCCTTTTCTTGGTTTCTTTTCCTCACTAGTGTAAACTATATAATCTATCTTTCCACTAATCATTACATCACCATTTTGCACATCTAATTTGTTCATTTTTAAGTTACTCCCTCTTATCTCCATTGAACCTAACACAGTTGTCAAAAGAATTTTCTCATCATCAAAACTTATTATTTCTTGAACTCCATTAAGTGTCATCTTTTTTCTTGAATCTAATGTCAAATAACTTTTTTTATCTTCTATTTTATTATTTTTATTTTCCATATGGTCCTCCTTGCATATTCTCTCCATAAATATAGTATTTCTATAGTATATATATATGCTTGAAAATGGAAAATATTTTAAATTCATATGTACTTCTTAACTTATTTAATAAATTAGTTCTAAATATTATATCTTAATTTTTTTATATTCATATCAAAAACGCCAAGATTGAAATCTCAGCTACTAAGGTGAAAAGATTAATATGCAATATATATTTTATGTAGGGTGGAATTCATTCCAGCCATTTAAATATACAAATAAGGGTATTATGAATGAAATGAATAATATTATAAATAACTGTCAAATGTCCATTGTCAACTGTCAATTGGTAAAGTAGGCGAGGTTTTAACCTTGCAATTACATGATGTTGTATTAAAATTTATATCCATATTGAAAACCGCCAAGACTGAAGTCTCAGCTACTAAGGTGAAAAGATTAATATGCAATATATGTTTTATGTAGGGTGAAATTCATTCCAGCCATTTAAATATACAAATAAGGGTATTATGAATGAAATGAATAATATTATAAATAACTGTCAAATGTCCATTGTCAACTGTCAATTGGTAAAGTAGGCGAGGTTTTAACTTTGCAATTGCATGATGTTATATTAAAAATTATATCCATATTGAAAACCGCCAAGATTGAAGTCTCAGCTACTAAGGAGAAAGAAGTTAAGATAATCTCTACCATAACTTTTCACCTTTCACTCTTAACTCTTACTTGGTTCCAAATATAAAAATAGCAATAACCTATAAGAGTTATTCATGTTTCAGTTGAGAGTTTTAACTCTAAGTTTTAATCTGTATTTTTAAAATTGTAATTTTCAATTGTCAACTGGTCCCATATATAAATATAGCAATAAACTGTAAGATTAGTACTATCATTTGAGAAATACATTACTTTAAATTTGAACTTGGAACCCTATATTATATCTTAATTAAAAAAAATTTTGCGTAAAGTATCTATCTCCTTTACACAAAATTTCTTTATTATTCTTTATCTTCTTCACCAGATATTATTTCATACAATCCTTTAGCATCTTCTTTTGTAACATGTGATGCTATGTTTATAATTCTTGCTTTTAAAACTTGAGTTGCAAATTGTATTTCTATAATATCCTCTTCTTTTACATTTGTTCCCGCTTTAGCAACTTTTCCGTTGATAAGAACTCTTCCACTTTCACAAACTTCTTTCGCAACAGTTCTTCTTTTTATTATTCTTGAAACTTTTAAATACTTATCTAATCTCATTTTTTACTCCTACTCTAATTGATATAATATTCTGTACCTTTGAGAAGTTTTAAATTTTAACAAATAAACCTTCAAAGTTATTATCTCTTTAAATATCATAACATATATATGCTATATATTTAAAAAAAACCCAGAAAATTTCTAGGTTTTTAACAATATATTTTTATATATAATTATTTGTTAACTATATCTTTGAATTCTTTTCCAGCTTTGAAAACAGGTGCTTTTGATGCTGGGATATCTATTTCTTCTTTAGTTCTTGGGTTTCTTCCTTTTCTAGCTGCTCTTTCTCTAGTTTCGAAAGTTCCAAATCCTACTAATTGAACCTTTTCTCCTCTTGCTAAAGCCTCTTCAACACTTTCTATGAATGACTTTAAAACAACTTCAACATCTTTTTTAGTTAAACCTGATTTTTCTGCCATGCTTGTAACTAATTCTAATTTATTCACAATAGTACCTCCTTAATATTAAAACGCTTCTTCATTCATAACTTCATATACATTGAATATAAGATAGCATATTATCGACATATTTTTCAAGCTAAATTTTATTTATTTTTACTAAAAGTTTGAAATTTATCTATGCTTTGCTTCTTCCCATAACTCATCCATTTCTTCAAGTGTCATGTCCAAAAGGTTTAAGTTTCTGTCTCTTGCACAATCTTCTATAAATTTAAAGCGCTTTATAAACTTATCTATAGTATAATTTAAAGCAATTTCAGGGTCTATGTCAAGAAGTCTTGCAATATTTACTGTTGCAAATATTAAATCTCCCACTTCTTCTAGTATTCTTGACTGGTTTTCGCCATTATATACATCTTTTATCTCATTTAATTCTTCAATAACTTTATCCATAGCAGGATTTACATCATCCCAATCAAATCCTACCTTTGCAGCCTTTTTCTGAACTTTGTCTGCTTTTAATAAAGCTGGTAGCATTTTAGGTACATTTAGCATATCTTCTGTATAACTATCGTACTTCTTTTCTTCTTTCTTTATAGTTTCCCAATTTTTTAATACTTCATCACTATCTTTTACAACAGTATCTGAGAAAATATGTGGATGTCTATTTATCATTTTATCACATATGCCTCTTATTACATCATTTATATTAAAAAATCCTTCTTCTTTACTTATTTGAGCATGGAAAACTACTTGAAGTAGTAAATCCCCTAGTTCTTCTTCTAAGTTTATGTCATCTTCGTTATCTATAGCTTCTATAACTTCATAGCACTCTTCTATTAAACATCTTTTTAATGATTCATGAGTTTGCTCTAAATCCCAAGGGCAACCATCTTCACTTCTTAAAGTATTCATTATTTTTAATAAATCATGAAAATCTTTAACTTCATCCAACTTTTTAGGAATATATATAGATGTTAAATAATCTATATCTTCTTGTCTATCTAGTTCATATAATTTTATTTTTCTTATACTCTCTAAACCTTGCACTCCTGCTGCTCTAACAAAGTATATTTCTGTCTCGTCATTGTAATATTCTAATAATGCAAGCTTTGTTTCTGATGCTATAAACTTATTATAAACCTGTGTTATTATTAATCCTACTCTTTTATCTAAAATTTGATTATTTATATCAAATGCATCTATTATTTTTATTCCGCTTATAGGATCTATTTTTAAACTTTCCATAACAGCATCTACAAAACTAACTGCTGGCTCTATTTTGTATGGAATATTAAGTTCTTCACATTTTTTTATTAATAACGTAACTGAATTCTCTGCAACTAATGGATGTCCTGGCACTGCATACACAATTTCATCATTAGTTTCATATTTTTTTATAATGTCATCAGCTATAGACATATATACTTCATCAAAACTATTGCTTTTTTCATACATACAATCATAGCTTTCAAATTTTACTCCTAAGGACTTTAAGTACTCTACATTTGGATGCTTTTCAGTTCTAAATAAAACAGTTTCACTGTTTCTTAAAAGTTCTAAAGTTCCAACTGTAAGCGCTTCTTTAGCCCCAGGTCCTAATCCTACTATTTTAATCATTGGCTTCACGCTCCCTATATTTTATGCTTTTTCATAGGATTTCAAAATATATTTTTAAATTATACTTTTACCAATTTGAAAATTCAAGTTTATAATTTATTCATAATTATAATTTTAAATTCTATACTTATATTAAAATAAATAAACATTATATTTTAAGCTCTAAATGTTTGTTGAAATTTCCAATTATAATTACAATAGGCCTTTAAATAATTGATGTATAAATAAAAATTTTAGTTTTGTTTTCCCATAAAATTAAACATTAATCTTTGCAGTTTTTTTATCTCTTTTTATATCATTTATATCAAATACTTTTAATACTAGTATTAATACGCCATATACAATTGCACCCGCTATAATAGCTACTAAACAAGCTATTGTATTGCTTATTGTATAATTATAGACAGTATTATATGTGAATACAACCACAACAGTCATAAATAAAGTTGATATTGCTGGTTTTATTAAACTTTCCATAATATTTAATTTTACATCAAACACTTTTTTAATTTGTCTCATATTCAAAAATACTGTTACCATATATCCACACATTGTTCCTATAACAGCACCATATATGTTTATTACTGTTATAGGTATTAATACATAACTTATAATTACTTTAACTATGCAACCTATAGCTAAATTATAAACTGGTTTTAAATAATTGCCAACACTTTGAAGAAGTGCTGTAGTTGTTTGAGTTATTACTATAAACGGTACTGTAAGCGAAACGAATTTAAGTATATTATATCCCCCAACATCTTTCATAAAAATTAAATGCATTATAGGTGCTGCTAAAGTATATAATCCCATTGTGCATGGCAATGCTATTATAAAAGATAATTTAAAAGACATATCAACTCTTCTATTTAGTTCAAATTTATGCCCTGCAGCATAAGCTTCTGCAATTATAGGAACCAATGTTGAACAAAGTGCAATAGATAATGCAAGTGGTACATTTGCAAGAGTCATTGCCTTACCTGTTAATTGTCCATAAAGAACTGTACTTTCTGATATGTCAAAACCTGCTTTTAAAAGTCTTTCTGGAACTATCATTGAATCAATTAGTGACATAACTGTTCCAACAGCTGCTCCTAACGATATAGGAAGTGCAGCTTTAGCTATTTCTCCTAACATGCTCTTAGATTTCTTTGTAACATAATGTCTTTGAGTATTCTTATATCTCAAGTATGCAGATATTAAATATATAGTACCCATGACTCCACCAATAACAGTACCTATTGCAGCTCCTCCTGCACCATAAGCTATTCCTCTAGATACTAACACATAAGTAAAAAACACTCCGCCTATTACTCTACCGAATTGTTCTATTACTTGAGACACACCTGTATAAGTCATGTTTTGCATACCTTGGAAAAAGCCTCTTAAGGTACACATTATACACACAAATATTGGTGCTACTGCTATTACCATAAAGGCTATATATGAATTTTCATGCCACTTCATACCTCTTATTATAGGTTTTGCAAAGAACATCATTAAAAGTGATACAATTATTCCAAGCGGAAGCATAAATCTAAATGTATCCCTTAATACTTTTGTTGCTCCATCATAATCTTTTTTTGCATTTAATTCTGCAATTATCTTTGACATGGCTATCGGAACACCTGATGCTAATGCTACAAATGTCATATATAAAGGATACGACATCTGATAATATCCCATTCCTTCATCACCTATCAAAGCTTGTATAGGTATTCTAAAAAATAAACCTAAAAACCTTGCAAAAATAGCTGTAAAACCTAGTATCATTGTGCCCTTTACAAGCGATTGCTTCTTCATATTAGTTTCCCCCCAAATATTTTTTTAATATCAATATTATCTATTTAAAATTTATTGATTTCTTTTTTTATTTTCATATGAAGTTTGTCCATCTTTTTTTTAATCCAATAACAACTATTAGATCAGTTGAATTTATATTTTAATATTACTTTTTAGATTTTTATTTTTATTATTTTTCTTTGAATTCTATATATTTAAATAAATCATTTTATATGTATACTTTATTTTCAAATTTTCAATTTTATTACTTTTGAAACTAATATATTGAATAAATAATTCTTATAAATACATGGTTTTTCAATTTTAAAATTTCCATTTTTACTTAAACAAGTTTATCTCTAAACTAAATTCTTGATTTTAATATAAAAAATGAATTTGAACATTTATTCTCATATTTATCCATGACTTTGTAAATATTTTATTAATATTTTATTATGCAGTTTATTTGTCTTTTTTATGTCAATATTAATAAATGGTGGTTGCAGGGCAATAAAAAAATAATGGCATATAAATGCCATTATTGTTCCATTTGTTTTGCTAAGAAGGCGGATGCTGTTTCAGCTAGTTTTAACTCTAAATCTCCGAATTTTGCATTTTCCTCTTTAGAAACTATTATTACAGCTCCTATAGCATCTCCTTCTGCAACTATCGGACTTATAACTTGAGCTTTATAAACATTCTCATCTTCACTATCATATAGTGGAACTACTTTTTCTGAACCACTTCCTAATATAACAGCTCTTCTTCCCTCCATTATGCTTTCTATATCACTTCCAACTTTTTTATCCATATATTCTTTTTTAGAGCATCCACTAACTGATATAATACTGTCTTTGTCTGCTACTATTACTATATTTCCTATTGTTTGTTGAAGTGCTTCTGCATATTCTTTAGAAAACTCACTTAGCTCTTCAATTGGAGAGTATTTTTTTAATATAACTCCACCTTCTCTGTCTGTGAATATTTCAAGTGGATCTCCTTCTCTAATTCTAAGAGTTCTTCTTATTTCTTTTGGTATAACAACACGACCTAAATCATCTATACGTCTTACTATTCCTGTAGCTTTCATTATTTGATTCCTCCTAATAAGTTCAGTTAATTGTTTTATGTTGTGCTATTATTATCCTTCTATTTTTGAAATTTTATACACTATTATATAAATATTAGATTTATTTTAGTGAAATTTTTCATAATAAACCTATAAAATTATATATTACTAAATTTTTTGTCCTCTTTGTACCTGAGATTTTACCATAAGTTTATTATGATATGAGTATAAAATACGTTGTGCAAGAATGAATTCTCACCTACAATGGTTGGGTCTTTAATTTGAAGTTTGATTACTTTTTAAAAAAGAATGATGATTTGGTCTTTTATTTGATTTACTTCGTAGCTGAGGTTTTAACCTTGGCGAATTATAATGTGGGAATAAAAGCTTAAAATAATATATTTGAAATACGTCTCACAAGAATGAACTCTCGCCTACAATGGTTGGGGCTTTGATTTGAGATTTAATTTATTATAATAAAAAAAGAATAGCAAATTTCTTTACTATTCTTTCCATAAACATTTTACTGTAGATTTTTTTCATATACTTTCATTTCTTTTTTAGCTTCTTCTTGCCATTTTTGTGCTGCTTCTTGCCAAGCAGTATTTTGTTTATTAGTTAGTAATTCAGATTTTATTTGTTCTTTTAAACCGTCTAAAGGTTTTACTGGATACTCTTTTTTGTCATAACATTTTATGATATGATATCCAAATTGAGTGTGAACAGGTGCTGTAGTGTATCCACCTTTAGTTAAAGTCATTGCAAACTGCATAAATGTTGGATCCATTCCTGAGTTTACATAGTTAACCCATCCTAAATCTTCAAATCTATTCTCTTTTGCTGCTTCACCTTGTTTATCTGCTGATTCATCTTTTTTCTCTTCGTCTTTTTTGTCTTCAGATTTATTAGCATTCTTTTCTTCTTGAGCTTTCTTAACTTCATTTCCAAGCTCATCAAAGTCTTTTCCTTCTCCTAATTTTTTAATTATATCATTAGCTTCATCTTCAGTTTGAACTAAAATATGTTTTAACTGAGTTTGATTTGGTTTTTCTGTATATTCCATTTGATTAGAGTCATATTGTTTTTTAACCTCTTCATCAGTAACTTCAATATCCTTAATTACATGCTCATGTAACTTTTCAGATACTAATTGGAATTTTATATTTTGTTTTAAGCTTTCTTCTGTTTCACCAGTTTGTTTTAAAGCCTCTTTGAATTTATCTTCACTATCAAAAGAATCAACTATTTTCTTGTATTCTTCGTCTACATATTTTTTAGTTTCTTCTTCAGTTGGCATAGCTTTTAATTCTTCTGCCTTTTTCTCTATAATTTTTTGAGTAACCATATTATCTAATACTTTTTGTCTGTATTGTTTTAATACGTTTTTACCCTCTTCTGTATTTTCATAGTTTTCTCCATTTTGAGCTTTCATTTGATTTTTAACTGGAGCTAATTTTTCATCAATTTCTCCTCTTGTAATTTTCTCACCATAAATTTTAGCTGCTGTAGCTTTTGCTAATCCTTCAGGTGTTCTTTCAATTAAATTACATCCTGCTAATAGTGATGCAGTCATTATAGTCATCATAGCCACTGCTATTATCTTTTTAACACGTTTCACTGTTATCTCGTTGCCAATAATTTTTAAATCCTATGTAATTTCTGCAAAATTCATTAGAAACCATTTAGATTTATCTATTTTTATTGCAACAATTCACCCCTTCCATTCGGTATTTTATAAATTTAAAAAAAATTAAGATTAAAACTAAACCAAGGTTAATTTTAAAATATCAATATTGCATATGTGTGACATTTACATTATTTTATCACATCTTTTTCATTTTTAACATATTTAACCATTAATTTAAGTTTTTCTACTTACTTTTCTCCACAGAACCCATTTCACCATTTTTAAGTTCTATCATGTATTTTACCATGTCAATTAAGTCTTTTAAAAGATCATTTTTCTTGCTATCTACAATTTTGTATGCTAAAGCTGGAGTATCTCCTAGTTTGAAAGTAATAGTTTTTATATACTTATCAAGAATTCCAGTTATTATACCTTGTGTCAAATACTTTTTATTTTCAAAAGTTATTAGAACTTCACTTTTATTCTCTTTTATTTCAATTATGCCAAGTTCCCTTGCCAAACATCTTAAATATGCTATATCCATAAGATTGTACACTGATTTTGGAATATCTGAAAATCTATCTTCTATTTCCTCTTGTAATTCCATCATGTATTCATAGCTATCTATTGCAGCTATTTTCTTATACACTTCTATTTTTTGAGTTTCATCAATTATATAATTTGCTGGTATATAAGCATCTGTTTTTAATTCTACAGTTGTTTCTAGAGGTTCATTTTCAATTTCACCTTTTATAATTTTTATAGTGTCTTCAAGCATTCTACAATATAAATCATACCCAACTACAGCCATATGTCCATGCTGTGATGATCCCATTATATTTCCTGCTCCCCTTATTTCTAAATCTCTCATTGCAATTTTAAATCCTGAACCAAGCTCTGTAAAATCTTTTATGGCTTTTAATCTTTTCTCTGCAACTTCCGTTAAAATCTTATCTTTTGTGTATGTGAAATATGCATACGCTATTCTATTACCTCTTCCAACCCTACCTCTTAACTGATAAAGCTGAGAAAGTCCCATTTTATCTGAATCATAGATAATCATAGTGTTTGCATTTTGTATATCTATTCCTGTTTCAATTATAGTTGTACATACTAAAATATCATATTTATAATCAGTAAAATCTAATATTATTTGCTCTAGTTCTTTTTCTGACATTTGTCCATGTGCTATTGCAACATTTGCTTCTGGAATAAGCTTTTGTATGTATGCAGCCATGTCTTTTATTGTTTCAACTCTATTATATACAAATAATATTTGACCTTCTCTATTGATTTCCCTCATTATAGCATCTCTTACTAATTGCTCATTAAACTCAACTACATACGTTTGAATAGGGTATCTATTTTCTGGTGGAGTTTCTATAACACTTATATCCCTTACACCCGTTAGTGACATATGAAGTGTTCTTGGTATAGGTGTTGCTGATAATGTTAGAACCTCAACATTCTTTTTCATGTTCTTTATTTTTTCTTTATGAGTAACTCCAAATCTTTGCTCTTCATCTACAATTAAAAGTCCTAAATCCTTAAACACAACATCTTTTTGAAGTAATCTATGTGTTCCTACAAGTATATCTACATTTCCTTCTTTTAGTTCTTTTAATGTATTTTTTATCTGAGCAGAAGTTCTAAATCTACTAACCATATCAACACTTAATGGGAAGTCTGAAAATCTTTTCATCATATTTTTATAATGTTGTTGTGCTAATATTGTTGTTGGAACTAAAAATGCTACTTGTTTTCCTTCCATTACACATTTAAATGCAGCTCTAAGCGCAACTTCAGTTTTACCATAACCAACATCACCACATAAAAGTCTATCCATTGGCTTATCACTTTCCATATCCTTCTTGATATCATCAATAGATGTTAATTGATCTGGTGTTTCATCAAATGGAAATTCCTCTTCAAACTGTTTTTGCCAAACAGTATCTTTTGTGTATTTATGTCCCTTTATTTGAGCTCTTGTTGCATATAGTTTAACTAAATCTTCTGCTATATCTTCTATAGATTTTTTAACCTTATTTTTAGCTTTTACCCATTCTGCACTACCAAGCTTATTTATCTTAGGCGGATTACCGTCTCCCCCTATATACTTTTGAACTAAATCTAATTGTTCTGCTGGAACATATAAAGTATCTCCATTATTGTAGCTTAACTCTAAGAAGTCTTTTTTATTTCCTTGAACTTCTAATTGTTTTATTCCTTTGTATACACCTACTCCATGGTTTACGTGAACAACATAATCTCCAAGTTTTAATTCTGTAAAACTCTTGATTTTGCTAGCACCCTTTACCTTTTTCTTTCTTGAACTCTTTCTTTTAGATTGTCCAAATACTTCCTTATCAGATATTACACATATTTTAAGACTTGGATATTCAAATCCTTTTAATAAATTACCAAAAGTTACAACAACTTCTCCAAATTGAATATTATCAATTGTATCCTTATAAACAGCTTCTATATCTCTATCCTTAAGTGTGTCTATAAGCCTTTCTCCTCTTGTTCTTGTACCTGATAATATCACAGTCTTATATCCTTTTTTCTTCTTTTCCTTTATATCCTCTATGAGCATATCTAATTGACCATGATAATCATAAATTGTTACTTGAGAAAAACTTGAAATACTACGTGGTTTTAAAATCTTAGTTGATTTTGCCATTGCATCAACAGTTATAGTGTTTTTATTTTCTAAAAATTCTATAACTGATTTCGGTGGAATTAATAATTCACCTTGTCTTGGAAGAATATTTCCTCTATTTAAAAATGTTTCAAAATTTTGTTCAAATTCATAATATACACTTTCTAATTTCCCATTACATCTTTGAACTTCATCCACTATTACATAACAGTCTTTGAAATAATCAAATAATGTTGCTGTGCTTTCATAAAAATATGGCATGTAGCTATCTATTGTTTCAAAACTCCATGTTTCTTTAAGACTTTCTAGATTTCTAGTTATAATTGCATTTAATCTTTCTTTAGAATCTGAATCTTTCTTTTTGGTAAAGTTTTTAATCATGTCTTTAAAGTCAGATTCTATGCCCTTACATGCTTCTTCTATACTATCACTATTTATTATGATTTCTTTTGCAGGAAACACACTTACAGTTTTAACCTTGTCTATGCTTCTTTGGCTATCTGGATTAAAAGTTCTTATAGAATCTATTTCCTCATCAAACCATTCAATTCTATATGGGTATGCACCTATAGGAGGATATAAATCTAATATTCCTCCCCTTAAAGAAAACTGTCCTTTTGACTCTACAATGTCGCATCTTTCATATCCACATTCTATAAGTTTTTCTGCAAACTCTTTAATATCTACTGTATCTCCAACTTTAAATGAAAACATATATTTTTTAAACAATTCTACCGGAGTATAAGTAGATAAAAGTACATCTATAGATGCAACAACTATCTGAGATTTTTTCTTTAACATGCTACTTAGTATTTTAAGCCTTTCCCATCTTAAATCTCCTGATATTGCGTCTACATTATAAAACACTATTTCCCTAGATGGAAAATAGCTTATATCATTTACATATAAACTTAAGTCTTCATATATATTTTTAGCTTCAACATCACTATGAGTTACTATTAATATTTTTTCATTTATATGCTCATATATAGAATTTATTAAATAACTTTTCGCTGATTCCGACACTCCATACACAGCAATTGGAAACTCATTTTTATCTATACTTTGAGATATAACTTTAAATTCACTACTATTCCTAAGTGGAGCCATAAGTCCATTCAATCTCAAAATTATCACCTCTACTAAAATATCTATTTTAAAAATTGCTACAAATTAGTTCATATAATATATATTTTATAAATAAGGATAAAGCCTGTTTTTATAGAATAAAACAATATATTCAAA
Organism: Clostridium ihumii AP5; assembly: GCF_000612845.1. Taxonomy (GTDB): domain Bacteria; phylum Bacillota; class Clostridia; order Clostridiales; family Clostridiaceae; genus Clostridium_J; species Clostridium_J ihumii. The sequence continues at coordinate 36,962 of NZ_CCAT010000090.1, forward strand.
ACTTGTTTTATCCATCAGGCTTTAATTATATATAAAATATTAATCGTCTAATCTTCAGATGCCTTAAATCCATTAAACTTATTCATTGCATCTTGTATACCGCTTGATACTATAGTTTCTATAGCACCAATGCTTGGTTCAAAAGTTTTTTCTAGTAATACTCTATCATCATTTGAAAATTTACCTAATACATGCTCTATAAGATCATACTTAGGTGCTCCTACTCCAACTTTTATTCTTGGAAATACTTCTGTGGTTAAATTAGCAATTATGCTTTTTATTCCATTATGTCCACCAGCACTTCCTTTAGCCCTAATTCTTAAAGTTCCAACATCTAAGCTTATATCATCATATATTACTATAACATTTTCATTTGGTATTTTATAAAAGTTGCAAAATTCTCTTACACTATCACCACTTAAATTCATGTAAGTTTGTGGTTTTAATAGTATAACCTTTTCTCCTTTTATTGATGTTTCACCATACATACCTTTAAATTTTGTCCTATTAATAGAAATATTATACTTATCTGCAAATAAATCTATAACATCAAATCCGACATTATGTCTTGTTTTATCATATTTTTCTCCTGGGTTACCTAATCCTACTACTAAATACATTTCATCCTCCATCGTATATTAAATATTCTAAATATAAATTCTACTCAAAAACAAATATAATTATTTATAATTTATATCCATTTTTCAATAATTTATTATGAATTCTCGTTTACAATTTTAAACTCAAATCTGTAATGTATATTAAATAACGTTATGCAAGGTTGAAACCTCGCCTACAATGGTTGGGACTTTAATTTTATTTGCTTTGTAGCTGAGGTTTTGACCTTGGCGGATTATATCCTTGCTAAGTTTTATTACTTCTATTCTTAAGATATACCAATCAACAAGAGGGACAGAGACATATTTAGGGCTATTTATTTTCTCATAATTTATTTCCCTTTTAAAAAAGATATTTATCTAAACTAGTAAAGTCAGTCCCTAAAAAATTTAAAATTAAGCTCAAATATTAAAATTTTAAAATGTGTCTTGCAAGAATGAATTCTCGTTTACAACTTTAAATTCAAATTTGTAATATATATCAAATTACGTTATGCAAGGTTGAAACCTCGCCTACAATGGTTGGAAATCAATTTAATTATCCTCGTAGCTGAGGTTTTAACCTTGGCGGTCTTTGATTTGGATATAACGACTAAAAAACAATACCTCATAATACCGTTTAGCAAGAATGAATTCTCGTTTACAACTTTAAATTCAAATTTGTAATATATATTAAATTACGTTATGCAAGGTTGAAACCTGGCCTACAATGGTTGGAAATCAATTTAATTATCCTCGTAGCTGAGGTTTTAACCTTGGCGGTCTTTGATTTGGATATAGTTCCTTAAAAACAATACCTCATAATACCGTTTAGCAAAAATGAATTCTCTCCTACAATTTTAAATTCATTTTTAATTTTTCATTTCTATAAGTTTTAAAGATATATTTGAAATTGTGTATTTTTCTGCAAGTTTAAGGAACGGTTTGTTGCCGTTCCTTAATTAATTATAAATATATTAATATCAATCTTATATTAAATATAACAAAATTACAATTATTTTTTAACATACACTTTAAATTTTCATATGAATCTTTGTCTCAATTAAAACCATTTCATTTAAAGTTTAATGTTATTTTATAAAATTAATTAGTCATTCTATAATAACCTAACCTTACATTTACAAATTCATATTTTCCTTTTTTAAGGATTTTGCATTCTACTAATTCTCCATCTTTTAAGCCTTTTAAACATCTATTTAAATCTTCAATTTCTTTCACTTGTATATTGTTCACTTCAACTATAATATCTGTTGGTCTTAATCCAGCTTCATATGCATTACTTTCCTTTAATACATCTTTAATATATATTCCTGTTATTCCTTCACTTGAACTCTTTGGTATAGCCTTTTCGCCAACTATTCCTAGTCCTAATTTCAATGAACTTCCTTTTTGCATCAATGCATCAATCACAGCTTTTGACTCTTTTAAAGATATTGCTAAACTTTCGTCTTTTAAGTGTTGTGAATAATTTAGTGCATTATTATTTATTCCTATAAATTCTCCCCTTAAATTACAAAGTGGTGTTCCTGTATCTCCAGGCAAAATTTTAACTGTATTTTTTATTGTTGTATATCCTATGGGCTGTCCACTTTGTCTATCTACTATTGAAACCCTTTGTTCCTTATTCTCTATTTTCCCATGTGAATAGTTCTCTTTAAATGAGTTAGCAATAGGATTTCCTATTGCTAACACTTCATCTCCATTATTAACCTCATAACTATCATTTATCGCCATTGCTTTCAAATTCGTTGCTTCTATCTTTATAACCGCTAAATCAAGCATTGCATCTACACCTATAACTTCAGCATAATACACTTTATTATCATTTAATTTAACCTTTATTTGGTCAGCATTATTTATAACATGTCGATTGGTTACTATATAACCATCACCACTTATAATTGTTCCTGCACCGCTGTTAAATTCTTCATGACTTTGAGTATTGATCTTACTTATAGATACAACTGATTCTTCTAAAATATTTGCAAGTTCCTTAATAGCCAATTCCTTTTCTTCTGATGTAACATTTTTTTGCTCTAATTTAATATTTTTCTCATTAATATTCTCAAATTTATAATCAACTATAAACTTAGCTGCTATTGCTCCTGAAAGGGAAGCTATAATAACATAAATAATACAGCGTTTTACTTTATCATAAAACTCTTTCTTTTTATCCTTCGCCTTTTGAAATCTAATATCATCACCAATATTAGTAGACGACTTGTCTTCCCAGCTCTTGTCATTATTCATATAGCTCCTCCTTCCCTCTCATCATCACTAAATTGTAAAGTCTCTCCCTAAAACCAACAATCTAACTTTTTCTATAACGTATCTATTAATTTACTTCACTAAAATTTTCACTATAAAATTCAAATACTGATATTTCATTATTGTTTAAGCTAATGTTAACGTAAATACAAACATTACACCATCTTCAGTGTTTTCAACCCAAACTTCTTCGTCTAACATAGTTATGATTTTCTTTACTATTGATAATCCTAGCCCAGAACTAACTCTGTTTGTTCTAGATTTATCTCCTCTATAAAATCGTTCCCATATGTTTTTAAGTTCATCATCTGATATATGCTTACCTTTATTTTCTATAGATATATAAGCTTTTCCCGCTTTTGTTTTGCAAGATATAATAATTAATGCCCCTTCATCAGAATGCTTTATAGCATTATCTAATAAGTTTATTATCACTTGGAATATTCTATCCTGATCTCCATAAACTAATAGTTCATCAGATTCAAAAAATACATCAACTTTTATTTTTTTCTCTTTTATTTTACCTTCATTCTTTAAAATGCTAAGCCTAATTATGTCATTAATGTCTATCTTCCTTAATGCTAACGTTATACGTCCTTCTTCAATTGCTGACATGTCTAAAAGATCATTAACAAGTCTTGTAAGTCTTTGCGTCTCTTCATAAGCTATTGTTAAATAATGTTCTTCCTTTTCTTTTGGTACAACACCATCTAATATCCCTCTAATAAATCCATTTATAGATGTTATTGGAGACCTTATATCATGAGATACATTGCAAATAAATTCACGTCTATTTTTCTCTACCTTTTCTAATGAATTAGCCATGGAATTAAATGCTTCTGCAAAGTTTCCTATTTCATCATTGCTTTTTATTTCAACTCTCTTTTCAACATCTCCATTTGCTATTTTCCTTGCTACTGTACTCATATTTTGCAATGGTTTTATAACTATTTTATCTACAAAAATGTAGATTATTCCAATAGATAAAATCATTACAATAGCCGTAGATAACCATATAATTCTATATATATTTATAAGTGATTCCTTTAATTGATTTGTCTTAACACCAACTATAATAGTTGCTACAACCACATTTTCATCACTTACAATGTCTTGCACTAAAGAATAATCTCCTGTAGGTATTAATTCATTTTTTTTAGTTACCTTTTCAAGAACGTTTTTCTTATTTTGGCCCAAGACATTCTCGTCATTTTTATCAAACACTTGCTTTCCTGTAATATTTTTTTCTTTGTCCTCTATGGATACAAATACATAGCCATTAGCATCCACTAAAAATATACTTTCTTCAAAGTGTTTACCAATAAATTTAATTCTACTTTCTAATTCGCCTGACTCTAAGTTTCCTTGCATATAACTTAAAGTTAATTCTTTTATTGCGCTTGCATGATTTAAAACCTGATCTTGTTTTTCTTCTATATAATGATTATTAAACCAAAGTGACAAAACTGTTGCTATTAGTGACAAACTAAAAAATATAATTACTGTGTATATAAGCACCATTTTTGAGAATAGGTTTTGTCTTGCCATTACTTCACCTCAAACTTATATCCTACACCCCAAACTGTTTCAATTTGCCAATTTGATCCGCCTTCAATCTTTTCTCTAAGTCTTTTAATATGAACATCTACAGTTCTTGAATCTCCTGGATAATCATATCCCCAAACTTCACATAATAACTGTTCTCTTGTAAATACTCTATTTTTATTACTAGCTAAATAATATAATAATTCAAATTCTTTAGGTGGCATTTTAACTTCTTGATTTTTATAAACTACACTATAAGAATTTGCATCTACTATTAAACTATCATATGTTATTGTTTCTTTATTTTCTGATTCCATTGTATATCTTCTTAAAACAGCTTTTACCCTTGCAATTAATTCCTTAGGCTCGAACGGTTTAACGATATAATCATCAGCTCCTAATTCTAGCCCTAAAACTTTATCAAAAGTTTCACCTTTTGCAGTAACCATTATAACTGGTATTTCGCTGTCTTTTCTTATCCATTTTAATACATCCATTCCATCAAGGTATGGTAACATTACGTCTAATATAACTAAATCCGGCTTAAAACTTAAAAAACACTCCTGTGCTTCTTTTCCATCGTGAGCAGTTTTTATGTTATACCCTGCACTTTCTAAGTACATTTTTATAACTTCGCAAATATTTTTGTCATCATCAACTACTAATACCTTAGCTATTGAACCTTCCATAACATAAGCCCTCCTAATTATTTTTATATATTTATATATTTACAATGTTTTTAATACATCATATAATACTTGTCCTTATAATTATCATACTATTATTAATATTAATTATAAATTACAATTCATTATATTAATAGACTTGTCTACATAATCTCTTCCAGGAAAATATTACCTCATGTTTAACATTGTTATATTTAATCATACTTCCATTATAATAGGTATGAGGTATAATTATAAGTTTTGTTACAAAACATTCACATTTTTTTGTAAATCTATGATATTACTATTACATTTTCATGAAAATTCATAAAAATAAGCATATAAATAAAGTGGTACTAAAAAAATAGTACCACTTTATTGTTTTATATTAATCAAATAATTTACTTACAGAAATATCTTGGTAAATTCTCTTTACAGCTTCAGCAAATATTGGTGCAACTGATAAAGTTTTTATTTTTTCTATTTGTTTTTCTTCTGCTAAATGAATTGTATCTAATACAACTAATTTTTTAATTGCAGATTTTTCTATTCTCTCTATTGCAGGTCCTGATAAAACGCCATGTGAACAGCATGCATAAACTTCTTTAGCACCTCTTTCAACTAAAGCATTTGCACCATTACAAATAGTTCCTGCTGTATCTATCATATCATCGATAAGTATAACTCTTTTATCTTTTACATCACCTATTATGTTCATGATTTCACACACATTTGCTTTTGGTCTTCTTTTATCAATTATAGCTATTGGTGCATTTAATCTATCTGCAAAGTTTCTTGCACGAGTTACACTTCCAAGGTCTGGTGAAACTACTACAACATCATCTGCATCTTTAAAACCATTTTCTATAAAGTGTTTAGCAAGGATTGGAGCTCCTGTTAGATTATCAACTGGAATGTCGAAGTAACCTTGTATTTGAGCTGCATGTAAATCCATTGTTAATACTCTATCAGCTCCTGCTGCAGTTATTAAATCTGCAACTAATTTAGCTGTTATTGGATCTCTTGCCTTAGCTTTTCTGTCTTGTCTTGCATAACCATAGTAAGGAATAACCGCTGTTATTCTTCCTGCTGATGCTCTTTTTAATGCATCAATCATTATTAAAAGTTCCATTAAGTTATCATTTACTGGTGAGTTAGTTGGTTGAACAACAAACACATCAAGTCCTCTAACTGTCTCAGCTATATTAACTGATATTTCTCCATCACTAAAGTGTCCTACCTTAGAGTCTCCAACTTTTAATCCTAAGATATTTGCTATATCTTCTGCTAATTTTGGATAAGAATTTCCTGTAAAAATCTTAATGTTTTTACCATGTGATATCATACGTAGTCCTCCCATTTTTATTACTTATTTTTTTTTACCCAATTTTCTTTATTTACTTGTCTAGCTCTTGCAATAGCTAGAGAATTTTTTGGCACTTTCTCTGTGATTGTTGAACCTGCAGCTATATATGTATCATCTTCAACTTCTACTGGAGAAACTAAATTAGTGTTACATCCTATAAATGCATTATTTCCAATAATAGTTTTGTTTTTATGAACTCCATCATAGTTAACCACTACAGTTCCACAACCAAAATTACATTTTTCTCCTACTTCTGCATCCCCTATGTATGTTAAGTGAGATATCTTTGTTCCATCTCCAATTGTAGATTTTTTGATTTCAACAAAATCTCCAATTTTTACTTTGTTTCCTATAACACTTTGTGGACGTATGTAAGCAAATGGTCCTACTGTTGTATTTTTTCCTATACTACTTTCTATTATAACTGAACTTTGAATTGTTACATCTTCTTCTATTTTACTATCGTTTATTCTACAACCTGGATATATTATACAGTTATCTTTTATAACTGTTTTTCCTTCTATAAAATTGTTTGGATATATTATTGTATCTTTTCCTATTTGAATATCACAATTTATATATACGTTATCTGGATCTATTAGGATTACTCCATTCTCCATATGTTTTTCATTAATTCTTTTTCTCATTATTCTTTCAGCTATGGCAAGCTCACCCTTAGAGTTTACTGCTGTAATTTCTTCTACTGGCACATCAACTGCGCCAATTTTCTTTTCTTTACCCTTTAGAATTTCTATAACATCTGTTAAATAATATTCGCCTTGGTTATTGTTATTATTTAAATTTGATAATGCAGATAATAATTCTTCAATATCAAAACAGTACATTCCTGAATTAATTTCTTTTACTTTTGCTTCTGTTTCATTACAATCTTTAAATTCAACTATTTTTTCTACTTCATTATTTGAATTTCTTATTATTCTTCCATATTTAGCTGGATTATCCATAATAGAAGTTAATATAGTTGCACTGAAACTTCCTTCATTATGATAATTTAAAAGTTTATTAACTGTTTCTTCAGTAATTAAAGGTCCATCTCCAACAAAAATTGCAACTGTTCCTTTTTTTCCTTTTAGGAATTCTTCTGCACACATAACAGCATGACCTGTACCTAATTGTTTATCTTGAACTGAATAAACAACATTTCTATCTTTTGTTCCTTCTTTTACTTTTTCTGCGCCTTTTCCTATAACTACATCTATATCTTCAACTTCACATTTTTTTAAAGTATCTATAACATGATTTATCATTTCTTTTCCGCATACTTTATGTAGAGTTTTAGGCGTTTCGGATTTCATTCTTTTTCCTTCTCCTGCCGCCAATACGATAGCACATTTATACACTTAATACACCTCTTTAAACTATATCTTAATTTTATACAAATTAATCCTTTAATTTGCATTATATATTCTAATACAATCAACATTTTTTATAATAATATTTAATTTTTACTAAATATTATTATTCATACCTTTATTAATTATATTTTATATAATTTATTTTTGCAAATAAAAGTGAATATTTTTTTAGTTTTTTTTCAAAAAGTACACCTTTTAATAATTTTATTCGCACTTTTATATGGTTTTTTCTTAATAATAAAACGCATAAAATACACTTTTTAACATTATTTATGTGTTCTATTGTTATAAATATGTTGTACAATTATTTTTTTACAAAAAAATAAAAAGGAACAACGTCCTTTTTATTTTTACAAATAAATTTATTTTTCTTCTGAATCAACAACAGTTTCTTCATTTCTAACTTTTTCATACTCACCTAATATAGCTGATTGTATTTTTTCTCTTGTTTCTGTGTTGATTGGATGTGCTATGTCTTTAAATTCTCCATCTGGAGTTTTTCTACTAGGCATAGCTATAAAATATCCATTTTGGCCTTCTATAACTTTAATATCATGTATAACAAATTCATTATCTAATGTTATAGACACTATGGCCTTCATTTTTCCTTCTGTAGCAATTTTTCTAACTCTAACATCTGTAATTTGCATATGAACTCCACCTCCAAGCTGTGCTATAGTGTATTATTCTCCATATTTTTTAAATATCCTCTTTATTTTTTTGCAATTTTTTATTTTCTAACTATTTTAACAATTTATTAAAATTTTTCTTATAAATTTTCCTATAAATAAGAAAAGAAGCATTATAAAATGCCTCTTTCTATTATAAATTCCTATTGCCTATATTTTATCTATGTACTTTTCTGATGGCTTCACAATAGCTGTCCCGTCTTCACTTATTCCATTATACTCTATAAGTGATACATAATTTTTTATTATTTTCTCTTTTGCATCAAAGTTGTTGTCAACAAGAACACCACAACCTACAAGTTCACTATCAAACTCTTGTAGAAGCTCATCTATTCCCTTTGCAGTTCCGCCACCTCTCATAAAGTCATCAATAAATAGGCATTTACTATTTTTCTTCATTGCTTTTCTTGATAAAGACATAGTTTGGATTCTCTTATTAGTTCCTGATAAATAATTAACATTAACACTTGCACCTTCTGTTACTCTAGTTCTATTTCTAACAGTAACTAACTGGACTCCTAAATTTTTAGCTACTTCGTATGCTAGTGGTATTCCCTTAGTTTCTATTGTAACTATATAATCAACTTCTATATCTCTAAACATAGCAGCTAGTATTTTTCCTGCTTTTGATATAATGTCTGGATTAAACATTAAGTCTGTAACATATAAAAAATCTCCAAGCATTATTCTATCTTTTTCTCTAAAAACATCACAAAGTTCTTGTATAAATAAATTCTTTTCATATTTAGACATATCTATAGTAAACTTTATTCCACCAGCTGCTCCTGAAACTGTTTCAACTTTTCCCATATAAAGTTTTTCTAAAGTTTCTCTAACAATAACTACATCTTCACTTACTGTAGATTTTGCTGCATTAAATATTTCTGTAAATGTATTTAAATTAACTACTCTGTTTGGTGACTCTGTTAAAATTTTTGTTATTCCAACAACCCTTTGATTTCTACTAAACTTCTCAGATGATTTTTCCATACTCTAATTTACCTTTCTCAACTTATAATCTTTTAGATCTCTTTTATATCATAATTTATATATCAACTTTTTTATCTATTCCTTAAACAAAACTTCTATTATTTCTTTTACTTTATCATTACATATATAATAGTTTACTTCAAGTCCATCTCTATTTCCTTTTATTATACCTGCTGCCCTTAACTTTTGCAGATGTTGAGACACTGTTGACTGTGGAAGCTCTAAGCAATTTTGCATACAAGTTACATTTCGTTCACCCTTTTCAAGTAAACTTCTTACTATACATAACCTTGCTGGATGCGCTATCGCTTTTAAAATTTCTGCATACTCTATATATAATTCATTATTATTCCCCATAAAACAAACAACCTTTCTAAATTTCTCTATAGGATTTAAATCTTAAACTTAATAAATATTATCTTCCTTAATTAATAATATTAATTTTGAATTTATATCATTCATAGAATTCCAAGCTGGAATTTTAAACAATAGATTTATCAAATGACGTTACTTATATTACAGTTTATTCTATTATCATGTTGGAAACCAATTAAAAAGTAAGAGTGAAAAGTGAATAGTGATAGTGAATATTACTCACTTCGTTCTTAATATTTAAAAATAGAACTATAAAAAACTAGTTTTTTTATATACTTTAACTAATTTGCTTAGCAAATTATCATAAAAATTGATTTTTTAAAAACTGAGACGTCAGTTTTATCCTTCATTGTTAATTGTTAATTTTTTATAGCACTTTCTCAACTGAAACATGAATAACTTAAAGTTTCAACTTGGACTCCTATATTATTATATACATTATTCATATATTATGATTTATAAATATATTATAAATAATAATATGCAAATTTAAAACACATTTTATACAATAACTATTATTTCACGTTTTCTAAATGTTAAACATCATTGTTCTAAAACTTCAAACTCATATTTCATTGTTGCTTTTGGTATAATTTTTCAAATAAAACGTGAATAACTATATGTTTTTGAGAAATACTATTATAAGATTTTAAGTTACTTATATATTTTTACTACAACTTGATTATAAAGAGGTGTTATAATGAAAAAACTTTTTACAGAAGAAGATTTAAAACATGCTTTTGATTTAGGAAAGCAACAAGCTATCCTAGATTCAAAATCAAACCAAAATAATGCAAGACAAAATGAATTTTCATCTGAGATTTCCTCCAAGAATGAAAATAAAGATTCCCAAGATTTATTTTAAATACACCTTAGCACATATTAGAAAAAGTGGATTTTTAAATCCACTTTTCTCTTTTACATTTATTTTCCTTTTGTAGCTAAATATAGGGTTCCAAGTTCAAATTTAAAGTAATCTCTTTATCAAATGATATTATTAAGCTTACAGTTTATTTCTATTTTTATATTTGGAACCAAGTAAGAGTTAAAAGTGAAAAGTTATAGTTGATATTACTCACTTCGCTTTTAATATCTAAAAATAGAAATGCTTAAAAACTACGTTTTTATATTGTTTTCAACTAATTTGCTCTGCAAATCTAATAAAAAATCATTCTTTAAAATTGGAAGTCCAATTTTCACATTAACTTTCAATTTTCAATTTTCCATTTCCAATTAAATTAATTAGAATTCTCAACT
>NZ_CCAT010000091.1 GCF_000612845.1 Clostridium ihumii AP5
AATCTCTTTATCTCCACCATTGAAAAGCAATCAATTATGATTGCTTTTTTTATTTTAAATAAAAATTAATAAGTATAAATATATTAAAACTAAAAAATTTTAAATAAATTATTAAAAGTGTAGATTTTTCTAAATATAGGTATATAATAATGTTAGGTAGTGAATATTATTCAGTAGTGAGCAATATATAATATATGTATTTTATTTTAATTATAGTAAGGAGTAAGTATGAGTGTTCAATTTAAAAAGGGAGTTCTAGAAATGTGTGTACTTACATTACTTTCACAGAAAGACTTGTATAGTTATGAGTTGAGTAAAAGTTTAGAGAAGTATATACAAACAGCAGATGGAACATTATATCCATTATTAAGAAGATTGACAGCTGACGGATATCTCACAACTTATTTAGTTGAATCATCAGAGGGACCAGCTAGAAAATATTTTAGGGTAACAGAAGAAGGAAAGAACAAAGGTAAAGAGTTAAGAAAAGAATGGATTGATTTTTGTAGTAAAATTGATTTATTTTTAGAAGAAACTAAGGGGTAAAATCATTTTAAATATAGTATAAATATAGAGGGTTTATATAAAGGAGGTATAGTTATGACTAAAACTGAGTTTTTAGCTCAATTAAAAGATGGCTTAAATGGAATTGACAATTATATAATTGAGGACATATTAAATGATTATGAGGAATATTTTATAAATGGAAAAGAAGAGGGAAAATCTGAGGATGAAATTTGTAAGGAGTTAGGAACACCACACCAAATAATACAAAACCTGTGTGAACAAGGAGTTATAAATAAAAATCAATTAGAAAGTTTTAATAAAAACAAAGAGGGGAAATATAATATTGTTTCAATAATTGCACTAGTCATTTTAAATTTTATAATTTTAAGCGCATTATTTCCAATAGTTTCAAGTATTTTAGGACTTGCTATAGGTTTAGTCGTAGCAATTCCATTATTACTTATAGGAATTGGTGCAACAATAGTAGCAGTTATTTCAAGTACTATTCCACTGTTTTCAATATTTATAATGATAACTATTTTATCAATAGCTATATTAACATTAATAGGAATATATTTCCTGGGATATTACGGGGTAAAGTTAGGAAAACAGTATATTAATTGGAATATAAAAGTTGCTAGGGGGTAGGTGTGATGAAGAAATTTAATACAGTTTTAAAATGGATAGCTGTAGCTTGTTCTATAACATTTGTAGTTGGATTTACATTAAGTATTGTAAGTTTAAAAAAATATAATGAAAATTTTTCAGATTTTGTTCAGAATAATTCTGATGTAATTGGAAGTCATTTTTCTAATGGCATAAATACATTAATTGAAAATGGTATTGAAAATATTGATAAAATAATTACTATAAAATCAAGTAATAGTTCAGAATTAAATAATTATAAAAATTTAAATAAAGAAATAGATTTAGAGTCTATAAAAAATTTAGATATAAAATGTGACATATCTAAAATAGAAATTATAGAAAGTAATAGCAATCAAAAAGCTAAGTTAACATGTAAGTATTTAAAAGATTGTGATATAAAATCAAATGGAGACAAAACTAATATTATAATTAATAATGGCGGATCAAGTAAAAATATTAAAAATACAAGCTATAATTTGAAGATAGAACTACCTAAAAATTTTTGTTTTGATAATTTAGATATAAGTACTGATTTAGGGAATATAAAATTAAATAATATCAAATTTAAAAGTTCTAATATAGATTCAAGTTTGGGAAATGTAGATATAGATAATGATGAATATACTATTGCTGAAAATATGGATATAAATCTTTCACTTGGTAAATTAGAAATTAAAAATATGGATGCAATAAATTCTAAGCTGTACAATAACATGGGAAATGTTATTTTTAAGGTAAATAACAAAGGAAATGAAAAATGTAATGAACTTATAGTATCATGTGATTGTGGAAAAATAGAAACATCATTTAACTATTTAGATAGAAATATATCATTTGAAAATGATTTAGGTGAAACAGATATAAGTGTAAAAAATACTGCTAAAAATTTAGACTTTGATATTTTAAGTGATGTTGGTAAGGTAACAAATAATTTAAGAGTAGAAGAAAACTCTAATTTAAGCAATAGATATAAAATTAAAGTTAGAAATGACATGGGAAATATAAAATTGGAACATTAAATAAATGTAAAAAAGATATACTATTTATGTAGGTATATCTTTTTTATTATAGAATAATATAAGTAAGATAAAATATAACATAATATGTAGTAGAGGTTTTTTTTATGAGTATTTATAGAGTTAAACAATTTTTTAAAGCCATTACAGCAAAAATAAGCAATGATGATATTGAATTTATAAATAAGTATTTAGATGATAATGAGAAAAAAATATTTAATGAGTTAAAAGTTTATGATAAAAAGCATTGTTTAAATGTAGCTAAGGAAATTGAGCTTTATTTAAATAATAATAGTGGAATTAAATTAAGTATAGGAAAGGATGATTTAATAAAGGCTGGCATATTACATGATATTGGTAAAATAAATAGAAATTTAAATCCAATAGAAAAATCAGTGCTAGTCATTGCTGATAAAATTACAAAGGGGAAACTTAGAAGTTATAGTAATATAAAATTTATAAATGTATATTATAATCATGGTGAATTAGGATATGAAAAATTAAAAAAATATAATTATGATAAAGATTTTTTAAAATTAATAAAAAATCATCATAATAATACATTCAATAATGAGGCTATGAAAATTTTAAAGGAAAGTGATGATAAAAATTAATTTAAATATATGTTTAAATTATCTATTCAATAAAGTTTTTTAAATGTTAGAATGTATTATAGGCAAGAAATACATATAAAGGAGGTATAAAATGAATTCAAAAGAACGTAGAAGTAATATAGTAAATATGCTAGTAGGTGGAAATAAACCACTAAAAGGGCAAGAACTTGCTGAAAAATTTAATGTTACAAGACAAGTTATAGTAAAAGATGTGGCAATAATAAGAGCTGAAGGTACAAGCATAATAGCAACTCCAGAAGGATATTTAATTTCAAAGTATGAAGAAAATAGGATAAGAAAAGTAATAGCAGTTAGTCACGATAGAGATGAAATGGATGTTGAGTTAAATACTATTGTTAAGTATGGTGGCATCGTAGAAGATGTTATAGTTGAGCATCCTCTTTATGGAGAAATAAAATCTATGCTTATGATAAAAAATTTAAATGATGTAGAAAAATTTGTTTCTAAATTTAAAAATACAGAGGCTGAACCATTATCTTTATTAACTAATGGAGTACACGTTCATACAATAAGTGCAGAAAGTGAAAAACAAATAATAGATATATTAAAAGAATTAGAAGAAAAAAATATTTTAATTGATAATGGATAAAAATATTTAAAAGAGGTGAGTTATTTGAAAAAGAAGAAATTCGCGTTATATTTTATAATAGTAGTTATAGCTATATTGGCAATAGGGATATCAAGTATAAATGTAATTGTTGATTATCAATGGTTTAAAGAACTAGGATATTTATCTGTGTACTTTAAAAAACTTGTATCTATTGCTAAGTTAATGGTGCCTATATTTTTGATAACATTTATAGCAATAACATTATATTATATTAGTTTAAGACCAAGTATAAGAAAAAGTAAAAAAATTATAGAAATTAATAAAAAACAAGAAAAGAAAAAGTTAGCTAAATTCTCTGTATTTAATGCACTTATATCATTAGTATTTTCATATGTATTTTCATCAACTTATTGGTATAAGATATTAGAGTTTTCTAATTCAACAAACTTTAATTTAACAGACCCTATATTTAATAAAGATATTTCATTCTTTATGTTTAAATTGCCATTAATAAAATCATTACAAGCAGCATTTATAAGCTTATTAATTATATTTGTTGTTGTAACATTTATGATATATATAGGAATTGTAACAAAAGATAAAGTTAAAAGCACATTATCTAGGGAAGAAGCATTCAAAGATTTTAAACATGGAATTAGAAATTTTGCAGGAAAACAATTAGCAATTATAACAACATTACTTATGATTGCAATAGGAATAGGTTATATTATAAAAGCCTGGGAACTTGTCTATTCTCCAAATGGTACTGTTTTTGGTGCTAGTTATACAGATATAAAAGTTAGTTTAAGATTTTATAAAGTTATAGCAGTTGTTTCTATAGTTTCATCTTTAGTTGTATGCTTCAGTATAATAAAATCTAAAGTAAAACCAATATTAATGTCTATAGGACTTATTGTGATATTAATAGTTGGAGAAAATGTAGCATCACTAGCAGTAAAAGGTTTTATTGTTCAATCAAATGAGAAGACATTAGAAAAACCTTATATAGAAAATAATATAAATTATACAAAGCAAGCATTTAATATTGATGATATAGCTGAAAATAGTTATGAAATAAAAAATAATTTAACAGCAAAAGAAATAGAGAATAATAGTGATATTATAAACAATATAAGAATAAATTCTCATGTACCAGCATTAGAGTTTAATAATCAGTTTCAATATATAAGGTATTACTATGGATTTGATGATATGGATATAGATAGATACAATATAAATGGAGATTATAGTCAAGTATTTATATCAGCAAGAGAGCTAGACTTAGACAAACTAGATGAAAATTCAAATACATGGCAAAATAGACACTTAGCTTATACACATGGATATGGAATAACTATGAGTAAAGTTAATTCTGTTACAAGTGAAGGACAGCCAGATTTCATTATAAACAATATTCCAGTACAAAATTCAACAGACATAGGACTAGATAATCCTAGGATATACTTTGGAGAAAGCACTAATGATTATAGTATAGTAAATACTAAACTTGGTGAAATAGATTATCCTATGAATGGTGAAAATGTTACTAACAATTATGATGGTGATGCAGGAATAAAAATGTCATTACTAAATAGATTAATATTTACTTTAAAATATCAAAATCCTAAGTTTATATTATCTCAAGATATAACAAGTGATAGTAAAATTTTAATAAATAGAAATATAAAAGAAAGAGTTTTAAAAATAGCTCCTTTCTTAAAATATGACCAAGATCCATATGTAGTTATAGATAATAATCAATTATATTGGGTAATGGATGCATACACTGTAAGCAATAAGTATCCATACTCACAGCCTGTAGACGGTATTAACTATATTAGAAATTCAATTAAGGTAGTTATAAATGCATATGATGGTTCAACTAATTTCTATATTGCAGATAAGAATGATCCTATAGCAGAAACTTATGGAAAGGTATTCCCAGAGTTATTTAAAGACATAAGTGAAGTTCCAGAATCATTAAGGTCTCATTTTAAATATCCAGAGGACTTATTTAAAATACAATGTGATGTTTTAGGAAAATACCATGTAAAAGATGCTGGTGTGTTTTATAATGGAGATGATGTTTGGACAATTTCTAATAATGAAGATAAAGTAGAAGATGAAGAAAAACAAAAAGATTCATCTTATGTTGTTATGAAATTACCAGGTGAGCAAAAAGAGGAAATGGTTGTACTTGAATATTTCAATACTAAGGGAAGAGACAATATGGTTTCTATGTTTGGTGTAAGAATGGATGGAGAAAATTACGGAAAAATGTTCCTTTATAAATTTCCTAGCTCAGGAACAGTATATAGTCCAATGTTATTCCAAAAGAAAGTTCACCAAGACCCAGATATATCAAAGGAATTATCACTTTGGGATACTAAGGGATCAGAAGTACAATTTGGAGATACAATTATAGTACCAATTGAAAATTCTCTATTATATGTAGAACCTCTTTATTTAAGAGCAGCAGGAGAAAAGAGTATTCCAGAAATGAAAAATGTAATAGTTGGATATGGTGATGAAATTGTATTAGCTACTAGTATAGATTCAGCTTTAACGCAACTTTTTGATTATAATAATAAACAAGACAATAAAGTAGATGGTAAGACTGAAAATGGTACTTTGGTAGGAAAAGATGCAAAACAATTACAGGATATATATAATAGTGCGCTTGAAGCACAAAAATCTGGAGATTGGGCTAAATATGGAGACTATATAAAGAAATTAGGAGATGAAATAGATAAACTAATAAAATAGTACAACTGTAAGGAGGAAAAATGGATTACGATGTACTTATATTAGGTGGCGGCATGATTGGATGTGCCGTTGCCTATGAATTATCTAAATATAATTTAAATATAGCAGTAATAGAAAAAGATTATGATATAGGATCAGATGCAGCACTTATAAATACAGCTACTATATATGATGGATTAGAATGTACTGATACAATAAGTTCATCTTTAATAAGAAAAGGAAACTTAATGTTTGATGAGTATGTTGAAAAATTTAATGTGCCATTTAAGAGAGTAGGATCTTTATATATAGCTAAGGATGAAAATCAAAAAAAATATATAGAGGACATGTATTCAAGAGCTAAAGAAAAAAATATCAATGAAGTAAAACTTTTAAATAGAGATGAAAGTAAAAGAATAGAACCTAATATTAGTGATGATGTAATAAAATCACTATACATTCCTAATACAGGTGTTGTATGTGCTTATGATTTAGCACTTGCATATGGAGAAATTGCTTTTGATAATGGTGTAAAATTTAAATTAGAAGAAGAAGTTTTAAATATAGAAAAAATGTCAAAAGGATTTAAGGTTGAAACAACAAGAAATAAGTTTACATGCAAAATTGTTATTAATACAACTTCAGAAAAAGAATTAGGAAAAGAATTAAATAAAGATAAAATAGAAGAAGGTATAAAAAATAATCTTAAGTACTTTGTATTAAACAAGAAATATGACTCTTTATATTCTAATATTATATTCGATATCCATAATAGTGAGAGAAGATATATAAGACCAACTATGGATGGAAAAATAATAGGTGCATTTAGTACTGGAAAAAGTGCAAATTATGATATGGTCATAGATAAATTATCATCATTAATAGGAAAGATAGATGGACATAAGATAAAAATGGTACTTGATTGGAGTTTATATGATGAACCAGTAGTTATAGATGACTCATTATCAGAAAAAGGATACTTGAATATAAGAGCTAAGCATTTTGGCAAAGTAACCATGACACCAGCAATTGGAGAAATAGTGTGCAAAATGGTTGTAAATAACTTTAACTGCATATTAAAAAAAGACTTTATTGATAAACGAAGAGAGTATTATAGATTTAAAGATTTAAGTAACAATGAAAGAAATAATCTTATAAAAGTTGATAATAAATATGGCAAGATTATTTGCTTGTGTGAAGGTGTTACAGAAGGTGAAATAGTTGATGCTATAAGAAGACCTTTGGGTGCAAGAACTGTAGAAGGTGTCAGAAGGAGGACTAATTCAGGACTTGGAAGTTGTAGGGGAGCTTATTGTAATGAAGTTATATCTGAAATATTGGCAAGAGAAACTAATAAGCCTATAACAGACATAGTAAAAAATACAAAAAATTCTAAAGTAGCATTAAGTAGAATAAAAGAGTTTGATACAATGTAGGTGAGTAATTATGGAAGGTAAAGATGTATTTACAACAGTAGTGAGGGTAAAAGGTTCAAAGATACATGAGGTTGTTCCTGTAAGAAGTACTGAAGCTATAGATAAGAATTTATGGATTGAGTGTTCTAAAGCTTTGTGTAGGATACATGTTGGTCCACCTATAAATATAGGTGATATAATATGTAAAAATATACTTAATACTAATGTAGATATAGTTGCTACCAAAAAAATAGGTAGAAATTTATAAAGTAATATATACAAAAAGAAGCTAGATTTTAAAATATTAATTATTTTAGATTCCAGCTTCTTTTATTAAGAGTAATTTTAAAACTAAAAATAATGACTATATAATGAATTTGAATGTTGACAAACATAAAAATAAATATTAAAATTATTCTAAAAATAAAAAACATTAAACCTTTGAAGAGAATAGTAGTAAATTTATAATGTTAAGAGAGTCAGTGGGTGGTGAAAACTGATACATTACTATTTATGAATCCGACTCTGAGGGACTGTGATGAGCAGTACGGTATAAAACCGTTATTTTAATTAAGAGAAATAATTTATATTATTTAATTAGGGTGGCAACGCGGAGTTATTCGTCCCTTTGGGGGCTATAACTCTTTTTTTATTGGGAAAAATAATTATATAAAAGTTGGAGGAATATATCATGTTAGATTTAAAAAAAATTCGTAATAATAAAGAAGAGATAAAAAAAGCATTAAACGATAGAGGTGAAAACTTTGATGTTTCAGTAATCGATGAGGTTGTTAAATTAGATAAAAGAAGAAGAGATATATTAATAGAAGTTGAGGAATTAAAAAAGAAAAGAAATACTGACTCAACAAAGATACCTATGTATAGAAAAGAAGGAAAAGATGTTACTGAAATAATGACAGAAATGAAATTATTATCAGATAGAATAAAAGAATTTGATATTGAACTAAATGAAATAGATGAAAAAATAAAATATATAATGCTTAGAATACCAAATATTCCACATCCAGAAGTTCCTAATGGAGAAACAGATGAAGATAATGTGGAAGTAAAAAAATTTGGAGAGCCAAGAAAATTTGAATTTGAACCTAAAGAGCATTGGACAATAGGTACTGAAAGAAATATTTTAGATTTTGAGGCAGGTGGAAAAATAACAGGGTCAAGATTTACGGTATATAAAGGTTTAGGTGCAAGACTTGAGAGAGCGATAATAAGCTTTTTCTTAGATAAACATGTTGATGAAAATGGATATACTGAAATATTACCACCATATATGGTTAATAGAACTAGCATGATAGGAACAGGACAATTACCTAAATTTGAAGAAGATGCATTTAAAGTTACCAATACTGACTATTTCCTAATACCAACAGCAGAGGTTCCAGTAACTAACTTATATAGGGATGAAACTATAGAGGGGGATAAGTTACCTATAAAACATGCAGCTTATAGCGCTTGTTTTAGATCAGAAGCAGGTTCTGCAGGAAGAGATACAAGAGGACTTGTAAGACAACATCAATTTAATAAAGTTGAACTTGTTAAATTTGTTAAGCCAGAGGATTCATATAAAGAATTAGAAAGTTTAGTACAAGATGCAGAGAGTGTATTACAAGCATTAAAATTACCATATAGAATAGTTAAAATATGTAAAGGTGATTTAGGATTTACTGCGGCATTTAAATATGATATAGAAGTTTGGATGCCAAGTTATAATAGATATGTAGAAATATCAAGTTGTAGTAACTTTGAAGACTTTCAAGCAAGACGTGCAAATATAAAATATAAGGAAGATATTAAAAGTAAGCCAAATTTTGTTCATACATTAAATGGTTCAGGTGTTGCTATTGGAAGATGTCTAGCAGCAATTCTTGAAAACTATCAAAATGAAGATGGAACAGTTACTATACCAGAAGTTTTAGTACCTTATATGGGTGGAAAAACAATTATAAAATAATGAGATAAAATATAAATAGATGGATTTTAAATCAATTATTTTTAAAGTCCATCTAATGATATCTTAGTTAATTTTTAAAACTTAGAATTAAAGTATTAAGTTGTAAACATGAAAATATAAATTATATTTTCTATAAAACCTGTAAAATAAACCTTTTACTAAAATTTAATTCAATAAAATTGAATTAATAAATTAAATTTCGTATTATTTTGAAAAAAACTCTTGACAGTTAAATGCAAAGTAAATATAATATTAGTTGTGACACGGAGAGATGGTCGAGTTGGTTTAAGGCACCGGTCTTGAAAACCGGCGTGCGTGATGAGCGCACCGTGGGTTCGAATCCCACTCTCTCCGCCAAACATTGGAGAAATACTCAAGAGGCCGAAGAGGCGCCCCTGCTAAGGGCGTAGGTCGGGTAACCGGCGCGAGGGTTCAAATCCCTCTTTCTCCGCCATATAAATTTAATAAATAAGTTACGGAAAGATGGTCGAGTTGGTTTAAGGCACCGGTCTTGAAAACCGGCGTACGTGATGAGCGTACCGTGGGTTCGAATCCCACTCTTTCCGCCACAAAATTTTAAAACTTAATTCTTAAAACTTAATGTGGAGAGATGGTCGAGTTGGTTTAAGGCACCGGTCTTGAAAACCGGCGTGCGTGATGAGCGCACCGTGGGTTCGAATCCCACTCTCTCCGCCAAAATTATTGGAGAAATACTCAAGAGGCCGAAGAGGCGCCCCTGCTAAGGGCGTAGGTCGGGTAACCGGCGCGAGGGTTCAAATCCCTCTTTCTCCGCCATGAAAAGTAGCTGTGTTCAATACGTAGCTACTTTTATGTTATCATGTTATACAAAATATTGACTTTTTATAACATAAATGATATCATATAGTTATATTTGCGGTGGTAGCTCAGTTGGATAGAGTAGCTGGCTACGAACCAGTTGGCCGGGAGTTCGAATCTTCTCCGCCGCACCATAAACCTAGTAATCTTAATGATTACTAGGTTTTTTATTTTTATACGAAAGGTAATAAAATAAATTTTTAGTTTATTTTTCTATCAATTTTTTTATGAATTATTAAGAGTTCAGTATATATGCTTTTTATTGCATATACGATAATGAATGAAAAAGGAACAATTATTAAAAACATATTTTTTATGCCTAAAACCTCAGGTCTATACATATCATACCAATTACTTGGAATTGAAATGCAATACAATAATATTAAAAGAAAAATTAGTATAATTGTTGAAATAAATCCAATCCATAAAAATATCGTTGATCATAATTTTATATATTTCATTATGTTCCTCCTATTTATTAAGTAAATTATTTTATGCAATATAATATATAGAATAATTTAATATAATAGATCATATAAGTAAGTTATTAACCATAAATTTACTTATAAATATTAACAATAAGTCAAATACATCTATACATGCATTTAAAAAAATTAGAAATAAATTTAATAAGAAAATAAAGCAATATGTAAAAATATGATTTTAAATTTGAAATTATTGCGAAAAATATTATAAAATTTTAAAACATAAAAAAAAATATTTTTTTAACAAAATATCCATAAAAGTTTCTAAAAATTAATTTCAAAATATTAAAAAAATTAAGAAAAAGTACTATAATGTTATTAAAGTATTGAAAAAATTAATAATACAATTCACAACTATAGATATAATTGATTTGTTTTAATGTAAATAAAATATTAAAATAAATTATTTTATATAATATACTTTTTATATTTTATACTAAATAAAATTACTTTTTAACATTATAAAAAGGGGGGAATCATTTATGGATTTATTACAATTAGTTAAATCAATAAACGATGTTTTATGGAACTATGTATTACTAATACTATTATTAGGTACAGGTATTTTCTTTACGTGTAGATTGAAATTTGTACAAGTAAGGAAATTTGGAGAAGGCTTTAAAAGGATATTTGGGGGAATGAATTTAAAAGGTAAAAAGGCAGGTAGTGATGGAATGAGTTCATTCCAAGCTGTAGCTACAGCTATTGCAGCTCAGGTAGGTACTGGTAATTTAGCTGGTGCTGCAACAGCAATTACATCTGGAGGTCCAGGGGCAATATTTTGGATGTGGTTAAGTGCATTCTTTGGTATGTCAACAATTTATGCTGAAGCAATACTTGCACAAGTATTTAGAAAAAAAGTAGATGGTGAGATTACTGGTGGACCAGCTTATTATATAAGTGATGGACTAAAAAATAAAAAACTAGGAAAATTTTTAGCAGGTTTCTTTGCTATATTCTGTGTAATAGCTTTAGGCTTTATGGGAAATGCGGTTCAAGCCAATTCTATATCAGATGCATTTAGAAATGCATTTGGAATATCACCATTAGTAGTAGGATTAATAGTTGCAGCATTAGCAGGGTTTGTTTTTTTTGGAGGTATGGGACGTATAGCATCTGTAACAGAGAAAATAGTACCTATAATGGCTGGCTTTTATATAGTAGCAGCTATTATTATTGTAGGTATGAATGGATCACACATTTTACCAGCACTTAAATCAATATTTGTTGGTGCGTTTAATCCACAAGCTGTAATGGGGGGAGCATTAGGAGTAACTATTAAACATGCTGTAAGATATGGAGTATCAAGAGGATTGTTTTCAAATGAAGCAGGTATGGGATCAACACCACATGCTCATGCTGTTGCAAAAGTAAAACATCCGAGTCAACAAGGTTCAGTTGCTATAGTAAGTGTATTTATAGATACATTCGTTATATTAACTTTAACAGCATTAGTTATATTAACAAGTGGGGCTTTAGAAATTGAGGGACTAAAAGGAATAGCTTTAACACAAAAAGCATTTGAATTAACATTAGGAAGTTTTGGACAAGGATTTATAGCTGTTTGTTTATTATTCTTTGCATTTTCAACAATAATTGGTTGGTATTTCTTTGGTGAAGCAAATATAAAATATATGTTTGGTAAGAAGGCAATTAATATATATAGAGTATTAGTAATGATTATAGTAGTTATTGGATCAATGATGAAGGTCGATTTAGTTTGGGAACTTGCTGATACTTTTAATGGACTTATGGTATTTCCAAACTTAATAGCATTGCTAGCATTAAATGGAATTGTAGTTAAAAAGATGAATGAATATGAAGAAATTAAAGATATGATTAATAATGATGTAGATGTAAATTTATAAATTATCATAAAGAAAAGGTACCATTAAATTTTAATGGTACCTTTTTTTCGTTATAAGTTAAATTTTGAAATAATATTTGTCAATTTAGTAGCACTAGATTTATTTATTGTGCAAGCTTCTTTTATACTTTGCAATTGTTCTACAATGTTTTGTGTTTTAATAGAGATGTTAGATGATCCAAGTGCACCATCAGTTATTGTATTAGAAACTTCATCTATAGCTACAACTATACCAGAAACATAAGAATTTAATTTTTGAGCTTCATTACTAAATTCAACCATAAAATTATCAAAATTAGTTGCATCATCACAATAAGTTTTGCTAGTATCTATTACTGTTTGATAATCTGATTTTAACTTAGAATCCATAAATTCCATCATCTTTTCAGAACTAGCAGATAAATTTTCAACTGAATTATAAACAACTTTGACTAAGTTTTGAATATTACTAGCTATTTCACGAGATTCATTAGCAAGGTTTCTAACTTCATCGGCAACTACAGCAAATCCTTTGCCTGCATCTCCTGCACGAGCTGCTTCAATTGCTGCATTTAAAGCAAGAAGATTTGTTTGTTCGGTAATATCCATTATTGAATCTGTTAATTTATGAATTTGATTAACTTCTTTAGATGATTCAATTGCAACCTCAAGTTCGGATTTTACTTCATCATACAATTTTATTGTCGATTCCTTAGATTCTTCCGATGATTTTTCAAATTTTAATGCTCTATCTAATATATTTTTAGCTAGTTTAGAACCATTTACAGAATCTGAAGCTATATTATTTATTCCGGACTTCATTTTTTCAGATGATGCAGCCATTTCTTGTGAAGTAGCAGCAGTCTGCTCTAGACCAGAAGAAATTGTAGAAACATCATTAGAAGTAGACTCAGCATTTTCCTTTAATAGTTCAATAGAATTTTCAACTATATTAACATTAGAATCAATCATATTTTCTACATCAAGCAATGATCTAATAACTTCTCTTAATACATTCCTCATTTCAATAACAGATGAAGAAATTTGACCAATTTCATCTTTACTTAATGTATTAATTTTAACATTATCTTCACTTAAGTCTAAATTAGCAGTTTTAGAAACTAGTTGCTTAGCAATTATAATAGGTTTTATTAAGAATTTAGCAACTATAAGAGCTATTATTAAACAAATAACACAAACAACAATTGAAATACATAAAATTGTGTTAGTTAATGAATTTATTGGTTTCATTAAATGACTTTTATTTGTTGATATAATTAAAGTCCAATTTGTTTTTGTTATTGAGCCATAAGAACATATTATGTTTGATCCGTTTTCGGTATATTCACTACAATCTATGTTGAGCTTACTTCCTTTTTTAACTTTATCAGAAATTTTCTTTAAAATAGGTATATCAACTTCTTTACCTAATAATTCTTTATTAGAACTATATATATATGTCCCGCTGGAATCTATTAGACAAGTTGATGTTTTGGCAGTATTATTTATATTTATGTCTTTTAAATACTCGGAAAAACTATCAGTATATACATATAAAGCTGTATAACCAATTGTTTCACCATATTTTTCATAATCTTTTACAGGATATGTGAAAATACAAATATTTTTTCCACTTACATCAGATTTTGTTGAATTACTTATGAATGTTGCACCATTGGAACTAACATCATGAAAATTAGATTTTGTAACGTCTGTACCAACCATATTTTCTTCAGTGTCAGCTATAATCTTTCCATCTAGTGATATTAAAGAAATTCTTTCTGCACTACTAGACTGAGTTAAAAAGTCACTGAATATTCTATTGCATTGATCTAAATAAGTTTGATTAGCTGATGATGTATCTTTTGATTTGTAGTCTTTTAATAATTGTTTTGATGATTGGTTATTGGATAAGGAAGAAACTTCACTAGTATATTTATCAAGAGTTATAGTAATCGTATCTATAGATTTTTCAACTATAGATTTCAATGTATGATTACTTAAATTAGAAATAATATTAGAACCGCTTAAATATATAAATATAGTAGTAACAATCATAGCAAGTATAACAATGATACTTGTTGTAATTGCTATTTTAAAACCAATTGAATGAGTCATATTAGTTTTAAAATTACATGTTGTATTGTTTGTACAAAGTTTAGTACTACCTTCAAGTACTTTTTTCTTTTTATTACTTTTTTTAAAAAAACCCCTCATTTAAACACCCCATTAAAAATTAAAGCTATACTTATTACCAACATTTTACCATAATATTCTAAAAATTTAAACTTATCATACAAATTTAACAAATGAAGAATATATAACTATTAAGTGTAAAAAAAATATTTAATAGTACTAAATAAAATTAGATATGTATAAATCAAAATAGTAAGTTAAAGGATATAACATAAGATAATACAACAATAGAATTAATTTTAATAAAAAAATAATTCTGTATACAGAGATACAGACTAAAAAATAAATTTTCAGTATAATCAAAAAAAAGATTAAAGAAAGGAATGAAATTTATGACTTTAATAGGAATCATTATAGTTATCATAGGATTTGCACTTAAACTTGACACAATTGCAGTAGTTTTAGGTGCTGGAATTGTAACAGGATTAGTAGCAGATATTAATATTATGGGTATTTTAGAAACACTAGGATCAACATTTGTAGCACAAAGACATATGTCTTTATTTATATTAACTTTACCAGTTATAGGTATGTGTGAAAGATATGGCTTAAAAGAAAGAGCTATAGAATTAATTAGAAAAGCTAAAAACTTATCAACAGGAAAAATGCTTACACTTTACTTATTTATAAGAGAATCAGCAGCAGCGGCATCAGTAAGACTTGGAGGTCATGCTCAATTTATAAGACCACTTATAAACCCAATGGCACAAGGTGCTGCAATAAGTAAGTATGGAAAAATAGATGAAAAAACAGAAGAAAAAATAAAAGGTGCAGCAGCAGCAATGGAGAACTACGGAAACTTCTTTGCACAAAACGTATTTATGGCAAGTTCAGGAGTACTTTTAATAGCTGGTACTTTAGAAGAATTAGGATATGCAGTAAATACATTAGATGTTGCAAAGGCATCAATACCAATAGCAATAATAGCATTTATATTAGTAGCATTACAAAACCATATGCTAGATAAATCTATAGAAAAAGCTAATAGAAAAAACGATTAAACTAAGGAGGAATAAACATGGATATAAAAGCAATTTCAAACTTGCTGTTGGAACTATTCTATGTAATGGTTGGATTATTAATGTTAACAACAGCAGTTAAAACTTTTAATGATAAAAATCATAAAGCAAGAATAGGTACAACTCTTTTCTGGGGAATACTTTCTATCATATTTATGTTCGGTGCATTTATTCCAGCAACTTTAGTTGGAGGACTATTAGTATTCTTAGGAGTATTAAGTGCAAGTAAAAAAGTTAAGATTGGAAACTTAAAAACACCAGATACTAAATTTGCGGAAGAACAAAGCAAAAAACTTGGAAACAAAATATTTGTACCATCAGTTGCAATAGCAGTAGTAGCACTTGTTATAGCACAATTTACACCATTAGGTGGAACTGTTGCTATAGGAATATCAGCAGTAGCTTCAATAGCAATAACATTTGCAATAACAAAAGCTAAGCCAAAAGATTTAATAGAAGATGGTGACAGAATGTTACAATCTGTTGGATCAACAAGTATATTACCACAATTATTAGCTGCATTAGGATCTTTATTTACAGCAGCAGGAGTTGGAGAAGTAATAGCAGGTGGTATATCAAACTTTATACCAGATGGAAACATATTAATAGGAATAACAGCTTATTGTATAGGTATGGCAGTATTTACAATGATAATGGGAAATGCATTTGCAGCCTTTTCAGTTATTACAGCAGGAGTTGGTTTACCATTTGTATTTGCACAAGGTGCAAATCCAGCAGTAGCAGGAGCATTAGCTTTAACAGCAGGATACTGTGGAACATTATTAACACCAATGGCAGCAAACTTCAACGTAATGCCAGCAGCATTACTAGAAACTAAAGATAAGAATATAGTAATAAAAGCACAAGTTCCAATAGCAACAATTCTTTTATTACTACATATTCCTTTAATGTACTTCTTAGCATTTTAGATAGACTTAAATATATACAAAAGAGAGGATGTTAATTTATGAAGGTTTTAATTACAGGATTTGATCCATTTGGAGGAGAAAGTATAAATCCA
Source organism: Clostridium ihumii AP5 (assembly GCF_000612845.1). GTDB lineage: Bacteria > Bacillota > Clostridia > Clostridiales > Clostridiaceae > Clostridium_J > Clostridium_J ihumii. The sequence goes on from NZ_CCAT010000091.1 coordinate 16,893, forward strand.
GCACTAGAGGCTGTTAAGCTATTACCTGAAACTATATCAGGAGCAGAAGTTATTAAATTAGAAATACCTACAGTTTTTAGAAAGTCTGTAGCTTGTATAGAAGAAGCAATAGAAAAGCATAATCCAGATATAGTTATATCAATAGGACAAGCTGGCGGAAGATTTGGAATTACACCAGAAAGAGTAGCTATAAATGTAGATGATGCAAGAATAAAAGATAATGAAGAAAATCAACCAATAGATATAAAAATCCAAAATGATGGAGAAAATGCATATTTCTCAAATTTACCTATAAAGGCAATGGTAAAGGAAATGACTGATAATGGTATTCCAGGAGCAGTTTCCAATACTGGGGGAACTTTCGTGTGTAATCATGTTATGTATGGGATATTATATTTAGTGAATACAAAGTATCCTAATATAAAAGGTGGTTTTATACATGTTCCATACATACCGAGCCAAGTGATAGCTAAACCTAATATGCCATCAATGTCATTAAATGATATAGCAAAAGGATTAGAACTTTGTATAAAAGCTGCTGTTGAAAATAATGAAGATGTCAAATTAATAGGAGGAACTATTTGCTAATGATATTACCTAGTGAAAAATTAAAAGTATTTGTTTATGGAAGTTTAAGGACAGGATTTTTTAATTATGATAAATATTTAAAGGGCAAGGTTTTAAGTTGCAAACATGGAAAGATAAAAGGAAAACTATATGATATGCCCCATAAAGGATACCCAGCTGTAATAAGTGGTAATGATGATATCTATGGCGAAATTATAGAAGTAAGTAATTATGAAGAAGTAATGAATGCTGTAGATAAAATGGAAGGTTATTATGGACCTAACAATGAAAATAATGAATATAATAGAATAATTGTTGAAGTCTATAATACTGATGATAATATTATTGAAAAATGTTATATGTATGAATATGCTTTAAATGATAAAGAAAAATTTGATAAGCATAGTTTATATTTAGATCATGGATGTTGGAAGACATTTAAATTAAATAAATAAAGTTTTAAATTAAATGGTATAATAAGATAAAAGAGTGAGATTAATCTCACTCTTTTATCTTAAAAAAAAGGTAGTGAATGTTTAATGTATGAGAAATTATTTGATGAAAATAGACAGAATAATATGAGAAACTTTTTTTTGAATTCAGTATCTAAGATGGGAAGATGTATTGATTATACAAAAAATGAAGTTGTTAAAAAGAGTGATATCAATGAAATAATGATAGTGATATCAGGGAAAATTAAAGTATGTACATTTACTTCATCTGGAATTGAAAAAGTACTATTTTATTTAAGAGAAGGGGAAATAAATGGTGAAGTTTCATATTTTGTAGGCAATCATATAGAAGCAAAGGTTGTATCAATGGAAGATTCGACTATAAGTTATGTTAACTATGATGATATAGATTCATTGCTAGAACATAATCCTGAGTATCATGCTTTTTTTATACATAGCATAGTAAGAAAATATCAAATTGCATTATCACAAATAAATGATTTTTTAGCAGAAGGTCCAAAAGTAAGATTAGCATCAACACTGTATAGACTTTGCGCTCAAATATATACAGAGGAAAAAGGGATAAAAGTAATAGATTTGACTTTTACTCATCAAGAACTTGCTAATTTAATGGGATGTTCTAGAGTTACTATAACTAGAACATTGCAGGAACTTAAAGATGATGGAATTATAGATGTTAAAAATAAGAAAATACATATAAATGACATAGAAAAACTAAAAGCATTAGCTGGTATATAAATAAATAACTCCTATATGAAACTAAACATATAGGAGTTATTTTTATATAAGTACATAAAATATTATCAAAAAAACAACACCAGGAAGACCTAATAGACCTGCAATTAAAGCTGTAACTGCATTTATTGCTATAGATATTCCAAATGGGCCACCAACAAAGTTAACTAATAGAAGTAGGATACCACCAGCTAAAGCATTAATTACTAGCTTTATTAAAATTTTTAATGGCCATGCAAGTAGTTTTCCTAAAACTATTAAACCAAGTACTGCGAATATAAAAATAATTGCAGCATTCATTTTTAACATCTCCTTACATCACATAATATTATAAGTATATTATATGAAAAGAAAGTTGTAATTACCACTTTCCAGCAGCATTTAATTGTTCTAACATCATTGAAGGATCAACGGTTATATTATGTGATTTAGCTAAGGATAGAAAATATAAGTATTTGGACTTAGCTTCATCCTCTTTGCAAATAATCAAATCTATAAGTTTTGGATCACTTACAAATTGAAAAGATTCTTTTGCTATATTCCATTCTAGTAGAGCTGATTGTAATTGCAAAAGAATTTCTCGTTCTTCATCGCTATATTTTTTATGATTTAACATTATGTTTGTTAAATATTTTTTATTCATATAAGCACCTCCACTCTTTGTTATAATCATTAACAAAAAATGGATTAAGTATACTTTAAATAAAAAAATATATAGGTTTAACATTGCAAGTTAAACCTATATATTTAAATTAAATCTCTTTTCTTCCTTCAAGTGCTTTAGCCAAAGTTACTTCATCAGCATATTCAAGGTCCCCACCAACAGGAACACCATGAGCAATTCTAGTAACTTTAACACCAAAAGGTTTTAAAATTTTAGAAATATACATTGCAGTAGCTTCACCTTCAATATTAGGGTTTGTAGCTACAATTATTTCTTTGGGCTCTCCATTTATTCTACTTATTAATTCTTTAAGCTTTATGTCTTCAGGCCCACGACCATTCATTGGTGATATTGTTCCGTGAAGAACATGATAGACACCATTAAATTCTTGAACTTTTTCCATAGTCATTATGTCCTTTGGTTGTTCAACTACACAAATTGTAGTTTTATCACGATTAGGGTTAGAACATATAGAACATGGTGAAGTGTCAGTAAAGTTCCCACATATAGGGCAGTATTTTATAGTACCTCTTGCTTTTATAAGTGCATTTGCAAACTCTTCCACTTCTTCACGTGGTAAATTTAAAACATGAAGTGTAAGTCGTTGGGCAGTTTTATTGCCTATACCTGGGAGCTTGGCGAATTCTTCTATAAGTTTCTCTATTGCGATAGGATAAAAATCCAAAATATTCACCTCTAAATGTATATATTATTTACTACACAGTTGTTTAGAATAAACCAGGCATATTTAATCCGCCAGTTAATTTACCCATCATACTAGCTGTTTCAGTTTCAGCTGTTTTTAATGCTTCATTACAAGCTAACATTACTAAATCTTCTAACATTTCAACATCATCAGGATCTACAACCTCTGGTTTTATTGAAATTTTTAATAATTCTCTTTTACCATTTACAGTAGCAGTAACAGCACCACCACCAGCTGATCCATCAAAAGTTTTAGTTTCTAAATCTTTTTGAGCTGTCTCCATTTGTTTTTGAAATTTTTGTGCTTGTTTTAAAAGACCATTCATATTTCCACCCATTCCTGGGAATCCACCTTTTGCCATAATAATGCCTCCTTAAATTATTTATATATTTTATAATATCAATATATTAGTAGTATATAGAATATTTGATATTAATGTAACTAATTTTATTATATTTTATTATATTATTCATCAATTATTTCTACCAAGTCTTCACCAAATGTCTCAGTTAGTATACTTTCCTTAGAAATATCTTCTTTAACCTTATCAAGAGAATAGGATACGATTACTTTTTCTTTTAAAATTTCAGAAAATACATCATTAACTATTTTTCGATTTTCGTCTTTTTCTAGCCTTTTTTTATGAAAATCATATTCTTCATCAAATAAAATATCAATAATATTTCCCTTAACAGAATTAATTTTTCCAACCATTAGCGCAACAGCTAAAACTATATTTTTTCTTGCTTTTAATAATTGTTGCACATCTTTAAATGATCTACTAACAATATCCTTAGTAAGTGATGATTTATCATTATATGATTCTAAACCTTCATTTGATACAGTTTTTGGAATTTCAGTTTTAGTTTGTGATTCTTCAATTAGGACTTTTTTAGTTTCAGATAAATTTTGTGCTGCTTGTATTTTTTCATTAATGTTAACGGAAACTCCACTTTTAATAACATGTTCAAGTCGATTTATTCTTGATAATAAAACTTCAGAAGAAGTGTCATATTCAATTTTACACATTTTAATTAATGCAAGTTCTAAATATATTTTACTTTGTTTTGCATACTTAGAGTTTTCATCAGCTTCTTGAAGAATTTTTATATAGCGCATAATTTCTTCAACTCTAAGTTTTTCACTTTGTGCTTTTAAAATAGCTATGTTTTCTATGGACATTTCTAAAACTTCTTCAGGACTTTCAGTAACTTTTACCATCATAAGGTCTCTCATATGTTTAGTAAAATCTTTTATAAGTAAATTTACATCTTTTCCAGAGGAAATGCATTTATCCATTGTTAATATAGAATTTTCTATATTCTTATCTATTATATTATCAGTAAGATGAACTAAATCATCATTAGTCATTAAGCCAAGCATTTTAACTATATCATCATAATTAACTTTATTAGAACCCATTGAAATGGCTTGATCTAATATACTTAGTGCATCTCTCATTGCTCCATCACATATTCTAGAAATTAGTTTAAGACTTTTATCATCAGAATATACACCCATAATATCAACTATTTTTCTAAGCCTTAAAAATATATCTTCGTTGTTTATTCTTTTAAAATCAAATTTTTGACAACGAGATAAAATAGTTATAGGTAATTTTTGTGGGTCTGTTGTAGCTAATATAAAAATAACATAACTAGGAGGTTCTTCTAAAGTTTTTAGAAATGCATTTACGGCTCCTTGAGATAACATATGAACCTCATCGATGATATAGACTTTATATCTTGCTTCTTGAGGAGGATATTGTACATCTTCTATTATATCTCTTATATTATCAACTTTATTATGAGAAGCTGCATCTAACTCTACTACATCTATAGCAGTTCCAGAATTTATATTTTTGCACATTTCACATTCATTGCATGGTTCACCATCTTTAGAATTAAGACAGTTAACAGCTTTAGCTAATATCTTAGCAGTAGAAGTCTTTCCTGTACCTCTTGTACCACATAATAAATATGCATGAGCAATTCTATCATTTTTTATAGCATTTTTAAGTGTTGTAGTTATATGTGTCTGACCTATAACATCTTCAAAGTTTTTAGGCCTAAACTCTCTATATAGTGCAGTATAACTCATAATCTCACCTCAATATTTTATTTATATAAACTTATTAATTAAATTATTCTATTATAAATTTTACATATAATAAAAAAAAGATGCAAGATGCATCTTTGATTTACTAATATATAGTCGTACACCTCGCTTTGATAGTTAGTTTATGCGCGTTATCTATGCAGTTAACTCAAACCAGGTTTATCCACGGCACATAAGGGATCTCACTTATCGCTGCTTCCTTCCAGACCTGACGAGGTTCATGAGTCCTTATTGCGTGGGACCCAGCTATCAACGCCACTTACATAGACCAGACCACACAAACTAAAATCGAGGCGAGGAATTCAACCCTGCTGTAGCGGGTTGCAGGTATAGGGCACCGCTAACTCCCCGTCTAGTACGACATGGCGGAGAGAGAGGGATTTGAACCCTCGGTAGAGTTTCCCCTACACACGCGTTCCAGGCGTGCTCCTTCAGCCGCTCGGACATCTCTCCATATTTAATTTTATATTATGTAGTTATCATTATACTATTATAAAATTATATTTTCAAGCATTTTAAGTAAATATTAAAATTTCCAAAATTTATTATAAATATGCTTCTCATGAATTAGTATATTTATATATAATGAATTTAATACATATATTTAGTATATATTTATTATATATTTGGAGGTGGATGTTATGCAATATGAAATAAAAGGCGGAAGTATGCCAGTAGCTATTTGTAAACTTCAAAGCGGGGAAAGAATAATAAGTGAATCAGGTGCAATGGGCTGGATGAGTGACAATATAGATATGGACACAAATTTGAAAGGTGGATTGTTTGGTGGTATAGGAAGAGCTTTATCGGGTGATAGTATATTTTTAAATATATTTAATTGTAGTAGAGGAGAAGGGGAAATTGCATTTCCTTGTGCAGTACCAGGAAAAATAATAGCTAAGAACTTATATGAAGGCCAAGTATTAATTTGTCAAAAAGGAGCATTTTTAGCATCAGAATCATCAGTTGATTTTAGGATTCATCTTAAAAAGAGATTATCTGCTGGATTTTTTGGTGGAGAGGGATTTATTTTACAACGAATTACAGGTCCAGGACTTGTATTTTTAGAATTTGATGGTCATGTGGAAGAAGTTGATTTGGCACCAGGTGAAAAATTGAAAGTTGATACAGGTCATGTAGCAGCATTTGATTCTACTGTTTTATTTGACATAGAAATGGTTAAAGGTGTTAAAAATGTATTGTTTGGGGGCGAAGGATTGTTTTTAACAACACTTACAGGACCAGGAAGGGTATACTTACAAACTATGCCTATGAGTAACTTAGCAGCAAGGCTATCATATTACATGCCATCAAGACAGGGTTAAGTATAAAAAATGAAGATAAAATAAAATTTTATCTTCATTTTAGATTTATGAATATTTATTTTTTCGTCGGTTATTCTTTTGTTTATAACAGAATATAAGTCCTATTATACAAATTGCAATTCCAATTAGGCTTATAAGTTGTGCAACTCTTAAAGGTCCAATCATAAGGCTATCTGTTCTTAGTCCTTCTATAAAAAAACGACCTAGTGAATATAGACCTATATATGAAAAGAATACAACACCGTTTTTCCTAACTTTATTAAGTAAGTATATTAGAATAAAACAAACAAATAGATTCCAAATGCTTTCATATAAAAATGTAGGATGATAATATGTACCATCTATCAACATTCCATTTTGAATAAACTTAGGAAATTTACTTATAAATTCAAATGAAACAGGACCACCATGAGCTTCTTGATTAAAGAAATTTCCCCATCTACCCATAGCTTGAGCTAAAATTACACAAGGGACAACAGTGTCCATACCTGCTAAAAAGTTTATTTTCTTTTTCTTTGCACAGATGTAGCCAACAAGTATTGCTGCAATTAATCCACCATGTATAGCTAGTCCTCCTTGCCTAATATTAAATATATCTATTAAGTTATCTTTATAATTGTTAAATTCAAATATTACATAATAAGCTCTAGCTCCTATTATTGAAAATGGAAATGTTATAAGAAAAATAGTTATAAGGTCATCATAATCTATATCTCTAAGCTTAGATGTATATTGAGCCAATAGACATGCAGTTAAAACACCTAATGATATGCATATACCATACCAAGCAATGTCAATTCCAAAAAGTGAAAATGCAACTTTATCCATATATAAAACACCTCCTATAAATTAAATAATATATACATTTTATCACCATAAATATAAAAATTATAGTAAATATATACTTTAAAAGTAATTAATTATTGTTAGATTTGGATTTTATTCGTTGTTCCCTAAAAAAATTTGTCATTAAATCACTACATTCTAGATTATATAACCATATTGTATTTATCCAATGATTTAAGGATTCATTTTGTACTATATTAATTACTGAACCACATGCACCATTCTTATCATCAAATGTTCCTATATATAAATTTGATATTCTACTTTGTGCTATTGCACTAGCACACATAGGACATGGTTCAAGTGTTACATACATAGTGCAATCAGATAATCTCCAATTATTAATAGCTTTACATGCCTCTTTTATAGCTAAAATTTCAGCATGACATGTTGGATCTAATAATGATTCTTTTAGATTGTGTGCTTTTGCAATGATAGTATCATTTTTTACAATTATAGCACCAACAGGAACTTCGCCTATCTTATATGCCTTTTTAGCTTCGTTTATAGCTTCATTTATATATAATGAATTCATAAATACTCCTTTTTATAAATTAGTATATAAAAAGCCTAACAGCAAAACTGTTAGGCTTGGTGCGCGCGAGAGGAGTCGAACCTCCGGCCTACCCCTTAGGAGGGGGTTGCTCTATCCAACTGAGCTACGAGCGCAAATTAAATGTATAAGTATATTATAAATATTATGACATAAGAATGTCAACATTTATGAATAATATAGTTATTAAAGAAAATATTAAATATATAATAAAAAAATATAATAGTATTTAAAAAATATATTAGCTAAAAATATAGTTAGTCTAGCAATTAATAAAAAATCACTAATAATGCAATATAAAAAACAATTTTTCAGAAAAATAAATGATTTATTGCAGATTTTTACTGAGGTTTATGCTAAAATACAAAATGGACGACATTAAACATAGAGGTGATTATTAATGAAAAAAATCCATATAACTGAGACGGTTCTAAGAGATGCAAATCAATCATTGATAGCTACAAGACTTCCATATGATAAATTTGCACCAATACTTAAAGATTTAGATGATGCAGGATATTATTCACTAGAGTGTTGGGGAGGCGCAACTTTTGACTCTTGTTTAAGATATTTAAATGAGGATCCATGGGAAAGATTAAAAAAGATAAAAAGTATAGTAAAGAAGACTCCTCTTCAAATGTTATTAAGAGGACAAAACATACTTGGATATAAACACTATCCAGATGACGTTGTAAGAGAATTTATTAAGAAGTCAGTATATCATGGAATGGATATAATAAGAATATTTGACGCATTAAATGATTATGATAACATAGCTGTGGCTATGGATGAAACAATAAAACAAGGTGCACATGCACAAGGTACAATAGTATATACAGTAAGTCCAATACATGATGTTAAGAATTATGCAAACCTTGCCAAACAATTAGAAAACATGGGTGCAAATTCAATTTGTATAAAGGATATGGCTGGACTTATAATGCCAGATATAGCTTATGATTTAGTAAAAGGAATAAAGGAAGAGGTTAAAATACCTGTATTCTTACATTCTCACTGCACAAATGGAATAGCAGAAATGGCATATTATAGCGCAGCACAAGCTGGAGTTGATGGAATAGATACTGCTATATCTTCATTCTCAAGTGGTACAGCACAACCACCAACTGAAACTATGCACCAAGCATTAAAGTCAGCTGGATTTGATACTGGATTAAGTATAGAAAAATTAACAGAAATAAATAATTTCTTTAAACCAATAAGACAAGAAGTATTAGAATCAGGATTATTAGATCCTAAAGTGTTAACTCCTCAACCACAAGGATTAACAAATCAAATACCAGGTGGAATGTTATCTAATATGATATCTCAACTTAAAGCTCAAAACTCTATAGAGAAATTAGAAGCTGTTTTAGCAGAGGTTCCAAGAGTTAGAGAAGATTTAGGATATCCACCACTCGTTACTCCAATGAGCCAAATGGTAGGAACACAAGCAACAGTTAATGTTTTAACTGGAGAGAGATATAAAATGGTATTAAAAGAAGTTAAAGCATACTGTAAAGGTGAATATGGTAAAGCACCAGGAAAAATAAATGAAGAAGTTATGAAAAAAGCATTAGGAAATGATTCACCTATAGTTGGTAGATATGCAGACACATTAGAACCAGCATTTGAAAAGACAAAAGAAATGCTTAAAGATAAGGTTTCAACAGAAGAGGATGTATTATCATACCTTGCATTCCCACAAATTGCAGAAGAGTTCTTTAAAAAAAGAGCTGAGAAGCCATCAGAAGAGCAATTAAGAAAAGAAACTAATAGTGAAGTAATATAAGTATTTAATATATTATTAATAAAGAGGAGATTTGATTATTTATAATTAAGTCTCCTCTTTTCTCATAACAATAGAAAGAAAAAGACTTTATTTATTTAAGTATTAAATCAATAAAATATAAGACATATATATGTAGATAAAATTAAATTACATGAAACTATTGATTTAATTAAAAATCATATAAAATAATAGATTGTAACGATTTAAAGTGTAACTATGCCACGTGTATCAATAAAAGGAATAATGAGTAAAAGAGAGAAAAATGATGAATGATAAGAATAAATTATATAAATAAAAGAAATGTAGGGAAAAAAGGATTTAATTAGATATATAATAAATCTTGTCGCTGAGGCAAACAAGTAATTAAAGCCAAGCGATGTAGATATAAACTTTAAAAACATTTTAAAAAAGTGTTGACAAAAAAGTTTAAATCTAGTAAAATAGAAAAAGTCGTCAGGTGATGATGACACATTGGTCTTTGAAAATTAAA
>NZ_CCAT010000092.1 GCF_000612845.1 Clostridium ihumii AP5
GGTTCAAGCTGAAGTTGATAAGTTATAATATTAAATTAAGTTAACACAATATCCTAGTTAGGTTTACTCCCTAAACGGATAGTAGAATTAAATATAATAAATAGAGAAAAAGCTTAGCCAGTGCCCGCTGGTTAAGTTTTTTCTGTTCATCAAATAAATTAGGCATGCTCAAGGGAATATCAAATAAATTTAATGGATAATATCCAAAATCAAGCAAGGCTGCTGGGACTGACCTTGCTTATTTTGTTTGATATCTTATTTAAAAGGGTAGATAAATTATGAAAAGGAAGCTACCGTATGAGAAGTCTGTCCCTCTTGTTCATTAGTATCTTTAGGATTAGAAAATAAAACCTAGCAAGGATACAAACAAGTAAAAAGAAAAGTGAAAAGATAAAATGATTGACTTGCTATCTAAGTTTTTCAGCCATAACAAGAGGGACAGGCAATTCAAGATGTTAGAGATACATTAAAAGTAGTCTGGAATAAATGTTTATATCCACTAATAATTAAAGTAGAGCCAGTCCCCACAGAACTTAGCAGTGGAAATAACTATTGCAAGAACCTGATGCCTAGTATTACACAAAATTCTCTCATGAAATATTAAGTTGCTATTCCCTTTCACATGCCAATAAATAGAGAGAAAATCTAATCAGTGCCCGCTGGTTAAGTTTTTTCTGCTCATTAAACAATTTAGTTGTGTTAATAAATTATCTTATAAAATATAAGTAAAACAATATCCTAGTTAGGTCTACTCTCTAAATGGATAGTAGAATAAATTAGGCATGCTCAAGGAAATATCAAATAAATTTAATGGATAATATCCAAAATCAAGCAAGGCTGCTGGGACTGACCTTGCTTTTTTTGTTTCATATCTTATTCAAAAGGGTAGATAAATTATGAAACGGTAACTGCTCCATGAGAAGTCTGTCCCTCTTGTTCATTAGTATTTTCAAGATTAAAAAATAAAATCTAGCAAAGATATAAACAAATAAAAAAGAAGAGTTAAAAGTAAATATATTATTTTACTATTTAAGTTTTTTAGCCATAACAAAAAAAAGAAGGTGAATAGATTAAGAAAAGTGGCTATTTTGAGTTTGAAGCCATAACAAGAGGGACAGGCAATTCAAGGTGATAGATATACATTAAGAATAATCTAGAATAAAAGTATATATCCACTAATAAGTAAAGTAGAGCCAATCCCAGCAGTTACGGAATATGAACTTCCTTTTAAGATTGGTATTTTCAAAAAATTGACCTAATAAAACTAAGCAAGGCTATGGGACTGACCTTGCTTTTTTGCTTGATATCATATTAAAAAAGGGAACATAAATTAAGAAAAAGTAATTAGCCCATGAGAAGTCTGTCCCTCTTGTTCATTAGTATTTTTAGGATTAGAAAATAAAACCTAGCAAGGATACAAATAAGTAAAAAAGAATAGTTAAAAGATAAAATAATTGTCTTGTTATCTAAGTTTTTCAGCCGTAACAAGAGGGAAAGGCAACTCAACATGTTAGATATATATTAAGAGTAATCTAGAATAAAGGTGTATATCCACTAATGAATTTGCTAAAGCCAGTCCCAATAGAAACGGAAGATAAACTTCCTTTTGTTCATTAGTATTTTCAAAAAATTAATCTAATAAAACTAAGCAAGGCTATGGGACTGACCTTGCTTAGTTTGTTTTATATCTTATTCAAAAGGGAACATAAATTATAAAAAGGTAACTACCACATGAGAAGTCTGTCCCTCTTGTTGATTGGTATCTTTAAGATTAAAAATAAAATCAAGCAAGGATACAAACAAATAAAAAGAAAAGTAAATAAATTAAGTTACTATCTAAGTTTTTTATCCATAACAAGAGGGACAGGCAACTCAATATGTTGGATATACATTAAGAGTAATCTAGAATAAAAGTATATATACACTAGTAAGTAAAGTAGAGCCAGTCCCTGCAGGGATAAAAAGTAAAACTTTTTCTTTTTAATTTCTACATTTTAAATATCAAACTAATAGAGTTAATTTCAATAAATGACAATTAATTAACATAATTATACAAAACATGTATAATTTTAAGTGTGATTGACACAAAAGTGTTAAATGATTTAATATTGTGAAAAGTGAATTATTTAATTCATGAAATTAGTAATTTTATGAGATTTTATGAGATATGAAGATATATATATATTAAATTTTTATATATTGGTTCCGTTTTATATTTAAAATTGTTAATTTCAAAATTTGCATACATTTAAAATTGAGGCTAGTGTAAAAATTTAAAAATGAATAATTTTTTGCAATTAAGATACTTATATTTTAAAAATAGTTTCAAATTAGATTGTGTTTTTCTATAATACAGCCCAAACGCATTTTAAATATATTAAGAATTCAAATTAAATATTTTCATAATATTTAATTTGATTCTTAATAAAAATACAAAATTATTATATATAAATTTAATTCATTATTGAAATTGTAAAATAAATTATTTAATTTCTATGTATTAAGTGAAAATTGGTAATTATATAATCGATAATTTTTAAATTTGAATTGTTATTTGATTTTAAAATCTTAATAAATAATAAAGATTAAAAAGACGTCTAGATTTTAGGCGTCTTTTGTATTAAATAGAAATTAAAATAGGCAATTTAATTAAGCTTGTTATCTATGTTTTTCAGCTGTAACAAGAGTGAATCAATTAACAATTATGGATAATATTACTCACCTTGTTCCTAATATTTCAAAACAGAATTATGGGTTACAGAAAAAAATGAATATATTTAAATGTAGAAGGATTTATTCTTACGTAGACAAAAATTAAATCTTATTAAAGGTATTGAATAGTAAGAAAATATTAAACGTCATAAGGATTAAGAAAAGTGACTATATTGAGTTTAAAGCCATAACAAGAGGGACAGGCAACTCAAGATGTTGGATATACATTAAGAGATATCTAGAATATATGTGAATATCCACTAATAAGTAGGGGATAGCCAGTCCCGGCAGCTACGGAAGATTAACTTCCTTATTTGAGACTGACTTTGTTTTTTCAGTGTATGTAACTTAGTAAAAAGGACAATTAAATTATGAAGAGGCAATTAGTAAATGATGTATTTTACAATTTTATTCATTGGTATTTTCAAAAAATTAACCTAATAAAACTAAGCAAGGTTGCTGGGACTGACTTTGCTTGTTTAGCTAAGTATCTTATTTAAAAGGGTAGATAAATTATGAAAAGGTAACTAGCTCATGAGAAGTCTGTCCCTCTTGTTGATTGGGATATTCAAGCTAAAAAAATAAAATCTAGTAAGGATATAAACAAGTAAAAAATACATATATTTTTTTGTTACAAAACGCATATGTTTTTGTTGCATTACATATTAATTAAAGTATATGTATTGAATAACACACAAACTATAAAATTTGTTTTATAAATGAAGATAATTTTAAATGTTTTTTGAAAAAATTTCATTTAATGTATTGCATATATTACCAAAAGTGAGTAAAATATATTATAGATGAAAAAATGACTTCGGTACATTTTTAAGTAAATTTATTTTTATTAAGATTTATATTTTTTTATGTAATTAATTTGCCAGCTAAAATTAATTAGGAGGGATGGCTGATGAAAGGTAGTTCAAGAATTATTGCATCAGTAGTAACTGCAACAATGTTAGCTACTAGTGCTAATTTGACTGTATTTGCTAGTTCAAGTAGTTCAGATGGTCAAATAAGAGAAAAAATAATTAATATATCAGGAGAAACAAGATATGAAACTGCAGTTGAAGTGAGCAAAGAATGGGGCGAATGTGATACTGTTGTTTTAGTTAATGGAGAAAATATAGTAGATGCATTACCAGCATCGCCATATGCATATAAGATAGATGCACCAATATTATATACAGAAACAGATAGATTAACACCAGTTACAAGAAATCAAATAAAAAAATTAAAAGCTAAAGAAGTTGTAGTTGTTGGTGGAAGTGGTGTAATTAGCGAAAATGTAGTAAATACTTTAAAAGGAATGAAACTTTCAGTTAAACGTATAGAGGGAAAAGATAGAGTTGAGACAGCAGCAGAAATTGCTAAGCAAATGGGAAATTTTGATGACGTTGCAATTGTAAATGGTATGACAGGTATGGCTGATGCATTATCAATAGCAGCTCCAGCAGCACAAAATGGAATGCCAATACTTTTAACTAATGCTAGTGGAGATAGTTTAGGAAGCGGAAAAGAAATAGCAGATGAAGCTAAAATCCAATATATAGTTGGTGGAGACGGTGTTGTTAAATATTCATTGGAAGATTCACTTGATAATGCTGATAGATTAGAGGGAATCAATAGAAATGAAACAAATGGAGAAGTTCTTCAAGAATTCTATTCAAATGGTCAATTTGAGAATTTATATATATCAAAAGATGGAAGCAAGAAGGCATCAGAATTAGTTGATGCATTGACAGTTGCACCATTAGCAGCTAAAAATGAATCACCATTAATGATTATAAATAATTCAATATCAGCTAAACAAGAAGCATTTTTAAAGAATGTAACAGCAGATAAAATAACTACTGTTGGTGGAGGAGTAAGTAAAGTTAATGTTCTTAGAATATTTAAGACATTAGAAGAAAATAGAATAGTATCAAATCTAAAACCTATATTCCCAGATTTAGATGATGCTGAAGCTCCAACAATAGAAAGTGTAAAATATGGTGGAGAAAAGAACAATAAGATATTTGTAAATTATAATCAAATGATGAGCACTTCAGGCAGAGGATCTGTAAAAGATAAGAGCCTTTATGAGATAAATGTTAATGGACAAGGATATAAGTCTATAAGCAAAATATCAGGTGCTACTATAAAAGATAGTATAGGAAATAGAAATGTTACAATAACTCTACCTAAGTCTGTATTAGAAACAAATACAGGTAGTAAAGAAAAAACTAATTCTGATTTAGTTAAAATAAGAATAGGAAAAGTAAAAAATATTAAAGGTAAAGTTTTAGATACAAGTGCCTTAGATAAAGATATAAAAGCTGAATTTGATGG
Organism: Clostridium ihumii AP5; assembly: GCF_000612845.1. Lineage (GTDB taxonomy): Bacteria > Bacillota > Clostridia > Clostridiales > Clostridiaceae > Clostridium_J > Clostridium_J ihumii. Next base: position 5,044 of record NZ_CCAT010000092.1, read on the forward strand.
AAAGGTATCATTAAATTCAAGAGAACCAGAAGTTATAGATTCTAGAAAAATAGATATATACTTAGATGGTGAATTTATAGGTGTTAATAAAGTTGATTTATCTAAAGTATATTTAGATATAGATAAAGATAATATATCAACAAATGGTTTAGGAATTAGTAATAGACCAGAAATTTTAACAGCTTATACTAGAGGGGTTAGTTCAGATGTTTGTAAGGTAACAGTTATTTTCAAAAATAAAGTTTTTGAAGATGATGGTACAAGTTCTGTATTAAAAAATATAGAATTTAAAGAGGGTGCAATAAAAACAAAACTTGGAACTCCCTGTGAAAGTTTTAAAATAGCTATAGAAAAAGGAAGCTCTACAGGTGGTGGAAACACTGGAATTGGTACAATAGAAACAACACAAATACCATTTGTAGATGGAAAAGAAGAGTCAGCAGCTAGTGAATATACAACAAAATTAAAAACTCTACTAGCCAAGCTTTCAGGTATTGAAGCATTATCTAAATTTGAAAATTTACTTTCAATAAATGGAGAACCAATTGATATAAACTTTGGTGAAAATAATAAATTTAAAGATTATAAAATAAATGTTGATAATGAAATTCCTAAGTTTATAAAAAGTGGAATTGAAATAAAAGGTAAATTATTAAATGAAGATGGAACACCTAAAGTAACTTTTTCAGCAGCAGAGTTACAATTGTTAATAAGAGCAAGTAAGGTGAATCCAGCAGATTATCCAACAAAGTTTACTGAAGAAGAATTAAAACTTTTAAAAGTAGCAAATGCTAAGTATGAAGGTTTAACTAAAACTTTAGAACCTATGTTTGCAGCTATAAACAATCCTATAATACCAACATTTGATGAAAGTGGTAAGGTTATAAATTTAACTATAGTATCTCCAATATATTCAATGAATGGCAAGCTAGATATGAATGGAATAATGGCTGCATTAGCACCAATGCTTAAACCAGGTGTTGGATTAAATGATGATGGAACTATAAATTATGATAAAATAATTAGTGCACTTGAAACTATGTTAAATGTTATAGGACCAAAGAATTTTGAAACAGCCATAGGAAATGATACAAAAGTTGCATACAATAATGGATATAAAGAACCAGCTAATTTAGCAGTTTTCATAAAGGATGTATATACAGAAGATGTTAAAAACATTGTTGGAAAATTAAAGGATTTAAAACCGGAATTAACAGGTAATGGAAGCATAACAGATAAGATTAATATTATAAAATCAAATTTAAGTATTAAAGAAATGTATACACTTTTAGAAACAGCTAAGAAAATTCCACAATCATTATTGTGTACAGGTGAAACAAATAAAGTTGTAGCTGAAGTTACAGCAGCAACAAAAGCAGAAGGTGGAATTAAATTTACTTCAGGAACTATATTTGAAAAGCATATTGTAGTAGTTGTAAATTTAAATGGTAAAGAAGAAGAAATAAAAGTAACTATACCATCAAAATCAACATCATTAAGAGTTGCAGATACTGTTAGAAATGTATTAAATAAAAATGATGGAAAATGGACAGAAAAATATGAAGTAAAACCTGGAAAAGATAACAATGTAATATTACAAGCTAAAAAAGCTGGTAAAACAGGTGATACTTTAAAAATAACATTAAAGTAGAGATATAAATAAAATATTAATAAAAAAGACTTAACGCAAAATGTTAAGTCTTTTTTTATTCTATAAAATAAATTTTAAATTACATCATACCAAATATGAATTTTCTGGAATGAATTCCAGCCTACAAAAAACATGAATTCTAAACTGCAAGGTTAGGAAAGATTAAAAATGATATAAATTAAATAAATAAAAAAGTAGCTAGACTTTCAATCCCGGAAATGTTGATATGGAGATAAAATTTAAAATTATATTAAAACTATAAAAAATGGTAAGTTTGGGACTCTATAATATTGATTTGGAATTATCACTTGACAAACTTATTATGTTAAAATTCATTTTGCAAGTCTCAATTCAAATTGTGTACAGGCTTAGGCGTTTAAAGTTTTTAAAGGAAAATTTGGAGGTGTATATTTCAATAATATGAAATTTATACACTAAATGTAAACAAATTATAAATTAAATTTATTTCGTATAAATATTAAATTAAATCCATTGACAGTAAATTACAACGATGATAATATTTTGAATAGAGAAATTAAATAATTAAGATAATTTAAAAAAATGAAGGAATAGAATATAAAAATTCATTTTAAATTCATAATGAGTTTTTGTGTTTTTATAATAATTTAATTAATATACTAATATAATATTTAATATAATTATCAATATTAAAAGCATTGAAAATACTGTGTTTTATTATGATGATAATTAATGAAAAACATATTTGGAATACACATTTAAATGTAAAGAAATTAATTTAACAAAATAAATGCAAAAAAGCAATTAAATGAATTCAATCATTCATATTCTTTGATGAGATAAAGTTAAAAAACAGAATGATAAGTCAATTTAATTTAGGAATTAATGTAAAAAATAAATTATAAATTTTAAAAATATTAAGAATAAATTATAAATTTTACTTAAATTTACTTAAAAATATTAATATGAATAATTGAGAAGTTATTCTAATTAAAGGGGGATTTGTTTCATGGGAAAAAAATCACAGGTGATATCTACTTTTTTAATAGGTGCTACACTTACTACTTTAGGCTCTAATGTTTTTGCTGTAGAATCAAAAACTACAATAGAAAGAAAAATGTTAGCAGGTCAACATAGGTATGAAACAGCAGCAATAGTTAGTAAACATGGGTGGACAAGTGCTGAAAATGTTGTTTTAGTAAATTCAGAAGCTATTGCAGATGCTTTAGCAGCAACTCCTTTTGCTAAGTTAAAGAACGCACCAATACTTTTAACTACAGAGAAGAGTTTAACAGAAACAACAAAAACTGAATTACAAAGATTACAAGCTAAAAACGTATTTATAATTGGTGGAGAAGGTGTTGTATCTACTTCTGTAGTAAAAGAATTAACTGATATGGGTATAAAAGTAGAAAGAATATCAGGTCAAGATAGAGTTTCAACAGCTATTGAAGTTGCAAAAAACATAAATTCTAAAGAAGTTGCAGTAGTTAATGGTTATACTGGACTTTCAGATGCATTATCAATTGCACCAGTAGCAGCAGATAAAGGTATGCCTATAATTATTTCTTCTAAAGATAATTTAGGAAAAAGTAGTGAATATATAAAAGAAAAAGGAATAGAAAAGTCTTATATTGTAGGTGGAGAAGGTGTTGTGTCTACTTCTGTTGAAAAATCACTTCCAAATGCTGAAAGAATAGGTGGAATTAGCAGAAATGAAACTAATGCCAAGGTATTAGAAAAGTTCTATTCTGAAAAAGAATATAACAATGTTTATATAGCTAAGGATGGAAATCCTAATGAAAGTCAATTAATAGATGCTCTATCAGTATCAGCTGTAGCAGGAAAAGAAAAAAGTCCACTAGTTTTAGCAGGTTCTGTATTAAATACAAGCCAAAAAGCTTATTTAGAAAATAAAACTGCAAAAACAGTTTATGAAGTAGGCTATGGAGTTAATAAGAGTACAGTTGAAAATATAGTTAAGGCATTAGGGGTTAAAGATGTAAAACCAGATCCGGATCCAGAACCAGAGAAAAATGTTATGTCTGTTAAAGCTATAAATGCAAGTCAATTAAAAGTTGAATTCGGAAAAGCTGTAGATGAGAATAGTGCTACAGATTTAGAAAATTACAAAATAACTAATGATGATAATAGTAAGGAAGTTTTACTTGATGAGAAAACATCAACAATTGAGTTAAGTGAAAATAAAAAGTCAGCAGTTGTAACATTAAAGCAAGGATACAATATAAAACGTAATCAAACTACATTAAAAGTAGAAATAAAAAATATATATTTAGATGGAAGTAAAGATAAAATAGACAATTTTAAAGATGATGTAAGAATATTAAGTACATCTATTCCTGAACTTGTAAGTGTAAAACAAGTAGGAAAGAAAGAATATGATTTAACATTCTCTGAGCCTGTTACAGCAAATAGTAATAATGATTTAAGGAATGCTATAAGAGTTGCCAACAATCAATACCCATCAGAAGTAAAGGCTAAGTTTGACAATAATGGTTTAAATGCAAACACTGTTAGAGTAGTTCTTTCATCAGAATTAAAAGATGGAGAATATGAAATAGAATTAAAAGACGGAATATATAATTATGCTGGATTTAAAGTTGAAGAAGGAACTAAAAAATTTACTTCAGCAAAAGATGAAAGCGAAATTAAAGCAGTAGTTGACAAGGTTGAAGGAAATGAAGTTACATTAAAATTCAATAAACCTATAGATGAAGAGAAGTTATTAGAAAAAGAAGCAAAGGAAAATATTGAATTTTATTTAGATTACAAAAATAGCGATTATAAAATGAAATTAAAAAGTGTAGAAAATGACAAAATAGTTCTAACAAGTAATGACTTACCACTAGGTAAACATAAAATACTTGTTAGATATAAAAATGATAAAAAGGATAAAATACAAGATTTATGGGGAAATAAGTTTGCAGAAGCAGATATAGAATATAACTTAAAAGGCGAAAATGCTCCAACAGTAAAAGCTGAATATAATAAATATGATAATACTATAGATTTTAAATTTAACAAGTCTGTTACAGGTGCAGATGATCCAGAATCATATATAGTAACAGATGCTGATGGTGAGGAAATTGAATGGGATGAAGAAATAAAATGTAAAGATAAGGGGAAAGGTGATAGAGAATATTCAATTGATGCATCACAATTTGAAGGAATTTGTAAAATTGAAATAGTAAAAGGGAAAATTAAAGATACCACTGTAGCTAGAAATTCTGTTGAGCCAGTTACATTAGAAGTTGAAGTTGCAGATATAACACCAGCAGAAGTTAAAATAGCAACTTATGGTGGTGAGCACGGGGAACAAATATTTGTAAGATTTAGTGAAGCCATGAGAAAAGAAGGCACTGGTTCTGTGCTTGATATGAAAAATTATTTGGTAGATTATAATGGAAAGGGATACAAGCCATTAAATGAAATTGAAGATGCTGAAATAGACATAAGGGAAGATGATGATTTAGTTGCAATAACATTACCAGATAAAATAGATACAGATAAGAAAGTAAATATACGCATTGGATCTGTTGCAGATGCTAATGGTAAATTTATAGGTATGAGTGGAATTGAATGTAAAGACATTGGTGATGATAGAGTAATAAGTATGTGTAAAATAGAGAATATAGAAGATTTAGATGGAAAACAATCAGGGGAGATAGAAGCATTTGATAATAGTACAATAAGAGTTTATTTTGATAGAGAAGTTAAATTTGTGAATCTAAGCAAAATAAAATTAGATTTTGGTAATAATAATGAAATTTCACCTATTTCAATGAAATTAGTAGATGATGAAGATGAAGATGGCAATTTGGTATATAGATTAGATTTAAAATTCTTTGATGAGAATAAAGACGATGATGACGATGAAAAAGAGGAGAAGGATGTTTTATTTAAAACAGATGCAACTATAGGTTATAAAAACTTTACAGAAGGAACATTAAAATTTGAAGCAGAAGCTTTAGAAACTATAAATTATTCACCTTCAAAGGCTATAGAAAAACCAATTAATAAAGTTATAGATAAAGTACCAGCAGAAATGATAGAAGATGCAACTATATTAAGTGGTAATAGAGTACAAGTTAAATTTACAGAGCCAGTAAATGTAAATAGCATTTCAGCAGATACATTTAAAGTTAAAAGTTCAACTGTAGATAAAGTAGAATCAACTTCAGGTAAATATACTGATGAAGTAATAATTTATTTAGAAGAAGAAACAACTAAGCAAGAGCTTACAGTAACTCAAAAACTTCCTATAAGAGATAGGTTTGATAATAAGACAGATACAAAAAAATTAGGAGAAGCAACTGCAATATACTATGGAATATCAATGAAGAGTATAGAATTAAATAATGATAACAATTCAGAAATTACTTTAACATTTGATAAAGAAGTATCAAATGATGTGAATTCAGATGACTTGAAAAGTAAAATAAAGATAGATGACAAAAATTTATTAGAAAAAGATAAAGTTATAGTAGATGGTAAAACAATAAAAATAATATTAGCTACTCCATATAAGTTTGATAGTGAAAATGTAGAAAACAATAAGAAAGCAATCACTATGGAAGCAGGCGCAGTTAAGTGTGAAGCAGGAAAAGATGATCCAGCTGGTGATGAAGTTCATTTATCACGTGCAATAAGTACAAGTGTTGAAGTGAAAGAAATGAAATAATCTTAGTATGGAAATATTATTAATTTATTTGAATGTAAGTATGAAATAACTCAAGAGTTGAACAGTATGTAAAATCAGCTCCCCGGTTGATTTGGTGAATTAAATTAAAAAAATAAATCTAACTACATTTCAATTTTATTGAAATGTAGTTTTTTTATGAGCAAGCAAGGTCAGTCCAAGGAGGCTTACTGAGTTTTATTGGTTTATTTTTTGGGTGGGATACCAATCAACCAAAGGAAGTTTATCTTCCGCAGATAACGGGACTGGCGCTACTTTACTTATTAGTGGATATGCACATTTATTCCAGACTACTATTAATGTATATCTAACATATTGAATTGCCTGTCCCTCTTGTTATGGATAAAAAACTCAGATAGCAACTTACAGAGATAAGGATTCTAACTTTTTACTTGTTAATATCCTTGCTGAATTTTATCTTTTTAACATTAAAAATACCAATGAACAAGAGGGACAGACATCTCATGGGCTACTTACCTTTTCGTAATTTACTTACCATTTTGAATAAGA
>NZ_CCAT010000093.1 GCF_000612845.1 Clostridium ihumii AP5
GAGAACAAACTCTATAAAAGTAAATATGTAAAGTTATTAGAACCAAGTAATTCTTTGAACTACAATGGTTATGATAAGTTTAATCTGGTGATGATGGTTCTAAGGGTAACACTCCTTACCATACCGAACAGGCAAGTTAAGCCTTAGAATGCCGATAGTACTGCACGGGAAGCTGTGTGGGAGGGTAGGTTGTCGCCAGGTTTTTTATTTATAATTTATTATTTAAGTTTATTTAGAAAATGACTTTTTGTAATTTAATTATTTGATTAAACAGCAGAGACTCTTAGTAGAAATACTAAGTTTTTTTTATTTTGCTTAAAAATATAAATAATCCACAAAAAAATAAAAAGATATTTTGATTATCCCCATTTTATTAATGAAATGGGGATAATATATTTTGGAGTGATAAAAAGTCTTACTGGATATAGAAAACCATATTTGATAATATATAATAAATAAGATTGAATAAATAAATTAGTTACAAATAAAAATTTTGTAAAATTGATAATAAAATTGTAAAAATTAAGGAGGAATAAAATTGAAGTTTATTATAGATAGATTTGAAGAAAATTTTGCTGTATGTGAAGATGAAAATGGGATTATGAAAAACATTGAAAAATTATTATTACCAAAAGATGTAAAAGAAGGTGATGTTATATTGAAAGATAATAATATTTTTTATATAGATTATGAAGAAACAAAAAAATTAAGAGAGGAAATAAATCAAATGACAAAAAATTTGTGGAGTGAGTAATATTTGATTTAGAAATGCTAATATGAGGATAGAAAATAAAATTTTAGTTGCAAAATTTATTAGAAGACCTAATAGATTTCAAGGATATGTTTTAATGGAAGGAAAGGAAGAATTAGTGCATGTTCCGAATACAGGGAGATGCAAAGAAATACTAATTGAAGGATGCAATGTCATTTTAAGAGAGGAAAATAATCCAACTAGAAAAACAAAATATGATTTAATAGCAGCATATAAGGGAGAAAAACTTATAAATATAGATTCACAAATTCCTAATAAGGTAGTAGAAGAAGCATTGAAAAATGGGAAAATATTATCCTTAAAAAAATATAATAACATATGTAGAGAAAAGACATTTGGAAATAGTAGATTTGATTTCAAACTAAGTAATGATGAGGGTGAAGAATATTATTTAGAAGTAAAAGGTGTTACTTTAGAAGATGATGGAGTTGCTAGATTTCCAGATGCACCAACAGAGCGGGGATGTAAACATCTTTTAGAATTAGTAGAAGTTAAAAGAACTAATAGAGGTGCTGGTGTTTTATTTTTAATGCAGATGGATAATATAAAAAGATTTTCACCAAATGATATTACTGATGCTAAGTTTGGTGAAGCGCTTAGATTTGCAAAATTGAATGGAGTTGATGTTTTTGCATATGAGTGTAATATTGAAGAATCTTTAATAGAGCTTACAAAAGAAGTTAAAATTGAAATGTAAATATTATAAAAATAAAGTTCAATATAGTATATATGTATGAATTTTAAAGTTCAAAGCTTAATAATTATTACTTCAACTAAATATTAAAATTTTAATAGTGTTACTTTAAAAATATTGATTTGAATTTGATCTGGAACCATGCAATAGGTTCCAAGCTCAAATTCAAAACTTTTTTAATCTGTAAATGAATACTTCTGAAGATAATTGAATAGCTTTAGTTAAATCTATTTAATGTTATGGAAAGTAAATTATTTTTATAATGAATAGATACTTCATCTGTCATCATTCCAACAAGTGATAACTCAGAATCTGTATCATCACCTCCATTAAGATTCCAATAGTATTCCTCCATTTCAGGTTTTCTTGGCTGTGATAATAAAAATCTTATTTTATTTAAATCTTCAGCATCTAAATTATTTAATATACTATCTATTGTAATAGTAACCTTATCATCATATTTTATAAATTTAGTTGTTATATTTTTTGCACCTAAATTGAGACAATATAACATTACTTCATTTACAATTTTCATATTTTTTTGATTAATATGTTTCATTATATGTTAGGCTCCTTCCTGAATGCAATGATAAGTGGAACAAGTATTATTGCAACAAATCCAGCAGCAAATCCATTATGGTATAAATTCATACCACCATGCAGGTAACCTATATTAGTTACCATACATATGTGTAGGAATCCTGCAATTATACCATACATGAAGCCTAAATTTCCAGCTATAGGGCACAATGTTGTACTGAAAAGTATACCAAGTACCATGCTAGGAGAGTTTATTTCCCATACACTTAACAATGCAGCAAGTGATGAACCAAGTATTAAAGGAAAAATATTTTTTAAATGCTTTCCAAAAGCACCAAAGCCAGCAACAGTAAATATTCCAGAGATAGTACAACCATTAATATCTGAACCTATAGCAATAACAAATATTGTAGATATTAAACCTAAAATGCCTATATTAAAAAATGTTATTCTAGGACCTAGAAGAGTATAAAAATCTGTAACTAGTCTTCCCGAAAATTTAAATATATCTGAATAGGATTTTGAAGAATTTTTAGTGCATAAAAATCCTAGTATAATAATAGATGTAAAGATAAAAGTTAATAATAAACCTAATATAATATTATTGCCTGATGACCAAAGTAGTTTTTTTTCAAAGTCTACACCTAATGCAGAAAAAATTGATGATAAAGCTGTTCCTAAAAGTCCACCAGCAAGACCAACATTTGCTAGACTATAACCTTGGTGTAGCTTCAAAGTATAAGATGCCATTGGTGGAAGAATAAATCCTAGAAGTATACTAATAAATAATGAAAAAATTATTGAGAATATATTAGGCAATAATGATGAAAACAAAACAGAATTTAATGTTGGAGCTAAAGTAGTTCCAAATAACATTATTACTGCAAAATTTGAAAAGGGGATCTTTTGATATTTAGAATAGAGCCATATACCAAAAATTATAGGCCAAATATTTACTATGTTTTTTCCAAATAATGAAAATCCAGCAGTAGTAAACAATCCTGCAATTATTGGACCAGTTGGCTCTATATCTAAGTAGAGTATTATTAGTGTAAGCAAAAAAAGCACTAATGCAGAGTTAAAAAATGCACCACTTATACCTACTAGAGCTATGTAATCAGTAATAAGAACATCTGGTTCTAAAATTATTTTTTTTAAACTATTAATTAAATTTAAAAAAGATTCTGAATAAATTAAAGATAATGTAGTTATAACTGCACAGTAAAATAATATAAAATAGTAAGGTAAAAATCTTGATTTTTTAATAATGTTTATATTTTTTATCATAAGACCTCCTTAATATAATAAATATATGAATCTAGTATAACATTTACAAGTGACTAAGTTGTATAAAATTTATGTAAATATGTTGAATTGAATATAGTTATAATATATATTATTATATGTTGAAGAGTTTATTTAATCGTTAAAGGAGAAAAAACATGAGAAAGTATGTGCCAGAATTTAAAGGCTTGTTAAGAAGCCATATGATTGAACTACCAAAAGCAATTAGAGATGCAAGTGGAATTATTATATTTGGTAAAAGACTTAAAGGATTTGTATTTTCAACAGATGTAGCAATAATAAGAAATACAAATGCAGATGCAGTGATTGCGGTATATCCTTTCACTCCTCAACCAATAATAACAGAATCATTATTACTAGCATCTGATGTTCCAGTATTTTGTGGCGTTGGTGGTGCAATTACTACAGGTAAAAGGGTTACAAACTTAGCTTTAGATGCAGAATTTAAAGGTGCAATGGGAGTTGTTGTTAATGCATCAACACCAAATGATGTAATAAAGGCAATGAGAGAAACAATAGATATACCTATAATAGTTACTGTAGTTTCTGAATTTGATGATATAGAAGGAAGAATAAAATCAGGTGCAACTATACTTAATGTATCAGGAGCAAAAAGAACAGCTGATATAGTTAAAAAAATAAGAGAAAAACATCCAGAATTTCCAATAATGGCAACAGGTGGCCCAACAGAAGAAAGTATAAGAGAAACTATAAGAGCAGGTGCAAATGCAATAACATACACACCACCTAATACTGGAGAAATATTAAATGAAATTATGATAGCTCATAGAAAGAGATACGAGCTGGAAGGTGATGAAAGAGAATAAATGGTTGCAGATATAGTGGTTTTTAACTGTAGAAAATGTCCTGAGTACTTGGAAAAGAGATGCAATGGTAAAGAAGCTAATTGTATGTGTAGAAATTGTCCAAGAAATTTAAGTCAATGTAGGATAACAAAATATTGTAGAGAAACAGAATCTATAGTTGAATTTTAAAACTAAATATAAAAATACTAAATTAGTAGAAAAGAACTTTCTACTAATTTTTTTTTGCAAATAAGCAAATAATAATTAATAAATTTATAAGGAGGATATGTAAAATGGTAAATGAAGAATTGAAAATGAGAATTGCACAAAATTGTCATGGATATAGTGGGAGACATGCATATTCTATGTTAAGTTCAGTAGGAAATAGTCAAAGTTGTGATACATGTAAAAATTATGTTTGGGGAAAATGCACTAAAGACTTATTTGATGAAGTATATAAAAAGATAAGAACAAACTAAAAATTAAAAAAGAAATTTAATAAGATTAACAAACTAACGAAATATTTAAAATATTTAATAAATTTAATAAATTATAAATATTTGAACTTGATGGAAATTATGGTAAGTGATAAAATAAAAGTGATTTAAAGATATAAAGGGGACTATAAAATATTTATTAAGTTTTGGAGGGTTTGTTATGCATAAGAAATTATTTATACCTGGACCTGTTGAAGTAGCTCCAGATGTACTTGAAAAAATGGCTACACCTATGATTGGACACAGAAGTAAAGATGCTTCAAGAATACAAAGATCAATAAGTGATAACCTAAGAAAAATTTTTGGTACAGAGGAAGAAATATTACTTTCAACAACTTCAGGTAGTGGTTTAATGGAAGGGGCTGTACGTTCTTGCACAGCAAAAAGAGCTGCAATATTTTCAGTAGGAGCATTTGGTAATAGATGGTATGAAATGGCTACTAGTAATAATGTTCCAGCAGATAAGTTTGAAGTTGAATGGGGAACTCCAACAACACCAGAACAAGTTGATGAAGTTTTATCAACAGGGAAATATGACTTAATAACAGTAACTCACAATGAAACTTCTACAGGAATTATGAATCCACTAGATGAAATAGGTAAAGTGGTTAAAAAATATCCAGATGTAGTATTTTGCTTAGATACAGTAAGTTCTGCAGCAGGAACTGAATTAAAAGTTGACGAATGGGGCGTTGACATTTGTATCACATCAACTCAAAAAGCTATAGGACTTCCTCCAGGAATGTCAGCATGTACTTTTTCTAAAAAAGCAATAGAAAGAGCAAAACAAGTTCCAAATAGAGGATTATACTTAGACTTATTATCATTATATAACTATATTCAAAAGAAGGATTATCAATATCCATCAACACCATCTTTATCACATATGTTTGCACTTGAATACCAACTAGATAAAATTATGAACAAAGAAGGACTAGAAAATAGATTTAAAAGACATATTGAGGGAGCTGAAATTGTTAGAGCTTGGGCTAGAAAAAATTTCGAAATATTCCCTGATGAAAGATACATGTCTAACACACTTACTAATATAAAAAATACAAGAGAAATAGATGTTGCTGCATTAAATAAGGCTTTAGGCGAAAGAGGCTATCAAATATCTAATGGTTATGGAAAACTTAAAGATAAGACATTTAGAATAGCTCATATGGCAGAAACAACACCAGAAGAATTAAAACAATTATTAAATACAATCGATGAAATCTTAGGATTATAATAGATTATATTTAAAAAATATATATAAGATTAATAATAATTAAGAATGTATACGTTATACATTCTTAATTATTAATTTTCTAGTTAGATATAATATCAATTACTATTTTGGTAATGTTTTTTAATATTATTTAGGGGGTAGGTTAAGATGGTTAGAATACTAGTTACTGATGGAATGTCAGCTTCTGCTGTAAAAGAATTAAAGGAAAAAGGATTTGAAGTTGTAGAACAGTTCTACGAACCAGAAGTGTTAGGTGAAGAGTTAAAAAACTTTGATGTTGTAGTTGTAAGAAGTGCAACAAAAGTTAGAAAACCTATAATAGATAAGGCTTTAGAAGGTGGAAAATTAAAACTTATAATTCGTGGTGGCGTAGGTGTTGATAATATAGATGTAGCTTATGCTGAGGAAAAGGGTATAGCTGTTAGAAATACTCCAAATGCAAGTAGTGCATCTGTTGCAGAATTGGCACTTGCACATATGTTTGCAGTAGCAAGATTTATAGCTATTTCTAATGTTTCCATGAGAGATGGAAAATGGGATAAAAAGAAATATAAAGGAACTGAAATATCAGGAAAAACTTTAGGATTAATAGGTTTCGGTAGAATAGCGAAAGAACTTGCTAAGAGAGCAGAAGTATTAGGAATGAAAGTATTATATACAAATAGAAGAGGAAAAGTTGAAGGCTTTGATAATTATGAATACTGTACATTAGAAGATATCTTAAAAAGATCTGATTATGTATCATTACACATTCCAAGTCAAAATGGTAAGGCACTTATAGGAAAAGATGAGCTTGCAATGATGAAAAATAGTGCATATTTAATAAATTGTGCAAGAGGTGGAGTTGTAGATGAAAAGGCTCTACTTGATGCATTAAACAATGAAGTTATTGCTGGGGCTGGAATAGATGTATATGAAGATGAACCTACTAAAAATACTGAGTTAATTAATAATGCTAAAGTTTCAGTAACACCTCATATTGGAGCATCAACTAAAGAAGCTCAAACTAGAATTGGAGAAGAAATAGTAAAAATAATAATAGAATTTTTTAAATAAAAAACGAAAGGAGAAAAATTATGGCTATTGTAAAACCATTTAAAGGTATAAGACCACAAAAAAATTTAGTAGATAAAGTAGCAGCATTACCGTATGATGTTATGAATACAGAAGAAGCTAGAGAAATGGTAAAAGAAAATCCATATTCATTTTTACATGTTGATAAAGCACAAATAGATATGGATAAAAACATAAATCAATATGATAAATCTGTATATGAAAAAGCAAAAAGTAATCTTTATAAAATGATAGAAGATAAAATATATATACAAGATGAACAAAAATCAATGTATATATATAGACAAATAATGGACGGAAGAGTACAAACAGGTATAGTAGCATGTACATCAATTGATGATTATATGAATAATATAATAAAGAAGCATGAAAATACTAGAGCTGAAAAAGAACAAGATAGAGTAAATCATGTTGATTTTTGTAATGCAAATACAGGTCCAATATTCTTAACTTATAAAAATGTAAGTGAAATAGATAAAATAGTTAATGAATGGACAGAAAAGGAACCAGAATATAATTTTGTAGCTGAAGATGAAATTTCACATATTGTATGGGTGATAAATGATAAAAATACTGTAGAAAAATTAGAAAATTTATTTAGCAAAGTAAATTATCTATATATTGCAGATGGACATCATAGAGCTGCATCAGCTGTAAGAGTTGGAAAAATGAGAAGAGAACAATTTAAAGACTATGATGGTACAGAAGAATTTAACTTTTTCTTATCTGTTATATTCCCATCAGAGGATTTATATGTAATGGATTATAATAGAGTAGTTAAAGATTTAAATGGAAATTCAAATGAAGAATTTATGAAAAAAGTAGGCGAAAAATTCACTATTGAAGAACATTCTAATAATGAACAATACAAACCATGTGAAAAATGTACATTTGGAATGTATCTAGATAATAAATGGTATAAACTAACTGCTAAAAATGGAACTTATGATGAAAAAGATCCAGTAGATAGCTTAGATGTTTCTATACTTCAAAATAATTTATTAAGACCAATACTTAATATAGAAGATCCTAGAACAAGTGATAGAATCGATTTTATAGGTGGTATAAGAGGCTTAAAGGAATTAGAAAGAAGAGTTAATGATGGCATGAAAGTTGCATTTTCTATGTATCCTACAAGTATAAATGAACTTATGAATATAGCAGATGCAGGAAAAGTTATGCCACCAAAATCTACTTGGTTTGAACCAAAATTAAGAAGTGGTATTTTTGTACATGAATTAAAATAGTTAAACATAAATTAATGAAAAAAGATAATGAAATTTAAGTTTCATTATCTTTTTTTTCATATGTTATTAAATGTATTTACAAATATATTTAGTGAAGTATATGTTTAGGTATTATATTGAAATAAATGGGAATTTTAAATTAGTTATAGTAAAGCATGTATAAATTAATATAATATGATTGATAATGAAAATGTATTGGTATAATATCTATATAAATAATTATATGGTAGATTTAATTTACTATATCAATGAAAGGAATGTTATTTTATAAATGGAGCATTGGTTATCAAGAACAGAAAGATTAATAGGTAAAGAAGCTGTAGAAAAATTAAAAAGTAGTAAGGTATTAGTTTTCGGCGTTGGTGGTGTTGGGAGCTTTTGTACAGAAGCATTAGCAAGGAGCGGAGTTGGAACATTAATTTTAGTAGATAATGATGATATTAGTATAAGTAATATTAATAGACAAATACATGCAAATCACAAAACCGTTGGGAAAAGTAAAGTTGAAATGATGAAAAACAGAATAATGGATATAAATCCAGAGTGTAATGTAATTACACATCAAGTTTTTGTTACAAAGGAAAATATACCTGAGATTATAAAAAAGGATATAGATTATGTAGTGGATGCTATAGACACTGTTACATCTAAACTTGATATTATAAGTTATTGTAAGGAAAATGATATAGAAGTTATAAGTTCAATGGGAACAGGAAATAAACTAGACCCAACTAAGTTTAAAATTTCAGACATATATAAGACACAAACATGTCCATTGGCAAAAGTTATGAGACGTGAATTAAAGAGAAGATGCATTAAAAAATTAAAAGTTTTATACTCAGAAGAATTACCAATAACACCAGAGGCAGAGACAAACCAAGAGGAAAATAACACTAAGGATAACACTGATAAAATTACAATAAGAAAAAGATCAACGCCAGCAAGTATTGGATTTGTTCCACCTGTTGCTGGAATGATTATAGCAAGTGAAGTTGTAAAAGATCTTATAAATAGCAATAAATAAAAAATAACCTTTATATAAGGTTATTTTTTTATTTATATTAAGTTTAATCCCATTCATTTAAAAGAGCATATAATTCTGGATAAATATTTAAAGATCCCATTAATGTCATGTATTCATTTAACATATCAAAATTTTCATCAGAAGTTTTAAATGCTTTTGTAACTAAGTACTTATAATTTTCATTTATAGGAGTGTATTCATTAATTTTCAAAGTATAACCTTTAGATTCAAGTAGTAAACTTCGCATACCATCTATAATAACTTCACCAAATTTATTTTTAAGAATCTTATGATTTAATATAGGCTTTAAAGGTGAATAAGTATACTTTGAACAGTTTTCTAGTGCTGGATTAGATAAATATACAATTACATCAGCACTAGATTTAACTCCTAAAGCAATAGAAGAGTCTAATTCAGTGCCAACATTGTTTATAGAAATTAAAATATTAACTTCCTTTTTTGTTTTGTAGCTATTAATATCAGTATCATAAAACTCCATATTTCTATAATTTAAATTAGAGGCAATAATTTTATATTTTTCAATTTCAGAAGTAGATGAATCTATTCCTATAAAGTTGCACTTTCTTCTTTTTGTCTCAGTTAAATAGTAATTCAATACAAATAGTAAATAAGAATTCTTACAATTGCAATCAATAATATTTACAATTCTATTATTAGGTATATCATCTAATACATCTTCTAAAATATCTATGTACTCATTTAATTCAATATACTTTTTCATCTTATCATTTTTAATTTTCATATCGTTATTCAAAATATTTAACTCTTTTAACAAGTTACTACACTCATCAATTTTTAAGTAAGATTTCTTATTAGGTAATAAATTTGAAGTGGTTGTGTATTTAATTTCATTTTTCGTATCATTTTTAACATTTAAAGGTTCATCATTCTTCTTATTTTTCATTGTAACATTTTTATCATTAGCAGTTATGTATACTGTTTCACCACGTTCACAATAAATTATAGAAACTGAATCGTAAGATTTTGCCTCATTAGAAATATCACTTAATAATTCTGATATAGACATTGTTTTGATGGAGTTATTAATGCTATATTTTAAATCATCTCCATCTAGTTTGGCTGAAGATACAATGTTTTTTGAGCCTAAAATATATGAAATTGTTATATCTTTAAATATGTTTTTATTTTCAGTATATCTATTTTCTATACCCATTAATATTAATTTTAATTTGGAAACACTATTTTTATTCATTTAAGTCATCCCTTTCATAAAAAATATATATTTATAAAATCATTTGATTTTTTTGTATGCATAAATTATATAACTGATAAATTTAAAATACTATTATAAATATTTTACTCACATTATTATGGTTAAATTCTATTATAAATATAAACATTAACTATTCAATATACTATATATATAATATATAATTAATATTTGAGGTGGTGATTTCTTGACAAAAGGAAAAAATAAATCTGTATTAATTTTTGCATTTATAACAATGCTGTTAATTGCTGTTGTAGATAATATCAAGGGTGTTTTAGTGCCAGCTTTTAAAACTAGTTTTTCTATAAATAATTCACAAGTAGGTGATATATTTTTTATTGGCAGTATAGCATATGTATTATTTACTTACTTAGGTGGAATATTATGTGAAAAACTAGGACAAAAAAAGACTTATGGACTAGGTTTTATAATTATAATATTTTCATCTTTGCTATTTTATATATCTAAAACATATTTAATGTTTTTAATTTGCATATTTATATTAAACATAGGAATTGCACTTGTTGCAATATCAGTAAATACTTTGGTGCCTATGATTTCTATAGGATTTCAAGCTTTAGCTATGAATTTAACACATTTTTGTTATGGTGCAGGATCAACAATAA
Organism: Clostridium ihumii AP5; assembly: GCF_000612845.1. Lineage (GTDB taxonomy): Bacteria > Bacillota > Clostridia > Clostridiales > Clostridiaceae > Clostridium_J > Clostridium_J ihumii. The sequence goes on from NZ_CCAT010000093.1 coordinate 11,072, forward strand.
CTCAATTAACAACAGGAATAGTTTTATCCAAAGGTGTTAGTTGGAGAAATATATATTTATTTATATCAGTATTATTTTTGTTAGCATTTATAATGTTTATTTTCATAAAAATACCTAAAAATAATATACAAGACAATATAGATAATGTTAAAAATTATAAGATTAAAGATGCATTAAAAGAAAAGTTATTTTACTATTATTCTTTTGCGTTGGGATTTTATGTTTTTGCAGAAGTAGCTACAGCAAATTGGCTAGTAAATTTTCTACAGGAAAGTTATAAGTTTGATTATAAGATGAGCAGTATATATCTTTCTGTATTTTTTATACTATTAACATTAGGAAGATTATTTGGAGGATTCATAGTTGAAAAGGTAGGACATTTAAAGAGTGTAATAATAGCTCTTTTTATAGCATTAATTTTATATACAATAAGCCTTATAATCGGAGGAAAGTTTATATTTTTAATTTGTATTTCAGGATTATTCTTCTCTATAGTATTTCCAACAGTAGTAAGTACTATTGGAATTAATTTTAGGGAAAATTCTATATATATGTCTGGAATAATTATTACGACATCAAGTATTATAAATATGATACTAAATAAGTTTATGGGAAATCTTAGTGATTTAATAGGTACACACAAGGCTTTTTATATGGTTCCTATTAGTTTAATTATAGCTATAATTTTTTCAATAATAACTTATAAAAATACAAGAAAAAATAGAAAAACTTTAGTTTAAGGTAGGGAATCACAATGAGTAATGGTAGTCTAGTTGATTTGGTTGCATCTAATAGCAGTAAAAATCAATATATTATAAAAGATAAATTAGGTATAACAATTGGTAGAATTTATATAATCGAAATAGATAAGAATAATAAAAATTGCACATTAAGATTAAAGTTTTATAAAAATAGTAATATAGATGAATATGTAAAAGATATACTTAAATTAGTTTTGGGAATGTTATTTAATAATAATAAAATAGCAAAAGTTAATATTTTATGTAGTGAAGATTTAAGTACTATAGCTTTTAATGATCTAGGGTTTGAATTAGAGGGGATACTTTCAAATAATATAATTAATAGTAACAATAAAAATGAAGATGAATTGATATTTGGAATTGAAAGAAGTTTATATGAATCAAATTATATAACATCAAGAGGTATTATAAAAGGCAATAAAATAACGTTAAAAATTTTAACACCAGAAGATGGAGAAGATTTATTAGATTATTATTTAAAGAATAGAAAATATTTAGAGCCATTTGAACCTTCTCGTGAAGAGTCTTTTTACACATTAGATTCACAAAAAAATGATTTAATTAAGAGTTATAAACAATTTATAAGAGGTGAAGAGGCTCATTTTGGGATATATGTAGATAACAAGCTAAGTGGAAGAATAAAAATTAGCAATATAGTAATGGGCATTTTTAAAAGTGGATTTATAGGATATTCAATAGATGAACATGAACAAGGAAATGGATATGCTAAAGAGGCACTTAAACTTGCTTTGAAATTTGCATTTAACGAATTAGATTTGCATAGAGTAGAAGCAAGTACTCTTTTAGATAATTTAAAATCTCAAGGAGTATTAAAATCTTGTGGATTTTTAGAAGTTGGGATAAGTAAAGAGTATTTATATATCAATGGAAGTTGGAAGGATCACAAAATATTTTATAAAAATCGCCAATAGATGTTTACTTTATGAACATATAGTAGTATTATGAACTAGTTGAATAAATTGAAATATATATCTTGTTAGGTGAGGTTACTGTATTAAAATATGCCACTGCCCAGAAATGTCCAGAGACACCAATGGGTTAGCAGATACTATCGAATTAAGGTTTTATTTAATGTGGCTGAGAAATATTCTCTACGTTTTACAGAGCTAAAACTCAACGAGTATGAGAGATAGTATTTTTAATATTAGTTTATATTTTATTTAGATTGTTAAATCTCTCTTCTCTATGAGTTGAGAGATTTTTTTGTGTGTTAAAAAAAGGAGGTGACTGTCATGGATGATGGCAGTAGTAGTAAATCGAAAACGATAAAAGGGACTGCTATTCATGCAGTCACCATAGAAGTTAATTTCTATGATTTAATAGATTAAAATTAAATATAGCATGGATGGCAGTACCTTATAATTAGGAGGTATTGCAAAATGGAATTCAAAAAAATAATCGAGTTAATAAGAGAAAATAGGTTTATAGAAGCACAAAAATTATTGCAAGAAGAAAATCCAGTTGATATAGCACAATTATTAGAAGAGTTAGATAGTGAGACTATGCTTATAATTTTCAGGATATTACCTAAAGAAGTATCATCAGATGTTTTTTCATACTTAAGTACAGATGATGTTAAATATCTAATAGAATCAATGAATGATGAAGAACTTAAGAATATAATAGATAAACTATTTTTGGATGACACTGTAGATATTCTAGAGGAACTTCCAGCAAGTGTAGTTAAAAAAGTTTTAAAAAACACTAAAGAAGGAAAAAGAAAGCTTATAAATACATTTCTAAGTTATCCTGAAAATTCAGCAGGAAGTATTATGACTATTGAATATATGGATTTAAGAAAAGAAATGACAATAAAAGAAGCTGTAAATCATATAAAAAATACGGGTGTAAATAAAGAAACTATAGATATATGTTATGTTACAAATGATAATAAAAAACTTGAGGGTGTTTTATCAATAAGAGAACTTATATTAAATGATGATAATGAATTACTACAAAATATCATGAATGATAATGTTATATACTGTAATACATTAGAAGATCAAGAGGAAGTGGCAGATAGATTTAAAAAATATGACTTTACATCTATGCCTGTAGTAGATAATGAAAATAGATTAGTAGGAATAATAACAATAGATGATATAGTAGATATTATAGAACAAGAGAATACTGAGGATTTTCAAAAAATGGCAGCAATGGAACCATCAGAAGAAGAATATTTGAAAACTAGTGTATTTTCATTAGCAAAGCATAGGATTATATGGTTATTAGTTCTTATGATATCAGCTACATTTACTGGAGCTATAATTCAAAAGTATGAAGATGTACTACAATCAGTTGTAATACTAGCATCATTCATACCTATGCTTATGGATACAGGTGGAAATGCTGGTTCACAAGCTTCAACATTAGTTATTAGGGGATTAGCTCTAGGTGATATAGAAATTAAGGATATTTTAAAGGTAGTATGGAAGGAACTAAGAGTTAGTATAATAGTAGGAAGTGTGCTTGCATTAGTAAATTTTTTAAGAATATATTATCTTCAAAAGATTGAATTAGCAGTTTCAATAACTGTTTGTATAACTTTATTCTTTACTGTTATTATAGCTAAAGTTGTAGGTTGTATATTACCTATATGTGCTAAGAAATTAAAAATGGATCCAGCAATAATGGCAAGTCCATTAATAACAACAATAGTAGATGCATTAGCATTAGTTATATATTTTGGCGCAGCTAGCATTTTATTAGGAATATAATAAGACTTTATATAAAAAACAATACATTGTTTAGCAGTGTATTGTTTTTTTGTGCATAAAATAATAGTATAGTTGCAAAAATATGATTATAGATATATATTCTTTCTATGAAACAAGAAAAACTATGCCAGGAGTATCATTAGATAAAAATGAAAGGAAATTAGAAAAAATAAAAGTATTTCCGTGATGAATTTTGTAGAAAGCCGTAGAAGCAAAAATTTAAAGACTGAAATTATATATAATAAATCTTGTCGCTGAGGCAAACAAGTAATTGAAGCCAAGCGATGTAGATATAAACTTAAAAAACATTTTAAAAAGTGTTGACAAAAAAGTTTAAATCTAGTAAAATAGAAAAAGTCGTCAGGTGATGATGACACATTGGTCTTTGAAAATTAAA
>NZ_CCAT010000094.1 GCF_000612845.1 Clostridium ihumii AP5
CCCCGCCTATAAAAACAGCAATACCTGAAGCTACCTCTATTACCACATTCAATTTACTAATTATACTTGAATATTCCTTTTCTTTTTCTAATTCTTTTAAAGTATCATATATAAGAGCTTCTTCTGAACCTGAATTCAAATTAAAAGATAATGCTGAAAATACAAAACCTAACGCAAATCCTAAGAATGAATTTGAAATTAGCATAATTATACTGGATACAAAAGCCATTAATCTTCCCATAACTAATGTGTTTCTTCTTCCTAATAAATCTGCTATAGCTCCTGTTGGCGTTTCACATATAAAGCTAGTTATATGAAATATTGATTCTAATATCCCAATTTTAACTAATGATATACCCTTACTAGATAAATATAATACCCAAATAGCTGATGTAAAATCTAAATTACTAAAAATTCTATATAATATATCTACCTTAATATTCTTTTCTATACTTCTCATTTACTTTCACTCCTAATTTATATATTTTTAATAAAAAAAAATTTTATCAAAACGATAAAATCTTAGGAGTTACTATGTTCTTCTAAATTCCTATATAAACTGCAATATATTAATTATTAAACCTGCAAATTCATATAAAAAAGGACATACTACTCCCATAAACATATGAAATTGCACCCTTTCCATTAGATGCGCCACATTTTGGAGTAAAACCTTTTTTAAAATTTAATTTGCACATGGCTTAATCTTCCTTTCTTTAAAATTTATATTTTAATCTCTATTTTTCTTTTAGGTCCAAATGATAAATTAACTATTAATATGTTATATATCCATCTTAAATGTAAATTCTTTAACATTAGGTATAACATCATAAATAGATTTTCCTATTCTATCTTCAAAATATTTTTGTATTTCAAAACTAGCTTTCCACTTATCAAGAGTAAATTCATTAAAACCATACCTCATAACTACATCAACAATTCTTTTTTCCATTAAACAACATCCATTTGGAAGTGCTACTGCATCACATAATTGAATTAACTTATCATATGAATCAAATTCTATACCATTAATGTAAGATTCTACAAAACTTAGTTCTTCATCTGAACAATCCCACTCTCCACATATAGAATTAATATTTTTATATGTAAATGAATGTGTTATAGAAATTCTAGCTGCTAAATCATATCCTTTTTCTATAAAAAAGTTATAACCATCTATTGTATGCCTCATGCTTGTTACTCCATATCTTCTTCCAATATCATGAATCATTCCTAATATATAAGCAACTTCCCCATCTAAATCCTTATCATTATCTGCAATACTTTTAGCTGCTTCGGCTACATTTAAAGAATGTTCTACCCATGGTCCTGGATTTAATTTAGATGCTTCATCTAAAATTAATTTGGCTTCTTCCATAGTTGGAATCTTTAAATTTTGCATAACAAAATACTCCTTATGTTTTAATTTTATTTCTTCATAATTATATCCAATTTTGTAAATTTTGTCAATTTTCAGTTAATTATTCATTCACAAAATAAATTTCTATATTCATTTAAAATGTATGCTTAATAACTTAAAGCATACATTTAATATTTATTATAATTTTTTAACCATTACTTTTTCATTGTTTATATCTAATTCCCCATTAAACTTAAAACCAAATTTTTCATATATATGCATTGCACACTTATTATCTTCATATAAACTTAAAAATATTTCATCACAATTATATATTTGTGTTAAATGATTTATAAGGGTTTCAAGCATAATATGACCTAATCCTTTTCCCTGATATTTTTTATCTATTAAAAGTCTATCAAGCCACACTCTTCCGTTTTCACCTTCATCCTTAAAAAGTCCATACATTGCAAAACCTACTAAAACACCATCACTATAAAGTCCAACTGGCTTATATGAATTACACTCTTCAGCCTCATTAAGACACTGTCTAGTTGTTTCAATATAAGAACTTTGACTTTCATTTACATTTAATTCTAAAATATCTTTTAAATTTTCTTCATTAACATCTTTAATATCTATCTTCATACAATATAATCCTTTCACAAACTAAATTTATCCAACTTTTTCATAATAGTATATGACGTCTTCAATACTGTGTCAATATAATTAATATATTAAAAAATATTATGAAAGACTGAATTCTCACCTACTTTGTCAATTGAAAGTGGAAAATTGAAAATTACATTTTGCAAGGTTAAAACCTCACCTACAAAGGTTGGGACTTTCAATATCAATTCTTAGTTTTTTCGTAGCTGAGACTTTAGTCTTGGCGGTCTTTGATATGGATATAAAATTAGAATTAATATATTAAAATGACGTTTTGCAAGAATGAATTCTCGCCTACAAAGGTTGGGAATTTTAATTTAATTTCTATTCCCTTCGTAGCTGAGACTTCAGTCTTGGCGATCTTTGATACGAATATAAATCTAGAATTAATATATTAAAATAACACTTTGCAAGGTTAAAACCTCGCCTACAAAGGTTGGGACTTTCAATTCAATTTTCATTTACTTTTTACGTATTAAAGAGGTACACAAAAAGAAAAGCTAAGGTTTATTCCTCAGCTTTAGGTTTTTATTTAATTATTTCTAATACATAATCTATAAAATCATTTAAATTACCTTTTGAAATAGATGCACCTTTATTGATTTTTCTAGTTACAAAATTGTATTCACAAGATCCATAGTTGAACCCAGGATTAGATACTACAATGCTTGATTCTGAAATATTATATAATGATTTATTTATTAAAATGTCTTTACAGAACTTTAACAACCTTTCATAGTCTTCAAGTAATCCTGATGAAACTAAGTTTACTATATAATAAAATAAGTTATATCCTCCTTTTAACTCTGCCATTTCTCCTTTAGATATGTAAAATGTTTTCCCTGTAGCATAAAAATATTTCATTGCCCCAAATGTTAGTGTTTTATATTCACTATTAATTTCTATTTCAGAGTTTTTTAACTCTTGTATACTTTCTTCTATACTATCCCAACTTCTTGATTGAGCTGTTGAATTATCTTTTACTACTTGTTCAAATTTTTCTAAAGATTTTTCTAAATCTCTTCCTTTACTTACTATTGTGTCATTTATTAATATAACGAACTCACTATTTTCATATGTTAAAGTTATTTTATTATTCATAATTCTCTCCTTGTTTTGCAATGATTATTATATAATATTTATTATCGTTTGATTTCGGGATTAATTTATCCTTTTTATATTATTTTCCTATATTTTTTTAATATTCATTTCATTATTAAATACATATTTATTGATTTTATTTAAATAACATTTTGCAAGGTTAAAACCTAGCCTACTTTATTAATTGAAAGTTGAAAATTGAAAATGATAAATTATATTATTTAGTTTAATTATTTCTCTTCACCCTTTCTTCTTCGTAGCTAAGGTTTTAACCTTGGCGGATTCTTATATGGATGTAAAATTAGAATAATATATTTTAAACGACGTTAATCAAGAATAAATTCTCGCCTACAAACTTTGAGTCCTTCAACT
>NZ_CCAT010000095.1 GCF_000612845.1 Clostridium ihumii AP5
TCCAACATGACTAAAGTGCTGACTGAAGAAGTAAATGCATTTAAAGTTAGAACTCTAAATGATAAGTATGTCGCTATTTTCATGGATGCTACTTATATTCCTTTAAAACGGCAAACCGTCTCCAAAGAAGCAATCTATATTGCCATTGGTATACGAGAAGACGGCACTAAAGAAGTACTAAGTTATGCGATTGCTCCGACTGAATCGACCTACGTTTGGAATGAGTTGTTACAGGACATTTACTCCAGAGGGGTTCATGATGTCTTACTGTTTATTACCGATGGCTTAAAAGGCACGAAAGATACGATTCACCAGATTTATCCTAAAGCTAAATACCAACATTGCTGTGTTCACATTTCCCGTAATATTGCTCATAAAGTACGTGTCAAAGATCGAAAAGAAATCTGTGATGATTTTAAGGCTGTTTATCAAGCTAGCTCAAAGGAAGAGGCAAATACCTTTTTAGGGAGTATGATTGAGAAGTGGCAGAAAACTTATCCTAAAGTGACGCAGTCACTGATAAAAAATCAAGATTTATTGACTTTTTATGAGTTTCCGCCTGGTATCCGCCGAAGCATTTACTCAACTAATTTAATCGAATCTTTCAATAAACAAATCAAGAAATACAGCCGCAGAAAAGAGCAGTTTCAAAATGAAGAATCACTAGAGCGTTTCCTAGTATCCATCTTTGATACATACAATCAAAAATTCTTAAATAGAAGCCATAAAGGCTTCCAACAAGTGACGGATACATTAGCTTCAATGTTTACTGAGTAACCCATTATTTTGCAGAAGGACGAGTTATTTACACAAAATTATTGACGCTCCC
>NZ_CCAT010000096.1 GCF_000612845.1 Clostridium ihumii AP5
AAGCACTTTATATGTGTGACGATGTGCTTTTTGTAGAACGAGCCAACGAGTTACGATATGTAGCGAGGTTAAGTACTTAAGGTACGGAGCCGAAGGGAAACCGAGTCTGAATAGGGCGCAAAGTTGCATGTCGTAGACCCGAAACCGGGTGACCTATCCATGGCCAGGATGAAGCGACAGTAAAATGTCGTGGAGGTCCGAACCACGTTGGTGTTGAAAAACCATGGGATGAGCTGTGGATAGCGGAGAAATTCCAATCGAACTCGGAGATAGCTGGTTCTCCTCGAAATAGCTTTAGGGCTAGCGTCGATTAACTGAGTACTGGAGGTAGAGCACTGAATAGGCTAGGGGGCATACCGCTTACCGAACCTTATCAAACTCCGAATGCCAGATACTTTTATTTCGGCAGTCAGACTGCGAATGATAAGATCCGTAGTCAAAAGGGAAACAGCCCAGACCATCAGCTAAGGTCCCAAAGTGTAAGTTAAGTGGTAAAGGATGTGGGATTTCTAAGACAACTAGGATGTTGGCTTAGAAGCAGCCACTCATTTAAAGAGTGCGTAATAGCTCACTAGTCAAGAGATCCTGCGCCGAAGATGTCCGGGGCTAAAACTTACCACCGAAGCTATGGGTGTGCACTTAATGTGTACGCGGTAGAGGAGCTTTCTGCATTGGCTGAAGTCGTACCGAAAGGAGCGGTGGACGATGCAGAAGTGAGAATGTTGGCATAAGTAGCGAGAGCCAGGTGAGAATCCTGGCGGTCGAAAATCTAAGGTTTCCTGGGGAAGGCTCGTCCGCCCAGGGTTAGTCGGGACCTAAGGCGAGGCCGAAAGGCGTAGTCGATGGACAACAGGTTGATATTCCTGTACCACTAGCGTACGTTTGTACAGATGGGGTGACGCAGGAGGATAGGATGTGCACACTATTGGATGTGTGTCTAAGCACTTAGGGAGTTTCGGTAGGCAAATCCGCTGAAACAATTCTGAGGTGTGATGGGGAGCTAATTTTAGCGAAGTATCTGATTCCACGCTGCCAAGAAAAGCCTCTATGGAGGAAGCTAGTGCCCGTACCGCAAACCGACACAGGTAGATGAGGAGAGAATCCTAAGACCATCGGAAGAATTGCTGTTAAGGAACTCGGCAAATTGACCCCGTAACTTCGGGAGAAGGGGTGCCTACGAAAGTAGGTCGCAGAGAATAGGCCCAAGCAACTGTTTAGCAAAAACACAGGTCTCTGCTAAAGCGAAAGCTGATGTATAGGGGCTGACGCCTGCCCGGTGCTGGAAGGTTAAGGGGATTGCTTAGCGCAAGCGAAGGCATGAACTTAAGCCCCAGTAAACGGCGGCCGTAACTATAACGGTCCTAAGGTAGCGAAATTCCTTGTCGGGTAAGTTCCGACCCGCACGAATGGCGTAATGATTTGGGCACTGTCTCAACAGCAAATCCGGCGAAATTGTAGTGCAAGTGAAGATGCTTGCTACCCGCGATTGGACGGAAAGACCCCGTAGAGCTTTACTGCAATTTAGCATTGAGTTTCGGTATTATCTGTACAGGATAGGTGGGAGACTTGGAAGCAATGGCGTCAGCTGTTGTGGAGTCGACCTTGGGATACCACCCTGATAGTACTGGAATTCTAACCGGAGGCCATGAATCTGGTCACGGGACATTGTTAGGTGGGCAGTTTGACTGGGGCGGTCGCCTCCTAAAAAGTAACGGAGGCGCCCAAAGGTTCCCTCAGAACGGTCGGAAATCGTTCGAAGAGTGCAAAGGCAGAAGGGAGCCTGACTGCGACACATACAGGTGGAGCAGGGACGAAAGTCGGGCTTAGTGATCCGGTGGTTCCTCGTGGGAGGGCCATCGCTCAACGGATAAAAGCTACCTCGGGGATAACAGGCTGATCTCCCCCAAGAGTCCACATCGACGGGGAGGTTTGGCACCTCGATGTCGGCTCGTCGCATCCTGGGGCTGAAGTAGGTCCCAAGGGTTGGGCTGTTCGCCCATTAAAGCGGCACGCGAGCTGGGTTCAGAACGTCGTGAGACAGTTCGGTCCCTATCCGTCGCGGGCGTAGGAAATTTGAAGGGAGCTGTCCTTAGTACGAGAGGACCGGGATGGACCAACCTCTGGTGCACCAGTTGTCACGCCAGTGGCATAGCTGGGTAGCTATGTTGGGAAGGGATAAACGCTGAAAGCATCTAAGCGTGAAGCCCACCCTAAGATGAGATTTCCCATAACGTAAGTTAGTAAGACTCCTGGAAGACTACCAGGTTGATAGGTGAGGGGTGTAAGCATGGTAACATGTTCAGCTGACTCATACTAATAAGTCGAGGGCTTGACCTAAAAATAATCACTGTGCAATTTTCAGAGAACAAACTCT